>DVIW01000038.1 GCA_018710945.1 Candidatus Aphodovivens avistercoris | reverse complement strand
GGCACCGTCATGCCTTCGTCTGCGACGGCCTTCACGGCGGCCATCTTGGTTTCGGCCGAGTACGCCGTTCTCTTCGTTCCCATAGCGGCCAGAGCTCCCATGCCAACGGACCTGTAGGCGTCCAGCCATTGTCTCACGGTTCCTTCGGGAACGTCGAGTAGATACGAGATCACGTCACGGCCGTGTCCCGTTTCGTAGAGCTCGACGGCGCGCCGTCTCAGACCGATGTCGTATAGCGTCCTCCCCGACATAAAGAAGCCTCCCATTTCTCGTGTCCAAGAAATGGGAGGCGGTTCAGAGATGCGGGGCGCTTTTTTGTGCGCAGGGGCGGTTGGATGCGGGGTGTGCGGCGGGCGAAGCGGGCGGCGGCGAAGCTCGAAGCGGGCGAGGCTGCACGGGCGGTTGGGCGCGCGGGCTGCGCGGCGGGCAGGCTGCAGGGGGTGGCGGCCTGACGAACCGGTCCGGCAAGGCCGCCAGGCCGGCGAAGTTGGTACTGCGGCGGAAAGAGCGGCGAAGCCCTGAGCTGCGCTGGCGGCGGAGAGGGGTGGCAGGCGGCGAAACCACACCACCGGCGTGGCAGCGACCGCAGCGCGCGAGGCGGTCGGGCCCGCAAACCCGCTGTCGTTGTCTCGCCTCGCCGTTTCCCGCTGCTAAGCGCTCTCCGGGCTTGCCGGTGCGCCGATGCGTCCGCCGACGCCGCTCTCGATCGCCTGCAGCGCGTCGTTGACGGCGGTCGTTCCTTCCTCGACGGCAAGCTCTTGGCTGCTTTTCAGCTCGGCGCGCTCGTCGCCTTCCTGATGCTCGGGCAGATAGCCCTGGACAGCCTGCTTCACCATGTCGATGTACGCCTGCGCGCCGGCTTCCGAAAGGTGCGTGCCGTCGCCGTCGAACCAGTCGCCGTGCGAGGCCGACAGGCTGTACCAGTCGATCAGCTCCACGTTGTCGTAGCGGTCGGCCGCGCTGGCCAGCGCCTGGTTCGTCGTGTCCTGCCACGACTGCGTGCTGCGCGTGTTGATGAACCAGATGTGCTTGTCCGCGCCCACGGCGCTCACCAGCGTGTCCAGTTGCTCGTCGGTGGCGACGCCGTTGGTGCCCAGGGCGAACACCACCACGCCGCCCACGATGCCCTGGTCCGCGTACACCTGGTAGATGTCCTGGCCCACGTACAGCTGGCGGTTCACCGCCGCGTCGATGGCGCCGTAGGGGAACGCCTCTTGGAAGTTGGGAATGGCGCGCACCGATACGGAGTCGCCGATCATGAGGATGTCGAGCTTCGGCGCCTCTTCGCCCGCGGCACCTTCCGCCGCTCCTTCCACTGGGCCGGCCACGTGCGCTTCCTCGCTCTTCAGCAGGTCGCCGCCTTCCAGCGCGGAGGTGTCGGGCACGAAGATGAGGCCGCCGACGGCCACCAGCACCAGCAGCGTGCCGGCTGCCACCGGAACCACGTGCTCGCGCAGCCATTCCGCAAACGTGGTGCGGCGGTTCGCGATGTCGGCCAGCAGCTTTCCGATGGCGCCGTGGCGGATGGGATTCTCCACGAAGGTGTAGGAGAACGCTGAGCACGCGAAGATGGCGGCCAACGCCAGCAGCATCATCCACCAGGGGCTTTCCGTCAACCCGTTCTGCGGCAGCATGAGCAGCAGCAGTGGGTAGTGCCACAGGTAGATGCCGTAGCTGCGCTTGCCGATCCACACGAACGGCGCCAGGCCGGCGATGCGTCCCAGGATGCTGGCGGGATGCACCAGCACGGCGATGACGATGGCGGTGAGCACCGAGCACAGCACCAGGCCACCGCGGTAGAGGAACGGCGAGAAGCCGTCAGCCAGCCCCACCATCAGGCACAGCCCGGCGAACGCGACGATGCCCACGGCGTCCAGCGCGCGGCGCACCCCGGTTGACACCTTCACCTCGTCGCTGGCGCCCAGCTGGTGCGAGGGCCACACGAACGCCAGCCAGGCGCCGATGAGCAGCGAGAACGCGCGGGTGTCGGTGCCGTAGTACACGCGCGAGGGGTCGCCGTGCGGGTCGAACAGCACGGCCATGTCCACCGCCGAGGCCAGCGCCAGCACCAGCGTCATGGTGGCCAGGATGCGTTTTTTCACACCCAGCTTCATGAGCAGGAACAGCAGCACGGGCCAGACCAGGTAGAACTGCTCCTCGATGGCCAGCGACCAGAAGTGCGTGACGGGCGAGGGCGAGCCCAGCGCGTCGAAGTACGACACGTTGTGGAAGATCTGCCACCAGTTGTTGAAGAAGAACAGCGACGGGATGACGTCGGGGCGCAGCTTCGTGAGCAGCGCGTGGTTGAAGATGGTGCACAGCACTGCGATGGCCACCACCGAGAACACGATGGCGGGGAACAGCCGTCGGACGCGGCGCAGCCAGAAGTCGGGCAGGTTGATGCGGCCCGTGCCCTGGAACTCGATGACCAGCAGGCTGGTGATGAGGTAGCCGGACAGTACGAAGAAGATCGTTACGCCCAGAAGGCCGCCGGTGGCCCAGGGCATGCCCATGTGGTAGGCGATGACTGCCAGCACAGCGAAGGCGCGCAGGCCGTCGAGGCCGGGGATGTAGCGCGACTTCGGCCGGGCGGGCGCCGCCTTCTTGGCGGCGACGTGGGAGCCGCGGGGCGCATCGGCGCTGCGGGCCGGGTGCGCGTGGGAGGCGCGCCGGGGTGCGGAAGCGCTGTGAGCGGCATCTGCGGGGCGGGCGGCGTCGGCGGCATGGGCTGCTCGAGGCGCGCGATCGGGGCTGGCGGCGGCGCGCGGACGCCCTGCGACGCGTTCGGAGCCCGTTGCGGCGCGGCTTCCGCCCGCTTCGGAGGCAGTGCGGCTGCCGGAGCGGCGTGCGGTCGGGCGAGCGCCGCCGGGCTGCGTGCCGGCTGGTCGTCCGCCGCCCGCGCGCCGCGCGCTGGCGCCGCCCGCACGCCCGCCCTCCGCCGCGCCCGCGCCCATCCGCGCGCCGCGCGTGGCTCCGTTGTCAGATGCGGCGGGACGCACGCGCCGCGCGCCGTCGCGGCGGCTGCTTTCGGGCTCGGGATGGCGAGAGAGGCGGGGCATGGCGGTCGGGTTCCTTTCGGGCGGCCAAACGGCCGCGGTGGTGCTGGCTGAGCGCGCCCTGAAACCACTTTAAGGCGCAACATGGCAGTATACCAGTTTCGAGCGTTTCCCAAGGTGGCGCGCATAGATTGAAACGAAAGGGGAAGCTGGGAGGAAGCGGCGCGCCCCGCCTTCGCGCAACGCTGTGCCGCCTGCGCGGCTGCTGCTACAATAAAGCCTTCGAACACCGCGCTCGGCGCGGGGAAAGGGAGGGGCGCCATGCTTGTTCTGGTGGTGAACGCGGGAAGCTCGTCGCTGAAAAGCCAGCTGATAGAAACCGACGGCAAGCTGACCCTCATGCGCTGCCTTGCCGAGAAGGTGGGCGCGCCCGACGCGTCGATGAAGGTGTCGTTCGCCCCCGACTTCGACGCGGTGCGCTGCAATGTGGCCGGGAAGTCGGTGGCGGAGTGTTTGCGCAGGCTGCTGGAGGTGCTGGCGGACGATCCGGCGTCGCCCATCGACGGGCTGGAGGGCATCGGAGCCATCGGCAACCGCATCGTGGCGGGCGGCGAGTTCTTCTCGAAATCGGTGATCATCGACGCCGAAGCGCGCGAGAACCTGCAGAAATGCGAGGAGCTGGCCCCGTTGCACAACCCTGCGGCCGACGCTTGCATCGACATGCTGCACGAGCTGCTTCCGAACACGCCGCAGGTGGCCGTGTTTGACACCGCCTTCCACGCCACCATGCCGCCGAAGGCCTACCTTTACCCGCTGCCCATGCGTTACTACGAGCAGTACCGCATCCGCCGCTACGGGGCGCACGGCACAAGCCACCGCTATGCGGCGCAGCAGGCGGCGAACCTTCTGGGACGACCGCTGCGCGACCTGGGACTCATCACCTGCCATTTGGGCAACGGCGGCTCCATCACGGCGGTGAACCATGGCAAGTCCATCGACACCACGATGGGGTTCACGCCGCTGGAGGGGCTGATGATGGGCACGCGCTCCGGCAGCATCGACCCGGCCATCATCACCTACATCATGCGGCGCGAGGGGCGCACCTTCGACGAGATGGACGCCATCCTGAACCGCGAGAGCGGCATTCTGGGCGTGACGGGCGAGAGCGCCGACATGCGCGACGTGCTGGCGCTGGCCGCCGACGGCGACGAGCGCGCGAAGCTGGCCATCGACATGTACGTGTACCGCGTGCAGAAGGCCATCGGCGGCTTCTACGCAGCCATGACCCGCACCGATGCCGTGGTGATGACCGCGGGCATCGGCGAGAACTCCGCCGAGCTGCGTGAGCTCATCTTCGCCGGGCTGGCGCACATGGGCATGATTCTGGACAAGGAGCGCAACCAGGTGGAGGGCGCCATCGGCATGAACCGCATCATCAGCATCGATGACAGCCCCATCAAGATATGCGTGGTGACGGCCGACGAGGAGATTCGCATCGCGCGCGAGACGGCCAACCTGGTCGGCGCGCAGTAGGGGGCGTCGGATGGCGGGATTCGAGGACGGCGCCGCGCGCGGGCTGGGCCGCGTGGCCTTGGGGATGAGCGGCGGCGTGGACAGTGCGGTGGCTGCTGCGGTGCTCCTGCGCGCGGGGTACGAGGTGGTGGGCGTCACTTGCCTGTTCTGCGACGACGAGGCGTCGCATGCGGCGGCCCGCGACGCGATGGCGGTGTGCGAGCAGCTGGGCATCTGCCATGTGGAGGCGGACTGCGCGGTGCTGTTCGAGCAGCAGGTGATGGCGCCGTTCGCGCGCTCCTACGCGTGCGGGCTGACCCCCAGCCCGTGCGTGGGCTGCAACGCTGCCTGCAAGCTGCCCGCTCTGATGGAAGTGGCCGAGCAGATGGGCTGCGACCGGGTTGCCACCGGGCACTACGCACGCATTGCGCAGCTTTCCGCGAACGGGCGCTTCGTGGTGAAGACGGGGCTGGACGCGCGCAAGGACCAAAGCTACATGCTGGCGCTGCTTTCCCAGGAGCAGCTGGCGCGGCTCGTGCTGCCGCTGGGCGGGCTGACGAAGGCCGAGGCGCGCGTGATGGCGCACGAGCTGGGTCTGGCGGTGGCCGACAAGCCCGAAAGCCAGGACATCTGCTTCATCGACGGCGACTACCGCGACTTTCTGGCGGCGCGCGGGGTGGCGGACGAGCCGGGCGACATCGTGGACGCGGACGGGCGCGTGCTGGGTCGGCACGTGGGGCTTTCCGGCTTCACGGTGGGGCAGCGCAAGGGCATCGGCGTGGCGGGCCCCGAGCCGTACTACGTGGTGGAGAAGCGCGTCGGGACGCGCGAGCTGGTGGTGGGGACAGCCGCGCAGGCGCGCATCGGCGCGGTGCGAGTGGCGGCAGTGAACTGGCAGGCGTTCGCGCAGTTGGACGGCCCGTTGGAGGCTGCGGTGAAACTCCGGTACCGCAGCGAGCCGGTTGCGTGTATCATTACACCGAAGCGCCCCTTCTCGCCGCAGGCGGACGGAGGCGGTGCGCAGGACGTGGAGGTTGCGCTGGTCGGCGTGCAGCCAGCCACGGCGCCTGGCCAGTACGCGGTGTTCTACCAGGGTGCCACCGTCTTGGGCGGCGGCATGATCGAGGAGGTAATGCGGGCATGAAGAAGCTGTTCATCATCGGCGGCATGGGCGCCGGCAAATCGACGGCGCGCAAAGCGCTCGTGGACGAGGGCCTGCCCTTCATCGACCTGGACGTGGTGGGGCACGACGTTTTGAAGTGGGGCATCGTGAAGGAGGAGCTGCGCGAGGCGTTCGGCGATGACGTGTTCGGCGAAGACGGCGAAGTGAACCGCCGCGCGCTGGCGGCGAAAGCCTTCCTTACCCCTTACGACACGCGCATGCTCAACCGCATCACGTTGCCGCGCATCGAGGACACCTACATGCAAATCGTCGACAAGCTGGAGGCCGAGGGCCACGAGGCCGTGGTGGTGGAGTACTCCGTGTTCAAGAACCGCGAGATCGGCTTCATGAACAGCGCCGACGTGGTGATAGCCGTTCTGGCGAAGCTGGAGACGCGTGTGGCGCGCGCCGTGGCGGCCGGCTGGGACGAGGATGACGTGCGCCGCCGCATTGCCCGTCAGATCACCGACGCGGTGCGCCTCGAGGAAGCCGACGTGGTGTTCAACAACGACGACACCCCCGAAGAGCTGCGTAACCAGGTGGTTTCGTGGTGGCGCGGCTACAAGGCGCGCGAGTTCAAGCTGGGGTAGCGCGCTGCGGGCGCTTGACGCGTCGGAGGTGCTCGGCGCGTTCGGGGACTTGGGCAAGGAGGATGGGGCCGCTGGCTGCTGCCGGCGGCTCTTTTGCGTTTGGGGAAGGGGCGGCAGCTGCGCTGCGAGGCGGCGGGTTGGCGCTGCAGCGCGTTTGGGGAGGCGTGTAGTCGATGGCTGCCATGTTCGCGCGCTTGTTCACCGTGCCGCATCTGCCGCATCTGCCGCACTCTTTTGCCGCGTGCGTCCGTCTGTCTCCCGTTGCCGCTGCGCTTCAGCCTTCTGTCCGCTTTGCCTTCCGTTTTCCTGTCGCGCTCGCGTCTCCGCGCTTCCAAGCGCCCGTCATGCAGCGCCCGCGCTCTCCCGCTCCCCCAACGTGTTTCTTTCCCCCGATTTCGTCCCGGTGGCTCTGCTTCGGCGAACATGCGCTATCGTTTGAAGCCGACGAACGAAGGGGGTTGAACGGACGTGCGCAAGAACATCCTCATCGTGGCGACGGGGGGCACCATCGCTTCCATGGAGGACGGCCGCGGGTTGGCGCCGGCGCTGACCGGCGAGGAGCTGACCGGCTACGTTCCCGAGATCGCGGGGCTGTGCGACTTCGACATCGTGCAGCCCATGAACATCGACAGCACCAACATGCGCCCGCGCGACTGGCTGCGCATCGCCGAGGCCATCCGCCAGCGCTACGACGCCTACGACGGTTTCGTGGTGCTGCACGGCACCGACACGATGGCCTACACGGCCGCCGCGCTGTCGTACCTGATCCAAGGCAGCCCGAAGCCCATCGTGCTCACCGGTTCGCAGCGGCCCATGGCCAACCCCTTCACCGACGCGAAGGTGAACCTGTACCAGAGCATGCTGTACGCCTGCGACGACGCCTCGCGCGACGTGTGCGTGGTGTTCGGCGGCCAGGTGATTGCCGGCACGCGCGCCCGCAAGCAGCGCACCATGAGCGACAACGCCTTCATCAGCCTGAACTTCCCTGCAGTGGCGCTCGTGCGCAACAAGCGCATCGTCCGCGCGGGCATGCCGGCCCCGGCGGGCTCGGGCGGCGTGCGCTTCTCCGACGCGCTGAACGAGCGCGTGTTCGTGCTGAAGCTCACGCCGGAGATGGACCCCGGCATCTTCGATGTGCTGGCGGGCAGCTACGACGCCGTGATCATGGAGACGTTCGGCATCGGCGGCATCCCGGAGTACGACAACGGCTCGTACAAGCGCGCCATCTTCGACTGGGTGGACGCCGGCCGCACGCTGGTGCTGACCACGCAGGTGCCCGAAGAGGGGCTTGACCTGGGCGTGTACGAGGTGGGGCGCGACTACCTGGAGCACCCCGGCATCCTGCGCGGCGGCGACATGTCCACCGAGGCGCTGGTGGCCAAGACCATGTGGGCGCTGGGCCAAACCAGCGACCCGGGTCGGCTGGCGCAGCTGTTCTACCAGGTCATCAACTGCGACCGGCTGCCCGAGGACTAAAGGAGAAGGAGGCGCCCTGTGGCCCATCTGTCGAATCTCGAAGGCGTGGCGATGGAAGGGAAGCTTCCCGAAGTGCGCCTTGCCAGCACGCCGTTCAAGGCGGCATCGCCCTACGAGCCGGCGGGCGACCAGCCCCAGGCCATCGAGAAGCTGGCCCAGGGCGTGCGCGACGGCCTGCGCTACCAGACGCTTCTGGGCGTCACCGGCTCGGGCAAAACGTTCACCATGGCCAAGACCATCGAGGCCGTGCAGAAGCCCACGCTGGTGATGGCGCCCAACAAGACACTGGCCGCCCAGCTTGCCAGCGAGCTGAAGGAATTTTTCCCCGACAACGCCGTGGTGTACTTCGTCAGCTACTACGATTACTACCAGCCCGAAGCCTACGTGCCGTCCTCCGACACGTTCATCGAGAAGGACGCCTCCATCAACGAAGAGGTGGAGAAGCTGCGCCACGCCGCCACCAGCGCTCTGCTGTCGCGGCGCGACTGCGTGGTGGTGGCGTCGGTGAGCTGCATCTACGGCATCGGCAGCCCGATGGACTACGCAGGCATGGCGGTGTTTCTGGACAAGCAGAAGGAAGCCGACCGCGACGACATCATCCACGAGCTCATCGACATCCAGTACGACCGCAACGACTACGAGCTGAAGCGCGGCACCTTCCGCGTGCGCGGCGACGCGCTGGACGTGTTCCCGCCCTACGCCGACAACCCGGTGCGCGTGGAGTTCTGGGGCGACGAGATCGAGCAGATCGCCGAGATCGACAACGTTACCGGCGAGGTGCTGAACGAGTACGAGGCGCTGCCCATCTGGCCCGCGTCGCACTACGTTACCGCGCGCCCGAAGATGGACCACGCGCTGAAGACCATCCGGGACGAGCTGCGCGAGCGCTTGCAGCAGTTCAAGGACGAGGGCAAGCTGCTGGAGGCGCAGCGGCTCGAGATGCGCGTGAACTACGATCTTGAGATGCTGGAGACGATGGGCTTCTGCAGCGGCATCGAGAACTACTCGCGCCACCTGGACGGACGCCAGCCCGGCGAGCCGCCTTACACGCTGATCGACTACTTCCCCGACGATTTCCTGTGCATCATAGACGAGAGCCACGTGACGGTGCCGCAGATCCGCGGCATGCACGAGGGCGACCGTTCCCGCAAGGTGACGCTGGCCGAGCACGGGTTCCGCCTGCCCAGCTGCCTGGACAACCGCCCGCTGCGCTTCGACGAGTTCGAAGAGCGCGTGCCGCAGTTCATCTACGTGTCGGCCACGCCGGGCGACTACGAGGAGAAGGTGAGCCAGCAGACGGTCGAGCAGATCATCCGCCCGACGGGCCTGCTTGACCCTGAGATCATCGTGCGCACGAGCGCCAGCCAGATAGACGACATCATAGACGAGGCGAAGGAGCGCGCCGCCCGCGACGAGCGCGTGCTCATCACCACGCTGACGAAGAAGATGGCCGAGGATCTGACCGACCACCTGCTGGACCAGGGCGTCCGCGCGCGCTACATGCACTCGGACATCGCCACGCTGGAGCGCGTGGAGATCCTCTCCGACCTGCGGCGCGGCGAGTTCGACGTGCTGGTGGGCATCAACCTTCTGCGCGAGGGCCTGGACCTGCCGGAGGTGAGCCTAGTGGCCATCCTCGATGCGGACAAGGAGGGCTTCCTGCGCAACCACCGCAGCCTCATCCAGACCATCGGCCGCGCGGCGCGCAACGTGTCGGGCCAGGTGATCATGTACGCCGACAAGATAACCGACTCCATGGACCGCGCCATCACCGAGACGCGCCGCCGCCGTGAGATCCAGATGGCCTACAACGAAGAGCACGGCATCGAGCCGCAGACCATCCGCAAGGCCATCAACGACATCATGGGCTACGTGACCGATGAGGTGGGCAACACCACCGCCGAGCAGGTGAACAAGGAGCTGGCGGAGCTGTCGCGCGAGGAGGTGCTGCGCATCATCTCGTCGATGGAGGACGACATGGCCGCCGCGTCGCGCGACATGGACTTCGAGGAAGCGGCCCGCCTGCGCGACCAGGTGGTGAAGCTGCGCGCCAGCGTGGAAGGCGCCACTGAAGAGGACGTGCTGAAGGACCTGAAGCGCACGGCTCGCAAGGGCAGCGCCTACGGTAACCGCAAGCACGCGGCCTACGGGAGCGCGCGGCGATCGTAGCGCGCGGAAGCGGCCGCTCGCGAAGGCGGCGGACTTGCGGCAGTCGGCGGGCAGCGGGGGGGGGGGTGGCTCGCTCGTCCCGCGCAGCCCCGTCGCCTTCTCTTTCGCCTACTTGTCCAGTGCGCGGATATCGCGGGGCAGGTACATCACGGCGGCCAGCACGATGCACAGCGCGCCGTCCACCACGAAGAACGGGGCCACGCCGATGCCCTCGGCCAGCGCGCCGCCCAGCGCCACGCCGATGGGCGAGGCCAGGCCGAACCCGGCGGTCATCAGCCCCATCACGCGCCCGAGCTTCTCTTCGGGGATGTTGCGCTGCGCCAGCGTCATCGTGGGCGCGTTGAACCACGAGCAGGGGATGGCCATCAGGCCGCACAGCACGGCGAAGACAGGGAACGCGTCGGGCGGCAAAAGCCCGCAGGCGACGGTGATGACCCCTGTGAGGGCGCACGCGACGACCATCAGCAGCGCGAGGCGCTTGCCGCCGCCCCAGGCCATGATGATGCCCGATCCCACGATCATGCCGATGCCCCAGGCGGCCTCCGTGATTGACGCCATGAATCCGTCGCCGCCGAAGTAGCTGTAGGTCATCAGCGGGTACACCGCCGACAGCGGCGAGAAGACCATCGTGCCCAGCGTTACCGCCGCCATCACCATCAAAAGGCCGCGCTTGGCGGCAAGCGCGCGCCAGCCGTCGTGCAGGTTCGCCAGCACGTGCTGGTTGGCGGCTTCCTCGTCGCGCACGGTGGGGATCTTCGCCAGGGCAAGCCCCGCCACGGCGGCCAGCGCGCCGGCGAAGTCGAGGAACATGACGGAATGGAACCCGATGGTCGTGTACAGCAGGATGCCGAACGCGGGCGCGCCGATGGAGACGACCGACATGAGCAGCTGGTCGAGCGTGTTGATGCGCATGAGGTGCTTGTCGGGCACGAGCAGCGGCAGTGTCGCCATCATCGCGGGGCTGTGGAACGCCTGCCCGATGCTGCGCGCGGCGGCGAACAGCGCGATGAGGGCGAAGGACGCGTCGCCCGCGAGGATGAGCAGGCCCAGGCCCAACGATACGACGCCCACGCCCAGGTCGGCGGCGATCATCACCGTCTTGCGGTTGAAGCGGTCGGCGATGACGCCGCCGAAGGGGGACAGAAGCCCCGTGGGCAGCATGGCGAAGATGGTCATGAGCGAAAGCGCCAGCGCGCTGCCGGTGGTTTCGGTGACGTACCAGATGGCGGCGTAGCCCGCCGCGTAGCTGGTGACCATGGACACGGCCTGCCCGGTCCAGATGGTGGCGATGACGGCGAGCCAGTTCTTCGCCAGCGGCCGGCCGGCGGCGCTTACGGGCGCATCCGCGTTCGCGGAAACGGGGGAGGGGGAATCTGCCACGGGGTTCTCCTGGGTGCGTCGAATGAGGTCAAACGCCGTTATGCTACCAAAGCGTCTTGGGGCGCGCAACCGCGCGGCTGGGGCTGCCGCGCGGTTGTGGCGGGGTGGTCGCAGGGACGGTTGCGGGGAAGCGGTCGCGGGGCGCGCAACCGGGTGCGGCTTCCGCTATGCTGCGGGCAGAAGGATGTTCAGGTCGACGTTGGTGTCGATGCCGGCCACCTGCCCGGTGCTCGTGTACTGCCACAGCGCGAAGTCCAGCGCGGCGGTGGGCGCCGCCACGTCGTATTCCGCCAGCCAGACGGGGCGGCCGCCCAGAAGGTCGGACAGCTCGCCTGCCGCCTGGGCGCTGCCGTCCAGGGCGGTGAAGCGCGCCAAATCCGACGCGTTCCCGTACACCAGGGCGTCGTAGCCGGCAGCCTCCACGGTTTCGCAGAACGCGCGGGCGCAGGCGGCCAGCTGGTCGCCGGTCACGTGGTCGGCGCGCCCCTGGGCGCCGGAGGTGATGGGCTCGTGGTCGAACGCCACGGGCAGCTGCAGCTCGCGCTCGGCAAGCAGCTCCACCACGAATCGCGCCTCTTCACGCGCCTCGTCTTCGTTCAGCGCTTGGGAGAAGAAGTAGACGCCCACGTCGAGCCCGGCAGCGGATGCGCCGTCCAGGTTGTAGTCGAAGTACTCGTCGGCCGACAGCGCGCCCTCGGTGTAGCCGCGGTTGCCGGCGCGCACGATGGCGAAGTCGATGCCGTCGGCGGCGACGGCGCTCCAGTCGATCCATCCCTGGTGGCTGGACACGTCCACGCCGATGCGCGAGGCGGCTTGCCCGTTCTGGTAGTACACGGGCCGTCCGCTGCTCCAGTCGAGGTTCTCCCATGCGTAGGGGCTCTGGTAGGGCGTGCGCTCCTGCTGGGCGAGGGGTTTCGTGCAGGTGGAGAGGGCAAAGAAGGCGGCCGCCGCCAGCACGGCCAGCGTGGCGGCGAACGCGATGAGGGTGACGGGCACGCGGCGTTCAGCGCGCGGTGCGGCGGTGCGGCGTGAGGCGGATGCGCCGCCGGTGCGCGGGCACCGGGGATCGGCAGGGCGCGGACGCGCCGACGCGGAGCGGCCGCGCGGGCTGGCCGCGCGCTGCGGCGAACGCGCGGGGGCGGGGCTTCCGCTGCGCGCCGCACCGCGTCGCTGCGCCGAGGCGGTGCGCGTGCGCGGCCGGTTGCCGGTGTTTCCTCGTCTGTCCATGACGGCATCGTAGCAAAAGCCCTGCCTGCTTAGGCGTTGCGGCGGGGAAGGCTTTCAGAACCCCACAAGCCGGCAGCGGCGGGCGGGTGCCCCCCCTCCGGCTGCGAAGCGTTCCGTCTCCGTCAGCGCTGCTTGCGGGGCTTGTCGGCGGCGATGGCCTGGGCGGTGAGCGCTTCGTCATCCTTGCCGGTCACCATACCGTAGATGCCGAACAGGATGCGCAGCCCAAGCGTGAGGAACAGGATGCCGAACATGAGGCCAAGCGCGCCGGTGATCAGGCCTATGAGGATGCGCGACGGGTCCAGCAGCCAGAACGACAGCGCGCGGCCGACGTTGAGAAGCTCCAGAGCGCACACGACGCCGACGATGACGCGCGCCGGCATCCACACCGTGCAGATGGCGACGATGGTGCGCAGGCTGGCCAGCATGAGCCCCGTGATGATGGCGAACGCGAAAGCGCACAGGGCCGCGCAGGAGAGGATGAGCGCCAGGTCGGGCGCCTCTTCGTTGGCGGCGCTGCCCGCGAAGCCGATCACGATGCCGCAGACGAAGCCCACGATGGCGGACGCCGCGATGACGATCAGGTCCTTGTTCCGCTTGCCGTGCAGAAGGTCGCTGGCGTAGCGCGTCTCGTCCGCGGTGGGATGGCTGGGGAAATCCACGGTCACCCTCCTTCCGCTCTTTCGGTTCCTGCTGTATCAGTATAGGCAGGCGCGGCGGCGGAAGGGTCAAGCGGAGGTAAAGCCTGGGGCGGGCCGTCCGCCGCTGCGGCGTGCGGCCCGCCCCGCAGCGGTTACAGCTCCTTGCCGCGGTAGAGGCGCGCGGCCACGGCGCAGCTTGCCGCGTACAGCGCCAGCACGACGGCGGCGACAGCAGCCATCCCCGCGGCCAGGCCCTCTTCGTCGTCGAGCAGCGCAAGCAGGTCGTTCACCCAGGTGAGGCCCTGCATGTTGGAGAAGATGTCGCCCAGCACCGGGACGGCCATCACGAACAGCAGCACCATGACGATGGGGATGATGCGCATGGCCTTCGTCATGCCGAAGCGCAGGATGAAGGGCAGGATCACCGCGGTGATGACCAGGATGATGCTGGCTCCGGCCAGCGCGGCGCTTGCGAGCATCAGCGGGTCGCTCTCAGCGCGCAGGCTCTCCGCTGCGCCCGCTTCCAGCGGCAGGGCGGGCGCCACCTGCGCCAGGACCAGCGCCACGGCGATGGCCAGCACGGCCATGATGACGGTGACCAGCAGCACCATCGCGTAGCGGCCGAACGCCACGGCGCCGCGCGAGATAGGTAGGCAGGCGCGGAAGCGCTCCCAGCCGGTGGCGTCGTAGCCGGCCAGCGTGAACACGGTGAGGAACGGCGTCATGGCCGTTACGCAGGCGACCATCGCCACCGAGCTTTGCATGGCGATGCCTACCACCACGCCCACGATGAGGTAGAGGACGATCCATTGCAGGAGGATGTTGCGTATCGTGGCGAACTCGCAGAGGAACGCGGCTTTCATGAGAGGTCCTTTCTCGGAAGGGGGTCGGAAGGGTGCGAGGATGCGTCGCGCGCCGCCCGGCGTCAGGCTGCGGCAGCGTGCGGCGATGCGCTAGCCCTTCAGCACGAGCTGGAGGTACTCGTCGATGGTGGCGCGGTCGCAGGCGATGTGCGGGAAGCGCTGCGCGAAGGCGAAGCGGTCGGGCACCAGCACGTCCACGCTCATCGGGTAGCGGATGGCCTTCAGCTGGCCGGGGGCGAACAGGTCGCTCTCGCGCACGCGCTCGAACTCCGCCGTGCGGCAGTGCGCGATGCCGGCCATGTCGGTGATCTGGTCTTTCTCTAGGTCGAACACGATGCTCCCCTCATCGATGCACACCACGCGGTCGGCGATCTTCTCCAGGTCGGTGGTGATGTGGCTGGAGATGAGGATGCCACGGCGCTCGTCGGCCAGGTAATCGCGCAAGAGGTCGAGGATCTCGTCGCGGGCCAGGGGGTCGAGCCCTGCGGTGGCCTCGTCCAGGATCAGCAGGTCGGGGTCGTGTGCCAGGGCGCAGGCCAGCTGCAGCTTCATGCCCATGCCGCGCGAGAGGTCCTTGATGCGCTTCTTCGGCTCCAGCCCGAAGCGCTGCAGGTAGTCCTCGAAGCGTCCCTGCTTCCAGGAGGTGGGAAACGACGCCCTCATGATGGTGCCTGCCGTTTTGACCGGCAGGTCGCCCACGAAGGGGCAGGTGTCGAACACGATGCCGATGCGCTCCTTCAAACGCCGCGCGCAGGCGTCGCTGGCGTCGGGGCCGAAGGGCTCGCCGAACAGGATGACGTCGCCGGCATCCAGCCTCATGAGGCCCATGAGGGCGCGGATGGTGGTGGTCTTGCCGGCGCCGTTGGCCCCGACGAAGCCGGTCACGCAGCCGGCGGGGACGCTGATGCTCACGTTGTCCAAAACGGCGGTGCCGTCGTAGCGTTTTACGAGGCCTCGGGCGGAAACTAGGTCGGTCATGGCGGTCTCTTTCTCGAAGCGCTCCGCGACGGGCGCGGCGCGCGGGCGTTCTTCGGCGCCCCGCGTGGGCGGGGCGAAGGCGGCGGCTGCGGCGGCTCCGTGCGCGCCGTGCGGGCTGTGCGGCCCGGCGGCGCGGCCTAGTCGTCGGCCGCCACCAGGTCCAGCATGTCGTGCAGCTCCGGGATGCCGATGCCGGCGCCGCGCGCCTCGCGCACCGCGTCGCCCAGCAGCTCTTCGATGTGGCGCAGGCGCTCTTCGCGCAGAAGCTCAGTGTTGCCGCCGGCCACGAAGCTGCCCTTGCCCTGCACGGTCTCGATGAAGCCCTGGGCCTCCAGCTCCGCGTAGGCGCGCTTGGTGGTGATGGCGCTGATGCGCAGGTCGCCGGCGAGCGCGCGGATGGACGGCAGCTGCTGGCCCTCTTGCAGCTCGCCTGCGAGGATGAGGTCCTTCATCTGCACGACGATCTGCTCGTAGATGGGCTTGTCGCTGGCGTTGGAGATGACGATGTCCAAGCGGGCTCCTTCTTTCGTGCGGTTCCTTCCGCCGCGCCGGGCCTCGCGTCCTTTCAGCGGGCGCGGGCGCTGCGGACTGCGGCGGTGCGGGCCCACCCGGCGTCCCGGGCGGCCCCGGCGCGTCACGGCGTCCCGCTTCGCGCCGAGGGGATGCGGGCGCGCTACCTGCTCCCCTCACGGGCCTTCCCCTCGCGCAGCGCCCGGCGCTGGATTCCCTTTGCCGTTCATACTGTACAGAGTGTATATACCCGATATGCACACTATAGACGGCTGGCGACAGAGTTGTCAAGCGGATTGTCCGACACAGTTGAAAAACGGGACCGGCACTTGGCCGGTCGAAGGAGCGAGCGAGGGGCGTGGCTTTGCGCCCGGCGCTGATGCTCAGCTTCCGGCGCCGACGCTCGGAGTCCGGTGTCGGGATCCAGCGCTTGGCGTCCTTCCAGCGCCGGGGCCCCGGCGTCGGGCACCCTGGCGCTCGGTCCCCGGCAACCCCAACAAACAGCTTTTCTGCTATTTGGGATAGAAAAACGCGAATGTTGGGGTTGCGCGGATCAAAAACGCCGAATGTTGGGGCGGAAGGGGCCTCGCGGACAAGTGCGTTCTCTTCGCAGGCTTCGCCGCAAACTGCGTGCCTCAAGAAACTCCAGTTCAAGACGCTATTGTGAAAGAGGCGCGATTCCGGGGCGGCAGCCGTTTGAAACCGAGGATCCTCCCCCAGCCCCAAGATTCGTAAAAACCTATCCGAAATAGCAAAAAGCTGTTTGTTAGGGTGCGTTCGGGCGTCTGTGTTGGGACTCGTTCGGGGCATCTGCCGCCAGGAGCTGTGCGCCAGAAGCTGTGCTCTGCTTGGCAACGTCGCATGCCGCTGCCGCATTCTGCGGACCAGCGGGCCGGTCGCCCTTCCGTTTCCGGCGGCCGGCAAGCGAGGTTTGCCGCTTTCTTCGGGCGTTCCGTCCGCCGCGCTCGCTCGGGTGCCGTATGATGCGCAGTGCAGGCATTCCCGCATGCACTGATTCCCGCACGAGAAAGTTCCCGCGACAGAAAGGATGCCATCATGGCGAAGGTGCTGTTCATCGAATACCCGAAGTGCTCCACGTGCAAGAAGGCGAAGGCGTGGCTCGACTCGCACGGCGTGGACTACGAGGATCGGCACATCGTGGAGGACAACCCCACGGCTGACGAGCTGGCCGCGTGGCAGCAGATGAGCGGGCTGCCGGTGCGTCGCTTCTTCAACACGTCCGGGCAAAAGTACCGCGCACTGGGCGTGAAGGCGCAGCTGGACGCGGGCCTGTCCGACGCTGACGCGTTCGCGCTGCTGGCCACCGACGGCATGCTGGTGAAGCGCCCGCTGGTGGTGGGCGAGGGGTTCGTGCTGGTCGGCTTCAAAGAGGCCGAGTGGGAGGCACGGCTGGGCTAGGGCGCTTGCTATACTAGGCGGAAAACCAGGCGGAAACGAACGGGGCGCCGCCCCGGCATTTGGAAAGACGGGAGCACGGCATGATCGACGAGATCCAAGTGGAGAACCTGGCGCTGATCCGCAGCGCGTCGCTTGCCCCGGCGCGCGGGCTGACCGTGCTCACTGGCGAGACGGGCGCGGGCAAGACGGCGCTGCTGTCTGCGCTGAAGCTGCTGATGGGCGAGCGCGCCGACAAGGCGGCCGTGCGGGAAGGGTCGGCTGGGCTGGAGGTGTCGGGCCGGTTCTTCGGCGCGGCCGTGGCGGCTTCGGACGCTGACGCGGATGCGGAGGCGGGCGCGACCGCGGCTGCGGCGGCCGACGCGGCGGACTCGCCAGAGGAAGAGCTGGTGGCGGTGCGCCGCGTGACGGCCGACGGACGCTCGCGCGTGTCGCTGAACGGCCGGATGGCCAGCGTTGGCGAGCTGGCGTCGCGCATCGCGCCGCTGGTGGATCTGTGCGGGCAGCACGAGCATCAGCGCCTGATGAAGCCGGCCGAGCATTTGGGGATGCTGGACGCCTGGGCGGGCGCGGAAGTCGCCGCTCCGCGCGCCGCGTACGAAGCGGTGTTCGCGGCGGCGCGGGCGGCGGCGGCCGAGCTGGCGCACGTGCGCGAGGCGGGTGCGGCTTCGTCGGCGCGCCTGGAGGAAGCGCGCTTCACGCTGCGCCAGATCGACGCCGTGGACCCGCGCGAGGGCGAATACGACGAGCTGGCGGCGGAGCTCGACCGCGCCGAGCACGCCGAGGCGCTGGCGATGGCCGCCGACGGGGCGCACGCGGCGCTGTCGGGCGACGGTGGGGCGCTGGACGCGTTGGGCGCGGCAGCGTCGGCGCTGGAAGGTGCTGCGCGGTTCGATGCGGCGCTGGGCGATCTGGCCGCCTCGCTGCGCGAGGCGGGCTACGTGCTGGAGGACGTGGCCCGCGAGGCGCGCGGCTACCGCGACGGCGTGGAGTTCGACCCGGAAGAGCTGGCGCGCAAGCAGGAGCGCATGGCGGCGCTGCAAGGGCTGCTGCGCGCTTTCGGCCCGCGCATGGACGACGTGCTGGCCCGCCGCGCCGAGGCGGCCGACCTCGTGTCGCTGGTGGACGACGCCGCCGAGCGCGAGCGCGCGGCGCAGCGCGCGGTGGACGAGGCCGAGGCAGCGCTGACCGAGGCGGCCGCTGCGCTGTCGGCGGCGCGCGAGGGGGCCGCGCCGCGCTTCGCTGAAGCGGTGTCGGTCCAGATGGCGCGCTTGGAGATGGGCGGCGCCCAGCTGGAGTGCCGCTTGGAGCCGCTGCCGCGCGCGGCGTGGACGCAGGCGGGGTCCCAGGCGGTGGAGTTCCTGTTCCGCCCCGGCGCGGGCATGCAGGCGCGTCCGCTGGCGCGCATCGCGTCGGGCGGCGAGATCAGCCGCGTGATGCTGGCCATCAAGGTGGTGCTGGGCCAGGCGGACGAGGTTGAAACGCTCGTGTTCGACGAGGTGGACGCCGGCGTGGGCGGCTCCACCGCCAACGCGCTGGCAGAGGTGCTGGCCGATCTGGCGGCCACGCACCAGGTGCTGGTGGTTACCCATCTGGCGCAGGTGGCCGTGCGCGCCGAGGCACACTACCAGGTGCGCAAGCGGGAAGGGGAGGGCGGCATGCCCGAGACCGACCTGCGGCTTCTGCTCGATGACGAGCGTCCGGCCGAGATCGCCCGCATGCTGTCGGGCGACGCCACCGAGGCGTCGCTGGCCCACGCGCGCGAGATGCTGGCCGCTGCCGCCCGCTGACGGTCCCGGCCGTCCCGCGCGCTGCGCGCCGCACCGCAGCGCGGCGCAGCGCTGCGCGTGCAACCCTTTCCCAAAACGAAACGGCCCGGACGCGCGCCTGCCGACGCCGCGTCCAGGCCGTTTTTCTGTCTGCGCGCCCCGCCGAGCCCAAGGCCCGACCGCCGCGCCGCAGGACCTTGCTACTGAGCCGCTTCCTGCTCGCGCGCTTCGGCCGCCGCGCGCTTGCGCTCGTCGATGGCCACCTCGCGGTCCAGGTCGGCGTCCTTTTCGCCCTCCAGGTAGGTCTTCATGGAGTACAGCGTGATGTCGGAGCGGTTGATCACGCCCACGATGCGGCCCTCGTGCAGCACAGGGACCTTCTTCAGGTGGTTCTTGCTGAGCATGCGGCACACCTGCGGCAGCGTCGTGTACAAATCCACGCCGATGACGCCCTTGGTGCCGATGTCGCGGATGTTCATGGACATGAGGTTGGCCAGCTTCTCGTCGTAGGTCTCCTCGTCGGCGCGAATCTGCATGATCATGACCACCGGGTCCATGTAGCTGTTGGACTGCGTGGACAGAAGCCGCATGATGTCGCCGTCGGACACGAAGCCCACCGCCTTGCCGTCGGTGTCCACCACCGGCGCGCCGCTGATGCCGTGCTCCACGAAGAACTTCATCGCGTCCACCACGGTGGCATCGGGCGAGAGGCTGTACACGTCGCGCTTCATGATCTTCTCGATCATCGTGCGCTGCTCGTTGTTGGGATCGGACGACTTCGCCTCGCCGGGCTTGTTCTTCACGAACGCGATGGTGAGCGCAAGCGCCAGCGCCGACAGCACCACGGCGGCGAAGAACGCGGCGTTCACGCCCAGGATGCCGGCCTCGACCGGATCCATCGAGCCCGATGCTGCGCTCGTTGCGAACATGTCGATGGACACCAAAAGCGCCGTGCCCAGCGAGCCGGCAACCTGGCGCAGCGTGTTGTTGACCGAGGTGCCGTGGTTGAGCATCTTGTTGTCCAGCGCGTTCATCGCCCAGGTGGTGATGGGCATGTTCACCAGCGACAGAGAGGCCATGCGAATGGTGTAGAGGATGGTGAGCCACACCACGTCGGTGGAGCTGCTGAGCGTGGCGAAGCCGACGGTGGAGATCGTGAGGACCGACAGGCCGATGATGCTCAGCACGCGCGGGCCGTATTTGTCGAACAGGCGCCCGGCGAACGGGTTCAGCGCGCCCATGAGGATGGCGCCGGGCATGATGAACAGGCCCGACACCGTGGCGGAGTAGCCCATGTAGCTTTGCAGGTAGATGGGCATCAGCACGCCGGCAGCCAGCAGCGACGCCTGCACGATCATGCCGATGACCGTGCCGATGAGGAAGCGCCGGTTGGACAGCACGCGCACGTTCAGCATGGGCTGCTCCATCTTCAGCTGGCGGCAGAAGAACAGCACCAGCACGACGATGCCCACCAGCGTGATGATGCCGTCGGAGACGTTCAGGCCCACCGAGCCGATGGTGGAGAAGCCGTACAGCAGCGCGCCGAAGCCGACGGTGGACATGACGACCGACGCCTTGTCAAGATGGGCGGCGGGGTTGAGCGGCTCGCTGCGCTTGAGCGCGAACACGCTGATCAGAATGACGACCGCAATGAGGATCGCGATGGCGTAGAACAGGATGCGCCAACCGAATCCGTCAATGACCAGGCCCGACACGCTGGGGCCGATGGCCGGCGCGAACGCGATGACGATGCCGAAGATGCCCATGGCCGATCCGCGCCGCTCGACGGGGAAGGTGAGCATGAGCACGGTCATGACCATCGGCATGAGGATGCCGGCGCCAGCGGCCTGCAGCAGGCGGCCGATCAGCAGCACGGTGAAGTCGGGGGCGATGCCCGCCATGAGGCTGCCTACGGCGAAGATGCCCATCGAGATGATGTAGAGCGCCTTGATCGAGTGCTTGTCGGTGAGGTACGCGGTCACAGGGATCATGATGGCGTTCACCAGCGTGAAGCCGGTGGTGAGCCACTGCACCGTGGCGGCGTCCACGCCCATCTCGGTCATGATGGACGGCTGGGCCGGCGTGATGACGGTTTGGTTCAGCACGGTCACGAACGTGCCGAAGATCATGATGACCAACATCACGATCTGATGTTTCTTCAATCCGAATGCCATGTATCCCCCCTTTTGGCCGAAGCGAACGGAAGCGCTCGCGGCGCGCCGGCTTCCCGTGGCGAGAGGGGCGGGCGCATCGCGAACGCTTCTATGCTCTTCGTTCTTTTGTTGCACCGAGTATAAATATCAATTTAGTAAATGTGAACCCCGGGTATAGCGAAATGTGCTAAGGTCACGGAAACGGCACAATACCGCACGCGAGCGGCAAGGCGGCGTGCGGAAAGGCGATGCGCCTGGCGGGTGACCGCCCGGGCGAACACGGAGGAGGAACCCCATCGTGGAGGGTGCGGAGACCATCGGGCTGCGCGAGCGGAAGAAGATCAAGGCGCGCCAGGCCATCGAGCGGGCGGCGCTGGAGCTGGTGCTGGAGCACGGCTACGACGGAACCACCGTCGAGGAGGTCTGCGCGCGCGCCGAGGTGTCGAAGAAGACGTTCTTCAACTACTTCCCGTCGAAGGCCGCGGCGGTCACCGGGCGCGCTGATGCGTTCCCCACCGCCGAAGAGCTGTCGGCCATGATGGAGGCCCACGGCGAGATGTGCTACCTGGATGTGCTGGTGAGCATGATAAGCGCCGACTACGAGGTGCGCGAGGGCGATGAGTTGGCCCTTTTGCGCCAGCGGGTGCTGCGCGAGATGCCCCAGCTGTTCTTCCGCGGGCAGCGCGACCTGCTGGGCGTGCAGCGCGCGGTGACCGAGGGGGTGCGCGACTATTTGGGCAAGCACGCCGACAAGCGCCTCATGGTCGAGCACGACATCCACTACGAGGCGCTGGTGGCGTCCTCGGCCGTCATGGCGCTGGTGCGCACGCGCTCGATGCTGCACGTGTTCTACGAGGAAGCCGCCACGGCCGAGGACACGCGCCGTTTGCTGGCGGGGTACCTGTCCACGGGGCTGTAGGCGCGCGGCCCGGCTGGGTGCGGGCGACAGCCGGTTACGGGCGTGCTGCGCCGGCCGACGGCCGGTTCGCGTTCGGGGCGGGCGGCATCGGGTGCGGCTGTCTGCGCCGGTGGGCGCCAGGTGCGGCTGTCGGAACGTCCGTTAAGCGCGCTTCACGTAGCGGTTGATGGGATGCGCCTGGATCAGCTCGCAGAGCGATTCCTGCAAGGCGTTGCCGAACGGGTTGACGCGCTCGTCCAGCAGCTCGTCGGCCATGCGGAGGTTCTGCAGGAAGAACTCGATGGAGGACAGCAGGTGCCGCACGCCCAGCGACGCCACCATGTGCAGCGTCTCGGGCGGCATGTAGCGTCCGTCCAGGATGAACTTGACATCCTCCACCAGCGGCGGATAGTACAGCCGCCCCACCGTTTCCAGAAACTCCGGCTCGCGGATGGTGAACAGCTTGCGGTAGAAGTCGGCGTCGTCGCGCACGCAGGCCAGAAGCATCTTCGTGAACACGCTGGCGTCCAGGGTGCGCGCACCGATCTCCACGTGCGTGTAGTAGGGAAGCGGCTGCGAGATGCGCTTGCTGAACGGGGCGCTGACCAGCTGGTCGGCGGGCAGGGCCTGGGAGAGGCGCTGCGCAAGCGCGTGGCGGAACACCCACAGCGCCGTCTCGTGCTTGCTGGAGAAGTGGTAGTAATAGGTGTTGCGGTTGATGCCCAGCTGCTCGATGAGGTCGGCGATGCGCACGCGCGAAAGCGAGGTCTCGCGCACCTCGGCCACGAACGCGTCGGCGATGAGCTGCCGGGTGTCGCGTTTGGCCATGCGCGCCTCCGATCCTGCGGAAATGGGATACTTTTGCATTTTACCTAAAAAAGCGCGAAGCGTGCAGGTCGATGCCTTCGGCAATGTTTCTTTGCCATTGTGCTGCATGTTGGGCTGCAGCACAATGGCCTCATTGCGCCAACGGGAGACGAATCGGCTGGTTTTGTGCTTGCGAACATGTTGCGCGCCGACCGTCGCGCCTATTCTTTGGCTCCGTGCAAGGAAGTCTGTCGAAGCGCGCCGCATGCCTGCAGCGCTGCGGCAAGCAACGCTGCAGGCATGCGCGCTGTGGCGACATGCGGACGGGACGAAGAAAGAAGGGAGTCCCATGGCGGAAGACAAGAGCGAGCAGCTCAAGCAGATCATCCCGATGATGCGCCGAGGCGTGGCGAAGTCCCTCGCGAAGCGCCCCCTCACGGGCACAGCGATCCCGCCGCTGGTGGAGGGCGGCGTTCCCAGCTGGTGGCATGCGCCGCTGGACGCGTCGGGGGTCGTTGCCGACGGCCGGCAGGCGGGGGCGCGTCGTGCGCCGGTGCTGTTCGAGCTGCACGGCGGAGGATTCGCGTTGGGCGACCCGCGCAAAAACGACGCCCTGCGCACGTGGATCGCGCGGCGTTGGGGCGTGCATGCGGTGGGCGTGGGCTACCGCCTCACGCCGGAGAATCCTTTTCCTGCGGCCATCGACGACGTCATTGGCGTCCTTGACCACTTTGCCGAGAATGCCGAGCGCTACGGGGTCGATCCCGACGCCTTCTATCTGATGGGATGCAGCGCAGGGGCGAATCTGGCGCTTGCCTGCGCGTTCCGCCTGCAATTGCGCACGTCGCTGCGCTTCCGCATCAGGGGCATTCTTCTGCACTACCCCTTCCTTGATGCGGCGACCAAGCCCGAAGACCTGGATGTTCGCAGCGAGGATTTGCCGGTGGAGATGATGGGGGCGTTCAACAGCTGGTACGTTGACGGGCGCGACCCGAAGGATCCGTTGATCTCGCCCGTGTTCGCCTCCGATGCCCAGCTGGCCGCCCTGCCGCGCGTGATCCAGTACCCCGTGGACGGCGATGCGCTGGCGCCCAGCGCCCAGACGCTGCACGAGCGCTTGGGCGCCGTCGGGGCCGATTGCGCGCTCCATCTGGTGGAAGGCGCCTACCACGGCTACCTGGAGGACGCTGCCAACCTGCAGGTTTACCAGGACACCAGCCTGCCCGAGACGGTGGCGGCCCGCCCGGCCTTCTTCGACCAGACCGCCGCCCGCATTTACGCCCAAAGCCTCGACGAGCTTCTGGGCGCGCCGCAGGAGGACATCCCCTTCCGTCCCCAGCAGGCGGCCGAGGACGCCGCCCGGTTCGCGCGCGGCGGAGGCGCCGACGATCCGGCAGGCGGCGACGCGTCGGCTGCGGCAGGCGCGCCCGCTGCGCCAGCCGATGGGGCCGCTCCGGGCGCCGCAGGGGAGATGGGAGGCCGCCGATGAGCCCGTGGACGAGGACCGTCATCCTGCAGGACATCGTGCTGGCTATCGTCATCAACACCTCGGCGATGCTGCTCACCGGCGCGCAGATCACCCTCCCCGCATGGTACCCGGGCACGTGCTCGGCGTTCGCCACCAACGTGGTCATCCAGCTGATCGTTCCCGTGCCCACCATCGGGCGCGCGCTGTCGAAGCCGCTCGAGGGCCGCAAGGGGCGCTTCATCTGGTCCATCTTCGTGGAGAACTTCATCTACGTGACCTGCATCTCCTTCACCATGGCCTGCATCCAGGCGGCCGGCCGCCCCGTGGTGGACGTGTGGCTGCAGACCTACGCGTACCTGGTGATTATCGGCTACGTCACCTCGCTGGTGCTCTACGGCATCGTGAGCGCGAGCGAGCGGAGGGCGCGGTCAGAGGCGGCGTAGGGTTAGCTGCGGCGCTGGCGCGGGATCGCCGGTGCGGCGTTTCGGCTGAGCTTCGCTTCCATGCTTTGTGCTGCACTCCAATGCGGGGCGCGCGGGAAACCGATAAGAATGGAGTCGCATCCGGCACGGCTCGCCGGGTGCGACGGCCCCGCCTCGGCGGAGCCTCCTGCGCAAGCCAAAAGCTCATCGAAGCACGAATCGAGTGAAGGAGTGGAGCACCAATGGCAGAAGCTTACACCATCCTGACCCTCTCGCCGGGGTCCACGTCCACGAAGGTCGCCGTGTTCAAGGGCGACGAGCAGGTGTTCAAGGCGAACATCAAGCACACCGCCGAAGAACTGGGGAAGTTCGCGCAGGCGAAGGACCAGCGCGCCTGGCGCACGCAGTGCGTGATGGACGAGCTGGCGGCCCACGGCCTGCAGCTGTCCGACATCGACGCGTTCTCCGGCTACTGCGGCGGCATGGGCCCCACGGTGGGCGGCATCTTCAAGATCGACGAGAAGGCGTGCGACTTCGTGATCGAGTGCGGCCCCAACCACCCGGCCATCCTGGGCGCACCCATCCTGTTCGACCTGGCGCAGCAGGTGGGCAAGCCCGCCTATGCGGTGAACCAGCCCGACACCGACGAGCTCGAGGACGTCTCGCGCATCACCGGCTACCCGGGCGTGTACCGCAAGAGCCACGTGCACTGCCTGAACCAGAAGGAGACGGCGATGCGCTGCGCGGCCGAGCTGGGCAAGAAGTACGAGGAAGTAAACGTCATCGTGGCGCACGTGGGCGGCGGCCTGTCCGTGGCGGCACACAACCACGGGCGCATGATCGACACGAACGACGTGCTGGAGGGCTCGGGCCCCTTCGCTCCGAACCGCTCGGGCGACGTGCCGCTGAAGCCGGTCGTGAAGCTGTGCTTCAACGGCGAGCACGACAAGAAGGAAGTGGACGGGGTCATCGGCAAGACCGGCGGCCTGAAGGGGCTTCTGGGCACCGATGACGCCATGGAGATCGACAAGCGCATCGAGGCCGGCGACGAGTGGGCCAAGATCGTCTACGAGGCCATGGCCTACCAGGTGGCGAAGGCCATCGGCGGCTTCGCCGCAGCGCTGAAGGGCCAGGTGGACGGCATCGTGCTGACCGGCGGCGTGAGCAACGACAAGTACTTCACCGACTACATCTCCGAGCGCGTGAGCTGGATCGCCCCCATCAAGATCTACGGCGGCGACTTCGAGATGGAAGGCTGCGCGGCCGGCGCCGTGCGCGCGCTGACCGGTGCCGAGGAGGTCATGACCTTCACCGGCGAGCCGTCCTGGAAGGGCTTCACCTGCGAAGGCGCCATCCCCGAGGCGTAGGGCGCCAAAGCGCTTCGCGAGAAGAAGAGCGAGAAATAGACAGCCCCTTTTCTCGCTTTGAGGGAGTTGGAGCAAGGTCGCCAAGCAGTTAGCGGCGGCTGCGGACGGAAGGGGCGCAGCGGACATGGTTCCGCTGCGCCCCGGTTGAGCGTCGAGTGCGTGATTCGAATCCCTAGAACGGGTTGTCGTAATCGAACACGCGGCGAATCGCGCGCTTCTCCGCCAGCTCGTCAAGCTGGGCGTCGGTCATATGGAGAAGATCCTTGAGGAGCATGGTGGTGTGCTCGCCCAGCATCGGCGCCGGGTGGCTGAACGATGCCGGGGTTTCGCTGAAGCGCCACGGCGGGCACATCGTGTAATCGGTGCCCAGCTCGCGGTGCTCGATGGGGACGTGCACCCCACGCGCTCGGCAATGCTCGTTGGTCCATACTCCCTCGCCGTTCAGGCTCGGCGACGAGGGGACGTTCCTCTCCTGCAATTGCTTCACGATCTCATCGCGGTCGATGCCGCTTGTCCATGCGGAGATGATGGCATCCAGCGCAGCGGCATTCTCGACGCGCGCTTCATAGCTGGAGAAGCGGGCATCATCCGCTAGTTCGGGTTGCCCCATCGCCTCGCAGAGGTTGCGCCACTGGTCTTCGGTCTGGACGGATATGGCGATCCAACGGTCGTCTCCAAGTGCCGGGTAGGCGTCCTGCGGGGCGAAACCGGAGCGCTTGTTCGCCATGCGGCCCTGCTCATGCCCGTTCACCGTGTAGTCGAGATACACATCGCCCAAATGGGAGGCGATCGCCTCGACGGAGGCGATATCGACGAACTGCCCCTCGCCGGTGATCTCGTGATGGTAGATTGCCGCCAAGATGGCCACCAAGCCGATGTTGGCGCTGCGCATGTCGATGGAGCCCACGAAGATGCTCGGGCGGGATCCTTCGTATCCGGTCAACGCCCCCAAGCCGGACATGTTCGCGAACGTGGCGGCGTATCCCACGAAATTGCGGAATGGCCCTTCCTGTCCGCAAGAGGATGAAGAGACGTAGATGATGTCGGGTTTGATCTCGCGAACGTGCTCGTAGTCGAAGCCGTGCTTCGCCATCGATCCCGGGACCATGTTCTCGTAGAACACGTCAGCCTGCTTGATCAGCTCCGTCAGCACTTCCTTGCCTTCAGGCTTGGATAGGTCGATGGACATTCCCAGTTTGCCCACGTTCCCCGTGTCGAAAAGCTGGGAACCCACGCGCGGATCGGGCGGCTTCACGCCGGGGGAGGTGGAGAAGAAACGCCCTCCGTCCGGGCGGGTTGGGTGCTCGATCTTAATCACCTCGGCGCCAAGGCGAGCGAGGTGCATGGTGGTCGCGGCTCCGGCGAGGTAGGTGCCGAAGTCCAGGACGCGGATGCCTTTGAGGATGGTGTCGGTCATGTCAGCTCCTTACCCGATGACCTTGCTCTGGGCAAGGCTGTTGAATTGATCGTCTGAAACGCCGGCGACTTCCTTCAGGATCTCCTCGGTGTCGGCGCCCAGCAAAGGTGCGGCATGGTCGTAAGAGAAAGGCGTTTCGGAGAGCACCGCTGGCCTGCCGGGGAATTTCGCTTTGCCTATGGCGGGGTGATCGATCTCGGTGAAGAAGCCGCGCTGGTTGTACTGCTCGGACTCGACGACGTCTTTGGGTGTTGCCACCGGGCCGATGGGGACACGGCGCGACTGGCAGATATCCACGGCTTCGGCGGTGGTGAGATCCTTGCTCCACTCACGCATGGCTTCCATGATCTTCTCGCAATTCGCTTGGCGCTGCGGGACGTCGGTGAACCACTCCTCGTCTTTCCATTCGGGCTTTCCGATGATATCTGCCATATTGGCGAAGTCCTTCGGCGTGGTGAGGAAGGGGCACAGCCATCCGTCCTTGGTGGGGAAGGACAAGCTTGCCTGCAGGCGCTGCGTGGCCCCCGAACGGTTGAAGTTGACGCCGAATACCGGATAGGCGGAGTTCTCGGACGGCAGGCTCATCAGACGCGCCTCGTACGACGAGTTCTCTATGTATTGCCCCTTGCCGCTGCGCAGCCGCCAGATAAGCGACCCGACGACGCCCGAGGCAACTGCCACTCCCGTGTCGTATTCCTCGAAATTGCCGCCGAGGATGACAGGCGCACGCTCCTCGTCTCCGGTTCCGTGCGGGTAAAGGGCGCAATTCCCGGTCATGTGAGCAAGGGTGAACGGCGTCGATGCGTAGTTGCGGTACGGCCCGCTTTCGCCGAACGGCGTGTTGGAGGACAGGATCAGCTTCGGGTTGTCCTTGCTAAGCGATTCCCAGGAAAGGCCGTTGCCGTCGAAGGTCTCGGGCAAGCCCTCCCGTAGGAACACGTCGGCGGTGCAGACGAGCTTGCGCACCAACGCGGCGCCTTCTTCGACGGACGTGTCGACGGCGACGCTTTTCTTGTTCGTGTTCGCGTAGGCGAACAGAAGGCTTTTCTCCTTGTCCGGCGTTCCTCCCGCGAACGGTTCGCGGTGGCGTGCGGGATCGCCCTCGCCGGGCTTCTCCACTTTAATGACTTCGGCACCCAGATCGGCAAGGAGCTTGCCGGCGTAGGCAACGCCCACGCTCTCCGCCAGCTCGATGACCCGGATGCCTTCGAATGCCTTGTGTGCCATGGTGCCTCCGTTCTGTCGAAGTATGGAATCCGCGCTTTCGCGCGGGATCCGGGCATGCCGCGCGAAGATCTGCCTTCTTGCGGTATGCCCGAAGCATTGGAAGAGGGTCCGTTTTTCGGCCCTCCTCCAATCGTTTTACGATGCCGCCACGAACAGCGCGGCGTTGCGTCCCTGCATCTCGGGGAGCAGCTCGTCGACAGGACCGACGAACAGCGCGGCGGAAGAGCAGGTTTTCGTGCAGAGGGTGTCGGGATCGTTCTCGTAGCATTGGGCGCATTTGTCCAAACTGGGAGCTACCAGATGGTACATGCGCAGTTTGCCGTCGACGAAATAGGGATCCCTGCGAATTACCTGCATCCACTGCTCGTCGTAGCCGTAGTGGTTGGTTTCCCTGCAGGCGGTCTGGCAGGTATAGCAGCCCGAGCACATCTCGTAATCGAGCAGCATCCCGATGGGCTTCTTCTCCTCGTTAGTCATAGATCTCAACCATCCCTTCCTTCATACCCTTCTTCACGCGGCACAGGCACGATCTCATCGCCGTTGCGCCGTATGCCGGTTCCGAGGGTTCCGAGGGGATGAGCACGTTGGGGTTCGCGCCATCCCAGCTGTATCCGGGGAGTCCGAGCTCGGGACATGGATCGCGCCAGCCGGGGCGGGGAAGGGCTATCACGCCTTCGCCGATCTCGTAGGTGACGCGCGCCTTGGCGGAAACCGCGCCGCGCAGGGTCTCGATGGTGACCCATTCGCCTTCGGAGATGTCGAGCTTCTTGGCATCCTTGGGATTGATGACCACGAATGGGTAGGGGTACAGCTCGCGTTGCGCGGGGATGTTCGTCCATGCCGAGTGGAAGAAGGAGTACAGCCGATGCCCCGTGGTGAGAATGAACGGGTATTCCTTGGCAAGTTCCGGTTGCGAATAAGGGCTTTCCATGGGCTCGGTGTAGTCCGGCAGGGGATCGTATCCGAAGGCGGCCAAGGTGTTGCACCAGAACTCTATGCGGCCCGTCGCGGTATTGAAACCGGGCTGGCCGTCGGGGCGCAGCATGCCTTTCTCGTATTTCTTCCAAGCGCGCTGGCTGGGGTCGATGGTGGGCCAGTAGGCGCCCTCCACGTATTCCTCCCAGGTGTGGTCGAAGCCGTAGAACTCCTTGTGGCGCCAAAGCACCATCTCCTTCTCGTCCTTCCATGGCCACTGCTCGGGGTTCAGCCGCTTGCCCCACTCTAGGAAGAACTTCCAATCGTCCCAGCACTCTCCCGGCGGGTCTACCGCACGCTGCGCTGCGAAGACGTTGTTCCCGAAGTATTCTTCGTCGATGGTGTCGCGCTCGGCCCAGTCGGAAGAGGGGAGCAGGATGTCGGCGTATTTGGAAGACGGGGAAATGTAGAAGTCCTTCGACACGATCAGATCGACGTTGGGGCTGGTGAGCGCTTCGTGAACGAGGTTCGAATCCTCATAGCAGAGCAAAGGATCGTTCGCGACCATGACAAGCATCTTCACCGGACGCGGTTCCTCTGTGATGATCGCCTTCCACACCGAACGGGGCTCGGCGGCCCGTCCGAAGAACTTGAACAAAGGCTTGCGGTCGCCGCCGAAGACGAACAGGTCTTCGCGCCCCGGGTTCTTCTCGGGATCCCACAGCGTGATCCGGTCGTCCAGCATGACATCGAATGCCATGTTGATGGGCAGGCCGCCTTTCACGTCGAGATGGCCCAGCAAGCCTTGGAGGCAGGCGATAGCGCGACCGTTTTGGATCGCGTTGGTATGCATGCAGCCGGGCCCAAGCGAGATGAGGAACGAAGTGGGGCCGTTCGTCCCCAGCATCTCCGCCGCTTCGACGATCTGCTCGGCGGGAACCCAGGTTATCTCGGAGGTTTTCTCCGGGGTCCACTCCTTCACGCGCTCGGCTAGCTCGTCGAAACCGTAGGTCCATTTGTCGATCCAGTCGCGGTCGTAATAGCCCTTCTCGATGATCTGGTTCATGATCCCCAGCGCCAGCGCGCCGTCGGTGCCGGGGCGCGGGCGGATATACAGGTCGGCGTTCTTGGCGAAATCGGTGTAGCGGATGTCGATGACCAGCAGTTTACCGCCTGCCTTCTTCCTGCCGAGAATCGTCTTCATGCTGGATCGCAGCGTGCTGCAAGGGCTCTGGCCCCACACGACGTTCATGTTCGATTTGTTGTACTGGCCGACGCCTGGACTGAACACGCCCAATGTCAGGGCATTCGGCAGAATGTGCGGCATAAGGCACACGTGCGTGGGGATAAGGCCCCATCCCTCCTGGCCAAGGGTTGAGTCGAAGCGGCAATGCCAGTGGTTCCAGCTTCTGCCTGTTCCTTGGGCTACGATGATGGATTCCGGCCCGTAATCCTTTTGGATCTCGCGCACTTTGTCGGTCATCGTCGTGAGCGCTTCGTCCCAGGTGATGCGCTCCCACTGCCCGGATCCGCGCTCTCCGACGCGTTTCATGGGGTAGATGATGCGATGCTCGGTGTCGTTGTGGATCTCGCGTTCCGACATACCGCTACCGCAGAACGATCCTCGGGACAAGGGATTGTCGGGATCGCCTTCGATCTTGATAATCTTGTCCCCCTCCGTGTAGACGATCGCGCCGCACCGCGTATGGCAGGTGGTGCAAATCGTCCTCGTCTTTTTGACGGTCATGCGTCCTCCTCTCACTTGTCGAGTTGCGATGCAGTCTAGGCGGGACGTTTCGCGTTGGCATCCTCCGGAACTCGCTAACTTTGGACGCTGCGGCACATTAACTAGGATCCATTGGCGAGATGGCGTGGAAAACGGATAGCATGAGGGGATAATGCGATGGTTATGAGGGATCATGCTCTCGTACTGAAGAGGCGTTCGCGGTTCTCAATAATGATGCGTGAAGGTTGTCTCCCGCATCGCCGATGGGAAGAATGGAAGTGACGTTGCAGCGGAGAAGGGGAGGTCTCATGCACGGCAGGAGAAGCATTTCCGTCACTTTGAGCAGGACGGTCGAGCTTTCGGATTCGAGCAAGAACTCCAAAATCGAGTTTCAGGCAGCCTTCTCGTTTGCGGATCTAGCGGGCATCGCCTTGTTCGTGGCGGGTTTGCTGGCGAACGTCATCTATCGGCCTTATGCGCAGTTCGATCGTCCGTTCGATGCGAACTACCTTGTCATGGCGTTCCTTGGCGGAGCCGCGTTGGTGTTCCTGCTCCTTTTGGTGTTCAACCGGACATTCGTGCATTTCAGTCGGAAGATCTACGCAGGTGTGGCTTTCGCCTCGGCGGTCCTGTCCCTCTCGAATTTCGTCCCGCTGGTGATCCCCTTGTCCGACGATGGGATCCTTCTTCTATCTTGGCTGGTCGCCGGAGCGGGGAACGGCGGGCTCGTCCTAGTGTGGGGTTGTCGGTTGGCGGTGTTCCCCATGCGGCGCATCGGCTTCCACGCGATGGTGGCGTCGTTTGCGGGATCCCTCCTGTTCTTCTGCGTCATGTTCCTGAGCTCCGTCGGGGCGGATCGCGTCGTGATAGCCTTGTTCCCCTTCCTGTCTGCAGGCTGCTTCGTGAAGGCGTCGCTGATGTTCGAAGATGAATTCCCTCCGTTCGTGAGCATGAAGCGCGTGTACGAGAAGAGGACGTCCTTTGTGAAGCTGGTGGTGTTCACGGGGGCGTACGGCATCGCCTACGGCATATGCTTCGCCCACCTTCCCGGGCATTCTCTGACGGGAAGCGCCCTCGCTTTTGCCCTAGGAGGAGGGTGCTTCATCGCTAGCGCGTGGCTTTTCGCCAACCTGTTCGTCTTCAGGCGCACGATCCCCACGAATGCGATGATCCTGCTGTGCCTTCTGCTTCTTTCTGCAGGGGTCGTGTTCTTCTTCGATTCCGAGCCGCTGTTGGTGCTGGCGCTCATTTTGCTGGTCGCCTTCCTGCTGCTACATCTCGATCAGTGCGTTAGGAAGACTCTGAAATGCACCAACGCCTTCGAGGGGCGGTTCTTCTTCCTGTATTCCATAGAATGCTTGGCCAATGTGGTGGGAATGGCGTGCGGGTTGGGGTTTTGGACCGCACTGGAGGTGTTCGGCTTGCTGGACGAGGCAAGCAAGCCTCTCGTGTTCTGGGGATTTGTTGTCATCTTGGCTTTCGTGACATTGGTCTGCAGCGTCGATTTCGAGAAGAAGCCGGAGACCTATACCATTCCCACCCAGAAGAGGGGATCGGGGCAGTCGTATTCCGATGCAGTCGTTGTCAGCGCCCTCATCAAGTCCATCGCGGAGGACCATGGGCTTTCGGCGCGACAGACGGAAGTCCTTTCGATGCTGGCGAAGGGGAGAAACGCATCGGTGATCGAGCGGGAGCTGGTGATCTCGTCGAACACAGCCAAAAGCCACATTTACACCGTATACCAGAAGCTGGGTGTCCACTCGCAGCAGGAGCTCCTCGACTTCATTGACAGCTACGAGAGGAAAAGGATGTAGCGCGCGGCGCTCATTATCCTTCATCAGGTCTTTCGCCTATCTGCATACAGATGGTATGACCTCATAACGTACTCGCGAAATAGCACTTTCATAAAGCGGGCGGGGCGAAGCTTCTCTCCGAATTGCCTACCATCTGGCCAAGCCTTCCGAAAAGGCCGATTTCATTCAGGCAAGGAGAGGAGTAGGTATGGCAGGAGGTGTTTTTTCCGGCGTTCGCGTCATCGAGACGACCGAGGGCATCGGCATTCCGTTTGCAGGGAAGATGCTCGCTGATCTGGGTGCCGAGGTGATCAAGGTCGAGCGGCCGGGAGTCGGCGACAAGCTTCGCCATGTGGCTCCGTTTGCCAAAGGCGAAAGCGATCCGGAGAAAAGCTTGATGTTTCTGTATGTGAACTCGAGCAAAAAAAGCGTGACGGTCGATATCGATTCGCCGGGCGGGTGCGACATCCTAAGGAGCCTGGTTGCGGGAGCCGATATCTGGATTCGCCAGGGACAGCCGGAAGCGTGGGACGGGCGGGGCCTGTCATACGAGACGGTTTCTTCGGCGAATCCCGACCTGATCTGCGTTTCGGTGACGCCGTTCGGCGAGAGCGGCCCGTACAAGGACTATGCGGCAACGCCTTTCACGGTAACGCATATGTGCGGAAACACAGCGCTATACCCCCACGGTTCCGGAGCCCAGCACCTTGCTCCGTGCATGCTGGGCGGCAACTTCGAGGAATACGATGTGGGAACCGTCATCGCCATCGGGGCGATAGCCGCCCTGTATTGGCGGGAGGCCGGTGGAGAAGGGCAGTATCTGGAGATTTCCGAGCAGGAAGCCCGCGTGATGCTGCTGCAAAACGAGAACGCCCCGTACCCCGTGTTCGGCATGACCTTCGACAGGCAAGGCGCAGTGCAAAAGCTGCAGGCGAGTCTTTCGTATAAGACCAAAGACGGCTGGTTGAATCCGTTCCTCACCCAAACCCATGAGTTCGCTTCGATGGCAAGGGTCATGGGCAAGGAGGAATGGATCGACGAGCCTTGGTTCAACAACATCGCCGAGCGCCGTCAGAACCACCAGAAGATCGCTGACGCGATCCAGGAATGGGCAGATCAGTACACGACGGCGGAGGCGGTGGAGATCCTCCAGGCGAACCATATCCCCATGGGGCCGGTCAGCACGCCGAAAGATGTCGTCGAGTCGGAGCAGTTCGCCTACCGCAAGTTCTTCACGCCGATGTCCCATCCGGCGATAGGGGAGGTTTCCTATCCGGGCAAGGCGTTCAACATGTCCGAAACGCCGCTCTCCTTCGCTCCTGCCCCGCTTTTGGGCGCCGATACGGAAAGCGTGCTGAAGGAAACGCTGGGCTGCAGCGACGAGCAGATCGCCGCCTACAGGAACGACAACGTTATCTAGACAGGGAGGTGAAGCAGATGAGCAAGCAGATTCTCGAAGGGGTGAAGATCCTCGATTTCGGCGCCTTCATGGCGGGGCCGGCTGCAGCGGAGTTCTTGGGGTTCCTCGGCGCAGAGGTCATCAAGGTGGAGCACCCGCTCAGACCAGACGGCACGCGTTTCTTCCTCACTTCCCCGAAGCAGCTGCCGCCCGACCCGCGCACTGCGGGATCTCAGACCTACGACGTCAACAACTATGGCAAGCAGTCGCTCGCTCTCGACTTCAAGCAGGAAGAGGGCAAGGAGATCCTCTGGAAGCTGATCGAGGATACCGACGTCATCACGCAGAACATGTCGGCAGGCACCATGGAACGCTTGGGCTTCGGGTACGAGGAAGTGCGTAAGCGCAAACCCGATATCATCTACCTGTCATCATCGGCGTGCGGCGAAGACGGGCCCGAGCGCGATTTCATCGGGTACGCCGCCACCTTCGCAGCGAAAGCGGGATTGGGCGCGTTGACGGGCTACGAGGGGTATCCGCCTAGCACGTTCGTCGGTTCCATTGACATCCGCAGCGCAAGTTTCGCGACTATCGCGCTGTTGGCGGCGCTCTACCACAGGAAGAAGACAGGTCTCGGGCAGTACATCGAGATCTCGTCGCAGGAGGCCATCGCGGCGCAGCTGGGCGAGTTCTACCTCGATTACTCGGTCAACGGGCACAACCAAGGTCCCATGGCGAACCGTCGCCATGGCTATGCTCCGCAGGGTGCCTACCGTGTGCTGGGAGACGATCAATGGGCAACGGTTTCCGTGGAGACGCAGGAGCAGTGGGAATCGCTTTGCAGGGCGATCGGCAATCCGCAGCTTGCATCGGATGAACGTTTTGCCACCTATGAAGATCGTTTCTCCCATGCCGACGAGCTCGACGAGATCATCACCGCATGGACCAAGGACAAGGAAGCTTCCGAAGTGGTGGAGAAGCTGCAGGCTGCCGGCGTGCCTTCCGGTTGGGTCTACAACGGCAAGGGCCTGCATGAGGATCCCCATCGTCGCGAACGCGAGGCTTGGTATGCGATCGACAGCCGTGATCTCGGCAAGGAATACGTGATGAGACCGGCTTGGCGCTTCGAGAAGACTCCCGTGCCCGAGACGACTGCGTCCCCGTATCTGGGAGAGCACTCGGTTCAGATCCTGAAGAATCGCCTTGGCATGACCGATCAGGAAATCGCCGCGCTTGTCGAGAAGCGCGTGGTGAGGCGCCTGCTGGACTACGACTCGCATCTTTAGTTCCTAAAGGACGGAAGCGGGCCGCTCGTGGGGATGCGGCCCGCCGGAAAGGATTACCGAAGGGGGAATCATGGCAGAGAATAAGAAAGGCTTTTATTACGGCTGGGTGGTCATTATCGCCACCTTCATCACCCAGTTCGTCACGACGGGTCTGCTGATCTATACGTTCAGCCTGTTCGTGGTGCCTATGTCCACCATGTTCGATGCGCCGCGCACATCCATCACCGTGGCATCGTCCATCTACACCATCATGTTCGCGGTCATAAGCCCCATCGCGGGTGCGCAGATCGCCAAAGGCCGCTTGAAGCCGATGCTGTTCGCCAGCGCCATCCTGTTCGGCGGTGGTTTCATTGCGATGTCGTTCGTGAACAACATCATCGCCTTCTACATTGTCTACGCCCTTATCGGTTTGGGCGGCGCTCTGGGAGGCCCGGTTATCGGCGGGGCGCTTCCCGCTGCATGGTTCGATAAGCGCAAGGGCCTTGCGGTTGGCATCGTTAACTGCGGCGGCGGTATCGCGGCCATCACCACCACTCCGCTTATCGGCAACGTTCTGGCAAGCTCCGGCACCTCCACGGCGTTCCTCACCATCGGCGTGATCGCGTTGGTGCTCATGATCCTCGCCGCGCTGCTCATCAAGACCAAGCCGCAGGATATCGGTTTGATGCCCGACGGCCTGACTAAAGAAGAATACGATGCCCTGCCCGCCAAAGAGCGTCCTGTTTCCGTTGGCCTTACCCGCGAACAGGCGATGAAGACTCCCGCTCTGTGGCTTATCTCCATCGCGCTGCTGTTCTTGGGCTTCGGCCAGCTTGGCGTCATGCAAAACGCCGCCGCCTATCTTACCGACATCCAATTCGATCCTCAGACCGCAGCAACCGCTCTGGGAGTTGTGGGCATGTGCGGAGTTATCGGCAAGCTGTTCTTCGGCTGGCTGGTCGACCGTATGGATGCCAAAATCGTGTTCTGCATCGGCAATATCATGCTGATAGTCGGCACCCTCATCCTCAACTTCACCACGCAGACCTCCACGCTGCCGTGGCTGATGGGCTACGCAGTCATCTTCGGCGTGGGCGTCGGTTGCTGGACTCCGTGCGTCACGGTTCTGCTGGGCCGCTATATGGGCATGGCGTACTTCGGCGCTATCTGGGGCGTCGTGTTCGGTCTGCGCACCGTGGGCGACATCATCGGCGTGCCGGGAGTCTCCGCTGTCGCCGGCTTCTCCAGCTACAACATCGCATTCTGGGTTGCCATCGTGATGCTGCTCGTCTCCTTGGTGTTCGTTCTGATCTCCAAGAAGCCTCAGGCGTACGCCGATATGGAGGAGCAGGCGCGGGCGGCGTAGAAGGCCGAAGGCTTCGGTAGGGCTTGAGCAGCTGAGCTCTGAAAGCCGAATCCCGTTTCGATGGGAGGGTGTCCTTTCCGGACATCCTCCCATTTTCGTTTCGATCGGGTAGCGACTTTGAAATGGGGTCGGATTGGAATGGAGCGGTTCCGCGCCCTCGGTAGGCTGAACGCGAAACCGCCCCCGCTCCAATCCTGCTGTTGCAACGTGAATTGTTGCAACGTGAGTGGTGGAAACCCCCGAATAATAGGAACCGCCCCGGCGGTCGCACCGGGGCGGTTCTTTGGATTGCTCCGCCTTCGCGGCGTTGCAGGCTTACTATGCGAGCTTCGAGAGGTGCTTGTCAAAGCACTCGAGCGCACTGTTGATGCACAGCTCGATGCCCACGCCGGTTCCGCCGGCTTCGCCGCCGACGATGTAGAGGCCGTCAACCGGGGTCTTGACGTTTGGGCGCTTGCTTCCCACTTGGTCGGGGTACTGGCCCACGCCGATTCCCACGCCGCCTTCTCCGACGATTCCGCAAAGCTTATGGCGGTCGACGAATTCCGACCACACCATATGGTCACGAAGCCCGGGCACGTATTTCTCCGCCGTGTCCAACAGGGCTTCGGCAACCTCGCCCATGACCTCGTCGGGCACCGTGGTTGGCATGGGCGCTGCGAAGTTGATGAGCTGCATCCCCTCGGGTGCGACCTCGGGGGAGAAGTTTGAGGGGGATACGAGGAACATGTTTAGCTCGGATGGCACCTCGCCCTTCAGAAGTTTCCTGTAGTAGCCCTCCTGGTCAAGCGATCCGAATTGCGTGAGCATCTTCAGATCGGTGAGCTTCTCGTCGAGGGCAACGCGCCAGACGGGGCCGTACCAAGAGTACTTCAAGCCCTTCACGTACTCGACGTACTCGCTGTCGAAATGCTGCACTCCGGCCAGTTTCAGCACGGTGGCTTGGATGTCGGCGTTCGACACGACCAAGGGAGATTCGATCTCTTTTCCGTCGGATACTACCCCGCGCACGTTGCCGTTTTCGATCAGAATGCGGTCGACGGCGGCGTTTCGCCTGAGTTCGCCGCCGAGCGATTGAAAGACCTCGGCGAGCTCGTCGCTTATCGCCGCGCATCCTCCCACGGGATAACCGGAAGCTTTCGCCTCGCTTTCCATCCGCAGGCAGCGCATGAACTCGCCGGCGCTCAGATGCCAAGAGGGCAGGCAGGTGTAGATCGAGGAGATGTTGGATATGCAGGCGTGCACCATGTCGTTTCCGGTGTAGCGGTCCAAGAACTCCTTGATCGTGATTCCGTTGAAGCCCGTCACCTCTTCTTCTCTGAAGGAGTAGATATCCCCCATGAAGCGCATGAGCGCATCGAAGTCCTCTTGGGGGATCATCTCTTTCAAGTCATGGGGGAACACGAACACTTTTCCGTTGTAGCTGGAAAGGGGACGCACACGCACCCAGTCGATGGCGCTTTTTTTCCCGACGCGTTCGAGCAGCTTGCCGTAAGGCCCCTTCACCGTGCGCGAGATAACGTGAACGCCCAAGTCGACCTTGAATCCGTCACGCTCGTAAGAGGTGAGGCGACCTCCTATCAACCTGTTTTTCTCGAGGATAAGCGTCTTTTTCCCTTGGTCGGCAAGCAGGATGCCGGCGGCGAGCCCGCCGACGCCCGAACCGATGACAATGGCATCGTATCGTTCGTCCATGATGGCTCCGTCCCTAGGAATACAGGCCAACGATTTGCTTTCCGGCAATGTAGGCCATGATCTCGTTCGTCCCCGCGCCGTAGCTTGCTGCGCGGCAATCGAGGTAGGCGCGTCCGGTGCGCGATTCGGTGGTGTATCCGATGCCGCCGAAGATCTGCATCGCTTCGTTGCACACTTCCAGAGAGGTCATCGCGCAGTAGCGCTTGGTAAGAGGCCCGCTCAGCGCGATCGACTTGCCGTTGTCGCGTTCCCATGCGGTTCGGTAGAGCATGTTGCGCATGTTACGGCATTTGATCTCCATGTCGGCAAGCTTTTCTTGGATCATCTGATGTTTGTAGATGGGTTTTCCGAAGGTCACGCGCTGTCCGGCGTATTTCGCCGCATCCTCGAGCGCGCCCTGCGCAAGGCCAAGGCATTGCGCGGAAACGGAGAGCCTGTCGGTTTCGAACGTGTGCATCAGCTGTTTGAAGCCGGATCCGCGCACACCGAACAGGTTGCTTTCGTCGAGGTGGACATTGTCGAGGTAGACCTCGCAAAGCGATTGAACTTGGGAGCCGATTTTGTGGAGCGGGTTGATGGAAACACCTTCGGTTTCGCGGGGGATCAGCCACATCGAGATGTTGCGGTTCTCGCGGGAGGGATCCTCATCTTTCGCCACCACAAGCATGAACGACGCTTCAAGTGCATCGGTGACCCATGTCTTCTGGCCGTTAAGGACGAGTCCGTCGCTTGTCTCTGTCACGACGGTCGACATGTTCGCGCTGTCCGAGCCGGCTTCCGGTTCGGAGGTGGCAAGCGACACGCAGCTCTTGCCATTGGAGAGGTATTCGTCGAAGACCATCTTCTGTTGGTCTTCGTTTCCGAAATGAACGGCAAGGTAGGCGCCCAGCACATTGTTGGTAAGCGGCAGGGCGGCGCATGTTTTGCGGCCCATTTCCTCGATGAATGTGACTTTCGTCATCATGTCGAAGGGGACTCCTCCAACTTCTTCGGGCAATCCCATCATGCCGAATCCGGCGTCTAGGAAGGATTTGCTCACCTCGTCGGGGATGCCATGTGCGGCATACCACTCCTGGATCTTCTGCTCGGTGACGGTGCGGTCGAGCCATTCATCGAGGCTTTCCAGCAGCAGTTCCTGCTCATCGGTCAGATTGAAGTCCATGGTGTCTCCTTTCGTCTGCGTTGCCTCGCTGCCATGATGGCGCAAAGCGGAACACGATGCGCGAACCTGGCGGCGATGCCGAATTCTGCCGGGACCATTGACGGCTCCGTTCCCCGCACCGCCGTCGACAATGTTGCTTTTATCTGGGCGGGTTCGCTTGGATCGATTGTATTGAGCGGTCTTGGCCTGCGCATCGTATGCGGCTTACTAAAGGGCATGGGTATGAGGGGTGATGGCGTCTCATGTCCCGATGGTGATGGTCTGCCGGTGTCGTGATTTGCCTGATTCACATGCGTAGGGGGAAGAAGCGACCCGGTTGTCTCCGATAGCATGGCCGAAACAAGGATGGACAAGGGGGATACTGTTCGAAATCGGCGTTCGCGACGGGTGCGGGCGATGCGCAGGATCCAGGGCAAAGCAAAGGGAGGGGTTATGAATTTCGCGGATTACTTTGAGAGCGCGGCGGATCGGTTTCCCGATAAGACGGCCATCATCTTTCGCGACGAGGAGATAACTTACGCTCAGCTGCGCCGACGGGTCGATCTGCTTGCCGGAGCGTTCGACGATTTGGGCATTCGGCAAGGCGATGTCGTTGGATTGCTGGCTCGGAACTCGGCACGCTATCTTGAGATGCTGCTTGCCTGCGCGAAGCGCGGTGTGGCGCTCGAGCAGTACAACTGGCGGATGGCCCCCGGGTTGACAGCGGAGCTGTTAGGAGAGTCGCGCAGCAGCGTCCTGTTCGCTGACCGTGCCTGCTGGGAAGCCTTGCAAATCGACGGATTGGATGTTGGCCGCGAGCTCGCGAAAGTGGTTGTGGAGGGTTCGGCTGACGGGGTTTCCGGCATCGCGCTTGACGATGTGCTGGCGCAGGCGGCGCCGTTCGAAGGGGATGCGCCCCGTTCCGATGACGAAGCGCTCATGCATCTGTTCACCAGCGGCACCACAGGCAAGCCGAAGACGGTGCGGCTTTCGAACAAAGGCGTGGTTTCCGTCGCCCTCGTCTGCATCGCCGAGACGGGTTGGACTAGCGATGACGTGTTCTTGCAGGTGCTGCCGCTTTTCCATATTTCCGCGCAGGCGGCCTATAACGTGCTCATGCTGGGCGGCACCCTCATCATCCACGAGGCTTTTTCGCCCGAAGCGTATTTCGATGCGCTGAGGCGCTATCGCGTCACGCGGCTGGGGCTGGTGCCCAACATGCTGGGAGCCCTGCTGGATTGCGAGGAATTCGACAGCAGGCATTTCCCCGATGTGAACACGATCATCTACGCAGGCAGTTCCATGCCTCGCAGCGTGCTTGAGAAGACGCTCGATCGGCTGCACTGCGGGCTATATGCGTTCTACGGCATGACCGAGATGTCCTCGGTAGTGGGCATTCTGAAACCGCGGGATCACGATGCGATTCGAGCGAAGAGCGAAAGCGCACCAGTGCCCATCGGCAGACCGTCAATGGGGTCCCGCCTGCGGATTTGCGCAGAAGACGGCACCGTTTTACCCGAGGGGCGGGAAGGCGAGCTTGTCGTGCGCAGTGACGGGATGATGCTCGGCTATTCCCGAGATGATCTTACCGAGCGTGCTGTGAGGGATGGCTGGTATTGGACCGGCGACATGTGCTATCGCGACGAGGAGGGATACTGCTATTTGGTGGGGCGCAAGGGGGATATGATCGTCAGCGGTGGCGAGAACATCTACCCCAGCGAAGTGGAGGAATGCATCCGACGCATGGGGGATGCCGTGTCCGATGTCGCCGTGGTGGGCATTCCTGACGAAAGATGGGGGCAGATGGTTGCTGCGGCGGTGGTGGTGCGCAAAGGCTTCTCGCTGGAGGAGGCGGATATCGCCGCTTGGTGCTCCGAGGCCCTTGCGTCCTACAAGAAGCCCCGCCGCGTTGCGTTCGTTGAGGATCTGCCTCGCAATGCCAACGGTAAAGTGGTGCGCAAAGAGGTTGCCCGCATGTTCATCGGCGGGTAAGGCGACAGCGGACGAGATAGCGGGCGAAACCCCCTCTGCCTTGCCATCATATGGAGCTTCATCGATTGCTGAAGCGATCAGTTGCGAACGGGACGGTAGCAGGCTGTTCCGTTCGCGTTTCTTCCCCTCTCGATCTTTCCTTCGAGAACGAGATGGTTCAGGTACGACATCCCTTCGCCGTAGATGCAATGGGAACGTTGGGGCAGGGTTGTGTCCTCCCAAGTGCGATTTTCGTGTCGGCTCCACCTGATGCGCTTCATAGCCTCGATCCCCGTGATCCCCGGATTCTCCTCGATGACGCGTTCGAATTCCAATGACCGCATACGGTAATGGCGTGCAAGCTGAGTGCAGCGCATGCGGAACTGCGCAGTGGGGTCGCCGTGTCCCAAGTACAGCTCGGTCGCGGAAGATGCCGAAATCATTTCAAGGGTGGTAAGGGTGTCGGCGATGGCGTCCCGGTCATCGGGATAGAATCCGACGCTCGGAGCGATTCCGAAAAGCACCGCGTCGCCGCTGAACAGGATCCCGGACTTGGGATGAAGGAGCGCCAACTGCCCGATGGTGTGCCCCGGAGTTGCCACGGCGCGCAGCGAGAGCGATCCGACGCGGATCGTCTCCCCGTCATCGAGAGGCACGGCGGTTCCCCGGAATCGCCCCGTGTACTCTCTGCAGGAAACCACCCTCTGGCTGTCCTTCGCTTCGTCAGCGGGAACCCCCTCTTCAATCAATCGTCTGGCGATCCATTCCGAGAAGGCGGCGGAATGGGGGGCGAAGTGGTGGTCGCGTTCCGCTGGGCTCAGATACGCCGTCGCGTGCGTGCCCGCTATCGCGTCGGTGAGCCCCGCATGGTCCCTGTGGGCATGCGTGAGGAAGAAGCGCGCGGAAGAGGGATCGATTCCCAGCTCCCAAAGCGCCTCCTCGAAATAGGGACGGCCCTTTTCGACGAAGGTTGCGTTGTCGATGACCAATGCATCTTCGCGATCGATGATCACGTAGCTGTTCGTGGGCGTGACATGCGGCAGCGTGTAGGGAACGCGAATCGCATGGATTTCGGGATTGCTGTTGATCAGCGTCGAAAGCATGAACCTCTCCTGACGATGGCGGCTTCAGCTGATGAGAATTATCCGGTTTGACGGGCTTCGCCGCATCATAAGAAGAGTGCGAACTTGCCGAATGCGCTTCACCATTTCCGCGTTACCGCATTCCCCGCGCCGCTGCGATCCCCCTAGACGAGAGGTTCCTGCCCCGGGTTATCCTTCTGCCACGGCGATAGCCATGGCAAGCTGCTCCTCGTGGGAAAGCGACACGTGCAGCTTGAAACGCGCGTCGAGCGGCGATGCGTCCCCGACAAGGCGCGTCGTCGGCGCGCCCGTCTTCGCGGTGAGCGTTTCGATTTGAGGGAACTCCACCACGACATCCTCTGTGTTCAGCGCCTTCACCACGGCTTCCTTGACGGCGAAACGGCCGGTGAAGTAACGCAGCGCGGCGCGGGGGCCCGCTTCGGCCTCGCGTGCGGCGGCCTCGGCGCGCTCTGCCTCGGTGAAGATGCGGCGGAAAAACGGGTCGTCCCACTTGCCCTCTAGAGCCTCTAGGCGTGCGGGTGCCACCAGGTCAACGCCCACGCCTCGGATCATCGTGCGTCTCCCTCGGCGGATGCGCTGCCTTTGGCTGGAGTATCCTTCCTGCTGCGGCGCCCCCGCCGGTCCTTTGCGGCCGCAGGGTCTTTCTCTTTCGGCAGCACCAGCTCTTCGAACTTGCCCTGGTGCATCAGTACCAGGAACGTCATCATCACCTGGGTTATTACCCAGCCGTCCTTCACGTCTACGCCCATGATATCGCGGATGCGGTCGAGCCGGTAATACAGAGTATTCTTATGGATGAACAGTCGTTTGCAGGTGAGCGTGGGCTGGGCGGGCTCTTGCAGGTGCACGTACAGGGTCCAGGCAAGGTGCGTGCCATGCTCGGAGTCTTCGGCGATGAGCATCATGAGGGGTGGGTAGCGGAACGAGTACAGCGCGTGTGGGTCGTCGATATGCGTGAGGATGTCGGCCATGCGGTAACGTGAGAACAGGTGGACGTATCCGTCGGGGTCATACCGCCTACCCGAGATGATGGCGTGTCGCGCCTGAATCAGGTGCGATGGGGCCTGCAGCACGTTGGTGAAAGCGCTAGAAACGCCTACGCGCACGCCAACCTCCTGCGCTATCTCCAACACGCCTTTCAAGCTGCCCAGTGCCTTGCTGGTCGCAGCGTCCTCGCTGTCATCACCGTGCAGGCTGCTGTGAATCATGCCCATCTCGCCCAGCATGCGGCCCTTGCTGGTGATGCCCTCGTCGGTGCGTACATCGGTGCTGGTGAGCAGCAGGATGTTGCGATCGCGTACCACATACACGTTGTTCTCGAGCACACGATGGAAACGCGTGGCCAGCGCCTGTGTCTGCGAAGAGTCGAAGTAATCGCCCGACAGGTCGACATACACGATGCGCTTGTACGTCCGCAGGTTGTATCCGAACACCGAGAACCGGTAGCGTATGGCCTCGGGCGACTCGCTCATCTGGCCACTCATCAGGTCGTCGAACAGGTGCGAGTAGTACATCGACTTGTTCAACGTGTACGATGAGGCCTTCTGCATCTCGATGCTCAGGATGTTGGCGATTGTGGGCAAGAGAGCGGTGCGGCTACGGGGAAGGGGTTTGCCTTGAGTGAACACCGAGAGAGACCCGATGATGGTGTTGCCAATGCTGATGGGCACGAAATGGTTGAAGCAGATGTTCCCCCTGAGGTCGTCCCAAGAGAAAACGGTGACTTTCGAAGGTTCCATTCCGCCGACAAGACCCTGTTCTTTCATGCGTACTTGGGCCCGTTCTGGAAGAAAACCGTTTCCTTGCTCGCTGCCATCGGTAACCCACACTGGGAAGTTCTCGGAATGAGCGACGATAGCGAGCGAAGTGTCTAGGATGTTGGCGGGGATGCCAAAAATGTTCGAAATCCTGTCAATGAGGGCTTTGAGCCCTGCTCCTCTACTGGCAAGTAGGGTTAGGGACAGAACACCCTCTTTGATATGGCGCATCTCTCTGAATGCGGAAGCGAGGCGCTCGTAGCAGTCGCGCATTGCTGATCGGCTTGGACAAACTACTACGGCAATATCTGCGGGCAGGATCTTTAGCGGTTCGTCGAGAGATAGGATGAACGACCCGCTTGTGAGGTACTGGTCGGCGATGCTGTTGAACTGAGATGCCGAGCCAAAGCATATCGAGTCGGGCGAGATAATAGACGCGCTGGAGAGCGGGTCGCTCAAGTACACTAGTTCCAGGCATTCGTAATCTCGCTTACGCAGCTTTACTGTCTTGAATAGTGCTGGATCAAGAAGTGAGAGTGCCTCGGGAAAGTCCATGGGGTTTCCTTCATTGATGTCTTCAGACAATGCCTTGTCGAAAGAATACGCGATTGTCTTAGCGATATGCAAGTGGAGATTTGGGTCATAGAACAATTGGCTACCAGGAAATATGGAGTTAATTGTCTAGAAACGTTTCAGCAGATAATTGGGCTATCTAATCCGATACCGAGAGAAGAACTCAGGTTAAGGATCACATTTCCACTGTGAAAATCGTTAATATAACTGAAAAAATATATTTGAATAGAGAATAATACACTAGTTACCACTGTGTCATAGCACAGTGCGCTCTTACGTCGCTTCATCGTATCTTCTCCACACAGCTTGCGCAAGGAATTCACAAAGATTGTCATCAACAGAAAGGTGGAGAAAATGGCTGACGAACAGCTGAAGCCGGGTGAGATCACCAAGACGATGACCTTCGATGGCGAGGAGTTCGAGGTTTTTTTCGCCAAGGGTAACCCGGGCAAGACGCGTGAAGAGCTTGAAGAGATCAAGCGCAAGGCGGCCGAATCGGGTCAGGCAAGCGACGCCGAAATGGTGGCGACGATGGGCTACTGCGCCCCGTACCAGCCGCACACCTACATGACCGAGCTGCCCAACGTAATCTGCGAGCGCGACCAGGCCTGCACTCTGCGCGACGGCACTGTGATCTACGCCGACATCTACCGTCCCGTCACCACCGAGAAAGTGCCGGTTATCTGTGCGTTCGGCCCGTTTGGCAAGAACCCGTCTGAGGGCATGGACTCGTGGCAGCTGATGGGCGTGCCGCCGAAGACCGTCTCGCAGTACGCCAAGTTCGAGTCTCCCGATCCGGGCTACTGGTGCCGTAACGGCTACGCCATCGCCAACGTCGACCCGCGCGGCGTAGGCAACTCACAGGGCGATGTGTATCTGTGGGGTCACCAGGATGCTCAGGACGGCTACGACTTCATCGAATGGGTCACCGCTCAGGACTGGTGCAACGGCAAGGCCACGATGCTGGGCAACTCTGGCGTGTGCATGAGCCACTGGCGCATCGCCGCCACGCGGCCGCCGCATCTGGCGTGCATCGCCGCGTGGGAGGGCCAGGGCGACCTGTACCGCGAGAGCTACTTCTGCGGCGGCATTCCCAACCCCGACTATGAGACGCACATCATCGACGCGCTGGCGGTGAACAACTACATCGAGGATACCCCCGCGATGATTCGCAAGTACCCGCTGATGAACGCCTACTACCGCGACAAGATCGTCGACTGGAACAAGATCCGCATCCCCGCCTACGTCACCGCCGGTTGGGTGCACCATCACCTGCGCGGTGCCTTCGAGGGATTCCGTCGCATCCGCAGCCCCAAGAAGTGGATGCGCGCTCACCGCGAATTCGAGTGGCCCGATAGCTACAAGCCTCAGAACCTCGAGGACGTGAAGCGCTTCTTCGACCGTTACTGCAAAGACATCCACAATGGCTGGGAGATGACCCCGCGCGTGCGCATCGACGTCATGGACGCCTACGACTACGATTACGCTAGCGAGCGCGCTGAAGAGACTTTCCCGCTGAAGCGCACGGAGTACAAGAAGCTGTACCTGAACGCATCCGATGGCTCGGCAAGCTTCGAGAACCCCACCGATGAGGCCGAGGTCACCTACGATCCCAAGACCGAGACCACCGCGTTCACCTACACGTTCGAGGAAGACACCGAAATCACCGGCTTCATGAAGCTGCACCTCAACGTGGAGTGCCGAGGCTACGACAACATGGACCTGTTCCCGTGGGTCATCAAGCTCGACGCCGAGGGCAACTACGTGCCGATCCGTGTAATGGGTGCACCTTTCCGCGGTGCCTGGGGCTTCCTGCGCTGTAGCCACCGCGAGCTTGACCCGAAGTACGCAAGTGACTTCCAGCCGGTGCACGCTCACACCAAAGAAGAACGCATGCAGCCCGGCGAGATCGTGCCGGTGGACGTCGAGTTCTACCCGCACTCTCGCATCTGGCACAAGGGCGAGAAACTGCAGGTGGTCATTGCCGGCCGCTTCATCAAGACCGAGTGGTTCCACGATGCCGACATGAACCACGAGACCGACAATGGCGACGGCATCCACGTGATTCACACGGGTGGCGAGCACGACTCGTACCTGCAGCTCCCGGTGGTTCCGCCTATCTACAAGGTGGGCGACTACGTCTGGCACGGCTAAGGGAGCTAAACGCGCCACGCCGTGTCGAGCGGCGCATGTAACGAAACGACCCTGCTGACTGTGGGGACAGCCGGTAGGGAGCAACCAAGGGCGGCGACCCTCAACCGCCGCCCCTATTGGAGGGAATCTATGTCTAAGGGAAAGAAATTCAACGCCTGGTTGCCCAATTTCGGCGCCAAGGGCTGGGGCATCACGATTATTTGCCTGTTCTTTTTCATCTTTAATATGTATTGGAACTCGGTCACCAATGTATTGTTTGGCTATTTCTCCGAAGCATATGGTTGGGTGGAGACCGACATGTCGTTCGTCATCACCATTTCGGGATGGATTTCGCTTGTTGCCATCGCTATCTTCGGAGGCCTGGTTCGCAAGATCGGTGCGAAGCTGATTTGCACTGTCGGCTTGATAGGCAGCGCTGTGGGCTTTGTTCTGCTGGCGAACATGAATGGGAACTTCGGAATGTACTTCGCCGGCGTTCTCGTATTCTACGTATTCATGGTCGCTTATGCGACGGTCGGTGTCGGCTCGATTGGTTCCGCGTGGTTCCCCCGTACGCGCGGCGCATTCATGGGTATCGCCACTATTGGCATGACTCTTTCCTCGGCTGCGCTGAATCCCATCATCCTTGGATTTATGGGGTCGCCGCTGGGTGTTTCTGGCTGGTTCTGGGCTTGCGCCATCGTTTTGGCGATCCTTGCCATTGTCGTTGCCGTGTTTTTTAAGAACAACCCTGAGGAAGCTGGAGCGTATCCCGACAACGATCGGTCCATCACCCGAGAGCAGCTTGATGCTGAATTTGCAGTACTGCAGGAGTACAAGAAGAACAGCCCATGGACGCTTGGGAAGATTCTCGCTACGCCTCAAACGTGGTGCATCGCTCTGGCAACGGGCTTGCCGTTGTTGGCAGGCAACGGCTTGCTTGCCTTGTTGGTTCCCACGCTTGCCGCCTTTGGTCAGGATCCGCTGTTTGGCGTTGTTCTGCTCAGCTCCATGTGGCCGGTTGGTCTGTTGGGCCATTATCTGATCGGTGTCATGGACGTAAAGCTGGGCACAAAGCCAACAACGGTGTGCGTGTGCATCATCGCAGGCTGCGCCGGCGTGCTCATCTTCTTCCTGGGAGGGAATACAATAGCATGCGCCATTTCTACTGCGCTGTTCCTTTTCGGATTGTCCGGGTCCGCGAATATGTGCATGTCCCTTTCGTCCATGGTGTATGGCCGAGCTGACTTTGAGGTGGCTTATCCTACTATTCAAGTGATTTTTAACATCCTGAGCTTCGCCGGCGTTTCGGTTATGGCGATCGTCGCCTCCTCTTTCGGCTACACGATGATCCCCTTGGCAATGGCTGTCCTTTGCTTCGCCGCATTGATTCCCACTTTGCTGATTCCTGCGAAGCAGATAGGATCGCAAATGCAGAGTCAGCCGGAGGCTGGCACTGTGGAATAAGCCTGGAGAAGAAGCAAGAAAGGAGCGCATCATGGAGCCGCATGTTCGCTTGCACCATATTGCTATCAGCGTGGAGGATTTGGAGCGTTCAGTGTCTTGGTACAAGGAGATGCTGGGGCTGCAGGAGATTCGGCGCATGACCATCGAGCACAATGGTACTAAGATTGCCTTCGTTGGCAACGAACAGTTTGTGATTGAGATTTTGGAAGTGCCTGGCCATAATCCAATTCCATCTGATAGGAGTCACCCTGACGGAGATAACGCTACCTGTGGTGTAAAGCATTTCTGCATCATCACCGACGGTAATATTGAGTACATCGAGTGGCTGAAGTCCAAGGGCGCTACGATTGTTTTCGAATTCCAGCCGGGTGGGATCGAGAGCTATGCGGCGTTCATCAACGATCCCGACGGCAATGTTATCGAAGTGTTCGATACGAACAATCTTGTCGCTGGGCAGAGATAATAATTTGTACTACCGCACAGTGGAGAGGGGAGAGGCGGCAACTAACCTTTCCTCAAGCCCCGCAGGCGACTCTCCTGGGAACTCTTCGAAGAGTTCCCAGGTAGGCATGCGCATCGGAAGAACTCATCGGAAAGGACCAAGATAATGAACGAGTTCCAGGAAGAAGTCATCGAGATCCTCAAGGACAAGGCCGTCGAGCTGTTCGGAGTCGATCGCGACAGCCTGTCAGCCGACACCAGCTTCGTCGACGACCTGCACTGCAAGTCGGTCAACATCGTTCAGTTCGCCAGCGTGCTGGAGGATGAGTACGAAGTCGAGGTTCCCTTCATGGAGCTGAACAAGAAGAAGACCTTCGGCGAGGCTGCCCAGCTGGTCGACGAGAAGCTCTCGATGTAGGGAAGCGCCATGGCAGGTTTGGTTGAAAAGCTCATCGAGGATGCGAAGGGCTGCCCCAAGCGCGTCGCGCTGCCCGAGTGCGAGGCGGACAACACGCTGCTGGCGGCACGCCAGGTCCTCGACGACGGCATCGGAACTCCGGTGCTGGTGAGCCCCCGCCGGGTCATCGAGGAGACGGCTGAGCGCGCGGGCGTTTCGCTAGAGGGCATGGAGATAGTCGACAGCGCAGACGATGCCGCCGCCGATGTGCTGGCAGAGCGCTACATGTCCGCAGGCACGATGCGCCTGATCTCCGCGAAGGGCGCCCGCCGCAAGATCAAGAACCCCATGTACTACGCCATGATGATGGAGGAGCTGGGCGATGTGGACTGCACCTTCTGCGGTCACACCAACACCACCGGCGACGTGCTGATGGCCGCCCAGACCATCATCGGCCTGCAGGAGGGCGTGGAAGTGCCCAGCATCCTGGCGCTGGTGGACACGCCGGGCTTCGAGGGTCCCGAAGGCAGCGTCATTGCCTTCACCGACTGCGGCCTGAACCCCGAGCCCACGGCTCCGGAGTTGGCCTCCATCGCCATCGCGGCCGCCGACGGCGTGCGCGCGCTGATGGGTTGGGAGCCGCGCGTGGGCTTCCTGTCGTTCTCCACCACCGGCTCGGGTGCGGGCGAGAGCGTGGACAAGGTGAACCAGGCCATCGAGCTGGTGCGCGAGCGCCGCGCCGACATCAAGGTGGACGGCGAGTTCCAGCTTGACGCCGCCATCGACCCGAAGGTGGCCGCGAAGAAGGTCAAGCGCGAAAGCGATGTGGCCGGCAAGGCGAACGTGCTGGTGTTCCCCGATCTGAACGCGGCGAACATCGCCGTGAAGCTGATCCAGCGCTTCGCGGGCGGCGCGGCCTACGGTCACAACCTGTCGGGCTTCAAGTGCCCCGTGGCCGACTCGTCGCGCGGCGCTACCGTGCAGGAGATCGTCGGCGACATCGCAATGCTGGTGCTGTCGGCGCGCTAGGCCTATTCGGCTGCCGCTGGCTGGCTGTCCATGCGGCAGCCAGTCGCACAACGCATATCCGCTGGCTCGGTTTCCGCTTACCTTTCCCGAGCCGTCTCCTCTGGGCCCTCCCCGCTTCCTCTGCGGGGAGGGCGTTTTTTTTTCGTCCGGGGGGTGCTGCGGAAGGGCGCCGCAGCGTGGGGGGTGGGGTACCGCTTCACAAGATCACAGGATGCGCGTCCGATGAGCCCGAGGCGCAGGCTGCTTGCCTTCCGGAGGCCGCTGCTTTCGAGAGGGGCTCGGCGTGCGGATCGCGCTCTAGCATGGGGTGCAGTTGCGCAAAGGCGCGGAGGGTGCGTTCGGTGAGCCCTGGCGCGCAAGCTGCTTGCCCCCCGAAAGGCTGCCGCCCTCGATGCGCCCCGCCCAAACCGCGCCCGGAAGCTACTGCTTCTTTTCCGTTCCCAGCAGGTCCATCAGCTCCTTGCGGGTGTGGATGCCCAGCTTCTGGTAGATGTGCTGGATGTGCGCCTTCACGGTGCCGACGGCGATGTACATCTCCTGAGCGATGACGGCGTTGGGCTTCTGCTCGGCCAGCAGGCGCAGCACGTCGGTCTCGCGCTGCGTGAGGCCGTAGGCGTCGCCCAGCGAGTCGATGCGCAGCTGCAGAAACGGCACGCCGCCGAACTCGCTTTTCACGGCGGCGGGATCGGCTTGGTGCGAGCCCCACTGCGAGAATAGGCTCTTCTCCGAGATCATCACGATGCTGGCCAGCGCCACGGCGAGGGCCGCGGGGAGAAGCGCGGCCTCCCGATCGGGAACGATGACGAGAAGGAGTAGCGACGAGGCGACGAGCGCGCCGGTTGCAGCAGGGAAGAGGATGCGGCGAAGCTTCTGGGGAACGATACAGACGGAGGCTGCCGCCAGCGCGCAGGCGAACAGGGCGAACAGCCCGTCGAAGGGCAGCAGCGACAGAACGAAAGGAAGCGGCGTCTCGGTTCCCTCCGTCGAGAAGTAGGGCAAGGCGAGGCTTGACCACGCTTTCACGAAGGCGAATCCGAAGAATGCCGGCGAGATGCCCACAAGCGGGTGGCGGATAAAGCGGCTTTTGTCGAAAAAGGCGGTGTTCGGTCCGTTCATGGTGGGCAAGGCCCATGCCAACAACGACTTTGATCTGGCCAACGTCGATTACGACTTCGGCATCATCAAGTCCACGGCCGACCAGTACGACTTCACGTTCGTGGGCGATCCTGCGGCTTGCGCGGCAACCGTCGCTGACGAGTACGGCGTCGAGAGCATCTCGTCGGGCGAGTACGTGACGAGCGATTCCGGCCACAAGCTGTTCTACCAGGAGATCGGCGGCACGCTGCATCAGACCGGCAACATCAGCGGCGAGGCCATCACGTCCATCATCGACTTCGAGCAGGAGGTCGCTCCCGCGCCGAACGCCCTGGCTTTCTCCAACCAGCAATGGCTGCCGCAGCAGATCTTCTCCGGCGTCGCCTGCGTCGCCATGATGTTCCTGTTCGTGGCGCTGGTCCAGACGCTCATGGAGATGCCGTTCTTCGCGCCCATCCGCAACCCGCGGCCGAACCTGCCGGCACGCAAGGGCGCCGGTCCCTGGATCCTCGACCTGATCCTGGGCATCCTCATCCCCACGGTGCTGTTCGCGCCGGTTTCGGCCTACGTCATGCTGTGGGCGGGCGCGGGCACGCCGCTGGCGAGCGTGTTCACGTCCACGAACTTCTCCGGCATTGTTGGCTGGCTGATCGTGGCCATTGGCCTGGTGGGCGTCATCCGCATCGCGGTGACGGCGCATCTCAAGAAGAAGAACGGCGGCAAGTTGACGCTGGCCGAGCTGGCGCTGGCGGGCGAGGGCGAGACGAAGGTCCGCGCCTCCGTGCCGCTGAAGGCGTTCCTGCTGGGCATGATCGTCATCACCGTCATCTTCGTGTGGCTGTGGATCGTCGAGGGCTTCCTGGGCATCAACTACCAGGTGTGGAACCTGGCGGACTACTGCGCAGCCAGCCCTGAGCGCCTGGTGCGCGCCATCCCCTACGCCATCCTCATCTTCATCGTGATGATGGTCGGCTGCAGCGCCCAGCGCATCCTGCCCTCCACGGGCGACGAGCGTCGCGACACGTGGATCGCAGTGGCGGTGGACACCGTGCTGGCGGCTCTGCCGCTGTTCATCCTGCTGGTCATGCAGTACGGTGGCAGCATGATCATCGGCACCGGCCAGACCATCATTCCGCAGATCGACATCTACGGCAACGGCATGAACACCAGCGTCGGCGCGCTGGACTTCGCCTTCGGCTACTGCTACATGATGGGCGGCACCACCGGCGCGGTCACCTATCTGTATCGCAAGTACGGCAACATCTGGGTGGGCGTGTTCCCTGCGGCCATCTTCGCGGCGTTCGTCACCCTGATGAGCTTCACGCTGGTGGCGTAGGCGGCGATTCGGCCGCCTGGCGGCTCCGGCGGCCCAACGGCCGGGGCGCTGACTGAAGGCCCCTTGTCTGGCTCCTTGGCGGCTTCGGCATTTGCCCGAGCTGTCGGGGAGCCGTCCCCTCCAAGCCCTCCCCGCTTCCTCTGCGGGGAGGGCGTTTTCGTTGGGGCCTGGATTCTCCGGCGTCGGCTAGAACAGCTCGTTCGCTTTTTCGGGGTCTACCAGCGGGGCCAGCATAGCGGCGGCGCCTTCCAGCATCGGCTGGGGAAGCGAGCGTGCGCTCATCGGGCACACTGCCACACAGCGCAGGCAGGTCAGGCACTTTTCCGCGTCCGTGGTGTTGGGCTCGTCGGCGGGGATGGCGCCAGCGGGGCACTGGCGGGCGCAGGTGCCGCACTCGACGCAGTCGTCGGACACGAGCGGCGCGGGGTTCTTCGGGCCGGTGCCGCCCAGCTCGCCCTTGAACGCGAACGACGGCGCATCGGCGATGGAGCCCATGCCGGCCAGGCGTTCGGCCACCGTCGCGGCGAACGCGGCGGCTTCATCGAGGTCGGCGTTTGTGGGGCGTTCGGGTGCGATGGACTGCACGATGGAGTGGCGCGCCACCAGCGCGGCGGCCCCCACGGTGACGAAGCCCGCCTCGTCCAGCTTCGCGCTCATTTCCAATAGTGCGTTGTCGTAGTCGCGCGCACCGTACACGGCCAGCGCCACGGCGGGCGTGTTCGCGCCGCGCACGCCTTCGAGCTGCTCCCACACGAACGCGGGCGCGTAGCCGCCGAACACCGGGCAGGCCAGCACCAGCAGCTCGTCGGACCCGAATTCGCGCGCCAGCTGCGCGTCGTGGCGGATCTCCTTCACCTCCGTCTCGAACGGAAGTCCTTTCGTGAACGCCTGCGCGTACTTCTCGGTGGTCTTCGTGCCGGAGAAGTACAGGATCGTTGCTTTTCCGATGTGCATGGCTCCCCCTCTGATCGGTTTCCGCCGGCCGCCGCAGGCCGGCGCTGCTTGGGACGTACTATACTCCGCAGTTTTCCGGGCCGCATCCGTCGGGGGACGATCTTTTCTCCCTGTTTTGCGACGTTGGCGCCCGCATCCGTCGCATCCGCCCGTTGCACCCGCTCGCGATCCGCCGCGCCCGCCCGCCGCATCCGCCCGCGATCCGCCGCACTCGCCCGTGCTACTGCCTCAACGTTCGGGCGCGCCGTCCGCTGTGTTCTCCAGGGTGGCCAGCTCGTCCTCCACCATCATCAGCAGCTCCTGCTGGGTGTGGATGTCCAGCTTGCGGTAGATCTTGTTCATGTGCGATTTCGCGGTGTTGCGCGTGATGCCCAGCTTCTCCTGGACGTGGGCGGCGTTGTGGCCGCGCGCCAGCAGATAGAGCACCTCGGTCTGGCGCTGCGACAGCAGGTAGCGCCCGCCGATCTCTTCGCAGACGCGCTTGAACGCGTTCGCCTCGGCTTGCGGGTCGAGGCGGGGTGAGGCCGCAGGGGTGGTGATGCCGACGCCGGCGCCAGTCGAGGCTCCGCCTTCGCCGGTTCCAACCGCAGGCCCGGAGGCGCCGCCTGCGCGCCTGCTGCCATCTGCAGCTCCAACGCCGTTTGCAACTCCGGCCGTCGAACCGCCGTTTCCGAAGCCGCCCACCGCCTCAGCACCGCTCGCACCGAAGCCGTCCGCTGCTCCACCGCTCGCACCGCCGCCCACAGCCCCGCTGCCGCCCACAGCCCCCGCCATCCCCAAAGCGCCCGCTCGGCCAACGCCGGCACTGCCGCTCGGCAGCGTCCGCTCCAAAACGTCGGCGTTCGCGCGCACGGAACCGCGCGCCTTCAGCGCGGTGCGCTTCACGATGGCGATGCGCGGGTTCAGCACGTAGCCCACGGCCAGCGCCGCCAGCACAGCGGCACCCGCATAGCCGTCGGGGAGGCTCGCGACCAGCGGCGATTCCAGCACCAGCCATATGCCGCCCAGCGCGCCCAGCGTGAACGCGCCGCGTCCGATGCCCACCAGGAACACCGCCGACAGGCGGTACTCTTGCGAAAGCCCTGTGAGGTACACCCACATCACGGCCTCTACATATAGATAGCTTGCGAACAGCAGCAGCAGCGCGGCGGTGGGGGCGGTGCCGAACAGCAGAGGGCTGGCGAAGGCCGCCGCCACCATCACCGCCATGAGCGGGCGCAGCAGCAGATCCCAGCGCGGATCGTCGTCCGCATCGCCCTGCAGGATCAAGCTGAGCAGCAGCGTCACCAGGATGCCGGCCAGAAGCAGGGCGAACACCGGCACGGCGGCGTCCTGGCAGCTGAGGATCTCTTCGGCCGAAAGCGCTTTCAGCATGCCCAGCGACAGCCCGGAAAGGAACAGCGCCGCGCCCATCATGCTGCCGAACTTCCCGCGCTTGACGGGGAGCTCGGCGAACAGCGGCAGCGAGCGTTCGCGCGCGTAGCGGGCCGGCGTGGAAAGCCGCGCGAACGGAAGCTCCAGAAGGGGCAGCAGCGCCACGAGCCAATGGCCCGCGCCCGCCGGCACCAGGAACGCGAGGCAGGCGTACAGCGCGCTTGCGCCCGTCAGCGCCAAGCCGACGTTCAGCGCGATGGAGGATACGTCCATCTTCGAGAACGCCACGCCCCAGAACAGCAGAAGCTCCGCTGCTCCAACGCCGATGGCGACGGCCGCCACGACGGAGGCGGCCAGCCCCTGCTGCCCGTCGGGCTGGATTCCCAGAACCACGGCGCTGCCCGCCGCCACGGCCAGGGCGGCGCCCGCCACGGCCTGCTTGCTGGAGAGGAAGCCCGGGCGGTGCTGGGCGAGGACGCCGGCGCACAGCAGCGTGAGGGCCTGCGCGATCAGGGCAACCACGAAGGGAAGGGGGACGCGCAGCCCGGTGAGCTCGAAGAAAGCGGGCACCGATCCGCCGGGGATGATGCCCAGGCTGCCGAAGCTGGACGAGAGGATCCAGGCAAGGTGCAGCGCCAGACCGCACGCGGTCAGCGATGCCGAACCCTTGCGGTCGCTGTCATCGCGTTTCATCGTGATGCGTATGCGCGGCAACCGTGCGATGGCTCCCTCCTTTCGGCGTTCCGTCTCGCCGCCGTCGGCAGCGTTAGGGGAAGAGTAGCGCACCAAGGAGCCGAATTCCACGTGAGCGGCGGGTTTTTGTTGACGAACGGCAGGTTTTCGCAAAACGCCGCCTTGGCGGAGAAGGCATCGCCACATGCCGCGTTCTGCGGCGGGTCAGCGCAGCTGCGCCGCGCTCGGCTCGGTTCCGGCCTCCAGGGCGGCCAGCTCGTCCTCCACCATCATCAGCAGCTCCTGCTGGGTGTGGATGTCCAGCTTGCGGTAGATCTTGTTCATGTGCGATTTCGCGGTGCTGCGCGTGATGCAGAGCTTTTCTTGCACGTAGGCGGCGTTGTGCCCGCGTGCGAGCAGCCCCAGCACCTCCGCCTGGCGATTCGACAGCAGGTAGCGGCGCGCGATGGCCCGGCAGGCTCCGTCGTAGGAGGCCGCCACGGCGGGCCGAGCTGCTGCGGCGATGGCAGCGCATTCGGTGCTGTGGGGCACCGTCGACAGAGGGCTGCCGTCGCCCACCAGCAGCATGCCTGCGTGCGTTCCCGGCCTGTGCGAAGAGATCACCTACGTGGCCGACACGGCGGGCACCACGGCTACCATGTACGCCAACTGGCGCGTCTGCTATCTGATCGGCGCCATCCCGGTGATTTACGGCGTCATCATCTTCTTCGCGATGCATGAGACGCCGCACTGGTACGCCAACAACGGCCAGCTGGACAAGGCTTGCGAGCGCCTGACCCAGATCGAGCAGGCTACGCGCCACACCTCGCATGCGTACGATCCGAACCTGCTCATCGTTCCTCCGAAGCCCGAGAAGGTGGGTCCGGCCATCCTGTTCTCCAGCAAGTACATCGTGGCCACCGCCGCCATTTGGACGGCGTACTTCATCGGCCAGTTCTGCGTGTTCGGCATGAACACGTGGCTGCCTTCGTGGTTCACCGGCATCGGCTATTCCGCCACCGACGCGGTGACGCTCCAGACGCTGAACAACGTGGGCGCCATCCTGTCGAACATCTCCGTGGGCTTCGTGTCCGCTGGCGTGCAGAAGGCCAAGAACGGCAAGCAGGCGTAACGAGCGCGTGCTGCGCCTCGGCGCATGCTCGCATAGATAAGAGAAGGAGGGTCCGAATCTCCCAGCCGGGCCCTCCTTCTCGTTTTCCGGCGGAGGGCGCGTCCGCCTGTCGCCGCATGCGCCGCGCGGCGTTCTGAAGGATTATCGCGTCGGCGCTATAGACGTATTGTGCTTTTGTCCAATGACAAAAGCGTGTGAAGTTCGCACAATGATCCTAGGTCGGATTGTGGATTCCATAACGCGTTACGCAACGGCTTAACCCGCTGCGGCGCGCCCGCGGAACCCGTCCGGCAACGGCACGTACAAGAAGGAGGAAACATGGCAGACAACGCGCGTCCCCTGGAGGGCGTCAAGGTCATCGAGCTGGCGACGTTCATCGCCGTGCCCGCCGTCGGCCGCATCCTGGCCGACATGGGCGCCGAGGTGATCAAGATCGAGACGGCCAAGGGCGACAACCTGCGCTACACGGCGGCCAACGAGGGCCGTCCGAGCGATCCGCACGAGGACCTCACCATCGACCTTGAGAACGCCAACAAGAAGGGCATCGTGGTGGACCTGCGCACCGAGAAGGGCGTCGAGGTGCTGTTCAAGCTGCTGGAGGACGCCGACGTGCTGCTGACCAACTGGCGCCCGCAGGCGCTGGAGCGCAAGCATCTCACCTATGACGACCTGAAGGACAAGTTCCCGCGCCTGGTGTACGCCAGCCTGACCGGCTTCGGCGAGAAGGGTCCCGACAAGGATCTGCCCGGCTTCGACTTCACCGCGTTCTTCGCGCGTTCCGGCTGGGCGGGCTCGCTGTTCCAGCGCGGCACCGTGCCCACCAACCTGATCCCGGCGCTCGGCGACCACCAGGGCGCGCTGGCGCTGACCACCGGCGTGCTGGCCGCGCTGTACCGCCAGGCCCGCACCGGCAAGGGCGAGAAGGTGACCACCAACCTGCTGCACACCGCCATCTGGGTGCAGGGCTTCTCCATCCAGGCGGCCCAGTACGGCACCGAGTTCGGTGGCCAGGTGTTCCCGTTCGACCGCCGCGACAACCAGCTGCCCTACCAGCCCGCCGTCGAGACGAAGGACGGCCGCTTCTTCCAGGTCATGGGCCCGAACTACTCCATCTACTTCCCGAAGATCATGCAGGCCATCGGCCGCGAGGACCTCATCGAGGACCCGGTGTTCAGCAACCAGAAGGCCATGATCGAGGCGCATCGCCAGGGCGAGCTGTACGACATCATCCAGGACGGCTTCAAGCAGAAGACCGTGGAGGAGTGGGAGCCCATCCTCACCGAGCTGGACATCCCCTACGCGCTGTGCAAGACCTACGCCGAGATCGTCGACGACGAGCAGGCCTGGGCCAACGACGTGTTCTACAAGATGGACTACCCGCGCGGCCCCAAGGCGCTCGTGCGCGTGCCCGTCACCTTCGAGGAGACGCCGCTGCCGCCCTACGAGAAGGCCCCGCTCATCGGCGAGGACACCGAGGACGTGCTGGCCTCCCTGGGCTACTCCGCCGAGGAGATCAAGGCCATGGAGGACGAGGGCGTCATCACGCAGGGCGAGCGCAAGTAGCTTGTGGGTTGCGCCGTTCTGCCGAACGGCGCAACGGGCCGACGCTGCGCGGGGCCCTGGCGGCACGGCTGGCGCTCCAAGGTTTCCTCACGGCCCGAAGGCCGCAACGGACACCTTTCACGCCATCCGCGCTCGCCACGCTCCCGCTCGCTGACGTTGGCTTGACCCGGAGGTCTTCCTTCAACCTGGAAGCAACTGTTTCTAGCCGTATCCATCAATCCACAAGAGGGGGATTACATGGCAGAAGAGACTGCTGAGAAGCTGCCGGCGGGCAAGTGGCTTGCCAAGATCGCTGGCAGCGTGTACGACGACGCGCTTGCCGCCAAGGCGCGCGGCGAGAAGGTGGGCTGGATCTCGTCCAACTTCCCGCAGGAGATTCCCGAGACGCTGGGGCTGCACGTGGTGTACCCCGAAAGCCAGGCGGCCGCCATCTCCGCGAAGGGCGCCGGCCTTGCCATGTGCGAGCATGCGGAAGGCGAGCTGGGCTATTCCAACGACCTGTGCGCCTACGCGCGCATCAGCCTGGCCTACGCCGATTTGGGCAAGTGCCCCAACGGCGAGCGCGAGATGCCGCTGCCGGACTTCGTGCTGTGCTGCAACAACATCTGCAACTGCATGATGAACTGGTACGAGAACCTGGCGCATGAGCTGAACATCCCGCTGATCATGATCGACGTGCCGTTCAACGACAAGTACAGCGCCGACGCCAAGCGCATCGCCTACATGCGCGGCCAGTTCGACGCCGCCATCGAGCAGCTGTGCGAGATCACGGGCAAGACCTGGGACGAGGAGAAGTTCCTGAAGGTCTGCGAGATCTCCAACGCGGTGGGCGAGAAGTGGCTGGAGGCCACCACGTACATGAACTACAAGCCCTCGCCGCTGAAGGGCTACGACCTGTTCAACCACATGGCTGTGGCCACGATGGCGCGCGGCAAGCAGGAGAGCCTCGATGCGTTCACCGCGCTGGTTGAGGAGTACAAGGAGGCGGTGAAGAACCACACCTCCACGTTCAAGGTGGAAGAGAAGAACCGCATCATGTTCGAGGGCATCGCCACCTGGCCGTACCTGCGCGTGACCTACTCCACGCTGAAGAACGCCGGCACCAACGTGACGGCCTGCGTGTACGGCCCCTCCTTCGCGTTCATCTACAGCAACACCGACGAGATGATGCGCGCCTACGCCGAGGTGCCCAACGCCATCAACCTGGAGCGCGCCGTGGAGCTGCGCAAGCAGCTGTGCCTGGACGGCAAGGTCGACGGCGGCCTGGTGCACGTGAACCGCTCCTGCAAGATGTGGTCGGGCATCGCGCCCGAGATGGCGCGCCGCATTTCCAGCGACCTGAACATCCCCGTGGTCACCTTCGACGGCGACCAGTCCGACCCGCGCAACTTCAGCGAGGCCCAGTACGTCACGCGCGTCCAGGGCCTGGTTGAGATCATGGAATCCAACAAGAAGGAGGCGTAACCATGGCTGACATCGCATCTCTGCTGAACGCCTTCTCCGAGGTGGCGGCCCATCCGAGCAAGGAGCTGGACAAGCATCTGGCTGCGGGCAAGCGCGTCATCGGCGTGGGCCCCTACCACGTGCCCGAGGAGCTGGTGTACGCCGCCGGCGCCGTTCCGTTCGGCGTGTGGGGCATGGTGGGCACGGCCGACAACGCCAAGAAGTACTACCCGCCGTTCTACTGCTCCATCTGCCAGACGACCCTGGAGATGGGCCTGAAGGGCATCCTGGACAAGCTGTCCGGCATGATGATCACCGGCCTGTGCGACACGCTGCGCGCGTCGTCCCAGAACTGGAAGGCCGCCATGGGCAACAAGGTGCCCATGATCTACGTCACCAACGCGCAGAACCGCTTCCTGGACGCGGGCCGCACCTACACGGTGGAGGCCTACACCGAGGTGAAGCGCCGCGTGGAGGAATGCTGCGACACCATCATCGACGACGCCGACCTGATGTCTGCCATCAAGCTGTACAACCAGTGGCGCGCCGCGATGCGCGAGTTCGTGACGCTGGCGGGCAACCATCCGGCCGAGGTGAGCAACGCCGCTCGCGTTGCCGTGATCAACGCCGGCTACTACATGGACAAGGCCGAGCATCTTGAGCAGGTGCGCCAGCTCAACGCCGCCCTGGCCGAGCTGCCGGCTTCGACGGAGGGCTACCGCAAGGTGGTGCTGTCGGGCATCTACGAGGACATCCCGGCCATCACCTCCATCCTGGACGACAACAAGATCGCCGTGGTCGCCGACGATCTGGCGAAGGAATCCCGCGCGTTCGCGCGCCAGGTGCCCGAGGAGGGCGACGCCATCGAGGCGCTGGCTGACGGTTGGTGCGGGCTGCGCGCCGACACCGAGCTGTACGATCCGAAGAAGGAGCATCTCGGCGCTCTGGTGCAGAAGGCGAAGGACGCTGGCGCGGACGCCGTCGTCATCCTGCTGGCGAAGTTCTGCGACCCCGAGGAGTTCGAGGCGCCGCTGGCCACGCGCGCGGTGCGCGAAGCCGGCCTGAAGTGCATCACGGTGGAGATCGACCAGTCCACCGAGAGTTACGAGCAGGCCCGCACGCAGGTCGAGACGCTGGCCGAGCTGATCGGCTAGCTGCCCGCTGCCTGTTCGCCGGCCCGTTCGGCGAGCGCAGCCAAGCGATCCCCGCAGCACGAAAGCGCTGCGGGGATTGTTTCAGGGAGGGGTGCCCGTGCGTGGCAGGACGGCACGGCCGCGGGCGATGGGATGCGGCGAAGCCAGCCGGACTCACGTGCGGCACCATAGCAGGATGGCTTGGCCGCTTCGCCGGCGTCTCCGGTTGCTCGGTTGCTGCTCTGGTTCCTGCTGCTCCGCTGTTTGGCGGCGGGGCGTCTTCCAAAACGGGGAAGGGGCCCCGCAAGGCCCCTTCCTGTCTCAGCTGGCGTTTCCATTCCCTCTTCTCGCGCGTGCGGTCGTATTTGGCGTTGCCGTGCGCGCCGTGCCCGCAGGCGTAGCCGTTGTAACGCGGCTTCACGGCAAGCGCCGCCTCTTCGGCGGACTGGTGCCACACCGCCCCTTCGCGCAACGCCGTGCGCCGCCGCGCCGCGGCCGCCCGCTGCGCGCGCGTTTTGCCCGACCGCTTCGCCTTCTTCGGCATGGGCCTCACCTCCCTTCCCAGCACATCGTCCCGCCAGTATAGCCGCTTTGCGAACGGATTGGCGTGCGGAGGCAGCGGGGATGCGTGGTCCTTTTGCACGATGTTGCCGCCTCTCTTCACTTGGCAGCTCATTGCTGGGATGCTGCCTGCTCTCCAAACGGTGAGAAGTTGTAGAGTGGTTTGCAGAGCAATCGACAAAGTGGGGCGCAGAGCCGCTTCCGGTGCATTTTCGCTGCATCGCTTTCGCGTTGCATTCGCTTTGCATTTGCCGGGGGCGCTGATGGAGGGGGATGCCGGGAGTGGCGCGGCGCTACGCCCCTTCTGCCGCGTGGGAAGGGATGGGGCTTCAGGTGCTGCGTCGTTTTTAACCCGTGACATTCGGCTTACGGGGCTTCACAATGGAGTGCAGTGGAAAATGGCAGGAACGAGGCCTTTTCCGCGACAAGGGGATGCGATAGGGCTGCAACGCGCTTGAACGGGCGCCGTGGGGAGGTGCCGGCTGTCAGCGCGGCGGGCATCGAGGGGGCGACGCGCCCCGTGCGACGCCCGCCGCGCTGGGAGGCAAGCGAAGGCTCTATCGAGACAGGGGTGAGAGCGATGTTCATTCAGTTTCCCGAAGTGCACGTGAAGGTGCAGGGGCTCGACGAGGTGCAGCTGCCGCAGATGGTCACCATCCGGCAGCGTTACGACGCCGCGAAGATCGACGACGTGGAGAGTGCGCTGCGCACGCAGCTCGACGCGCTGCCCGACCATGCGTCGTACGCGGGCAAACGCATCGCCATCACGGTGGGCAGCCGCGGCATTCCGCATCTGCCCGAGATGGTGCGCGTGATGGCCGACACGCTGCGGGCGTGGGGCGCCGAGCCCTTCGTGGTGCCTGCGATGGGCAGCCACGGCGGCGCCACGGCCGAAGGCCAGCTGGAGATGCTCGCGGGCTACGGCGTAACGGAGGTGGCCATCGGTTGCCCCATCGTGTCGAGCATGGACGTGGTGTCGTTCGGCGAGCTTTCCGGCGAGCCGCTCTACTGCGACAAGGCGGCCTACGAATCCGACGGCATCGTCGTGTTCAACAAGGTGAAGCCGCACACCGACTTCCGCGGCCCGCACGAGAGCGGCCTGGCGAAGATGATGGCCATTGGCATAGCCAAGCACAAGGGCGCTGCATCGCTGCACTCCTTCGGCTTCCATACCTTCACCGAGATGGTGCCGGCGGCGGCCGAGCTGTTCCTGGAGAGGTGTCCCGTGGCGTTCGGCGTGGGCGTGGTGCAGAACGCCTACGACGACATCTGCTGCATCGAGACGTGCACGCCCGAGAACATGATGGAGACCGACCGCCGTCTGCTGGAGCTGGCGAAGGAGCGCCTGGCGAAGTTCAAGTTCGATGCGTGCGACCTGTTGATCGTGGAGCAGATCGGCAAGAACTTCAGCGGCAACGGGCACGACCCCAACGTGACGGGCCGCTCCATCACGCACTCGTGCGACGACGTGCTGGACGCGAAGAAGATGGTGGTATTGGGGCTCACGCCCGAGTCGCACCACAACGCCGCGGGCCTGGCCATGGCCGACTGCACCACGCGCCGCGTGCTCAACGACGTGGACTGGGAGACCACCTGGGCCAACACGCTCACCACGGGCGTGACGAGCGCATGCGCCATCCCGCTGTACGCCAACACCGACCTTGAGGCCATCAAGCTGTGCCTGCGCTCGTGCTACCGCCTCGACTACGCGAACGCTCTGGTGGCGCGCGTCAAGAACACCATGGAGCTGCACGACATCCAGGTGTCGGAGGCTCTCTACGAGCAGATTAGGGGCCGCGACGACGTGGAGTTCGTGGCCGGCCCCGCGCCGCTGCGCTTCGACGCGGACGGGTTCCTGCTGCCGTAGCTCTCCCGTGCCCCCGCCGCGCTCCATCGCCGTCCGCCTTGCTTGCCAGCTTGGGCATCGCTGCCGCTTGCGGGCCGCCAAGGTTGGGCGCGACGCCCTGCTTTGGCGGCGCCATAGGCGATTTTGATTTTTGCCCAATGACAGCCTCGCTGCCGCTGCGCACAATGATAGACAGCCGTATAAGGTGCAGCGGTCGCAGGCGGCGGCGTTTTCCGCAGCGGCGCGGCGCTGGACAAGGAAAGGATGGGACATGGATTTCAATCTGACCGACGAGCAGGAGCTTCTTGTCGACAGCATCAAGGAGTTCTGCGAGCGCTACTTCGATGAGCAGAAGGTCAAGGACATGTACGCAGCCGGCGGCGTCACCGACGAGCTGGTTCAGGCGTACCTGGAGAGCGGCTTCGGCCTGATGGGCATCCCCGAGGAGCAGGGCGGCGTGCCCTGCGACCGCGTGACGCTGGGCCTGCTCACCGAGGAGTTCGCGCACTACTGCGGCTGCCTGACCCCGTTCCTCAACAACACGCTGGCCATGCGCGACCTGATCGACTTCGGCTCGCCCGAGCAGGTGGAGATGGCCATGAACGCCTACATGGAGACCGGCAAGCCCATCTTCTCCTTGGGCTTCTCCGAGCCCGGCGCCGGCTCTGACAACGCTTCCATGACCTCCGTCACCAAGAAGCAGGCCGACGGCACCTACATCCTGAACGGCCAGAAGACCTGGGTCACCCAGGGCGAGGTGTTCCCCTACGTGCTGGTCATCGCCAAGGACGAGGATCCCGATCCGAAGAACCGCTCCATGACCATGTGGCTGGTGCCCCGCGAGCTTGAGGGCGTGTCCACCGCGCCGCTGCACAAGCTGGGCCAGCAGATCATCCCGTTCTGCGAGATGTACTTCGACGACGTGGTGCTGACCGAGGACATGCGCGTGGGCAACGCCGGCGAGGGCTTCTACAACCTGATGAAGAACTACGAGATGGAGCGCTGCCTGATCGTGGCGCAGAGCCTGGGCTGCGCGCAGGCCGCCATGGACGACGCCGCCGCCTACGTGAACGAGCGCGTGACCATGGGCAAGCCGCTGGCCGCCCGTCAGCTGATCCAGGAGAAGCTGACCGAGATGGAGATCCGCCTGCAGAACACCCGCAACATGCTGTACAAGACGCTGTGGAAGATGGACAACGACCAGTCCGTCCGCATCGACTCCGCCCTGGTGAAGCGCTACGGCGCTCAGGCGTGCGAAGAGGTGGCCTCCGAGGCGCTGCAGATCTACGGCGGCCTGGGCTACACCACCGAGACCCGCGTCGGCCGCATCTGGCAGGACCTGCGCGGCAACCAGATCGCCGGCGGCACCGATGAGATCATGGTCTACATCGCCGGCCGTCAGCTGGCCAAGCAGTACGCCAAGTAGTTCCGACGGCCTGCCGGCTGCCGGAGTCGGCCGCTTGCCGCGGCCGCTTCCGGCGCCCTTGCTGACGCTGCAAGCGTGATGAAGGGAAGGCCCGGCGAGTGCATGCTTGCCGGGCTTGCTGTTCGATGGCGGCAGGGCCCGGCGGCGCAGCGCCCGCCGGGCCTTGACGCATCGGCGCGTTTCCGAACGCCTCGATGCGCCAAGATTGGCCGTTGAAGCCCCGCGACGGGGAAGGGCGGCGCGACGCCGCGTGATTCAAGGAGCTGACGACATGGCCCAAGGACCGTATTATCTGGGGATCGACGTGGGGTCCACCGCGTCGAAGTGCGTGGTGGTGGACGCTGAGGGTGCGCTGGTCGGGCGCGGTTTGGCGCGGTCGGGCGCGGGCACCGCGGGCCCGCAGAAAGCCATGGACCAGGCACTGGCCGATGCGGGCATCGCCTTCGAGGACGTGGCGGCCTCCTGCGCCACCGGCTACGGGCGCAACCTGATGGAGTGGGCCACCTCGCAGATGTCCGAGCTGTCGTGCCATGCGAAGGGGGCGGCCAGCCTGTTCCCCGGCGTGCGCACCGTCATCGACATCGGCGGGCAAGACGCCAAGGTACTGAGCATCTCCGCCGATGGCGACCTGGAAAACTTCGCGATGAACGACAAGTGCGCTGCCGGCACGGGGCGCTTTTTGGACGTGATGGCTTCCATCTTCGGCTGCGAGGTGTCGGATCTGTCGGGCTTCGACGAGCAGTCCGAGCACGTGGCCACCATCTCGTCCACCTGCACGGTGTTCGCCGAGTCCGAGGTCATCTCGAAGCTGTCCGAGGGGCAGCCCATCCCCGACATCGTGGCGGGCATCCACACCTCGGTGGTGGAGCGCACCGCCGGCCTGGCGCGCCGTTTGGGCGTGAAGGCGCCCGTGGTGATGACCGGCGGAGTGGCGCTGAACCGCCGCCTGCGCGAGCGGCTGGCCGAGAAGCTGGGCTGCGACATCGCCACCAACGAGGACTCGCAGCTCATCGGCGCTTTGGGCGCGGCCCTGCACGCCCGCGAGGCGGCGACGCGCTAGCGGCGGGCCGACGACCGAGGGAGGAAGCGATGGACGTACAGCTGGGCGCAGGCGTTCCCACCCCGCCGTTTTCCGTGGCGCGCTTCATCTGCGAAGGGTACGCGCTCGACCCGTTCAAGCAGATGGTGGTGGGCATGAACGAGGGCATCACCTACGCCGAGGCCTACCGCCGCATGATGGCGCTGGCCGGCTGCCTGCAGCGCGAGCACGGCGTGGGAGCGGGCGACACCGTCATGGTGGCGGCGCCCAACATCGTGCCGTACTTCACGCTGATGGGCGCCATCCAGCTGACCGGCGCGAACGTGGCGCTGATGTCGCCGACGGTGGAGCGCCGCGAGTTCGCGGGCATCTACGCGCGCGTGAACCCGGCCGTGGCCATCGTGTCCACTGAGGCGCACTGCGCGCTGGCGGCCGACTGCGCGCCAGACACCCACGTGATGACGGTGGGCTGCCCTGTGGCGGGCGTGCCCAGCGTCGAGGAGGCGTGGCGCAGCGCGCAGCCGTGGGAGGGCTCTGCGACCAGTGCAGATCCGAAGCTCATTCTGTTCACGTCCGGCTCCACGGGCACGCCGAAGGCCGTGCAGCTGCGCGGTTCGTCGTTCTGCCGGCACGCCGGCGAGCTGACGGCCGCTCTGAAGGTGCAGCCGGGCGAGGTGTTCTTCATTCCCGTCCCCTTCGCCCACGTCTACGGCGTGGTGGCGCTGCACACGGCGCTGTCGCTGCACGCGACGGTGGCGACGTTGGTGAAGTACCGTCCCGAGCAGGCGCTGACCCTCATCACCTCCACTCACGCCAACGTGTATCTGGGCGTGTCCACCATGTACCTGCGCGAGCTGCGCGAGAACCGCGACGGCGAGTGGGATCTGAGCTGCCTGCGCGCCGGGCTGGTGGCGGGCGCCTCCAGCCCGCTTGCGGTGTTTGAAGAGTACGAGAGTCGCTACGGCACGCTGCTGGTGAACTCCTACGGCATGACCGAGACCACCGCCACGCTGACGGTGGGCGCGCTGGATGACCCGCTGCGCGAGCGCGCCGCGACGGTGGGGCGGCCCATCAAGGGCGCCGAGGTGCGCACGGCCCCGCTGGAGGCTTCGGCGGACGGCAGCCTGGCCTGCCCCTTCCCGCCCGACGCCGACGGCGGCTGGCGGCGCGGCGAGCTGGTGTGCAAGACGCCCTCGCTGATGGACGGACTCATCGGCTTCGACGGCTCGCTGTCGCGGCCCCTTGACGCGGAGGGCTGGCTGCACACCGGCGACATAGGCTGGGTGGACCCCCAGGGCTACGTGTGGGTGGACGGCCGCGTGAAGGACATGATCATCCGCGGCGGCATCAACATCTACCCCGCCGAGGTGGAGAACACCTACCAGGACCATCCGCAGGTGGCCGAGTGCTGCCTGGTGGGCTACCCCGACCCTGAACTGGGGCAGCGCACCTGCCTGTGCGCTATCATGAACGACGGCGCCGATCCGTCCGCCTTCGAGATGCGCGAGTACGCCAAGGGGCGCATCGAGAAATGCAAGATCCCCGACGTGGTGATGAAGCTGGACGATTTCCCGCGCCTGGGCAATGGTAAAATCGACAAGAAAGCGTTGGAGGCGCAGGTGGCGGGCATCTTGTGCCCGTCGGACGCGGCTGCGTCGGCATCCTAAGGAGGCGGATTGACCATGATCGCCATCGAGCTGACCCCCGAGCAGCGGGCGGCCATCGCGGCCGTGGACGAGTTCTGCGACCGCCACTTCACCGAAGCCGCCATCAAGCAGTGGTGCAAGTCGCGCGGCGTTCCGCGCACGGTGTACACCGCGTTCTACGAAAGCCCCCTGGGGGCGTACTGCCTGCCCGAGACGGCGGGCGGGCGCACCTGCACCCTGGCCGAGAAGACCGCCGTCATCGCGCGGCTGTGCCACCGCGCCGGGGCCATGCTGCCGTTCGTCAGCGACATGCTGTCGATGACCCTTCTGGGCAGCATGCGCGCCATCACCCAGCAGGAGGTGGCCGAAGAGCTGCTCACCAAGACGGGGCACGTGATGTTCTCCGAGGCGTTCAGCGAGGCGCGCGCCGGCTCCGACGCCTCCGCTGTGCAAACCACGGTGAGCGTGGACGCCGACGGCGTGTTTCTGGACGGCGAGAAGTCGTTCGTGTCGGGCGGGCAGTTCTCGCCCGAGGCGCTGGTGCTGGCGCGCGACCCCGTGCACGGCCGCGAGGACGGCGGGCTGTCGCTGTGGCTGGTGCCCATCGATGCGCCGGGCGTGTCCACCTTCCCGCTTGAGACGGTGGGGCAGGAGATGCTGGCGCCCGCCACGCTGACGTTCGACCACGTGCCGCTGCGCCCCGAGCAGCGCATCCAGACCGAAGGGCAGCTGGACTCCATGATGAAGCGCCAGTACGAGCTGGGCCGCGTGCTGGTGTGCTCGGCCAGCATGGGCATGGCGCTGGCGGCCATGGACGACGCGCTGGACCACGCCAACGACCACATGGTGAAGGGCCAGGCGCTGGGCACCCTGCCGCAGATCCGCGAGAAGCTGGCTGACATGGAGGTGCGCATCCGCGCGATGTGCCAGCTGGTGTACTGGGCCGCCGACTCCGTGGACCGCGGGCTGGAGCGCAGCCACCTGGACTGCGCGCTGATGAAGCGCGCGGTGCCGCGCATGGCCACCGAGGTGGCCTCCGAGGCGCTGCAGATCCTTGGCGGGCGCGGCTACACGGAGAAGTCGCGCGTCGGCCGCATCTGGCAGGACTGCCGCGGCAACCAGATAGCCCAGGGCACCGACGAGGTGATGGTGCACCTCATCGCGAAGTCGCTCATGGCGAACCGCGCGGCCGAGCGCCGCGCAGACGAAGAGCGCATCGCCGCCGCGCAGCAGGCGTAAGGCGGCTTGCGGGCGCTTTTCGCGGGGCGCGTTGCAGGGAAGGGCTCGGAACGGCGGCGAGCATGCTGCCCTTCCGGGCCCTTCCGACGTTGGGACCCGGAAGGGGGCCTGCCGCCGCAGTTGTGCGTTTGCGCTGCCTGCGGGGCGGCCGGGTTGTGCGATGCGCTCTGCCTTAGGCGGCAAAACCCCTGTTGACCTGATGCTTCGGGGCGCGAATCGGTACAGATGCCCGTTTTGCCTAAACACATTCTAAAGCGCGCTTCCTATAATCCGAATCACAAGGAGAAGAGGCCGCCGTGCGGGCGGTCGATTCCCGGAGAAGTTGGGCATACGTCCGAATCCGCGCGAAGGCGTGGGAAGCGCAGCGGGCGCGGCGGGGAAAGGCGCGCAGCGCGGCGCTGGGAGAAAGGTAAGGCACTATGAAGATCGTTGTACCCTGCAAGGTGGTCGTCGACGACAAGGACATCGTCGCAGCGGCTGACGGCTCCCTCGATTTCGGCAAGGCGAAGCCGGTCATCTCCACCTACGACCTGAACGCCATCGAGGTGGCGGCGCAGCTGTCCGAGGCCGACGAGGGCACCTCCGCCAAGGCCGTCACCGTGTGCAACGCGGCCATGGGCGGCAACACCAAGCTGCGCAAGGACATCCTGGCCCGCGGCATCGACGAGCTGTACATGACCGCCGACGACGCCTGCGCCGACCTGGACGCGTTCGCCACCGCCGCCGAGCTGGCCAAGCTGGTGGAGAAGGCGGGCGGCGCCGACCTGGTGATCTGCGGCGACGGCTCCGCCGACCTGTACGCCAAGCAGACCGGCGTGCAGCTGGCCGCGAAGCTGGACGTGCCCTACCTGCCCGAGGTCATCTCCATCGAGCCCGCCGACGGCAAGGTGGTGTGCAAGCGCCAGCTGGCCGACGCCGTGGAGACCGTCGAGGTGCCGCTGCCCGCCGTGGTGGCCGTCACCCCCGACGTGGCGCAGCCCCGCATCGCCGGCATGAAGCAGATCCTGGCCGCCGGCAAGAAGCCGCAGTCCGTGGAGGCCGCCGAGGCCCCCGTGGCCGCCGCGGTGGAGACGGTCGCCGTGAAGGCGCCCGAGCAGGTCGACCGCGCTTGCAAGGTGTTCGAGGACGCAGACGAGTTCATCGCCGCCGTCAAGGCCGCGCTGTAGCAGGGAAAGGATACGCGAAACATGAAGGCTTTCGTCATTGCTGAGACCGAAAACGCTGCGCGCGAGCTGTGCGCCGGCGCCCGCACCCTGGCCGACGAGGTGGTGCTGGCGAAGCTGGGCGAGCCGGTTGCCGGCGTCGCCGACAAGTGCCTGACCATCGCGGTGCCCGAGGGCTGCGTGGCCGACGACGCCTACGTCGGCGTGAACGCGGCGTTCGACGCCGAGGGTGCGAACGTGGTGCTGGCCGAGCCGGCCGCCCGCATCCTGTCCCTGGTCGGCCGCCTGGCGGCGCACCTGGGCACCGCCGCCATCACCGACTGCCAGTCCATCGAGGATGGCGTCGCCACCAGCATGTACTTCGGCGGCGCGGGCGTGCGCCAGGCCAAGGCCGCAGGCGACGTGGCGGCCTACACCGTGGGCGCCGGCGTGTTCGACGGCGCTGCGGCCACCGGATCCGACGCCGTGGAGGAGATCGCCTGGCAGGCTCCGGCCGCCGCGTGCGTCAAGACCGGCAGCGAAGAGCTGCCTCCCTCCGACGTGAACCTGCAGGGCGCCGACGTGGTCATCGGCTGCGGCCGCGGCTTCGCGCAGCAGGAGGACCTGCAGATGGCCCGCGACCTTGCCGCCAAGACCGGCGGCGAGCTGGCCTGCACCCGTCCTCTGACCGAGGGCGTCGACTGGTTCCCGCGCGAGGCGTACCTGGGCGTGTCCGGCCAGATCGTGGCTCCCAAGACGTACTTCGCCCTGGGCCTGTCCGGCCAGATGCAGCACATGGTGGGCGTCACGAAGGCGGGCACCATTATCGCCATCAACAAGGACAAGAACGCCCCCGTCTTCAAGCAGTGCGACCTGGGCCTGGTGGGCGACCTCAAGACCGTCCTGCCGGCCCTGACCGCGGCCCTGTAGCGAGCCTTGCGCCCCGCCGTCCGGGCGGGGCGCCCAGCCGCCGCCCTTCGCGGCGGCGCGGAACCCCCTGCGCCGATCCCATCCCCTCCCCATGAGTCCCCTTCGAGAGGGGGCCAGGGTCGGCGCGTGCCAAGACGAGAACCATCAGGAAAGGAGCGGTGATGTCCGAAGCCGATTTCGACGTCATCGTCGTGGGCGCGGGCTGCGCCGGGTCGGTGGCGGCCTACGTGGCCGCGTCGGCCGGCAAGAGCGTGCTCATGGTCGAGCGCGGCAACTACGCCGGCGCCAAGAACATGACGGGCGGGCGCATCTACTCGCACTCGCTCAAGGAGGTCTTCCCGAACTTCGAGGAAGAGGCCCCCGTCGAGCGCAAGATCACGCACGAGCGCATCGCGCTGCTGGACAGCGAGTCGATGATGACCGTCGACTTCACCAGCCCGGAGCTGGCCCGCGAGGGCGCCGACAGCTATTCGGTGCTGCGCGGCCCCTTCGACCAGTGGCTGGCCGAGAAGGCCGAGGAGGCCGGGGCCGAGGCCATCTACGGCATCCCGGTGGAGGAGCTCATCAAGGACGAGTCGGGCCGCGTCGTGGGCGTGCGCGCCGGCGAGGACGAGATCACCGGCCAGGTGGTCATCCTCTGCGAGGGCACCAACTCCATGCTGGCCGAGCGCTGCCTGGGCAACCCCCGTCCCAAGCCCAACCAGATGGCCGTGGGCATCAAGGAGACCTTCGAGCTGCCCGCCTCCGTCATCGAGGACCGCTTCCTCACGCCTGAGGGCGAGGGCGCCGCGATGCTGTTCGTGGGCGACTGCACGGCCGGCCACGTGGGCGGCGGCTTCCTCTACGCCAACAAGGAGTCCATCAGCCTGGGGCTCGTGGCCACCATCTCCACCACGGCGGCGCAGGACAAGCCCGTCTACCAGATGATGGAGGACTTCAAGAACCACCCGGCCGTGGCCCCCATCATCAAGGGCGCGAAGATGGTCGAGCACTCCGGGCACATGGTGCCCGAGGGCGGCTACAACATGATTCCTCGGTACATCTTCGACGGCTGCCTGCTGGCGGGCGAGACCGCCGGCTTCTGCATGAACCTGGGCTACCAGGTGCGCGGCATGGACTTCGCCGTGGCCTCCGGCCGCATGGCCGCCGAGGCCGCCTGCGCCGCCATCGACGCGGGCGACACCTCCGCCGCGGGCCTGGCCTCCTACAAGCAGAAGCTTGAGGACAGCTTCGTCATCCAGGACCTGCGCACCTTCCAGGCGTGGCCCGAGACGATGGAGCACTGGGACCGCATGTTCACCGAGTACCCGACGATGGTGCGCGAGATCTTCAACGGCCTGTTCTGCGTGGACGGCAAGCCGCAGCAGCACCTGGCCAAGCGCATGATGCCCATCGTCAAGAAGCGCGGCCTGCTGCGCCTGTTCAAGGAGATCCGGAAGGCGGTGAAGGCCCTGTGAAGCCGGTAAGCGAGATCACGGTCAACGTTGACGAGCTTCTGAGCGTCAACAAGTACGAGGTGGACGAGGAGAGCGCTCACATCGAGCTGGTGGAGGATCCCTCCGACGAGGAGTTCCGCAAGCTGGTGCTTTTGTGCCCGGCCGCCCTGTACAAGATCGACGAGGACGGCAACAAGACGTTTGACTACGCCGGGTGCCTGGAGTGCGGCACGTGCCGCATCGCCTGCGAGGGCACCATCGTGAAGAAATGGGACAACCCGCAGCCCACCATGGGCGTGGAATACCGCTTCGGCTAAGAAAGGCGGCCCCGACCCCCCTCCTTGGCGCCGCATCCCCCGCGGACGCCGCATCCGGGGCCTGACCCAAGCTGGGCGGATTCAAAGCCGCGGCGGTCCCCCGCCGTCGCGGCTGCTTCCCCAATGCAAGGCCGCGCTGCCGTTTCCCCGACGGCGGCGCGGCCTTGCGCTTTTCCTGCGCGGTGGCGCCGCCCGCGCGGCGGACTTGTGGCATGATGCGTGCAAACGACGAGAGGAAGGGTCTGCGCATGCTCGACATTGGGTGCCACCTGTCCATTTCCAAAGGCTATCTGGCCATCGCGAAGGAAGCGGCGTCGCTGGGCGCCAGCACGTTCCAGTTCTTCACGCGCAACCCGCGCGGCGGCAAGGCGCGCGCCATCGACCCGGCGGACGTGGAGGCGTTTCGCGTCTTCGCGGCGGAGCGGGGCATCAAACGCATCCTGGCGCACGCGCCCTACACGCTCAACCCTGCCTCAGCGACGGAGAAGACGCGCGAGTTCGCCGACATGGTGCTGGCGGAGGACCTTGCGCGCATGGAGAATACGCCGGGGCAGCTGTATAACATGCATCCCGGCAGCCACGTGGGCCAGGGGGCGGATGTGGGCGTCGAGCTGGTGGCGACGGCGCTGAACCGCGCGCTGCGGCCGGAGCAGTCCACGGTGCTGCTGCTGGAGACGATGGCGGGGAAGGGCACTGAGCTGGGCCGCAGCTTCGAGGAACTGGCGGCCGTCATCGCGCGCGTGGAGCTTTCCGACAAGGTGGGCGTGTGCCTGGACACCTGCCACGTGTGGGACGCCGGCTACGACATCGCGGGCGATTTGGATGGCGTGCTGCGCGAGTTCGACCGCGTGGTGGGACTGGACCGGCTGCGCGCCATCCACCTCAACGACAGCTTGAACCCCCGCGGCGCGCGCAAGGACCGCCACGCGCGCGTCGGCGAGGGGTGCATCGGCTTCGAGGCGCTGTCCGGCGTGACGCGCCATCCGCTCCTGTGCGACCTTCCCTTCTATTTGGAAACGCCCCAGGAAGACCCCTCCGGCTACGCCGACGAGATCGCGCGCCTGCGCGCGGCGTGGTAAGGGCGCGACGCGACGCGGCGTGCTGGGGGCGTTGCCGTCGGGGCGCCGATGCGGCGTGGCCGGCGGCGACGCTGCCCGGCGGGGCGCCGATGCGGGGACGCTGCGCACTGCCGGTGGCGGGGCGGGGCGCGGCTGTCGGGCGGACTCGGCGCTGATAGCGTAAAATGGGATGCGGAAGGCGATGGGGGCGCGGCGCGTTCGGCCGGGTGCTTCCCGATCGCGGAAGGAGGGGGCATGGGCATCTTCGGGCGATTCCATCGCGCGCATCCGCTTCGAGTCGTCGCTGCGTGCGCGGCGGTGGCGGCGTGCGTGCTCTCGTGCGCGTGGCTGGCGGCGTGCTCGCCTGCCGTCGGCGGATCCGATGCGGACGCCGGCTCGTCCAAGCTGGAGGTATCTGACGCGACCAGCGCAGCAGGCGGGCAGGAGGAGCAAGAGGCTTCCGTGGCGGACGAGGCGCAGCGCATCGTCGCGGACATGACGCTTGAGCAGAAGGTGGCGCAGATGTTCATCGTGCGCCCCGAGGCCATAACGGGCGTTGACCTTGCGACGACGGCGGGCGATGCGACCCGCCAGGCGCTCCAGGAGCATCCAGTGGGCGGCATCGTGTACTTCGGCGACAACCTGCAGGACGAGCAGCAGACGCGCGAGATGCTGGCGAACACCCAGCAGTACGCGCAGGCGGCCACGGGGCTGCCCATCTTCCTGTGCGTTGACGAAGAGGGCGGCACCGTGTCGCGCGTGGGCGGCAACCCGGGCTTCAACGTTGCCAACAAAGGCGACATGCGCGACGTGGGCGCCACGGGCGATACCGCCTACGCCAAGCAGGTGGCGGTCGAGATAGGCACCTACCTTGCCGATCTGGGCTTCAACGTGGATTTCGCGCCCGATGCCGACGTGGTGAACAACCCCGCCAGCGACACCATGGCCCTGCGCGCGTTCGGCTCGACGGGGCAGGAGGCCGCCCCGTTCGTGAAAGCGCAGGTGGAAGGCTTCACTGAAGCGGGCATGCTGTCGTGCGCCAAGCACTTCCCGGGCATCGGCGGCGCCGAGGGCGACAGCCACGAGGTGAGCATCTACTCGCACAAGACCATCGACCAGATGGCGGAAGACGAACTGCTGCCCTTCCAGGCCGCCATCGAGACCGGCGTTCCCTTCGTGATGGTGGGGCACCTGTCCACGCCCGAGGCGACCGGCGACGACCTTCCCGCCTCGGTGAACCCCGCCATCGTCACCGACGTTCTGCGCGGCAGGCTGGGGTACGAGGGCCTGGTCATCACCGATTCCATGGGGATGGGCGCCGTCAACGAGCGCTTCGCCCCCGCCGACGCGGCGGTGCGCGCCATCCAGGCGGGCGTGGACATCGTGCTGATGCCGGCCGATTTCAACGCAGCCTACCAAGGCGTGCTGGACGCGGTGGCAAGCGGCCAGATAACCGAGCAGCGCATCGATGAGTCGGTGGTGCGCATCGTGGAGGCGAAGCTGGAGCTGTAGCGGATGCGGCGCGCCTGCGCCGAGGCTGCGGCGGAGCAAGGAGGTTGCCATGTTTTGTGGACAATGTGGCAAGCGGATAGACGAGGACGGCGCCCTGTTCTGCCCTCACTGCGGCGCACCCACGACGCCTGATGTGGCGCGGGCCTCTGCGCTGGCGGGGCAGGCGGCGGGCGCGGTTCCTCTGGCGGGCGCTCCGGGGCAAGCGGGCGCCGGCGCGCCGCCGTCCTTCGGTTCCGAGGGCTCCATGCAGCAGGGTTTCAACGGCGCAGCAGGGCAGCTGGCCGGCGCGCCGCCTGAGGCGGGGAGCGGGAAGCGCGTGGCCGTCATCGTGGCCGTTTCGGTGGCGGCGGTGGCCGTGGTTGCGGCCATTGCGGTGTTCGCCCTGGTGAGCACCGGCGTCATCGGCGGCGCGACGGGTTCTTCGGCCGAAAGCCCCGCGCCGGAGGCGGCGACGACGGCACCGGCGGCGGACCAGGTGCCGGTGCCCGATGTGGAAGGCATGAGCGAAGACGACGCCATAGAGGCGTTTTCCGACGCGGGTTTCGCCGAGCCGTCTGTGACGTTCGAGAACAGCAGCTCGGTCGCCAAGGGAATGGTGATCTCCCAGACGCCCGCTGCCGGGACGCAGGCCGACTCGTCTGCGGCCGATGCGGCGCTGGTCGTCTCGTCCGGCCCCAAGACGGTGGTGAAGCGCGAGTACACTGTGGTGTCGCAGCCGCTGTCATTCCACGACGCGCAGGATTACTGCGAGAGCCAGGGCGGCCAGCTGGCCTGCGTGCACAGCGCCGAGGAATACCAGCAGGTGCTGGACGCGGCGAACGCCAGCGGCTTGAAGGTGCTGTGGCTGGGCGGCGTGCGGCACGGGGACGGCCGCGACGCTGGCGCGTTCGACTGGCTGGATGGCGAAGGGCGCACCGACCAGTTCTCCGACTGGGCCTCCGGCGAGCCCAACAACGACGGCGGCAACGAGGGCTACCTGGCGATGTTCAACGTGAACGGCGAATGGGATTGGTACGACACGCCCAGCTCATTCGATGGCGTTTACCGCGAGAACGTGCGCGGTTTCGTGATGCAGAAGGACGTGGAGGTTCCGGTTTCATAGGGCGCTGATCAGCGCTTTTGCAGGTGGGTTTAGTGCGGGGGCGGGGAGGCGGCTGCCGCTTCCCCGCCCCCGCTGCGCGCTTCGGCTTCTCGCGGGTGACGCGCACCGAGGCCCTCAGGGCCGTTCCGTTGCGGCCGCGCCCGCTTCCCCTAGGCGCGCAGCCGGTCGTTCGCGCGGCGCAGGATGTCCTCGACTTCGCGTGCGTGCGCGCTCAGCGCGAGGGGGAAGGGGACGGGGCGCTCGGGCTTCGCGTCGAAGGCGCCCACCGGCAGCGTGTACCAGGCTACGTCGCGCCAGGCGCCGCTTTTGAAGCCGGCGTTGCGCTGGACGCCCATGGTGGAGAAGCCGAAGCGGGCGTGCAGCCGCTCGCTGCCGGCGTTGGGCAGCGTGACGCGCGCGTAGGCGCAGCGGATCCCCTGCAGCGGCAATAAGGCGAGCAGCGCTTCGTAGAGCGCCGATCCGATTCCGGTGCGGCGCGCGTCGGGTGCCAGGTAGATGGAAAGCTCGGCGTTCCAGTCGTAGGCCGCGCGCTTCGCCTGGCGGTGCGCGTAGGCGTAGCCGATGATGCGCTCCGGTTCGCCTGGATCGCCTGCTGCGCCATCGGTTCGGTATGCAACGAGCCCGGGGTAGAACGCCAGGATGCCTTCCATCGTGCGGCGGAACGCGTCGGGGGCGGGCTCTTCTTCCTCGAAGGTGACGGGCGTGTTGATGAAGGGAAGGTAGACGCGGCGGATTCCCTCGGCGTCGTCCGGCGTGGCCAGGCGGATGCCGATACGGTTGCGGGCAGGTTCGGTCATGGTGCGGCTTTCTGCGGTATGGTTGGTTCGAACGGCCGCCGCACGGGCGACGCGGCAAACGATAGCACGCAAGAGGAAAGAGGGGAAGCGGATGGAGCGCATGACGTTCAAAGACGAGGAGGGCGCCTGCGCAGCGCCGGCGGAGACGGTGCAGGTTGAAGGCGGGCGCGCAAGCGGTCCGGCCATCGACCGCTTGGCGGCGTTCGAGGACGCGGCGGAGCTGGTGGAGCAGCAGCTGGCGCGCACGTCCGCGAAGCTGGACGAGCTGAAAGCCGCCGGCAAGCTGCGCAGCGCCACTGGCCAGCAGCTTTTGGCCCAAAAGCTCGCGTTCTCCAGCACCCTGACCCTCATGGGCATGCGGGAGGAGTAGGGGGGGTGGCTAGTTCGCGCATGGATCGTAGTCCTCGAAGGTTGAGACGTCTTCGGTCCGGTGGCGGAAGGAGACGAGGTGAACCGTTTCGGTGGATTCGTTGATCCAGAACAGCATGCGGTATGAGCGCACTGCCGAGGGTTTCGGGGAAACGGCAAAAGAGGGTGATTCGAATGTCTCGCAACGTTGACGACTTTGATCGCTTCCTCGAAGAGCAGCTGCGCGATCCGGCGTTTCGGAAAGCGTGGGAGGCTGATGAGGCCGAGTACCAGCTTCGCCGCGCGCTCGTTGAGGCGCGGTGCGAACCGTCGGAAATCCGCAGTCGTTCGTGATGCGGTTGGCGCGTCCGTGCAGGCCCTCCTCGGCATTCCGCTCTCGCGTCGTCGAGATTTGACGCGGAAATGACGCGAGGGGGCGTGCATGGGGCACGCGGTTTGCGCTATACTGCGCAAATGCGCCGCGAACGCGGTGCGAAATGCGTTGACGAAGATGCGGGCGCGCATCGGTTCCGCTTCCAGAGAAGGGCCTCGTCGGCTGAAAGGGCCCAGCGGAACGCGCAGCCTGCTTTCCCTTCCGAGCAGCAGGGCTGAAGGCGGGGCGGACGCGCGGCGGAACGCAGGGTTCCGACGGGCGCCGCGGACGTGCAGTAGGCCGTGCCGGTTGCCCCCGTCATCGGGCGCCAAGAAGAGGGCGGCGCGCCAGTCGCGCTCGATGCCCGCCCCGGCTTCACGCCAGGGGTTGGCGGACGTGCTCCGCCGCGGGCTGTCGGGCGTGCGAGAGCAGCCGTCAACCGAGGTGGTACCGCGAGAGCCTGCTCCCGTCCTTGGATTTCCCCGAAGGGTTTTCCAAGAGGGAGCAGGCTTTTTTGTTGGATTCCGCCTGCGGGGTTCCGCAGGCGGGCGCGCCGGCGCAGCGCGGCATCGGCCCGGGGGCCGAACCGAAGCGGGGCGGCGACGCGCGAACGGGAAGAAAGGCAAGGCATGGCTATTGTCGAGGAAGTGGCGGCGCTCAAGGACGAGACACTGGCCGCCATCGAGGCTGCGGCGGACACCGCGGCGCTCGAGCAGGTGCGCGTGGGGGTGCTGGGCAAGTCCGGCTCGCTCACCGGCTACCTGCGCGGGATGGGGAAGGTTCCCCCGGAGGAGCGCGCCGAGGTGGGCAAGACGGTGAACGCCGTGCGCGGCGCGGTGGAGGAAGCGCTGGCGGCCCGCAAGGCGGAGCTTGCGGCGGCTGAGCTTGCGGCGTCGATGGACGCGAGCGCCGTCGACGTGACGCTGCCCGGGCGCGTGCAGCAGCTGGGCACGCGGCACCTCATCAACCGCATCGCCGACGAGATCTCCGAGATCTTCTTGGGCCTGGGCTACTCCATCGCCAAGGGCCCCGAGGTGGAGACGGAGTACTACAACTTCACCGCGCTGAACGCCCCAGCCGACCATCCCAGCCGCGGCCTGGCTGACACCTTCTACGTGGTCGATCGCTCCGAGAACGCGCACACGCACGTGAAGGGCGAGTCCGATGTGCTGCTGCGCACGCAGACCTCGCCGGTGCAGGCGCGCGTGATGGAGAGCCAGAAGCCGCCCATCTACATCATCAGCCCCGGCAAGGTGTACCGCCGCGACGTGGCCGACCCGTCGCACTTGCCCCAGTTCCACCAGATCGAGGGCCTGGTGGTGGACGAGGGCATCACCTTCGGCGACTTGAAGGGCACGCTTGAGTACGTGTGCAAGCAGATCTTTGGCGAAGAGCGCAAGACCCGCTTCCGTGCCCACTACTTCCCGTTCACCGAGCCGTCCGCCGAGGTGGACGTGAGCTGCGGCATCTGCCACGGCGAGGGCTGCCGCTTCTGCAAGGGCACCGGCTGGCTTGAGATCTTGGGCTGCGGCATGGTGGATCCCAACGTGTACGGCTACGCGGGCATCGACCCGGAGAAGTACTCGGGATTCGCGTTCGGCATGGGTGTGGAACGCATCGCCTGCCTGAAGTACAACGTTCCCGACCTGCGCATGCTGGTCGAGGGAGACATGCGCTTCTTGCGGCAGTTCTAGAGCCGTCCGCCGGCGGCGGTCGGCGGAGCCCGCTGCTCGGGCAGTCCTGGGCTCGCACGAAACGTCCACTGGACGTTTCGGCTCGTGCGGAATCTCGCATCGGGCCCCGCCGACCGCCGCCGGCTACGTTTTCATTGTCGAAAGCGCGGTCTGCCTTGTCCATTCCGGTCCGGGGTGGGGCAGGCAGGCGAAACGTTAGGAAGAGGAAGATGAAAGTATCGTTGAAATGGCTGGCGGATTACGTTGACGTGCCGGCCGACATCAAGGAGTTCTGCGACCGGCTGGACCTTACCGGCACGGGCGTTGAGGGCGTCGAGAAGCTGGGCGCTCAGTTCGACGGCGTGGTCGTCGGGCATGTGCTCACCTGCGAAGAGCATCCCGACAGCGACCACATGCACGTGGTGACGGTGGATACCGGCCAGGGCGAGCCGGTGCAGATCGTTTGCGGCGCGCCGAACATTGCGGCCGGCATCAAGGTGCCGGTTGCCACGGTGGGCGCCGTGCTGCCGGGCGACCTGAAAATCAAGAAGTCCAAGCTGCGCGGCGTGACCAGCTGCGGCATGTGCTGCTCCAAGCGCGAGCTGGGCATGGGCACCGACCACGCGGGCATCTGGGTGCTGCCCGACGACGCGCCCACCGGCACGCCCATCGCCGACTACCTGGGTCTGGGCGACACGGTGCTGGACCTGGAGATCACGCCGAACCGTCCCGACAGCCTGTCCATCGCGGGTTTGGGGCGCGAGGTGGCCGCCATGTACCAGACCGCGTTCCGCAATCCGCTGGCGGACATGGCCGCGAAGATGCAGCCGGACGCTTCCGCAGCGCCGCTGGAAGACGAGGTGAAGATCACCATCGACGACGCGGTGCGCTGCCCCCGCTACACGGCGCGCGTCATCCGCGGCTGCAAGGTGGGCCCCAGCCCCGACTGGATGGTCGAGCGCCTGACGGCCATCGGCCAGCGCTCCATCAACAACATCGTGGACGTGACCAACTACATCCTGTTCCTGCTGGGCCAGCCGCTGCACGCGTTCGACTTGGACACGCTGAAGAACGACGACGGCGTGGCGCACATCGTCATCCGCGCGGCGGAAGAGGGCGAGAAGCTGCAGACGCTCGACGGCACCGACCGCGTGCTGACCTCCGACATGACCGTCATCTCCACGCCCGAGCTGGGCGCGGTGGCGCTGGCGGGCGTGATGGGCGGCATGGACACCGAGGTGACCGAGAAGACGGTGGACATCCTGCTGGAGGCCGCCACGTTCGAGCCCGGCCGCACCAGCCGCACCAGCCGCAACCTGGGGCTGATCAGCGAGAGCTCGCTGCGCTACGAGCGCGGCGTGGACGATCACGGCATCGAGGCGCGCGCGGCTGCCGCTGCAGCGCTCATCGCCGAGGTGTCGGGCGGCACCGTGGCGCCCGCGGCAGACAACGACGAGGCCATCGTGGACGTGTGGCCGCTGAAGACTGAGGAGCGCCGCCTTGCGTTCCGCATCCTGCGCTTCAACGCGATGATGGGCTCGAGCATCCCGCGCGACTTCATCACGGACATCCTGGGTCGTCTGGGCTGCCAGGTGTCCGACGGCGCCGACGCTGACACGCTGGACGTCGTGGCCCCCACCTTCCGCCCCGACCTGGAGCGCGAGATCGATCTGTACGAGGAAGTGCTGCGCCTGTGGGGCATGGACCGCATCGAGTCGTCGCTGCCGGGCGGCCCGGGTCGCGTGGGCACGCGCACCGTCGAGGAGCACAAGCGCGACATCGTGAACGACACGCTGCGCGCCTGCGGCCTGAATGAGACGATGACCTACTCCTTCGCGCATCCTGACGACCTGGCGCGCCTGCGCATGCCCGAAGAGGGCCTGGGCGAGGCCGTCGAGCTGATCAACCCCATGAACGCCGACCAGTCGGTGCTGCGCCGCAGCATCATCCCCGGGCTTCTGGGCAGCGTGGCCCACAACCAGGCGCACGGCGTGAAGAACATCCAGCTGTACGAGATCGGCGAGACCTTCCATGCCGCCGAGGGGCGCCAGCTGCCGAAGGAGCGCACGCGCGTGGCCGGCGTGATGGCGGGCGCCATGGGCGAGGCCGCGTGGAACGCCGCGCCCGCCGCGTTCGACTTCTTCGACGGCAAGGGCGTGGTGGAAAGCCTCGCGCGCGAGCTGGCCATCCCCAAGCTGCGCTTCAAGGCCCTGTCGGCCGAGGAGGCCCCGCACCTGCAGCCCGGACGCGCCGCCCAAGTGCTCTCTGGCGGCACGGTGCTGGGCTGGGTGGGCGAGCTGCACCCGCTGGCCGTGGCCGCGTTCGAGGCGAACGGCCCTGTGGTGGCCTTCGAGCTGGAGATGCCGGCCTTGGTGAAGAGCAGCCAGCCGGCGCGCCCCTACGTTGACGTGCCCACCTACCCGGCGGTGGCGCTGGATGTGGCGTTCGTCGTGGACGAGGACGTGACGCACGAGCGCATGATGCAGTGCATGAGCTCCGCCGGCGGCAAGCTGCTGGAGAGCGTGCAGCTGTTCGACGTGTACCGCGACGCGGAGCGCGTGGGCGCGGGCAAGAAGTCGATGGCCTACGCCCTTACCTGGCGCGCGGCCGACCGCACCCTCACCAGCGAGGAAGCCGAGAAGGCGCAGGCGAAGCTCGTCAAGAAGGTTTGCGGCGCCACCGGCGCCGAAGTGCGCGGCTAGCAGCGCGCAGGCGAAGGCCCCGGTGTCCTGACGGGTGCGGGGTTAGGCGTTGAAGCAGGCAGAAAGGCCGTTCGGGGCGCGGTTCGCGCTTCCGGGCGGCCTTTTCGCTGTCCGTTCGGTTGCGAATGGCGGCGCGCAGGGCGGTTTGCGCGGGGGTCGCGCTATACTACGCTTCGGCAAAACGACGGATCGCGGAGATCAGGAGCGATACATGTACGACGGCGAAGGGCAGCCCGGGCGCAACGACGAGTGCTGGTGCGGCAGCGGGAAGAAGTACAAGAAGTGTCACCTAGGCATCGACGAGCGCCTGCAGGAGTGCTACGACCAGGGGCTGGAGGTTCCTTACCGCAGTCTGCTGAAAACCCCGGAGGACATCGAGGGCATCAGGAGAAGTGCCGCCATCAACATCGGCGTGCTGGACTACGTGGCCGAGCGCATCGCGCCGGGCGTCACCACCGAGCAGATCGACCGCTGGGTGCATGACTACACGGTGGAGCACGGCGGCATCCCCGCCGACCTGGACTTCGAGGGCTACCCGAAAAGCGTGTGCACCTCGGTGAACGAGGAGGTGTGCCACGGCATCCCCTCTGTGGACGTGGTGCTGCGCGAGGGCGACATCGTGAACGTGGACTGCTCCACCATCCTGGACGGCTACTTCTCCGACTCGTCGCGCATGTTCTGCATCGGGCAGGTCGACCCGGAGCGCGAGAAGCTGGTGCGCGTGACGAAGGAGTGCGTGCAGAAGGGGCTCGAGGCCATCAAGCCGTGGGGGTTCCTCGGCGACATCGGCGCGGCGGTGAACGCGCATGCGCAGGCCAACGGCTTCTCGGTGGTGCGCGAGTTCGGCGGCCACGGCATCGGGCTGGAGTTCCACGAGGATCCTTTCGTCAGCTTCGTGTCCGAGGCGGGCACCGGCATGGTGCTGGCTCCGGGGGTGTGCTTCACCATCGAGCCGATGGTGAACATGGGCGGCTGCGAGATCGACATGTCCGACCCGAACGGATGGACCGTGCGCACGAAGGACGGCCTGCCCACCGCGCAGTGGGAGGTGCAGGTGGTCATCACCGAGACGGGCTACGAGCTGCTTTCTTGGTAGGGAAACGCGGGCGCAATGCCTGATTTTTACGAACAAATGTTCTAATTATTCTGGTATACTGGCTGCAAGAAACAGAGCCAGTGCAAGCGCAAGCCGTCGGCTCGTCCGGCGGCTTGCCCATAGATGGTGCCGGTGTTCCTCGGCGCCCGTACCACGCTTGCAAGATCCTCATGGAACCAGGAACGCACGGGAAGGAGGCGCGCCATGCCCTCATCCTGCTTCGCTTTCGCCTGCTCCGAACCTGAGGCTCCACCCTGCCCAGCGGGGTGGAGCGCCCGCCTCTGCCAGCAGGACGCCCCCGACGCGCTGGTGGTGGTTGAGGCACTGCCGCTGTGCCGCTCCGACGAGGGGGCCGAGCGGCTGCTGCTTGAGCTGGCCGATCCGGCGGGGTCGGTGCAGCTGGAATGCGGTGAAGCTGACGCCCATATCTGCCGCGGGTTCACGGTGATGCCCTGCGAGGACGCGTTCCGCTTCGTTGCGCGCGTGGCGGCGACGAGTCGTCGGCGCTGACGCGGCTGCGCGCTGCTGTGCGCCCGAAAACGCGATCGGGCGCCGATCGGAAGACCGGCGCCCGGTTCGAAGGCTGCCAACGGGGTTTCGCTTCCCGGGTGGCAGGTCCGATGCGGCTGGGCCGCCCTGGTGGCTTGCGCTGCCGCCCGTTGCGGCTGCGCTGGGAGCCGCCCGCCCTCCGCGTGGCGGCATGATGCAGCGGGGTTGCGCGCTGCTGCGGCTGGCTAGTCGGAGACCTCCAGCAGGGTGATGTCGAAGTTCAGGTCCTTGCCGGCCAGCTCGTGGTTCATGTCGAACGTCACGACGCCGTCCTCGATGGCGGCCACGAACACGGGGAAGGGCTGGCCGGTTGGGGCGCGCATGTAGATGGTCTGGCCGACGGGCAGGTTCTCGCCGTTGGGAATCTGGCTGACCGGCACCTTCTGCACCATGTCGTCGCGGCGCTCTCCGTAGGCCAGGGCGGCGGGGATGTGGGCCTTGATGGTCTGCCCCACCTCCATGTCCTTTACGGCGTCGTCGAAGCCGGGGATCATCTGGCCGGCGCCGCAGGTGAACTCCAGCGGCTCGTTGCGGTCGAACGACGAGTCGAACTTCGTGCCGTCATCGAGCGTGCCGATGTAGTGGACCTTGACCTTCTTGCCTTCGTTGCTCATGGAACGCGTTCCTTTCTTCGGTCGGCGCCGCAGCGTCTGCGGCGCAGGGGAGGGGCGCCTGCTGCAAGGCGCCGCCGTCGTTGACGGGGCGCGCCGTGCGGACGGGCGGCCCCGACGTTCGCGGTTCGTCCAGTCTAACGGAGGGGCGGCGGCGCTGCTAGCCGCGCCGCCCCATCTCCGCGAGATCGGCCAGCGTGACGCGCTGTGCGGCGAGGTCTGCCAGCGGCTTCAAGAACGCGCGCTCTTCGGCGGGCAGCCCGCCTTCGGCCACCTCCAGCAGCCGGTCGATAAGCTGGCCCGCCGGCTGGCCGTAAACGGTCGCCGCGTAGCCTTGGGCCATCAGCGCGTCCTTGGCGGCTTCCACGTCGGCCTCGCCCAGGCCGGCGAACAGCGCGTCGAGCGCGTCCAGCTGCGCGTCGCCGTAGAAGAGCCCCTTCACCACGGCGGCGTAGGCCAGCGCGCAGGGGATGGGCAGCGCGTCGGCGGGGCGGATCTCCAGGTAGGTCTTCAGCCGCGCGTCGGTGAAGAACATCGATGCCATGTGCTCCACCTGCTCGCGGGTCATCGGTGCGTCCGCGTATACCTCGCCGAAGGTGCGCTCGGTGTAGCAGACGCCCTCCTTGCGGCACGGCACCAAGATGGCGGGGGTGTCCAGCAGGTACTCCGCGTAGTCGCGCAGGGTGAAGCCCGCATCCAGCGAGCCGGGCACGATGCCGCAGCGGTCGGGATCGCACTCCCGCCAGATCTTCGTGCGCACCAGCTTGCAGGGGCGGGGCGCCCCCTCGAAGACGGGCGCGTTGTCGGCCAGAAGCGCCAGCAGCGGACCGGCGGTGCCGGCCAGGCGCAGCTTGCGCAGGCAGTCTTGCACGCTGCGGTAGTCGATGGACACCTGCGTGGAGGCGCTGCCGCGCATCATGCGCATGCCGTAGGGACCGCGCTGCTCGAAGTACAGGTTCATGAAGCGGTAGCGCCGCTTGGGGATGAGCTCCAGATCCGCCGCCTTCGCGGTGGGGTGGTAGCCTACGGTAAGCGCCTTCATGCCGAAGGGCGCCAGCTCGTCGGCAAGCAGCTCTTCGAAACCGTCGAAGACGCGCTGCGCGTCCGAGAGCGCGGTGAAGGGCCCGGCCGAAAGCTCCACCTGGGAGGCGGGCTCGATGGTGATGGCCTCGCCCGGCCGCGCCACGCCGATCAGGTCGCCCTCGGCGTCGCGGGTCTGCTGCGGGTAGCGCGCGCTCAGCCGCTCCAAAAGCCACGCCACCCCGCGCTCGCCGCGGTAGCCCACCGGGCCGCCGTCGCTGCTCACGATGGTGTGCTCAAGCTCTATTCCCACGGCCGGCGGCTGGTCCGCCGGCTTGATGCCGCTTTCGAAGTACGCGACCACCGCCGCGATGTTCTGCTCGCGCGCGGGCTGGGCGTCCGCCGCGCCCCGCGCCGAGGAAGCCGCCTTGCCGGCTGTAGTATTCATGTACCGGGTTTCCCCTTTCCCTGCATTTTCTGCAACGGCCACTGACTTTGTATACAATAGCCACATCGAACGCCCCGCCCCGTGCGGGGTGCTGCAATTCGGAATGATTCCATTTCCCGTAAGGGGGCTTGGCCGGGCTTGGACGCTCATATCACAAGGCGCACGGCGGTTCTGCTGCTGTTGGACATCGTGCTGACGTACGCTGCCTACTGGCTGGCATCGCTTCTGACCAATGTCGTGGACGAGGTGTTCGTTAACAACGAGATCTACTTCATCCTGGGCATCCTGGCCGTCATCAACGTGCTGTCGCTGGCGCTGTTCAAGCTGTACAACAACCTGTGGGAGTACGCCAGCATCGATGAGGCCATCCAAATCGTGCTGGCCGTGGTGCTGTCCACCCTGGTAGGCGCCGTGTTTCTGTGGGTCATTGACGTGCGCCTGCCCATCCGCGTGTTCTTCGGCTCGTGCATCCTGCTGATCCTGCTGCTGGGCGGCACGCGCTTCATGCTGCGCATCTTCCGCCAGAAGCGCCGCGCGTTCACCTCCACCCAGCGCGCGGCCGACCGTCCGCGCACCCTGGTGGTGGGCGCGGGCGAGACCGGCTCGCTGGCCATCGGGCGCATGGCCTCGAAGGACCCACTTATGCCGGGCATCCCCCTGGTGGCCACCGACGACGACCCCGCCAAGCGCGGCAGCCGCATCCACGGCGTGAAGGTGGAGGGCACCACCGACGACATCGTGGAGCTGGCCGAGAAGTACGGCATCGAGCAGATCGTGGTGGCCATCCCCTCGGCCAGCATTGACGAGCGCAAGCGCATCTACGGCGAATGCACCAAGACCGACTGCAAGCTGCGCACCCTGCCCAACATCCGCGAGCTGTCGCTGGACGAGGTGGGCGACGTGAAGCTGCGCGACGTGGATGTGGCCGACCTTCTGGGCCGCGAGGAGATCGTGCTGAACACCCGCGCCGTGTCGGGCTACATCTCCGGCGAGTGCGTGCTGGTCACCGGCGGCGGCGGCTCCATCGGCAGCGAGCTGGTGCGCCAGCTGTGCCAGGTGGCGCCCGCGCGCATCGTCATCTTCGACATGTACGAGAACGACGCCTACCTGCTGCGCAACGACCTCGTGCGCGAATACGACGACATCGACATCCGCGTGGAGATCGGCAACGTGTGCGACGAGCGCCGCATCGACGACATCTTCGCGAAGTACCGCCCCTCGGCGGTGTTCCATGCGGCGGCGCACAAGCACGTGCCGCTGATGGAGGCCTGCCCGCGCGAGGCGGTGCACAACAACGTGTTCGGCACGCTGAACACCGTCCGCGCCGCCGATGCCTACGGCGCCGACCGCTTCATCTTCATCTCCACGGACAAGGCGGTGAACCCCACCAGCGTGATGGGCGCCACCAAGCGCATGGGCGAGATGGTGATGCAGTACTACGCGCGCACTTCCAAGACCATCTTCACCGCCGTGCGCTTCGGCAACGTGCTGGGCTCCAACGGCAGCGTGATCCCGGTGTTTCGCCGCCAGATAGCCGAGGGCGGCCCCGTGACGGTGACCCACCCCGACATTGAGCGCTACTTCATGACCATTCCCGAGGCGTCGCGCCTGGTCATCCAAGCGGGCGGCATGGCGCGCGGCGGCGAGATATTCATCCTGGACATGGGCGAGCCGGTGAAGATCGTCGATCTGGCGAAGGGTCTCATCCAGCTGTCGGGCCTCACGCCCGACGTGGACATTAAGATCGTGTTCACAGGCCTGCGCGAGGGCGAGAAGATGTACGAGGAGCTGCTCATGGACGAGGAGAGCACGCTTCCCACCGACAACCACTCCATCATGGTGTCCACCGGCCAGGAGATCAGCTACGACGAGGTGGCGGCGAAGCTTCAGGAGCTGGAGCAGTCGCTGTCGATGACCGACGAGGAGGCCATCCGCATTTTGGAAGAGGCCGTCCCCACCTACCGGCACACCACCAACAAGTGACGCGCGCGCCCACAGGCGGCGCGCAGGACGAAAGCGAACGGAACGGCGAAGGAAGAGGCGACACGGCACATGGCTATGAAGGCAGGCGTTGTAGGGGCGGCGGGTTTCGCGGGAATGGAGCTGATGCGGCTGCTGAGCGCGCATCCCGATTTCCAACTGGTCGCCATCACGTCCAGCGAGCTGGCCGGCCAGCGCGCAGCCGACGCCTACCCTGCGTTCGAGGGCGTGTGCGACCTGCGCTTTTTGTCCCATGACGACGCAGCATTGGACGCGTGCGACGTGGTGTTTCTGGCGGTTCCCCATACGGCCGCGCTGGCGGCGGCGCCGGGTTTCCTTGAGCGCGGCATCTCGGTGGTGGACCTTTCGGCCGACTTCCGCCTGAAGGACCCGGCGGTGTACGAGCAGTGGTACAAGGTGCCCCACACGCAGAAGGACCTGCTGGCGCGCGCGGCGTTCGGCCTGCCCGAGCTTTCCGGCGACGAGCTGGCGCGCGTCGCGACGGCCCACGCCGCAGGCGAGGCCGTGCTGGTGGCCTGCGCGGGCTGCTATCCCACGGCCACCTCGCTGGCCGCCGCGCCCGCCGTGCGCGCCGGGCTGGTGCGCGAGGGCGCGCCGGTGGTGGTGGACGCCGTTTCGGGCGTGACGGGCGCGGGCAAGAAGGCCACGCAGCGCACGCACTTCTGCTTCGCCGACGCGAACCTGGAAGCCTACGGCGTGGGGACGCACCGCCACACGCCGGAGATCGAGCAGATCCTGGGAATGCCGGGCCGCGTGGTGTTCACGCCGCATCTGGCCCCGCTCGGCCGCGGCCTGCTGTCCACGGTGACGCTGCCGCTGTCCGACGACGCTCCCCGCGACATCGAGCACTACCGCGCGCTGTACCGCCGCGCCTATGAGGGCAGCCCCTTCGTCGCCGTGCTGGGGGACGGCGCGATGCCGCGCACGGCGTCGGTGGCGGGCACGAACCGCGCGCACATCGGCCTGGCGCTGTCGGAGCCGGCGCATGCGCTCGTGGCGGTGTGCGCCATCGACAACCTGGGCAAGGGCGCGGCGGGCCAGGCGGTGCAGTGCGCCAACATCGTGTTCGGCCTGCCGCAGGACGCGGGGCTTTCGGGCGTTTCGCTTTCCGTGTAGCGCGCGCGTTCCGCCGTGCGCGGCGGGCGCGGCCCGGGCTTGCGCTGGGCGGCGGTTCGCGGCGCGGCGGGGCGCCGGGTTGCGCGCGCTTTGCCCCGTTCGCTTCCAAATGTGACGAGTTTCGGAATTCTGCATATTTTTGCAAAAAGGTAACAGAAAACTGAATATTTAGGCGCATAATGTCGGCTCGTGCAATCAAGGGGACAGTATGCGGAAAGGAAGGCGAGGCCAGGATGGTGGACAAGGAGATGCCCTCGGCGCATCCGGTTCCGGTCGATGACCTGACGCCGCTCGCGCAGCGCGCGGGCGCGCGGCGCTGCGGCGGCGCGCCGGAGGGCGTGGCGTTCGTGGACGGCGGCGGGGTGACCAGCGCGCGCGGCTTCGCGGCGGCGGGCGTGCACGCGGGCTTCCGCAAGAACCCCGAGCGGTTCGACCTGGCGCTGGTGGCGGCCGACGAGCCGTGCGCCTGCGCGGGCACGTTCACACAGAACGTGTTCTGCGCCGCGCCCGTCACCGTGTCGCGCGAGCATCTGGACGGCGTGTCCTACGGCATCGCGCGCGCCGTGGTGGTGAACTCCGGCATCGCGAACGCGGCCACCGGCGAGCGCGGCCTGGAGGCGGCGCGCGAGATGGCACGCATCGCCGCCGACGCGGTGGGCTGCCCCGAGCAGGAGGTGATGGTGGCGTCCACGGGCGTCATCGGCGAGCACCTGCCGCTCGATCCGTTCCGCACGGGCGTTCCCGCCGCGCTGGAGAAGCTCTCGCGCGAGGGCGGGCACGACGCGGCGCGCGCCATCATGACCACCGACACGCATCCCAAGGAGGCCGCAGCGACGTTTTCGGGCGACGGCGTGGGCTACGACGGCTGCACGTTCACGGTGGGCGGCATGGCGAAGGGCTCGGGCATGATCATGCCGAACATGGCCACGATGATCAGCGTCATCACCACCGACGCGCCGCTTTCCGCCGACGCGCTGCACACGGCGCTGGTCGAGGCGGTGAACGGCAGCTTCAACCGCGTGACGGTGGATTCCGACACCTCCACCAACGACACGTGCCTGATGTTCGCCAGCGGCGCAGCGGCTCCGGCGGGCGCAGCGCCCTTCGCCGTGGGGACGCCGGCCTACGAGGCGTTTTTGGCGACGCTCAAGGCGGTGTGCGTGAACCTGGCGCGCCAGATGGCGTCGGACGGCGAAGGGGCCACGCGCCTGGTGACGGTGAACGTGACGGGAGCCGCCAGCGCAGCCGACGCCGATGCGGCGGCGCGCACGGTGGCGAACTCGCCGCTGGTGAAGACGGCCGTCACCGGCCACGACGCCAACTGGGGGCGCATCGCCGCCGCCATCGGGCGCTCGGGCGCAGCGTTTCGCCAGCAGGACGCGGCCATCGACATCATGGGGCTGCCGGTGTGCCGCGGCGGGCTGACGGTGCCGTTCGACGAGGACGAGGCGCTGCGCCGCTTCGAGCAGGACGAGATCGTGCTGGACATCGATCTGGGCGCGGGCGACGCGGCGGCGACGATGTGGACCTGCGATTTCTCGCATGACTACATCACCATCAACGGGGACTATCGCACGTAATCATCGGTTGGTCGCCGGCCTTTGGCCGGCGGGCGCGGCCCCCTCAGGGGCGGGGCACGTGCTCAGACAGTCCTCGCCCTTTGCGGGTCGCGATCTGCGATCGCGACCAAAGGGGCTGCGGAACTGCGCGCGAGCCCCCGCCCCTGAGGGGGCCGCGCCTTCTTGAAGGCGCGAGCCGATGGGGAGGGGTGGCCCCTTTCTTGGAGTGGTGATGTGGTCTGCTCGGGTGGGGGATGGGGTTGTTGCGGCGTTGATGGGGCTGGAGGCGGTTTTTGCTTCTGGGCTTTCCCTCTTTGGAATTCGCGAGCGACCGGGGTTTCAGGTTGGATAGGAGCGGGGTATGAAGTACGACAAGGATACGCGGCCTGACGGGGTTTCCAGTTTGACGGCTGAGGTTTTGGCCGAGGCCATGCCGTGGATCAAGAACGCCACGGGCAAGACGGTGGTCATCAAGTACGGCGGGGCGGCGATGGTGGACGCCAAGCTGCGCGCCGACGTGATGGCCGACATCGTGCTGCTGAAGATCATCGGGGTGAACCCCGTGCTGGTGCACGGCGGCGGCAAGGCCATCACCGAGGCGATGAACCGCGAGCAGCTGGACGTGCAGTTCATCGACGGGCAGCGCGTCACCGACGACGCGGCCATGGAGGTGGTGCGCACGGTGCTCACCGGCAAGGTGAACCAGGAGCTGGTGGCGGCGCTGAACCTGCACGGCAACCTGGCCGTGGGCGTGAGCGGCGCCGATGCGGGCACCATCGTGGCCAGCCAGGCCGACCCGCGCCTGGGGCGCGTGGGCAAGGTGGAGCGCATCAACGCCCAGCTTCTGGAAGACCTGGTGGACAGCGACTTCATTCCCGTGCTGGCCACGGTGGGCGTGGGCGAGGACGGCGGCTTCTACAACGTGAACGCCGACGTGGTGGCGGGGCATGTGGCCGCGGCCATCGGCGCGCACAAGGTGGTGTTCCTCACCGACGTGGACGGGCTCTACGAGGACTTCGACGACAAGGACACGCTGGTTTCCAGCATGATGCTGGACGAGGCGCGCGCCCTGGTGGAGGGCGGCACGCTGTCCACGGGCATGGTGCCCAAGATGCGCTCGTGCGTGCACGCGCTCGACGCCGGCGTGCACCGTGCCCACATCATCAACGGCACCACGCCCCACGCGCTTTTGCTGGAGCTGCTCACCGACAAGGGCATCGGCACCATGGTGACGCAGCCGGCCGACGTGGAGAGCTTCGAGGCGAAGCCCCTGGGCAATTTCGCGTCGAAGCTGGCGGTGAACAACTAGCGCGCCCGCGCGGCCGCCGCAGAAGGCGGCTGCGGCTTTCGGGCCGGGGCTGCGCCGGGGCCGGACGGGCTGGATGGCGCAGCGCGACGCAACGCGGGACCTCATGCGGAAGGAGCGGAGATGACCCTCGCTGAACAGCGGGAACTGGAAAAAGACTACGTGATGGCGACGTTCGGCCGCAAGCCGGTGGAGCTGGTGAGCGGTTCGGGCATGGAGGCGGTCGATGACAAGGGCCGCCGCTACCTGGACTTCATCGGCGGCATTGGCGTGCTGTCGCTGGGGCACTGCCACCCGGCGGTGGTGGAGGCCGTCCAGAACCAGGCCGCCACGCTCATGCACGTGAGCAACTACTACTACATCGAGGGCCGCGGGGAGGTGGCGAAGGCCGTCTCCGACTTGCTGAACGCCCGCGTTCCCGAGGCCGACCGCATGCCGTGGAAGAGCTTCTTCGCGAACTCGGGCGCCGAGGCCAACGAGTGCGCCATCAAGGTGGCGCGCCTGCATGCCCGCAAGCAGGCGGCGGCGCGCGCCCGCGCGAAGGGGGCAAACGAAGACGCCGCCCGCACCATCGCGAAGGCGGCGCCGCAGCTCATCGTCACGCTGGAGGGCAGCTTCCACGGGCGCACGCTGGCCTCGCTGGCCGCCACGGCGCAGCCGGCGAAGCAGGAGGCGTTCCAGCCGCTGCCCGGTGGCTTCGTCGCCACTCCGATCAACGACGTGGGGGCGCTGGAGCTTCTGTTCGCGCAGCGCGGGTACGAGATCTGCGCCGTCATGGTGGAGTGCATCCAGGGCGAAAGCGGCGTGCATCCCTGCACGGCGGAGTTCCTGCAGGCGGCCCGCCGCCTCACGCAGGAACACGGCGCGCTGCTCGTCTGCGACGAGGTGCAGTGCGGCGTCTTCCGCACGGGCGAGCCGTTCGGCTTCCAGAACTTCGGCATCACGCCCGATGTGGTGACCATCGCCAAGGGCATCGGCGACGGCTTCCCGCTGGGCATCTGCTGCGCCCGCGGGGCAGCGGGCGAGGCGCTGCAGCCGGGCGACCACGGCTCCACCTTCGGCGGCAGCTGCCTGGCCGTCGCCGCCGCGCGTGCGACGCTGGAGCAGCTGGCCGACGGCGCCATCGCGCGCAACGTGAAGGAAGTGGGCGCCTACCTGCGCGAGCGGCTGGCGACGCTGCCCGCCGTGCGCGAGGTGCGCGGCCTCGGCCTTATGGTGGCCGCCGACCTGGACGAGGGCGCAGATGCTGCCGACGTGGTGCTGCGCGGGCTGGACGAGGGCCTGCTGCTGAACTGCACCGGCCCCCATACGCTGCGCTTTTTGCCGCCGCTGGTGTGCGGCAAGCAGCACGTCGACGCGCTCATCGAGCAGTTGGGCCGGCTGCTATAATGGCCGCTGCGACGAAAGGGGGGCCGGTGGCGGGCAACGGCAGAGCGACGGGCAAGCGCCAGCAGCGCCACGACGCCATCCGCGCCATCATCCGCGTCGAGGCGGTGCGCACGCAGCGCGACCTGGCGGCGCGCCTTCAGGAAGAGGGCTTCGACTGCACCCAGGCTACGGTGTCGCGCGACATTATGGAGCTGGGGCTGCGCAAGTCGCCCGACGGGCGCTACCTGCTGCCCGAGGCCGACCGCCTGGAGCGTTTGGTGGCCGAGCTGGCGGTGGACGTGAAGGTGGGCGGCACCATCGTGGTGGTGAAGACGCTGCCCGGCGGCGCCCAGGGCGTGTGCGCCGCGCTGGACGACGCCCAGCTGCCCGGCGCGCTGGGAACGGTGGCGGGCGACGACACCATCATGATAGCCGCGATGGACGCCGACGCCGCCGACCAGGTGGCGCGCACCATCGACGGCCTGCGGCGCCGGTAGCCGCAGCGCCTTCCGCTTCCGCCTGCTGCGAACGCGGCGCGGAAGCGGGAACGGAACGAACGGGAACGACGGCCCGCCCGAAGCGAGCGGGCCGAAGGACGAGACAGGGAAGGAACCGAACATGGCTGAACAGAGGGAGAAGTGCGTTCTGGCGTACTCCGGCGGCTTGGATACGTCCTGCTGCATCAAGTGGCTGCAGGAGGAGAAGAACGTCGACGTCATCGCCGTTGTGGGCGAGGTGGGCCAGGAGCACGACGGCTTGGAGAAGGTGCGCGAGAAGGCGCTGAAGACGGGCGCCATCGCCTGCTACGTGGTGGACATGCGCGAGGACTTCGCGGCTGAGTACCTCAGCTGCGCGCTGGCGGCCAACGGCCTGTACGAGAACACCTATCCGCTGGTCAGCGCGCTGTCGCGCCCTCTCATCTCCAAGCATCTGGTGCGCATCGCGCACGAGAACGGCGCCAAGTACATCGCGCACGGCTGCACCGGCAAGGGCAACGACCAGGTGCGCTTCGAGACGAGCATCCTCACGCTCGACCCGTCGCTGGAGATCCTGGCGCCGGTGCGCGAGTGGGATCTGAAGTCGCGTCCGCAGGAGATCGCCTGGGCCCGCGAGCGCGGCATCGAGGTGGGCGCCACCAAGGAGAACCCCTACTCCATCGACGACAACCTGTGGGGCCGCGCCATCGAGTGCGGCGTGCTGGAGGACCCGTGGAACGAGCCGCCCGCCGACATCTACACGATGACGATCGATCCGGAGGCCGCCCCCGACGACCCCGAATACGTGGAAGTGTCCTTCAAGGCCGGCCTGCCCTGCGCGCTGAACGGCGAGGAGGAGAGCTTCCTGGACATCGTCTACGCGCTGAACAACATCGCAGGCCGCAACGGCTTCGGCCGCCTGGACATGATCGAGAACCGCCTGGTGGGCGTGAAGAGCCGCGAGTGCTACGAAGCCCCGGCCGCCCTGGCGCTCATCGAGGCGCACAAGGCGCTGGAGAGCCTGGTGCTGGAGCGCGACGTGCTGCACTACAAGCTGGGCATCGAGCAGACCTGGGCCACCACGGTGTACAACGGCCAGTGGTTCAGCCCGCTGAAGCAGGCCCTCGACGCGTTCATCGCTTCCACGCAGCAGTGCCTGACCGGCGACGTGCGCCTGAAGTTCTACAAGGGCACCTGCACGGTGATGGCGCGCCGCAGCGCGTACTCGCTGTACGACTACGGCCTGGCCACCTACGATGACGACGACGCTTTCGACCACAAGTCGGCCAAGGGCTTCATCGACCTGTACAGCCTGCCGGCGAAGGTGTGGAGCGCCAACCGCCGCGAGCAGGGTGCTGCCGAGGCTCCGCAGGCGTAGCGAGGCAACGGCGGGCAGGACGGCGCGCTATTCGGGCGCCGTCCCGCCCGAGCGCGTCGCCCACCCGTCTGCTCGATCGCGCTAATCGGGCGAAACGCGCAGCGCTGGCGCAAAAACCTCCCGATTAGCGCGACCGTTCCGGCAAACGACGGGAACGGCTGCACAAAACCGCAGGTCAACGAGATGAGATAAGCGTTGAAGCGCGCGACGGCAAAGAAAATGCGCGCTAATCGGGCGAAACGTGCAGGAAAGGCGCACGTTTCGCCCGATTAGCGCGGTTGGTCGAACCGTCCCGCTTCATGGAAGGCAAGGAGAAACCCCATGGCACTTTGGTCGGGCCGCTTCACGGAGGGCGTGAGCGAGTTCACGCAGCAGTTCGGCGCGTCGCTGCCGGTTGACAAGGCGCTCTACGCGCAGGACATCGCCGGCTCGAAGGCCCATGCGCGCATGCTGGCGGCCCAGGGCGTCATCTCGCAGGACGACTGCGACGCCATCCAGGCCGGCCTCGACGCCATCAAGGCGCGCATCGAGGCGGGCGAGTTCGCCTTCGACATCAACGACGAGGACATCCACATGTCCATCGAAAGCGTCCTGACCGCCGAGATCGGCGACGCGGGCGCGCGCCTGCACACCGGGCGCAGCCGCAACGATCAGGTGGCCACCGACACGCGCCTGTACGCGAAGGAGCGCTGCAGCCAGCTGATGCGCGCGAATCTGGATCTGCGGGCTGCCCTCATCCACCAGGCCAAAGAACACTTCGACACCATCCTGCCAGGCTACACGCACCTGCAGCACGCCCAGCCGGTGCTGTTCAGCCACCACCTGCTGGCCTACGTGTGGATGCTCACGCGCGACTTCGAGCGCCTGGCTGCCGCCCGTCGCGCCGCCGACGCCAGCCCTCTGGGCTGCGCCGCCCTGGCCGGCACCACCTACCCGCTCGACCGCCAGATGACGGCTGCCGAGCTGGGCTTCTCGCGCGTGATCCCCAACTCGCTGGACGCGGTGTCCGACCGCGACTTCCTGCTGGACCTCATGTACGCCTGCAGCGTCAGCTGCATGCACCTGTCGCGTCTGGCTGAAGAGATCATCCTGTGGTCCACGAGCGAGTTCGGCTTCGTCACGCTGTCCGACAGCTTCAGCACGGGCTCATCCATCATGCCGCAGAAGAAGAATCCCGACTTCGCGGAGCTGGTGCGCGGCAAGACCGGCCGCGTGGTGGGCGATCTGGTGGCGCTGCTGGTCACCATGAAGGGCCTGCCGCTGGCCTACAACAAGGACCTGCAGGAGGACAAGGAAGGCGCCATCGACGCCGCCAAGACCCTGGAGGACTGCCTGGTGTGCATGGCGGGCATGATCGGCACGATGCAGGTGAACGCCGACGCCATGATGACGCAGGCGAAGAAGGGCTACCTGGCGGCCACCGACGTGGCCGACTACCTGGCCAAGAAGGGCATGCCCTTCCGTCGCGCGCACGAGGTGGTGGGCCATCTGGTGCTTCTGTGCGAGACGCGCGGGTGCGACCTGGACGACCTGGCACTGGAGGACTTCAAGGCCGCCAGCGATCTGTTCGAGGCCGACATCACCGGCGCTTTGGACCTGAAGAGCATCGCGGCCGCCCGCACCACCGAGGGCGGCACCGGGCACGAGGCCGTGCGCGCGCAGCTTGAGCAGGCCGAGGCCCAGATGGCGTCCGACGAGGCGGCGCTGTAGGACGGGGTTTCGCCGCCTGGCCCGTTTCTTTCCCGGCATCTCCTTGACGGCCGGACGGGGTTCGTCCTCCGTCCGGCCGTTTCTCTTGCGTCGCGCCCTGTCCGTTTTCAAGCGATACTGTGGTGTTTCCCTTAGGAAAAACCCCCGATGCTACAATTGCGGGAGTTGTACCCATCCGCAGCAGGGCTTTCCGCTGAAGCGGGAAGGTGCGGCAGAGGGCGCGCCCGCGGTACGGCGTGCCGGGCCCGCTTGCCTGCGGCGGCATCTTCGGGAGGTGGCGCGTGGCTTCACGCTCGATGAAGAACAGGCCGGGAACCAGGCAGAAGCGCGGTTCCACGGTGGTCCTTTCCGTTTTGGCGGTGCTGGTGACGGCGATGATCGCCTGCGCCGTGGGCTTGTGGGCGCTGTGCTCGTCATGGCTGCAGGATCTGCCCGACTACGCCCAGGTGAACGAATACAACGACGCGAAGACCACCACGGTCTTGGCGGCAGACGGCACCACCGTGTTGGCCGAGTTCCAGCTGGAGAACCGCGACCCGGTGGAGCTTTCCGAGGTGAGCGAGTACGTGCTGCTGGGCACCGTCGACACCGAGGACGAGCGCTTCTACGAGCACAACGGCGTGGACCTGGCGGGCATCGCGCGCGCCGTGGTGGTGAACCTGACGGGCGGCCAGGAGGGCGCCTCCACCATCACCCAGCAGCTGGTGCGCCAGACCATCCTGTCGGCCGAGATGAACGAGATCTCCATCAAGCGCAAGGTGCGCGAGATCTACCTGGCGCTGAAGGTGGAGGAGATGTACAGCAAGGACGAAGTCCTGCAGATGTACCTGAACACCATCAATTACGGCTCGGGCGCCTACGGCATCCAGGCGGCGGCGCAGCGCTACTTCTCCAAGGACGCCAGCGAGCTGACGTTGGTGGAGGCCGCCACGCTGGTGGGCATTCCGCAGTCGCCGACGTACAACAACCCCATCGACAATCCGGACGCCTGCCTGGAGCGCCGCAACCTGGTGCTGGATCGCATGCTGTCCAACGGCGACATCTCGCAGGAAGAGCACGACGCCGCCCAGGCCGAGCCGCTGACGCTCAATCCCTCGGAGCCTTCCGTCGACGGCATCTACAAGTACCCCTACTTCACCAGCTACGTGCGCGACACGCTGGTGAACGACTACGCTTACTCTTCTGACGAGCTGTTCAAAGGGGGGCTGACCGTCTACACCACGCTCGATCCCGCCATGCAGGATGCCGCGCAGGCGGCGGCAGACGCCAAGCTGGCGCAGTCCGACCCGGCGCTGTGCGTGGCGCTGGTGGCGGTCGATCCCGACAACGGCTACGTGAAGGCCATGGTGGGCGGCAAGGATTGGGAGAACAACAAGGTGAACCTGGCGACGGGCGGCGGCGGCGGCGGGCGCCCTGCGGGTTCCACGTTCAAAACCTACACGCTGGTCACCGCCATCGAACAGGGCATCGACCCGCAGAACACCTACGTGAACTGCTCCGCCACCGCCGAGTTGCCGGGCTGGAACGTGCATAACTTCGGCTACACCGAGTACGGCGTGCGCACCATCGCCCGCGGCTTCGCGGTGTCCTCCAACACGTGCTTCGCGCGCCTGGCCATGTCGATGGGCCCGGAGAAGATCGCCGAGACGGCCCACCGCATGGGCGTCGAGTCCGACCTGGTGGCGGAAGGCGGCCTGACTCTGGGCGCCGACTCGTCGCCGGTCACGCCGCTGGAAATGGCCGACGCCTACGCCACCATCGCCAACGGCGGCACGCACTACGAGGCCACGCCCATCCTGAAGGTGGAGGACGCCGAGGGCAACGTGCTGATCGACAACACGAACCCGCAGGGCGAGCGCGCCATCAGCGCCGAGGTGGCCCATGCCGCCACCGAGGTGATGAAGCTCGTCGTGAACAGCTCCGAGGGCACCGGCACCCTGGCCCGCCTGTCGAGCGGCCAGCCGGTGGCCGGCAAGACTGGCACGCAGGAGAACTACATGGACATCTGGTTCTGCGGCATCACCCCGCAGCTGTCCGTGGCCTGCTGGATCGGCGACCCGAACAACCAGGTGGCGGTGGGCAACGCCGGCATGGACGACGTGTTCCGCGATTTCATGGAAGTGGCGCTGGCCGGCCAGCCCATCGAGCAGTTCCCTGAGGCGGGCGATCCGACGTACAAGAAGTACGTCGACGAGAAGTACGACATCGGCGTGACCTCGCCCAGGCAAGAGGTGACAAGCGAAGAGGACGAGAAGGATGACGAAGACGCCCGCCGTGATGACGAGGCTGACGAAGAGGAGCCTGCTGACGGCGGCGATACCGGCGATACCGGCGAAGGCGGAACCGGAGACGGCGGCGATACCGGCGACGGCGGTTCCGGCACGGGCGACGGCGGCACCGGCGGAAGCGGCGGCAACGCGGGCGATGGCGAAACCGGAGGCGGCGGCAACACCGGCGGCGGTGGCGGCACCGGCGCCGCGTAGGACCGCGGCGGGGTTGCGGCGTCGGGCGCGCAGGCTGCGTTGTTTGCGAGCTGTTGCCGCAGGGCCGCGCCCGTTCCGCTATGATAGTCCGACACGCCAAGCGGGCGCCTGCCGCCCCAAGGAGACGAAATGCGGGCGGCGCGAAGCCGCCTGATGACAGGAGAAGATGAACCGATGACTTCACCCATGCGCGCGGCGTTGCCGAAGATCCTCGCCTTCGCTGCGGCGGCCGCCTTGGCGCTGGCCGCTTTGTCCGGCTGCCAGCAGCAGAACGCCGCCAACGAGCAGCAGAACGAGAACCGCCAGTACATGGCGCAGGTGAACCAGGTCATGGACGACCTGGACACCCGCCTGTCCTCCTTCACCGACGCGGTATCGCGCGACGACGTGGTGGGCATGCAGACCCAGGCTGACGACGCCCTTTCGGTGCTGGACGACCTGGGCTCCATCGAGGCGCCCGAGGCGCTGGCCGACGTGAAGCAGGGCTACGTTGACGGCGCCGCGCTGCTGCGCGAGGCGCTGACGGACTACGTGGCGCTCTACACCGAGATCCACAGCGCCACCGAGGCCGCGCCGTTCGATTGGTCCGCCTACGACGAGCGCCTTGCCGCCATCCAGGAGAAGTACGACGAGGGCATCGCGAAGCTGCAGGAGACCGACCAGATGGCCGCCGGCATGGAAGCCTCCGGCGAGGGCGGCCAGGGCGCCGGCCAGGCGCAAGACGCCGCCGACGCGTCCCAGCAGGATGCGCAGGGCGCTGGCGACACCGCCCAGTAACGCGTCTTTCTTCGGCGCTTGGAAACGGCTCGTCCGCGCACGCAGCGCGGGCGGGCTGTTTCTGCGTTCTGCAACGGGTCTGCGTGCCGTTTCGGGCTTGCGTTCCGCGTCGGCAGGCGTCTTGCAGCGGGTCTGCGCATCGCATTGGGCTTGCGTCCCGCAACGGGCTTCCATCCCGGCCGAGCGACGGCTCTGCGCGCTTTGCCGACCCCAACAAACAGCAAAAGTGAGATTTCGGAACGAAAAACGCGAAAGTTGGGGTTGCGAGCTTCCGAAAAGCGCTGCCAGCGCGCTGTGGAAGGCGCTTGCGCCTGCAAAACCCCAGGTCGGGAAAATCGCCGCTCGTGCCGACCCTCTTTGCTGCCCCAACATTCGGCGTTTCTGATCCGCTCAACCCCAACTTTCGCAAAAACCTAGCCATAATAGCGGAAAAGCTGTTTGTTGGGGTTGCCGCCGCTGTTGGGGTTGCCGTTGCTGGTGGGGCTGCCGTTGCTGGTGGGGCTGCGGTCGGGGCTGCAGTCGCCGTTGGGTTGCGGGTGCGTTTCGCGTCGCGCGTCGGCGGGACGGAAAGGACGGGCCTTCGGGATCTGATGGCGCGCATCGATGCGCCGGTGTCCCCGCGTTGCGTAACACCTACGAACCGGGCCCGCTGGAGACGATGAGCACCACTTTGCCGTCGCGCACTTCCTGCTTGATGACCGTGCCCTTCGGCACGGTGTCGGACGCTTGCTCCACGTAGCCTGCCTCGTAGCCTTCCAGCTTCTTCGCGGCTTCCTCGAGGGTGAGGCCGGTGCAGTCCGGCGCGGTGGAGGGGTCGGGCGCCTGGGGCTCTTCGGGCTCCTGCGGTGGTGCGGGGTCGGCGGGCTTATCGTCCTCTTCGTCGTCCTTCTCGGCTTCCTCGCGCTTCTTCTCTTCCTCCTCCTTTTTCTTCTTTTCCTCTTCCTCTTTCTTCTTGCGCTCTTCCTCGGTGCCCAGCTTGTCTTTCTGGCGCTTGTTGAAGTCGTTGTCGTAGGCGGGCGCGGCGGTGCTGGGGAAGGGCTGGATGGGCGTGCCGGACAGGGCGGCGCTCATGAAGTCGTGCCAGAACGCGTTGCAGCTCAGCCACGAGGGGGTGGCGATGCTACCGGCCGGATTGCCGATCCAGGTGGCGCACGACAGCGTGGGGCTGTAACCCACCAGCCAGTGGTCCACGAAGTCGTCGGAGGTGCCGGTCTTGCCCGCCACGGGTTGGCCGTTCGAGGGACCCGATCCGTAGGCGGTGCCCTCGCTGCTTTCGAACACCGTGCGCAGCACGCTGGTCACGGCACCGGAGACCTCTTCGCTCAGCACACGCTCGGAGGTGTCGGGCGCCTCGTAGACCACCTCGCCGTCGGCGTTGACGATCTTGGTGATGACCACCGGGTCGCGGTGCACGCCGCCGGCCGCTAACGTGGCGTAGGCCGATGCCATCTCCAGCGGGGTGACCGATGAGGCGCCTAACGTCAGCGTGGGCACGGCGTCCAGCTCCGATTCGATGCCCATCTCGTGCGCCAGGTCCACGACGGTTTGCGGGCCCACCTCCTGGATGAGGCGCACATAGCCGGTGTTGGACGACACGGCGGTGGCGCGCTGGATGGAACGGATGCCGTAGTCGGCGTTGCCGAAGTTCTCGATGCGGGTGCCGCCCGAAAGCGTCATGGGCGAGGTGCAGTCGATGAGCGTTTTCGGGTCGATGCCGGCCTTGACGGCGGCCGCCAGGGTGAACGCCTTGAACGACGAGCCCGCCTGCCTGCCCGTGCCGCCTGTGCCGGTGGCAAGGTTCACCTGGCCGAACTCGTCGGAGCCGTAGTCTTTGCCGCCCACCATGGCGCGCACGTAGCCGGTCTGCGGGTCGATGGCCACCAGGGCCGCGTCCAGCTCGGCGGGCATGCGGGCAAGCTGGGCGTCGCGCGCGGCCTCCGCCTGCTGCTGCAGCGTCGGGTCGAGCGTGGTGTAGATGGTCAGCCCGCCCTCGAACAGCTCCGCGTAAGAGCAGCCGTAGGCGTTGTCGTCCTCCAGCAGCTTGTCGCGCACGTAGCTGGTGAAGTGCGGGTAGGCGTAGATGCCGTCGAAGGGCGCCTCGGGCGCGGGGTTGAGCGTCAGCGGCTCGGCCCGGGCGGCGTCGTGCTCTTCCTGGGTGATGTGACCGGCCGACAGCATGCGGTCCAGCACCACGTTGCGGCGTTGCTGGCAGGCCTCCAGGTCGTTTTTCGGGTTGAGGCTTTCGGGCGACTGCGGGATGCCCACCAGCGCGGCCGCCTGGCCCAGCGTGAGGTCGGCGGCGGACACCTGGAAGTAGTTCTGCGCCGCGGCCTCGATGCCGTAGCAGCCGTCGCCGTAGTTGATGGTGTTCAGATACATCACCAGGATCTCGTCTTTGGTGTGCTCTTTCTCGAACTCCACGGCAAGCTGGATCTCGCGCACCTTGCGCTCGAAGGTGATGTCGGTGGCCTCCTGCGAGAGCACCGTGTTGCGCATGAGCTGCTGGGTGATGGTGGAGGCGCCCTCCAGGCTGCCGCCGGCCAGGTTGTTCAGCACGGCGCGCGCGATGCCCACCAGATCGGCGCCGTTGTGCTGGTAGAAGCGCACGTCCTCGGTGTCCACCGTGCCTTGCAGCACGTAGGGGCTGATCTGGTCGTACTCCACCGGGTCGCGCTTTTCCAGCTGGAAGCGGGCCAGCAGCGTGGAGCCGTCGGCGGCGTAGACGACCGATTCCTGGGCGTAGTTGAACGCCTCGGTGTCGTCGATGCGGGGGAGGTCGGCCGTCCAGGTGTTCGCCAGGCGCATGATGCCGAAGTAGGCGCCGGCGCCGCACAGAACCAGGGCTAACAGCGCGAAGAAGAAAGCCCACGTGGCGGGGTGGGCGCGCGTTTGCCGCTGTTTGCGCCGATTCTTCATGATTGCTCTATACTAGCATACCGATTATCCGTCCCGCGTCGCGAACGCCCGCCAGCAAGGACCGCTTCCATGAACACCGACTCCGCACTCGTTTCCGCATCCTCTCCGGCACCCTCTTCCGCTTCGGCCGACCAGGCCGCGGCGCAGCGCCTCCCGCTTCGCGGCGAACAAGATGCGCCCGCGTGCGAGGGCGCGCCGACGGCGACGGTGGAGCTTTTGGCGCCCGCCGGCAGCATGGCGGCGTTGCATGCGGCGGTGAGCGCCGGGGCCGATGCGGTGTATCTGGGCCTGGAGTCGTTCAACGCGCGCCGCGGCGCCGACAACTTCACCGCCGAGACGTTCCCGGAGGCCTGCACCTACGCGCACCTGCGCGGCGTGCGGCTGTACGTGACCATGAACACGGCAGTGCTGCCCGACGAGATGGGCGCAGCGCTGGACGCGGCGCGGCGGGCGTGGGAGGCCGGGGCCGACGCGTTCATCGTGCAGGACATCGGCTTGGCCGCCGAGCTGCGCCGCACGCTGCCGCAGGCGCGCCTGCACGTTTCCACCCAGATGAACACGCACAGCGCGGCGGGCATCGAGGCCGCGGCGCGGCTGGGGGCCTCGCGCGTGACGCTGGCGCGCGAGCTGTCGCTTGGCGAGGTGGCGCTGCTGGCGCAGGAGGCCGCCGCGCACGGGATGGAAGTGGAGGCGTTCGCGCACGGGGCGCTGTGCGTGTGCTATTCGGGCCAGTGCTTCATGTCGTCGCTCATCGGCGGGCGTTCGGCCAACCGCGGCATGTGCGCCCAGGCGTGCCGGCTGCCCTACGAGCTGTGCCCGGGCGCTGGCGCCGAGACGCTGCCCGCGCCGGGCGAGCACCTGCTGTCGCCGCGCGATTTGTGCTCGGTCGATCTGCTGCCCGCTCTCGTGGAGGCGGGCGCGGCGTCGCTGAAGCTGGAGGGGCGCATGAAGTCGCCCGACTACGTGCACGCCGTCACGTCGGTGTACCGCGCCGTGCTCGACCGCGTGCTAGCGGCGCGGGCAGCCGGCGGCGCGGAGGCGGCGCGGGAGGTGCGCGCCACCGACGAAGAGCGCCGCATCCTGTCCGAGGCGTTCTCGCGCGGGTTCACCACGGCGTATCTGGAGGGCGAGCGCGGCAACGAGATCATGAGCTACGGGCGGCCGAACAACCGCGGCGTGCTGGTGGGGCGCGTGGCCTCGGTGCGCGACGGCAAGGCGGCCATCGCGGCGCAGCGCCCGCTTGCGGCTGGCGACGTGCTGGAGTTCTGGACGAAGCGCGGGCACTTCGCCTACACCCTGGACGAAGTGCGCACCGACCGCGCGGGCAACGTGCTGGCCGAGCCCGACAAGCCGGTGGGCAAGGGCGACCGCGTGTTCCGCGTGCGCAGCGCCGCCGACGCGTTCTCCGACGACGCGCTGGAGCCGCGCATCCCGGTGGAGGGGCGCGCGACGTTGCGGATCGGCGAGCCGCTGCGCATCGAGTTCCGCCTGGCCGCGGGCGCGCGCGTCGCGGCGGGAGCGGAGGGCGCCGTCGGGGTTGCGGAAGGGCCGGCGGTGGAGGCCGCGCGCACGAAGGCGGTGGAGGCCGCCGACGTGCGGGCGCACGTGGACCGCATGGGGTCCACGCCGTTCGCCCTGGCCTCGCTTGAGGTCGAGCTGGACGAAGGCGTGGGCGTGGGCTTCTCGCAGCTGCACCGCGCAAGGGCCGCGGCGCTGGACGATCTGGCGCAGCGGCTTCTGGCTCCGTGGGCGGGCCGCCGCGCCGTGCGCGTCCGCGAACGTGGACGCGAGCGCACGGGGCGGGAGAAGGCACCGCGCACCTGCCTGGTGGCGGCGCTGGCGACGAACCCCGCCTGCGCACGCACGGCGAAGCGCGCCGGGGCCGATGCGGTGTACGTGCCCGCGCTGAACTACCGTCGCGGCGGCGCCGAGGTGGCGGGCCTGCGGCAGGACGGCGTGGAGCAGGCGGGCTACCCGAAGCAGTGCATCTCGGTGCTTCCCGCGGTGGAGCATGACGCGGTAGGCGCCTCGCGCGAGGCGCGCACGGGCATCGACGACGCGTGGTCCTACGTGCGGCCCGGCAAGCCCGTTCTGGCCGACAGCCTGGGCGCGCTCGTGCGCGCCGCCGACCTGGGCGCGCTGCCGGAGGCGGGGCCGCACCTGCCCTTGACGAACGCCGCCGCGCTGCGCTGCGCGGCCGATCTGGGCGCGCAGCGCGCGTGGCTGTCGCCGGAGCTCACGCTGCGCCAGATCGAGCAGCTGGGCCAGGATGCGCCGCTGCCGCTGGGCCTTGCCATCATCGGCGCGCAGGAGCTCATGGTCACCGAGCACTGCCTGCTGATGAGCCAGGGCCCCTGCAACCAGGACTGCGCCGCCTGCCCGCGGCGCACGGTGCCGCACGTGCTGCGCGATCGCAAAGGCTACGAGTTCCCTGTGTCCACCGACGCGCTGGGCCGCAGCCACCTGTACAACGGCGTGGTGCTGGACGTGGCGCATCTGGCGCCCGAGCTCATCGAAGCGGGCGTGTCGGCGTTCCTGGTGGACACCACGCTGATGGACGCCAAGGATGCCGGCACTGCCGTCGCCCGCGCCGTGCGCGCCCGCGACCTGGCGCTTTCCGACGGATCGACGGTCCACAAGGTGCAGGGCGCCACCACGGGGCACCTGTTCCGCGGCGTGTCGTAGGCTGGTCGGCGCGCGGCGCTTCAGACGGATGCGCCGCGCCTGGCTTCCGCTTTATTCAAATTTGAGGGTACCGTTACCGAATCCTGGAAAACGGACCTGCCCGGTTGTGGCACAATAGTTCAGTTCGGCAGCCACGACGCGCGCTATGCCGCGCCGCGCCGCGACGAAACTAGGAAGAGAGCTTGGAAGCATAATGGCACCCAGCATATCCCAGAACAAGAAGAAGAAAAAGAAGAAGGGCGCCGAGACGCGCAGGAACGTGTGGCTCCTCGTGCTGGCTGCCGTCCTCGTGATCGGCTCCATCTTCATGTTCACCCCTCCCCAGGAGAAGATCAACCAGGGCCTCGATATTCAGGGCGGCCTGTCGGTGGTGCTCACCGCCACGGGCGAGGACGGCTCGGTGCCGTCGGCCGAGGACATGGAGAAGAGCCGCGCCATCATCGAGAGCCGCGTGAACGCGCTCGGCGCGTCCGAGGCCAGCGTCCAGGTGCAGGGGGCGAACCAGATCCTCGTGCAGATCCCCGGCATGTCCGACACCGAGGAAGCGCTCAACACCATCGGCAAGACGGGCAAGCTGGAGTTCGCGCGCCTCGACTCGTTCACCGACGAGGACGTGGTCAGCAAGATCGAAAGCGGCCAGTACGGCCAGGACAGCTACACCTACGACGAGTTCGGCAACGCCTTCCCCACGGGCGAGCAGGCGCATCTGGAGGTGGCCGAGGGCACCTACACGCCGCTGTTCACCGGCGAGAACATCACGAACGTCTCCATCGGCCAGGCCAGCCAGACCTCGACCGACTTCGCCGTGAACGTGAGCCTGGACGCCGAGGGCACCCAGGCGTTCGCCGAGGCGACGCAGGACCTCGTGTCCACCAACGGGCAGATCGTCATCATCTTGGACGGCGAGGTGCAAAGCGCGCCTGCCGTGCAGGACGTCATCACCGACGGCCAGGTGTCCATCACGGGCGGCTACGACCGCGACGGCGCCTTCAACTTGCAGACGGTGCTGCAATCCGGTTCGCTGCCCATCAGCTTCGAGTACTCGCAGAGCCAGGTGGTCGGCCCGACGCTGGGCCAGGACGCGCTGGCCTCCGGCGTGGTGGTGGCCGTCATCGGGCTTGTCGTGGTGCTTTTGTACCTGATCTTCTTCTACCGCGGCCTGGGCGTCATCGCGGCGGCGATGATCGGCGTGTTTGCTGTGTTCTACCTGGGGCTTTTGGCCCTGCTGTCGCACTTCGGGCTGTTCAGCCTGTCGCTGGCGGGCATCGCGGGCGTGGTGCTGACCATCGGCATGGCGGCCGACTCGTCCATCCTGGTGCTCGAGCGCTTCCGCGAAGAGATCCGCATGGGCCGAAGCGTCCGCGGCGCGGCCAAGACGGGCGTGTGGCACGGCATCACCACCTCCATCGACGCCGACCTGGTGACGCTGGTGTCGGCGCTGACGCTGTTCTTCCTGGCCAGCGCCTCGGTGAAGGGCTTCGGCCTGACGCTGGCGCTGGGCATCGCGTGCGATCTGGTGGCGATGCTGGTGTTCATCATGCCGGTCATCCGCCTGCTGGCCCCGCGCGCCATCACGCGCCATCCTGCGTTCTGGGAGGTGAAGGACTGCCTTGACCTGGCCGAAGCCGAGGCGTCCGGCACGCTGGCGCGCAAGCCGCGCGGCCGCTTCATCAAGCGCGACATCGATTTCCTGGGCAAGCGCAAGGTGTTCTTCGCCATCGCCGCGGTCATGATCGTGGCGGCGTTCGCCATCGTGGGCTTCCGCGGGCTGAACTTCGGCATCGAGTTCCAGGGCGGCACGTCCATCAGCATGCGCGACACGGGCAACGTGACCATCGAGCAGGTGCGCGACGCGTTCGCCGACGCAGGCGAGCCCGACGCCGTGGTGCAGACCACCTCGTCCGACGGCCAGGAGGGCTTTTTGGTGCGCACCGCCACCACCTCGGCCGAGGACGCGGCGGCGACCGCCAACCAGGTTGCCGACCAGTTCGGCTGGTCGCACGACTCCATCGAGGTGACTACCATCGGGCCCGACTGGGGCGCCGGGGTCATCCAGTCGTCGCTGATAGCGCTGCTGGTGTCGTTCGCGCTGATCATCGCGTACATCGCCGTGCGCTTCGAGTACAAGATGGGCATCTGCGCCATCATCGCGCTCCTGCACGACATCATCATCGTGGTGGGCGTGTACGCCCTGGTGGGGCGCGAGGTGACGCCGAACGCCGTGGCGGCGCTGCTGACCATCCTGGGCTACTCGCTCTACGACAAGGTGGTGGTGTTCCACCGCATCAACGAGAACATGAAGACCGACGAGGGCGCCTGCAGCTTCCTGACCATGGCGAACCGCTCGCTGAACCAGGTGATCATCCGAACGATGAACACCTCCATCGCGCAGCTAGTGCCGGTGGTGGCCATGCTGCTGTTCGGCGGCGAGACGCTGAAGGACTTCGCCTTCGCCATGACCATCGGCCTGGTCTGCGGCGCGTACTCCACCATCTCGGTGGCCACGCCGCTGTACAGCATTTGGAAGTCGCGCGAGCCGAAGTACGCGCATCTGGCGAAGAAGTTCGGTCCCGAGGTGCAGCGCTGCTATCTGGGCTACCTGCCGAACGATCCGCGCGTGGCCGGGTTCTTCGCGGCGGAGGGCGCTGCGGCGCCGGCCGATGGCGAAGGGGCTGCGGCGGATTTGCCCGACACGGCGGAAGGCGCGCCTAAGGCGGGCGAGCCGGAGGCGACTGCGGTTGCGGCGCCGGTGCGGCGCGTCGACGGGGACGAGGCGAAGGAGGCCATGGCGCACCGTCGCCGCCAGAGCCGCGCGCAGCGCAAGGGGAAGAAGTAGGCGGAAGGCCGGCGCGCCGGGCCGATGCCGCATCGAGGCATCGGGAAGGCGGCGGTTGACGTTCCGCACGGGCGAGGGGTCGCGCAAGCGGCCCCTCGCTGCGTTTTCGGGCGGTGGGTGGCGGCTGCTGGGCGTGGATGCGCGGGTGCGCGCGCGGTCGCGGCCGGCGGAGCGGGACGGCCCCTCGCCGCGTCAGCGCGGCAGCGGGCGCGGCGCGTCCCAGCTGCGAATGCGCGCACAGGCCCCTTCCACGTCCAGCACGCCGTAGGCGAAGCCGCGCCGCACGAGCTCAGGCGGCAGCAGGGCGTCGTACTTCTCGAACAGGGGGATCTCGTCGGGATAGAGCAGCTCCATGGGGTCGAGCAGCCCCGCTTCATGGCGGTCGGCCAGCCGTCCCAGCTCGGCCAGCAGCTCTTCGGCGGTATCTGGCATCTTGAACTGGATGAAGTAGGGCCGCGACGCCTCGATGCCCTTCAGCCCCAGCTTGGGTGCGACCAGGCGCTTCAACATGCGCTCCAGCGCCAGGAACGAGTAGCTTCCCAGCCACGGCAAAAGGCACCAGGCGTCGCCGCCCAGGTTCACGAGCGGCTGCTCAGCCAAACCGGCGTTTTCCGCAACGTGGCGCGCCAGCGCAAGGCGCGCGACGGCGTTGCGCATCAGGTAGGGGTAGCTCGCGTCCTCTTTGAGCGCCTGGCACATGCGTTCCAGCACGCGCGTGTTGATGTCGCCCGGACAGTCGCCGAAGTATGCCGGCACCTTTCCCTTCACCTGGGTGCAGTACACGAGGTGCCGCTTGTGGTCCACCTCGTCCACCACCCACACGTGCCCGGCGATGGCGATCTTCTCGCCGGCGGGCGGCGGCTGCACGATGGTGCCGATCTCCTGCGAATCGCTGCGGACGGTGTACTCCTCGTTCTCTTGGAACACGGCGTAGAATTTGAACGAGTTCACCACGCGCTCGCCGGCCAGCCCCACGATGAGCCCGCCGCCCTCCGTGCGCTCGATCAGGTCGGTTTCCAGCAAGTGGAGCAGAAGCAGGCGGAAGTCGTCTTGCGTGACGCGATGGAAGGGCGCAAGCGGCAGCACGCGGGAGGCCAGGGCCGCGGGCGACATCTCGCCTTCCGAGGCCAGCGTGGCCAGCGTCTGGTGCAGAAGCAGGCTGTAGGGCAGCCGGTCGAGGCGCGGGGGCTCCACCCAGCGGTCCTCAACGTACAGCTGGACGAGCGCGATGCCCTGCAGCAGCTTCCAGGGAATGCTCTCGGCCACCTGCGCGCGGGCTTCGGGCTGCTCTTCGCGCATGACGAACCACATCTCCTGCGGGGCGCCGCGCCGGCCGGTGCGACCCATGCGCTGCAAAAACGACGACACGGTGAACGGCGCGTCGATCTGGAACGCCCGCTCCAGCCGCCCGATGTCTATCCCCAGCTCAAGCGTGGCCGTGGTGACGGTGGTCAGCAGCGAGTCGTCGTCCTTCATCAGATCCTCGGCGCTTTCGCGGAACGACGAGGACAGGTTGCCGTGATGGATGAGGAACCGGTCGGGCTCGCCCTTCGCCTCGCAGTACTGCCGAAGCGAGGTGCACACGCCCTCGGCCTCTTCGCGCGAGTTCACGAACACGAGGCACTTCTTCCCCTTGGTATGCTCGAAGATGTACCCCAACCCCGGATCCGCTGCAGCAGGCGCAGTGTCGGTCGGTGCTTCCGCTTCCCACCCAACGCTGCCCCCAGGTTGAATCTCCATTCCAAGAGGAGCACTTCCTTTTGCGGGGCCGCAGGCTGCAGCAGCATCAGCCGTTCTCGGGGCGGGGGTCTCGCGCGCAGTTCCGCACGAGCCGAAAGCGCCAGTGGCGCTTTCGTGCGAGCAGGACTGTTTGAGCACGAGACCCCCGCCCCGAGAACGGCCGGGATAGAAGTCATCAGCAGCCTGCGGCCCCGAAACGTAGAAGTGCTCCATCGACAGCCTCCAAGGGCGCTTCGGGGCTTCGATGCGGGGGATCACCGTGCCGCGGCCCGATCCGGCGGCAAGGTAGGCGCCGGTCAGCTGCGGGTCGCCGATGGTGGCCGACAGCCCGATGCGCCGCGGGTTCACGTTCGCCAGCCTGCCCAGGCGCTCGATGAGACACAGCGTCTGCCCGCCGCGGTCGCCGCGCAGAAGCGAGTGCACCTCGTCGATGACGATGTAGCGCAGGTCGCCGAACAGCCGCGCGATGGCCGAATGCTTGCGCAGAAGCAGCGCTTCCAGCGACTCGGGCGTGATCTGCAGGATGCCCGAAGGGTTCTTCATCAGGCGCGCTTTGCGCGAGGCCGCCACGTCGCCGTGCCAGTGCCATACGGGTATGTCGGCCTGGGCGCACAGGTCGGTCAGACGCGAGAACTGGTCGTTGATGAGGGCTTTCAGCGGCCCGATGTACAGCGCGCCCACCGAGCGGGGCGGGTCTTCCCAAAACTCGGTGAGGATGGGGAAGAAGGCCGCCTCGGTTTTCCCCGATGCGGTGGAGGCGCACAGCAGCACGTTGTCGTCGGTGTTGAACAGGGCGTCGGCCGCCGCCACCTGGATGGCGCGCAGGTTCTCCCAATCGTGCTCGTAGATGAAGTCCTGGATGAACGGCGCGTAGCGCTCGAACGTTCCCATCGGGCGGGGCTCCTTTCCCGTTTCGCGTGCGGTGCGGCTTCGGAGGGCGGTCTACAGCGTGAACTCCGCGTAGGGGCTGCCGCTCTCTGCCGGCGTGCGGGTGCCGGACGGGCCGGTCGCAGCGGGCACGTGCAGCGCGGCGGGAGCTGCCTCGCGCGTTCCGGGCTCGGCGGGTTGGGCGTAGGCGAAATCGTCTGATTCCAGCAGATCGGCCACGCTCACCTGCGGGTTCTGGCTCACGATGTCCAGAAGCTCGATGAAGTCGCGGATGACCTCGCGCGGGGTGAGGTGCGTGTCGGCCCCCACGCGCCCGAACTCGATGCGCAGAAACGCCACCAGGTCGTCTTCGGTCAGCGTTCGCTCGTAGCCGAACAGCCCGGCATGGATGTCGGCCAGCTTCTCGATGAGCACCAGCAGCTCCTCGTAAGTGAGCGGCTCCAGGTGGATGACGGGCGCCAGCAGGTCGGCGAGCCCTTCCTGGGCGAAACGCCCCTGCGCCAGGCGGCTGCGCAGGGCCTCGTAGCTGTAGATGCCGCGGCGGCGGTCCTCGATGGACTGCGGGGTGCCGCCCATGATGATGCCCAGGTGGCGCGCCTTGCCCTGCAAGGTGTCGTTGTACATGGTCAGGATCTTCTCGTAGTTGTACTGGCGCGTGACGGCGTTGGGGATCTTGTAAAGGTTGACCAGCTCGTCGATGAGCACCAGCAGCCCCTTGTAGCCCGCGCCCACCAAGAACGCGGCGAACAGCTTCAGGTAGTCGTACCAGTCGTCATCGGTGATGATGGCGGTCGCTCCCAGCTCCTGGCGCGCCTCGGTCTTGGTGCGGTACTCGCCGCGGAGCCATTTCACCACGTTGCCCATCGTCTCGTCGTCGCCCTCCAGTGCGGCGGCGCGGTAGCGGCGCACCATGCGCGAGAAGTCGAACCCGTGCACCAGCTCTTCGAGTGGCGCCATCTGCGCGTCCACCAGCGCGTCGGCGCGTGCGGCGTCGCCTTCTGCGAAGGTGCCGCCCTCCGTCGTGGCGGCCACCCAGCGGTCCAGCACGAGGTTGAGCGCCCCGCCTTCGGGTCGTGTCTTGGTGGAGAGGTTGCGGACGAGCTCGCGGTAGGTGGCCAGCCCCTGGCCGCGCGTGCCCTGCAGGCGGCGCTCGGGCGAGAGGTCGGCGTCGCACACCACGAAGCCGTTGCCCATGGCGTGGTTGCGGATGGTCTGTAAAAGGAAGCTCTTGCCGCTGCCGTAACGGCCCACCAGGAAGCGGAACGAGGCGCCGCCGTCGGCGGTGAGGTCCAGATCGTGCAGGAGTGCCTGGATCTCGCGCTCGCGGCCCACGGTGATGTAGGGCAGCCCGATGCGCGGCACCACGCCGCCCTTCAGCGAGTTGACGATGACCGCCGCCACGCGACGGGGGACTTTGGGCCGGGGTGCGGATGCGCTGTCTAGCATGCTTGCACGATTCCTCTCACGTCTTCTTCGTAATCCTCCACGACGCGCGGGCCGTCGGCGCCTTCCTCCAAGGCGACATCGCCCAGCTCGTCGAACAGCTTCTCGTTGATGGCGTCCATCATCATCGACTCGGGAACGCCCGCCGCCTGCGCCGCCGCTTTGCGCTCGGTTGCCGGTGCGCCTGCCAGCAGGCAACGTACGTAGGTGGCCTCCGCGGGGGAAAGCGGGCCGGCGGGGTTGGGCGTGTTGGCGGCGCTTGCGGCGGCGAGAGCGGACGGGGCGGCGGCGGGCACGGTGCCGGCTCGGGCATTGCCGCCTTGCTGCGCGGGCGCGCTGGCGCTTGGGTTGCCGTTGCCGTCACGGGCGTCGGCGTGCGCCGCTTCGGGTTGAATCGCTGCTGCAGTCCCGTTTGCTGCGGAAGTCCCCGCTGCCGCGTGCGCCTCGGCGTCGGAGCTTGGACGGGTTCCCCCTTCCGCTTCGCCGCCTCCTCCGACCTGCGGCACCGCGCTTGGTTTCAACGTTGCACCCAACGTCGTGGCACCGTCGTCGCGTTCCTCGTCCACCAGCAGCGCTTCGCAGGTGAGGGCGGCGGCCTGGCGGATGCCCTGCAGCTTCGCGCGGTCGATGGACACCGTGCGGCGGGCGCGCTCTTCCGCCTGGCGCCGCTTCTGCTCTTCCCGCTCGTCGCGGGCGGCCAGAAGCGCCGCCGCCTGCTTGTCGATGATGCCCTGCACGTACTTCGGCACGGCGGCGTCTTTCAAGGGGTGCGCGCACCCCAGCCGTTCGCGCAGCGTTGCGTCGACGGCTTTCAGCACGGCGCCCAGCTCGCGGCTGCGCGTTTCGGCGCGATGGAACCGCTCGCAGGTCCAGCGGCCGTTCTTGCAGACGAAGCGGCAGATGGGGCCGACCTCGCGCACGGTGTCCGGATGCTTCTCGGGCGCATGGAACACCGCCGCGCGGAACATCGGGTAGGGCTGGGCCGAGCGCACGCCGAACAGGTGCTCGAACAGCGTGCGCTTGCGGTGCGCGCGGTAGTAGGCCGACAGCGCCCGCCAGGTTTTGCAGGCCGTCGCCTTCAGAGCGGGCGCGTCCTCGCGCAAAAGCCGCGACTGCCCGATGCGGTAGGCCGAAAGCGACGCCAGGGCAGCGAACAGCTCGTCATCGGGCACGTTTCCTTCCCGATCGTCGCGCAGCAGCACGGCCAGCGCCTCGTCGTGCGGAAGGGGTTGCGCGCCGGCGCCTCCGCGCTTGCGCTCGCTTTCGGCGTTCTGCCCGTTCTCGTCGGTGCGGGCCGCTGCGTTCGCACGCGCTTCCGCAGAGGGCGCCTTTGGGACCCCCGGCGCCGCGACGTTGCTTCCTCCGCCGATTGCCGCTTCGGGCGCTTCGCCTTCCCCTTCTTCAGCCTGTCTCTTGGCGGCGAAGAGGGCGAACACGTTGCCGTCCTCGGCATCGGTGGTTCCGGAAAGCAAGCGCAGGTCGAGGTCGTGGTAGATGACGTAATCGTGCAGCCACGTGGTCGTGTGGCGGTTGATGAACGGGTCGAGGGCGCCGTAATCGCGTGCGAACGCCTGCAGCGCGCGGTAGCCGCTTTCGGGGTCTGTCAGGCCGTCCGGTCCGATGCGGTTCAGCAGCTCGTAGAGGTGCACGAACGCGAACGACAGCGACGTTTGCCGGTGCTGTCCGCGCCGCCAAGCGGTCCTCCAGGCGAAGTAGCCGCGCAGCTGCTGGTCGCTCATCTGCCGGTAGGTGGGGAAGTAGCAGTGGAATTTTCCGTCGTAGCGGAAGTCGTCCTCGTAGCCGGCGGTCAGCAGCGCCTGGTCGAAGAACAGCCGGCTTTCGGGGAGGATGAGTGCGTCCGCCTTGCGTTCGAGCGCGCGCAGCTGCTCCAGCGGGGCGGGCAGGTCGCAGGGCTCTTCGACGGGCTGGGGGATGGACACTTCGCGCCAGCTTGAGCCGCGCTGCCAGGAGCGGTCGCGCGGTGCTGCGTCGGGCCGCGCTGCAGCGCGCCAGCCGCCGCCGCTGCGCGCTGCCGAACTGCTCTGTGCTGCTTTTCCTGCGCGTCCGCGGACGGAGACGCGGGCGGTGTTCGACGCGCTTCCGCGAGCGTTCACGCGGGCGTCTGCATGGGTGCCCGCGAGAACGGCCTGTTCCCGCTGGCGCTCTTTCAGCAGGTCGGACCCGGTGCGCAGGATCGGCTCGTCGCGGTAGACCTTCTCGTCGGCCAGCTTGCCGCCGCGGGCGCGCTCGTCGGCGAGGATGCGCCCGATCAGCCGCTGCGCGTAGCTCATCTTGCCACCTCCTTCGCCCGTGTCCTTCGTTTCCGCCGCGCTGCCGCGAGCCGCTTTCCTCGCCGCGCGTCCGCCGCGCCTTCCTTCGATTCTCTCCCTCATTATAGAGGAAGCGCCCCTGCTATGAAACTAATGTTCGGGGAACAGATGTTCCTGTTCAAGGGATGCCTTGGGAAAGCTGCCCGTCGCGCGGCTCTTCGATTTCCCTGCGGCGCCGGTAGGCGGGCGATGCGTTGTGGTACCCTGGTCAGTTGGATAGCGGCCCGCTTTCCCTGCCGGCGAACGCGCTGGCGAAGCGGCGCCCGTCAAGAGCCGCGACGAGGAGGATCCCATGAGCGAGGACGTGCGCACCGGAAGCGCCCCGAATTTCTGCCCGCCGGTGGAGGAGGGCATCACCTTCACGATGGCCGACGAACGCGGCGACGAGACCGTGATGGAGTTCCTCGGCCTCATCCTGCACAACGACCGTCGCTACGGCTTCTTCTTTCCCGTGACGGAGGACGCGCCGGCGAAGTCGTCCGGCGAGGTGGTGCTGCTGGAGGTCACCGAGCTTGACGAGGAAGGCCAGCCCGCCGCCTTCGAGCTGGTGGACGACGAAGCCATCGCCCTGGAAGTGTGGAACGACTTCCGCGAAGCCACCAAGGACATCTACCGCTTCGAATAGCGCCGCCGAAACGCCCGCCGCGCGCTGCGAGGGCGCGAAAACGTGCGCTGACGGATTCGTGAAACCCTGCCATAATGGAGCCCGTTGCAAAACTGAGCGGGGGGGGGGGGTATTCCATGCTTCTTGACGAGGTTGAGATCCTTACGACCATTGCGGAAACCAAGAGCCTGTCGCGGGCAGCGGATCGGCTGTACCTGTCGCGTCCGGGACTGTCGAAGAAGATCTCGCGTTTGGAAGAGCGCTACGGCGTGAAGCTGTACGAGCGCACGCCGTCGGGCGTCGCGCTTACCCCTGCGGGCGACATCTTCACCAAGTTCGCGAAGAAGGTGTCGGATCTGGAGGAGACGCTGGCGGCCGAGCTGGCCGCCGTGCAGGAGTCGTTCAACAGCACCATCGAGGTGGGCATGGCGCTGGCCGACGCCGAGACGCTGCTGCCGCCGGCGGTGAGGCGCTTTCTCGACGTGTACCCCAACGAGTACATCCACCTGGACGCGGGCTACGAGATCGAGCTGATGGAGAAGCTGAAGGACGGGTCGCTGGACTTCGCGGTGCTGGAGAACGCCCCGCTTGATGACGAGATAGCGCGCGAGACGCTGGGTTACAAGCGCCTGACTTTCCTGGCGCCGAACAAGCCTCCCTACAACACGGCTGCGCAGCCCATTCCCGTCACGACCCTGTTCAAGTGGCCCTGCGTGAGCTACGAGCGCGAGTGCGGCTTCCATCTGACGGGCAACCGGTTCTTCCGCGAGCGCTACGGCCTGGCCCTGCGCAGCGAGGATCTGGTGGTGCAGTTCGATTCATGGGAGTCGCGCATCATCGCGGTGCGCGAGGGCATCGGGTGGGCGTCGATGCCCGAGGTCATCGCCGAGCGCCACAAGGGTGACCCCGATCTCATCCGCCTGAAGATCGACTGCGACGACATCCTGTACCCCGTCGACATCGCCTGGCACGCCGACCATGACATCCCCGAGCCGGCGCGGCGGTTCATGGCGTTCTTCAAAGCGCACCTTCCCGCAGGCTATTTCCGTCAGAAGTAGCCTGCGGCCGGCCATTCCGTTTCCGCCCGGTGCAGTCGCGCTTCTGCGCCCGCACTGGGCGTTCGTTCCTCGTTCGTGGCTCTTCCGCATGCTGCCGCGCCGCTTCCTCTTGTGCTGCTGCCAGCACCCCGTCCCTCGCTCTCTCTCCCGCTTTGCTCGCGTCCTCCCGCCTGCAAGCTGCCGTTCGCGGCACATCTTCCGCCGCCCGCTTGCAGGCGAGGCGCAGCGGAAAACAAGCGGAACGGGTGTAAACGATGCATTACACCACCTGCTTTCTCCAGTTGCCCGAGCAACGTTCGTTTCCAATCCCCCCGTTTCAAATTGATCGGCGAATATGCAGGTGAAAGGCGGTTTTTCAGGTTTTCCGCCGTATTCTTTCCCTATCTTGGCCCGGGCGGTCGAAGGGGCCCTTGTCAATACGGACGACCCCCGCATGCCAAGCGTGGCCGGACGGCCGGCGCCTCGCGAGCGCCGCTGCCGCTGGCTCGAACCAAGGGGGCAGGCGGACACAGACCCGCCTGGCCGAAACCGGCGCCGGAGCCCTGCGGCCCCGCGCGCCCGCCTGGCACGTGCCAGGCGCATCGGCGAACGAAGGGAGGAAACGGTGGACAAACAGGGAATCATCGACGCGAGCCGCAAACGGCGCGAAGGCGAGCGCATTTTCTACACGTCGTGCCCGGTGAACGGCTGCTGGGACAGCGCCTGCATCCTGAAATGCCATGTGAAGGACGGCAAGCTCACGGCGATCGAGCCCGATGACAGCATCAACGGCCACATGTGCCGCGAAGACGTTGATTTCGAGCAGCTGTGGCACGGCATGGTGCAGATGCGCCCCTGCGCGATGGGCCATGCGTGGAAGAAGGAGCTCTACGCCGACACGCGCATCCTGCACCCCATGAAGCGCATCGGCCAGAAGGGCCCGGGCAAGGGCTACTTCGAGCAGATCAGCTGGGAAGAGGCGCTGGACACCATCGCGCAGAAGATGGTGGAGATCCGCGAGAAGTACGGCCCCTACGGCATCCACCACACGGGCAGCGACGCCTTCGAGGCCACGCGCGCCCCGCTTTCGCGCTGGTGGGAGTCGAGCTTCAGCTGCTGGGGCGACCACTCCACCTCGGGGCACACCCCCGGCGAGAAGTTCCATCTGGGCTTCGACCTCATGCGCTGCCTGAACACCGGCGACAGCCCGGCGCTGCCCGGCTTCGAGGCGCCTGACCTGTTCAACTCCAAGCTCATCGTGATGTGGGGCATGGATCCGGTGGTGGCGTGGTTCGGTCCCGTGTCGTACTACATGCAGCTGGCGCATGAGTACGGCGTGAAGACCATCGTCGTGGACCCACGCTACACGCAAAGCGCCGAGATCCTGGCCGACCAGTGGATTCCCATCCGCCCCGGCACGGACCTGGCCATGCTGCTGGCGGTTGCCCAGGTGCTCTTCGAGGAGGACCTGTACGACCACGAGTACGTGGAGCAGTGGGTGGAGCCGGTCGGCTTCGCCACCTGGCGCGAATACGTGATGGGCGAGGGCGAGGACGGCACGCCCAAGACGCCTGAATGGGCTGAAGCCATCTGCGCCGTGCCCGCGGAGACGATCCGCGAGTTCGCGCGCCTGTACGGCACGTCCACGCCGGTGCACCTGCAGTACTTCTACAGCTGCGCGAAGCGCCACATGGGCGAGTACGGCGCGGCGGCCGCCATGCTGCTGCAGTCGATGACGGGCAACCTGACCATCCCCGGTGGCTGCCAGACCGGCTCCGCCCTGCCCACGCCGGGCCGCCTGCCGGCGCCTTTGGCCGACTTCAAGCAGGCGCCGGCCGTGTACAGCGAGCCGCCGCTCATCAACTCGAACAAGCTGGCGGAGCTTCTGGTCAGCCAGAAGGACTACTGGGAAGGCCGCATGCCCGAGGCCGAGTTCCGCCGCCGCATCGGCGCGTTCAGCGACGACTCGCCGCTGCCCAACTGCCAGATGCTCATCCTCGAGTGCAACTACGTGAACAACATCCACGACATCAATAAGCGCATGAGGGGCTTCGCCTCCACCGAGTTCAACTGGGGCTTCCAGTGGCACATGAACCAGCCGACGGTGGAGTTCCTCGACATCGTGCTGCCCAGCCCCGTGTGGCAGTTCGAGGGCATGGACCAGCACATGTACGGCCACCAGCGCTTCGTCAGCGGCCCGTCGGGCATGCGCAACTACTTCGTGTACTGCGGCCCGGGTGCGGACTACCCCGGTGAGGTGCGCTCGAAGGAATGGGTGTGGACGCAGCTGGCCAAGCGCCTGGGCGTGGTGGACCAGTACAACCCGCGCATGAAAGACGTGGAATGGGAAGACTGGACCGCGGCACAGGAAGCCATCTACAAGGAAGCCTACGAGGAGTGGGCCAAGGATGAGACGGGCATCCTGAAGTACCTCGGCGTCACGCCCAAGACCTGGGAAGAGCTGCAGGTCGACCCGGTGGTGCGCATCCCGGTGAACGATCCGCACTACGCCTACAAGGAGTGCATGGAGCAGGGCATCAACCCCTTCGCCACGCCGTCGGGCAAGATCGAGTTCGTGTCGAGCTACGTGAAGGACAACGACCTGGAGCACACGCGCTGGCGCGGCAACTACGAGCCCATGCCGGTGTGGAGCCCCAGCTACGTGGAGGGCGACATCGGCAGCGCGTCGAACGACGGCTTCTACAACCCCAAGGCGGAGAAGTACCCGCTGTCGCTGGTGAGCCCGGTGTCGGTGTACCGTCAGCATTCGTCCAACGACAACAACCCCTTCCTCCGCGAAGACTGCTACCGCCACTGCGTGTGGCTGTCGGGCGTGGACGCCAAGGCGCGCGGCATCAAGGATGGCGACATGGTGCGCGCCTACAGCGATGCCGGCGAGATGATCCTGGCGGCCTACGTGACCAACCGCATGATGCCGGGCACGGCGGCGCTCTACCACGGCGCCTGGTACCAAAGCGACGGCACGCCCACCGAGCTGAACCCGTTCGGCATGGACCATCGCGGCGCGCCCTGCATCCTGATGGATGACATCCACTACCCGCACATCGTGGGCGCCCTGATCATCGCCGGACTGATAGAGGTTGAGAAGGTGGCCGACGGCGATGCCGAGGGCTTCGGCGCCGAGACCGAGCGCGCCGGCATGCGCGGTGCGCGCCTGGTTCTGGACACGCGCGCGTCTCTGGGCGAGAAGGAGATGGGACGATGACGCAATACGGCTTTCATTTCGACATGAACCGCTGCTACGCCTGCCAAGCGTGCAGCATCGCGTGCAAAGACTGGAACGGCATCGACCCCGGTGCCGAGAAGTGGATGTGCGTGTACGAATGGGAGAGCGGCACGTTCCCGAACATCCGGCTGAACGCGCTGGCGTTCTCTTGCGCCCACTGCGCGAACCCTGCCTGCATGGCGGCCTGCGAGGCGGGCGCCATCTACAAGGAAGAGAAGTACGGGGCGGTGCTGGTGGACCAGGACAAGTGCACCGGCTGCCGCAGCTGCGCGGAGGCGTGCCCCTACGGCGCGCCGAAGTTCGCCACCGACGAGCCCGATTGCAAGATGAGCAAGTGCACCATGTGCATCGACCGCTTGGAAGAGGGGCTGCGCCCGCTGTGCGCCGCGTCCTGCCCGCTGCGCGCGCTGGACTTCGGCCCGGTGGACGAGCTGGCAGAGAAGTACACCGACATCCGCCAGTGCGAGGGCATGCCGTCGCCGGAGCTGACGGACCCGTCGTATCTGGTGTGGCCGCATCGCGAGAAGCAGCCGCTCATCCCCTACGACGCCGATCGGGCCATCGAGCTGAACCGCCAGCGCGGCGATTTGGGGACGCTGTTCGAGGCGCCAGAGGACCTGACCGAGTTCGAGACGGGCACCATCGGCCGCTCCGAGCTGAAGATGAAGCACGCCACCGTCGCCGAGCTGATGCGCGCGACGCGCAACGACATGGCGTAGGGGAGGAGGTTCCGCGGTTCTGCCGAACCGCGGAACCGGCCGACGCTGCGCGGAAGCGTGGCGGCACGGCTGGCGCTCCAAGGTTCCCTCACGGCCCGAAGGCCGCTTCGGGAACCTTTCACGCCATCCGCACTCGTCACGCTCCCGCTCGCTGACGTTGGCTCGACCTGGGGCGTCCTCCTGGTTTGAAAAGGAGCGCTCCGGGTTTCGTCGGCACCTGCTTGGCTTCGGGCCGTTTACGGCTTTGGACAGGCGGTTTCCGGCAAGGCGGCTTCAGCCGCCGAACGAAGGATCAATGTATAGGAAAGGAAAACCATTATGGAATGGGTCGGGGTTGTCGGCATCGTTGTCGCCCTGGTGTTCTTCGTCGTGGCTGCCATGCGTGGCTACACGGTCATGCTCACGGCGCCCATCACGGCGATCATCATCATCCTCACCAACCAGCTTGATTTCAACCAGTTCTTCTTCACCGATCCGGAGAACTCCTACCTCTCCGGCGTCGGCGCGCTGATCACCAGCTCGATACCCATCTTCGTGCTGTCGGCGGTGTTCGGCAAGTACATCGACGCGTCCGGCGCGGCGCGCTCCATCGCCAACTCGCTCATGGGCAAGATGAACAAGTTCGGCCCCTACGGCATCCTGCTGGGCATTGCCGCGGTCACCGCGCTGTTCACCTACGGCGGCATCTCCATCTACGTGGTCATGTTCGCCGTCATCCCGCTGGCGAAGCCCCTGTTCAAGGAGTGCAACATCGCGTGGCACCTGTTCGTGGCCTCGTTCGCTTTGGGCGCCGCCTCGTTCACCATGGGCATGCTGCCTGGCAGCCCCGACTCCACCAACGTCATCGCCGCCAACGCCATCGGCGTGCCGGTGACCGCCGCCCCCATCCTAGGCATCGTGGCGTCGCTCATCACTATCGTGCTGGGCTGCATCTACATCAAGATCGCGCTGAAGCGCTCGCTGGCCAAGGGCGAGGTGTACGACTGCACGCTGCCCGACACCACCTACGCCACCGACAACCTGCCGGGGCTGGGCCGTTCGCTGACCCCCATCGTGGTGCTGATCGCCATCATCCTCATCGGCAGCGCCATGGGCATCCCCAACATCGTCTACATCGCCATGATCGTGGGCATCGTGCTGGCGGGCGTTCTGTTCAACAAGTACATCGAGCATGACCACAAGGGCGTGCTGGGCCAGGGCGCCATCGACTCGCTCGGCCCCGCTCTGTTCACCGCTGCGGCTGCCGGCATCGGCTCCATCATCGCGGTGTCCAGCGGCTTTTCCTACATCCAGGAAGTGCTGTTCAACATGCCTGGCGGCGCCTACGTCTCCGCGGCGACGCTCTCCGGCGTGCTGGGCGGCATCATCGGCGGCGGCACGGCGGCTGCCGGCATCGTGGTGCAGAACTTCCTGAGCGTCTACCTGGTGCCGGGCGTGAACGCCGCGGTGCTGTACAAGGTCATCGTGGTGTCGGCCCTCATCGGCGGCGCGCTGCCGAACGCGGGCTCCATGTTCGGCATGTTCAACGCCATGGGCCTGACCCACAAGACCGCTTACCGCCACTTCTTCTGGATTTCCATCGTCGCCAGCCTGGTGGCGCTCGTTGCCATCATCATTCTGGGTTCCCTGGGCATTGCCTAGCGTGACGCCCGGTTTCAACAAGAGGAACAAGGAGGTTTCGCCCCATGTGCTTCAGACCTGCCGTCACCGGCAACGGCCCGGTGAAATGCCCGAAATGCGGAGGGGACGTGAGCCCGTTCGCAGATGAGTGCCCGCATTGCGGCGCGAAGGCGACTGCGGCTCCCGGCATGCCCACCATGCCGTCGATGCCCATGCCGCCCAAGATGCCGAGCGCTCCGACGGCTCCCAAGCCGCCGGCGGGCAACTAGCGCCGAAGGAAGACGGGGCGGGCGATCCCTCCACGCGCCGCCCCGCCGCTTGAAACGCAACGGATCGACCACGGGGAAGCGGCCTGGCGCCGCTTCCCCCTTCGAGGTTGTGAAAGAGGGGGTAGAGCTATGGAATGGATAGGGGTCGCGGGCATCGTCTTCGCGCTGGTGTTCTTCATCGTGGCCGCCATGCGCGGCTATACCGTCATGCTGACGGCGCCCATCACCGCGATCATCATCATCCTCACCAACCAGATGGACTTCGAGCAGTTCTTCTTCTCCGACCCGCAGGATTCCTATCTGGCGGGCGCGGGGAGCTTCGTCATGAGCACCATCCCCGTGTTCGTGCTGTCGGCGGTGTTCGGCAAGTTCATCGACGCGTCGGGTGCGGCGCGCTCCATCGCCAGCGCGCTGATGGCGAAGATCGGGCGCAACAGCGCCTACGGCGTGCTGCTGGGCATCGCCGCCGTCACCGCGCTGTTCTCGTACGGCGGCATCGCCATCTTCGTGGTGATGTTCGCCATCATGCCGTTGGCCAAGCCGATCTTCAAGGAATGCGACATCGCGTGGCATCTGTTCGTGGCGGCGTTCGCGCTGGGCGCGGCCTCGTTCACGATGGGCATGCTGCCTGGCAGCCCCGACACGTCCAACATCATCACGGCGAACGGCTGCGGGGTGACCACCACGGCCGCGCCGGTGCTGGGCATCACGGCCGCGGTCATCACCGTGGTGCTGGGCTGCGTGTACATCAGGGTGGCGCTTGCGCGGTCGCAGGCGAAGGGCGAGCACTATGACTGCATCCTGCCTGACGTGACGTACTCGACCGAATCGCTGCCGGGGCTGGGCCGTTCGCTGGCTCCCATCGTGGTGCTGATCGGCACGATCCTCATCGGCAGCGCGTTCAAGGTGGGCAACATCGTCTACATCGCCATGACTGCTGCCATTCTGCTGTCGGCCGTCCTGTTCGGCAAGCACATTCGCTACGACTACAAGGGCGTGCTGGGGCAGGGCGCGGCCGACTCGCTGGGGCCGGTGCTGTTCACGGCCGCAGCGGCCGGCATCGGCTCGGTGGTGGCCGCATCGAGCGGGTTCGGCGTCATCCAGCAGGCGGTTTACGCGCTGCCGGGCGGCCCCTACGTGTCGGCGGCGGTGCTGTCGTGCACGCTGGGCGGCATCATCGGCGGCGGCACGGCGGCCTGCGGCATCATGGTGCAGAACTTCGTGGGCGACTATTTGGCCATGGGCGCCTCGGCTGCCGTGCTGTACAAGGTGGTGAACGTGGCGGCCCTGGTGGGCGGCGCGCTGCCGAACGCGGGCTCGCTGTTCGGCATGTTGAACGCCATGGGGCTTTCGCACAAGACGGCCTACAAGCACTTCTTCTGGCAGTCCGTCGTCATCGACGGCATCGCGCTGGTCGTGATCATCGTGCTGGGCACGCTGGGCGTGCAGTAGCGCTGCGAGCGAGCGGTGACGCAGTGGGCGGTGTGGCGTTGCGGAACGCCGCACCGCCCGTCCCTTTTTTGCGCAGGCGCGGCGGGGCTGCGGCGCAGGGCTACAGCGGCAGCGGGTTCCAGCTGCCGTCGATGTCGCAGAGCCAGGCGGCGGCGTCGGTCATGCTGAAGAACGTCAGCTCGGGGGCGTTGGGGCCGTCATGATGCTCGCCAAGGGCGATCATGTGCTCGAAGCCGGCCTGGCGCACCTCGGCGCTGGCGCCGTCGGCGAGGTCGGCCTTGCCGCGCACGATGATCCAGCCGCTTCCGGGTTTCCAAGCGGTCAGCTCGAACTTCGGGTTGGCCGTAAGCTCGCGGTAGACGTCTTTGGTGGTGGCGGTGCAGAACCAGATGCGGCCGTCCTCCAGTGCGGCGAAGCTGAACGGGCGCACGTGGGGCTGGTCGCCCTCGCAGGTGGCCAGGTACCAGGCGGGAACGCTGGTCAGGTAGCCGACGATGGTTTCCAAGCTGTCGGTTCGGTCGGTCATGGGAGTGCTCCTTTCGGGTTGGCGGGCTGCGGCGCATCGGCGGCGCGGCCCGCGTTCGTTTCGGGTTGGGCGCCAGCGCGCCGCAAGGCATTCGAAGCCTGCGCCGCGCGTGGCAACGCCGCAGTGTCAGTGCGGGATGAAGTTGGTGGCGAACACGCAGGCCAGCATCAGCGCCAGCACGCCGGCCGCCGCCGCGTCGGTGCGCGAGAGGGCCAGGGGGTGCAGCCGCGTGCGGCCCGCGCCGCCGTGGTAGCAGCGCGCGTCCATGGCCGACGACAGCGTTTCGGCATGGCGGAACGCGCTGGTGAACAGCGGCACCATCAGCGACAGCAGCGTGCGCGCCCGCCCTTTCGAGAACGTGGCGGCGCGGCTGAGCTGCGCGCGGTAGATGGTGGCGAGCTCCTGGGCGAATTGCGGCAGGAAGCGCAGCGCGATGCCCATCATCATGGACAGCTCGTGCGCGGGAACGCCGAAGCGGGCGAGGGGCTTCAGAAGATGCTCGAACGCGTCGGTGATGTCGAGGGTCTGCGTCGTCAGGGTGAGCAGGCTCACGCCCAGCAGCAGAAGCAGCAGGCGGCAGGCGATGAACGCGGCCTGCACCAGGCCGGCCTGGCTGATGCGGACGATCCACCACTCGAAGTACACCGGGCCGCCCTGCACGAAGAACACGTTCAGCAGCGCCGTGACCACCACGATGAACGCCAGCGGCGCGACCGAGCGCAGCGCTTTGCCCAGCGGGATGCGCGCCAGCAGGAAGAACGCGCCGATGAACAGGGCGCACACCGCCAGGCCCCAGAAGGTCTGCGCGACGAAAACCACCGCCATCAACACGAGCGACATCACCAGCTTCGCGCGCGCGTCCATGCGGTGCAGCGGGCTGTCCGCGGGCCAGTAGCGGCCGATGAGGGCGGCATCAGGCATGATGGCCCTCCTGCTGTGACGTGGCCGGGCCAGCGGCGGCCGCAGCGGGCTCGGCGGCAGACGCGCCTGCGCCCAGCTCGGCGGCGATGTCGGCCGCCAGCGACTCCACGTCGTAGAGCGCCCGCGGCAGGCGGAACCCCTCGGCGCGCAGCTGCTCGGCGAACCGCTGCGCCGCCGGCACGTCCAGCCCCACCGCGCGCAGGCCCTCGCCGTCGGAGAACACCTCTTCGGGCGTGCCAAGCCGCAGCATCTCGCCGCCGGCCAGCACGAGGATGCGGTCGGCCAAACGCGCCAGGTCCTCCATGCTGTGCGAGGCCATCATCAGCGACAGCCCCGTGCGGTGCAGCTCGCCGATGAGCGCGAGGAACTCTTCGCGCGCCACCGGGTCGAGCCCCGCCACCGGCTCGTCGAGCACCAGCACGCGCGGGCGCATGGCCAGAACGCCGGCGAACGCCACGCGGCGCTGCTGCCCGCCGGACAGCTCGAAGGGGCTGCGCTCGGCCACGTCGGCTTCGTCCAGGTGCACGAGCGCCAGCGCCTCGCTGACGCGCGCGGCCACCTCGTCTTCGGGAAGCCCCAGGTTGCGGGGGCCGAACGCCACGTCCTCGCGCACGGTGGCGGCGAACAGCTGGTGCTCGGGGTACTGGAACACCAACCCCACGGCGCTGCGGCACTCCTGCGCCGCTTGCTTGTCGGCAAGGTCGCGCCCGTCGAACAGCACGCGGCCCTCCGTGGGGTGCAAAAGCCCGTTGGCGTGCTGGATGAGCGTGCTCTTCCCGCTGCCGGTGTGCCCGGCAAGCCCCAAAAACTCGCCATCTTCCAGGGTGAACGACACCTCGTGCAGCGCCCAGCGCCGCGCGCCGCCCGTTGCCGCTGCTGCGGGCTCCGTCTGCGCGCTGCGGTGGGCCCGCTTTTTCTTGCGTCCTTTCGGGTCGTCGTAGGAATAGCTCACGCCTTCGAATGCAAGCGGCATAGCTCCTCCTTCAGCTCGTAGGGGCGCACGTGCACGCCTGCGTCCACGCCCGCCGCCCGCAGGGCCAATGAGAGCGCGCAGGAAAACGGCACGTCCAGGTTCAGGTGCTCAAGAAGGTCCGCCTGCGACAGCACCTCGTCGGGTGCGCCCTCGCAGGCGACGCGGCCGCCGTCCAGCACCACCACGCGGTCGGCCTGCGAGGCCTCTTCCATGAAGTGGGTGATCATCACCACCGTCTTGCCGGCTGCGTGCATCGAGCGGCACAGCTCCATGAACGAGGCGCGGCCCTGCGGGTCCAGCATGGAGGTGGCTTCGTCCAAGATCACGATCTCGGGGCGCATCGCCAGCATGCCGGCCGTCGCCACGCGCTGCTTCTGCCCGCCGGACAGCGACGCCGTCTCGCGCTTCTGAAAGCCGGGCAGCCCCACGGCCTCAAGGCTCTCGTCCACGCGCTCGCGCAGCTCAGGAGCGGGCACGCCCAGGTTCTCCGGCCCGAAGGCCACGTCGTTTTCCACAAGCGACGCCACCAGCTGGTCGTCGGGGTTCTGAAACACCATGCCCGCCTGGCTGCGGATGAGGTAGGTGGCCTGGGGGTCGCGCGTGTCGCGACCGAGCACGTCCATGCGCCCCTCGTCGGGGGTGAGCAGGGCGTTCATGTGCTTGGCCAGCGTCGACTTTCCCGAGCCGTTGCCGCCCAGGATGGCCACGAACTCGCCGCGTTCGATGCGCAGGTCGATGCCCTGCAGCACGAAGGAGCTGCCGTCGTAGGTGAAGGCCAGCCCGTGCGCGTCGACGGCGGGCGCAGGGTCGGGCGCGGCTGTGGCGGGGGCGGCGGCAACGTCCGAAGCGTCGGCTGCGGCGGAAGCGGCCGCAGCGCCGAGTGCGAAGCCGGAGGGTTCGAGGGTGCTCACTAAGGCGTCCTTTCCCGGTCTAGCGGCCCCGCACCTGGTTCTTGCGCGGGGTGATGAGATTCGAGATGCTCTTGTACACGGCCAGGGTCAGCACCGCGTTGATGATGGCCTTCAGCAGGTTGAACGGCACGAGGATGGGAATGATCATGGCCACCACGGCGTCGACGGGCACGCCCAGCCAGCCGGGCGTGATGACAAGGTTGCCGATGATGGCCATGATGATGGCCGCCACCACGCTGGCGACGAGGCCGACGATGGCGCGGGGTAGCGTGCGCCCCGTGCGGTAGATCAGCGCGGCGGGCAGCACGAAGCCGATGACCACGAGGATGTTCATCACCGCGCCGGAGAAGTCGGCCATCAGGATGCCGTGGATGATGGCGCCCGCGATGCCCACGGCCAGGCCGCTGCCGGGGCCGAAGGCGAAGCCGCACACCATGGCGGGCATAGCCGATGCGTCGTACTTCAGCCAGGTGACGCCGGGGATCAGCGGGAATTCGATGAACGACAGCAGCACGCCGATGGCGCACAGAAGCGCCATCGTCACCAGCTGGCGGGTGCTCCACGCGTTCGTGTTCTTGATGCCGGCGCCCTGCGCGTCGGCGGCGTTCGGTTGGCTCATGGCAAGCCCCTTTCGTCAGGCCTTTCCGTCAAGGGGCTTGCTTTCCGGCCTGGAAAAGAAAACGAGCCCGCATGGATTCCTTTCCACACAGGCTCATCTGGTCCGCAAACGACGGAAGCGCCCCGCGGCGATGCGGCGGCCTCCTTCTCGCGGATCTCTGCCTCTTCCATCCGGACTGTGACCGTTGGTCCCGGGTTCGCACCGGAGTCAGCCTGCGTTGCCGCGTCGCGATGGACGGGCGCTGCAGGGTCGCGGACTGCCGAGCCGCGCAGCGCACGCTGCGGGCCGGATCACCGCCAGTGAGGAATTGCACCTCGCCCTGAAACAGAATCCGCCGCTATTGTAGCGCACCCCGCCGCATACGCAAGGGTGGCGCCCGCATGCGAAACCTGCGGGAAACGGCGAACCGTGCTATAATGTCTGTAATACATATTACGGAAGGGGAGAAGATGGAGAGCTCGATGGTGAATGCTCGGGTTCCGCAGGCGAAGAAAGAGGCGGGCGGCGGAATCCTCGAGGCGCTCGATGCCACGGTGACGGAGCTGGTGAACGGTGCCTACGACTACCTCATCGCCTACCGGAGGATACCCGGCGCGCAAGAGCGCGACGGCGGGGCCGACGCCGAGCGTTTCTCTGCTTTCGTGGCGTCCAGCACGCTCGATGTCGATTGGGGTCCCGATCCCGCCTCGGTTGACTACCGCACCATCCTCCGCGAGGGAAAGCGCGCCGACTATGAATCTCTTGCTTGATACCAACGTTCTCATCGACTACCTCGGCCGCAAGCCGCCCCATTTCGCTTCTGCGCAGCGCGTCGTTGCCGCGGGCTTTTTCGGAGACGCCAAGCTGTGGGTCTCGGCCCTGTCGCTCAAGGACGCTTTCTACGTGCTGGGCCACTACCTCGACTCCCAACGGGTGCAGAAGGCGATGCTGGCGGCGTGCGAGGTCGTGACGCCGGTGGGCTTGTCGGGGGAGGATTCTCTGCGCGCGGCGCGTCTTGGGTGGGACGATTACGAGGACTGCCTCATTGCGCTGGCTGCCGACAAGGCGAAGGCGGACTACCTCATCACGCGGGACCTCAAGAGCTTCGCGCGGTCTCCTGTTCCCGCTCTCTCGCCCGAGGCGTGGCTTTCCCTCATGGAGCGGGAAAAGGGACTGGTCTACGACGAGATCTCGCTTGTCGAGTGAAGCGGGGTCCCAATGCCGCATCGCGCGGCCCTTGCGGCATCCGCGTCCGCATTCCGTGCGCTGGCGTGCTGCGTTTTCGGGGCTATCGCGGAATCGCGGGGGTTGCCGCAATATGCGGGGGCGGGTGAGCGGCGGCGTATCCGGGGCGGGCGGTCAGCTGGTATGATGGCGGCAGGGTAGGCTATCGTCTCATGAAGATAAAGGGGGATGACTGCGATGGACATCAGCGAGAACATGAAGCGTTGCATCACGTCGAAGGGCTTCGACCTGGATGACGTCGAGCTGCTGGAGATCCGCGGCAAATTCGACCCGCAGGTGGTCGGCTCGTTCACCGAGGGCGTGTTCAAGGCGGGCGACGGCCGCTACTTCAAGTGCGGCGAGGGCATGCCGAAGTCCAACTACGAGCAGCGCGCCGGCCTGCTGGTGCGCGCGGGCACGCGTCTGTTCGAGATCACCGAGGCGGAAGCCCAGGAGTGGCTCGACAACAAGGACCTCTCGATCTACCCCGTGCAATAAGACGGCGGCCTGCAAGGCGCGGCGCATCGACCGCGCGAGGCTGCGTCCAAACGAAAGCGCAAACGAAAGCGCCTTCCGTTCTTCGGCTGGGAAAGAAACGCCGAAGGCGGAAGGCGCTTTTGCGTTTTTCCGCGCGCCCTTTCTACGCGAACACCGACTCGCGCGACACCAGCTCGGTGGGGATGGTCTGGTCGGTCACCTCGTGCATGAGCCGCACCGCCCCTTCGGCTATGAAGCTGCGGTTGCGGTGCCCGTTGCCCGTGGGCGCGATGATGCCCGCTTCGGCCAGCTGATGCACCGCGTCGTTCGAGGCCGAGAACCCCTTGCCGGTGATGGCCATCGCGGCCGACACCGTGATGATGGGCATGCCCGGCAGCTCGCACAAAAGCAGGTCCACCGCGCCTCCCTTGCGCACGCGCGGCAGCCGCGCGCGCCAGGACTCTTCCAGCTCCGACAGACGTTTCGCCAGCTTGTTCACCACGCGCACCGACATCACGGTGCACTCTGCGCAGTGAAGGGTCCACCGGTCAAGCGCCAGCGCCGCCTCGCGCTCGGTGAAGGGCTTGTTGGTGCGGTAGGGGAACAGCAGCGTGGCGTGGCTAGGCACGTTGGTTGCCGGCACCAAGGCGATGGGCGGAATGATGTGGCGGTAGAGCTCGCGTTTGCGGATGATCATGTGGCAGAACGCCCGCCCCGTGCGGTCCATGCCCGTTTTGAACGGGCGGATGGCCTCCAGATGGAAGTGGGCCACGGCAGCCTGCATGACCGGCGAGAGGTTCGGTTTGTTGCAGAATTGCAGCACGTCCTCCACCAGGGCGGGCACGTCCTCGGGCGCGGGAGCCAGATACACGTTGCGCACGCGTCCCGGCGAGCTGATGCGCATGCGGTAGGGTTTCTGGCGGAAATGCCGATCGACGGAATCCAGCTCTTCCGGCTCGTACATCAGCCGCGCATGCAGGCCCAGCAGCATCTCTTGGGTGAACTCGAAACGCGACGGACCGCTGGCGATCTGATGGATGGCGTCGTAGTAGCGGATGGCCGCCTTCGTGGCCGCGGCTTGCTTGTCGCTGAGCACCTTGATGCGGTGGGCGCCTGCGTCGTAGCCCATCTTGCGCGCGTAGGCGGCCGACTCCGCTGCCAGCATGGCCTCCAAATCCGGCTTGATGCCGTCTACGGAGATGGTGGCCATCGCCTCCAGGTTCGCCAGGATGCGACGCAGCGCCGAGTTGTACGGGAAATGCGTGCTGCGCTCGTCCAACCGCGCGTACCCGATCTCGGCGTCGGCCATGGTGGCCAGCGTTTCGTTGCGGAAGACGAAGTTGCGGTTGCCGATGGGCCGGGGCGAGTAGATGCTGCCTTCTTTCACCCCGCCGCTCTTGGCGAATGCTTCGTATGAACCTTCGTAGAGCATGCTGCACCTCGTTGAATTCGAAACCCCCGCGGGCGGGGCGCGCGGCCCCGGGCCCTTTCGCGTGATGCGCACGTCCGTGCTGAAAGCCTATTGTAACGCTGCCCGGCGCGCAGGCGAATCGGCGCTTTTTGCCGGGCCTGCGGTTATGCGGAGACGGAATCGGCCATGCTGGTTTCAAGGTCGGGGCCATCGGCCTGGCTGCAGCGGGGAGTGCGGCTCCAAACCGGCTTCGATCCGCCACTCCCGTCCGCACCAGAGCCTCCGCTGCCTGCAGCATGAAAACGCGGCGCTGGGCTTCTCCCCCAGCGTCGCGTTTCCTCGAACCCCGTCTTTCCGTTGCCCACCGCGGCTTCTCCCTCTCCTCTCCAGCAACCGGTGGGAAGAGGGAGCGAGTCTGCGCTACAGCGCGCCCAGGTTGTCCTGCACCACCTCGAAGCGCTCGCCGTTGATGCCGCGGAAGAACATGATCTTCAGGTTCAGCCCAGCCTCCCCGAACTGTTCGAACGTGGCGGCGTCCTCGTCGGTCAGCGGGCGGTCGAACTCCAGCGTTGTGGCGAACGGGCCGGCCTCGATGGCGATGCCCTTCTCGCGCAGCAGCGCGGCGAACGCCTCGATGTCGTCCACGCGCACGGCGATGTGGTTCTGCGTCTGGCCGGCGGCGTCCACGGTGGACTTGTCCTCCTGCTCCAGAAGCTCCAGCACCACGTCGGCGCCGGCTTTGATCCACGCCATCTTCAGCGGCTTGTCGCCTTCCATGGCGTTGGTGCGGAACAGCACGCGGAAGCCCAGCCCTTCGTACCAGCGAATCGTCTCGTCGATGTCGTGGCAGTACACGCCGCCGTGGTGCATGTTCTTCATCATGGGGATCCTCCTTCTCCTGGAACGGATGCGGCATTGAACACCCTGTTCACCACGCCCTTTTCCGAAGCGCTGAACAGGGCGGGATCTGATGCGGCGCCCGTTGCGCCGCCGCGTCGAAGTCGCTGCTCGATGCCAGGGTCGAGGATACTCACCCCCGCGCCGCCCGCGCAATACGGCCGTCGGCAATGCGCTGCGCTATTGCGGTTTGGCGCGCCAAACGCAATAGCGCAGCGCCGGCGAACGGCGTTTGTTGCGGTTTGAACGGTCAAACGGCAACACGGCGCGCGATTGTCCCGCACGCCCTTGCCGCCGGTTTTCCCGGTGGATATGTTGAAAACCGGGACGTTGCCCGCTTGCGCTCCAAGCAGCCGGCGGTGCAGTGGTTTTCCAGGTAGAGGGTCGGCTTCCGCAGGGTGCCGGCCAGACGAGAGAGGGAGGCAAAGGTGGACAAACAGAGGATTGTCGACGAGTTGTCCGAACGCCACGAGGGGGTGCGCTACACCTACACCACGTGCGTGAACAACGGGTGCTGGGACGCAAGCTGCATCATGAAGGTGGGCGTGAAGGACGGCAAGGTCATCTCCATTGAGCCCGATGACTCCGTGAACCCCAACAGCGGTCGCGAGGACGTGTCCGACGAGGCCTTGGCCCAGGGCATGATCCAGATGCGCGGCTGCCCGATGGGCCACGCCTGGCGCCAGGAGCTCTATGCCGAGGATCGCGTGCTGCATCCCATGAAGCGCGTGGGCGGCCGCGGCGCCGGCAACGGCCACTTCGAGCGCATCAGCTGGGAAGAGGCGCTCGACACCATCGCCGAGAAGATGAAGGAAGTCTCCGAGAAGTACGGCGAGGCCTCCATCGCCTACTGCCAGTACTCCGCCTTCGAGCATTCCGACCTGCCGCTGTGGCCGTGGCTGAAGGGCGCGCTGGCCACCTGGGGCGACCATTCCACCTCTGGCGGCCATGCGGGCGAGGAGTTCTTCGCCGGCGTTGACCTGGTGGACATCATGTTCAAGGGCACGAGCCAGTCCTACCCGGGCTTCGAGGCTCCCGATCTGCTGAACAGCGACCTCATCGTGCTGTGGGGCTTCGACCCGCTGGTGGGCTGGTTCGGCGCAGTGCCCTACTACATGAAGATCGCCAAAGAGCGGGGCTGCAAGGTCATCTGCATCGAGCCGCGCTACACCGTGTCCGCCGAGGTGCTGGCCGACCAGTGGATCCCCATCCGCCCCGGCACCGACATGGCCATGATGCTGGCCGTGGCCTACATCCTCTACACCGAGGACCTCTACGACCACGAGTTCGTGGAGAAGTACGTCGAGCCCGAGGGCTTCCAGACGTGGCGCAAGTACGTGGTGGGCGAAGTTGACGGCCAGCCGAAGGATCCCGAGTGGGCCGCTCCGCTCACCGGCATCCCCGCCGAGACCATCCGCGAGTTCGCGCGCCTGTACGGCAACTCCAAGGCCGTGCACCTGCAGGTGCACTACTCCGTGTCCAAGCGCAACCTGGGCGACTACGCCGGCGCCGCGGCCATGCTGCTGCAGGCCATGACCGGCAACATCGCGCGTCCCGGCGGCTGCGAGACGGGCTGCTGCCTGGTCACCTTGCCGCACATCATCCCGCCTTCGCTGGATTGGGGCCGTGCTCCGGCCGAGTACATGCCGCCCATCGTGTGCAACAACAACAAGATCACCGAGGCCATCTACTGCCGTCCGCTCTATGATTCGGGCGAGATGCCTGAGGAAGAGTACCGTCGCCGCATCGGCTGCCCGCCGGACTCGCCTCTGCCCAACATCCACATGCTCATCATGGACAACAACTACGTGAACAACCAGCACAACGTGAACAAGCGCATGCGTGGTTACGCGTCCATGGACTTCAGCTGGGGCTGGCAGTGGCACATGGATCAGCCGTCCATCGAGTTCCTCGACATCGTGCTGCCGGCGCCCATCCACCAGTTCGAGACGATGGACACCTACTTCTTCGGCAACGAGCGCTTCTTCCTGGGTCCCTGCGGCATGCGCAACTACTTCGTGTACTGCGACCAGGCCGTCGATCCGCCGGAGGAAGTCCGCCCGAAGGAATGGGTGTGGATGCAGATCGCCAAGCGTTTGGGCATCGGCGAGAAGTACAGCTCCATCCTGTGCCAGTACGACGATCCGAAGGAATTCACCGAGGCCGTGAAGGGCATCTACCGCAAGGGCTACGAGGAATGGGCCCGCGACGACTACGGCATGCTGGCTTCCGCCGGCATCGTGGCGCCGCCGTGGGAGGAGTTCATCAAGCATCCCATCATCCGCGTCCCCATCGACGAGCCGTTCTATCCGTTCAAGAACTGCATCGAGCAGGGCATCAGCCCGTTCGTCACCCCTTCGGGCAAGTTCGAGTTCGATTCGAACTACATCAAGAACAACCCGCTGCCTGAGACGAAGTACGCCGGCCGGTTCGAGACGTACCCCGTGTGGCAGCCCAGCTACCAGGACGCCCCGGCCAACGACAGCTACTACCATCCCAAGACGGGCGAGTTCCCGCTGTCGCTGGTGACGCCGGTCACCTCGTACCGTCAGCATTCGTCCAACGACAAGAATCCCTGGATGCGCGACGACGTGTACCAGCACCGCGTGTGGATCAGCGCGGCCGACGCTGCGACGCGCGGCATCAAGGACGGCGACATGTGCGTGGTGTACAACGAGTACGGCGAGGTCCACATCCCCGCGTTCGTCACGTCGCGCACCATTCCGGGCACGGTGGCCATCCACCACGGTTCGTGGTACCGTCCCGACACGGAAAAGAAGGACATCAGGATGCCCTACGGCGTCGATAAGGGAGGCAACTGCAACCTGCTGATCGGCGACACGCACCTGCCGCACATCGTCGGCGCGCTGCTGACCGCCGGCCTGGTTCAGGTCAAGAAGCTTGGAGGCGAGTAACAATGGTTCAGTACGGTTTCTTCTTCGACCAGTCGCGCTGCTACGGCTGCCAGGCGTGCTCCATCGCCTGCAAGGACTGGAACGACATCGCCCCCGGTCCCGAGAAGTGGATGTGCGTCTACGAGTGGGAGACGGGCACGTTCCCCACGCCGCGTTTGCATGAGCTTGCGTTCTCGTGCGGCCACTGCGAGGACGCCGCGTGCGTGAAGGCCTGCAAGCACGGCGCCATCTTCAAGGAGGAAGAGTACGGCGCGGTGCTGATCGACCAGGAGAAGTGCCAGGGCGACCGCAACTGCTTCGCGGCCTGCCCCTACGGCGCCATCAAGTTCGCCAGCGACGAGCCGGGCACCAAGGCCAGCAAGTGCACGATGTGCATCGACCGCCTGGAGAAGGGCCAGATGCCGCTGTGCGTCGAGTCCTGCCCGATGCGCGCGCTGGACTTCGGCCCCATCGACGAGCTGCGCGCCAAGTACGGTGACTGCGCCCAGCTGACCGACATGCCCGCTCCGGTGACGAAGCCGGCATGGGTGGCCAAGCCCCAGGAGGAGAAGCAGCAGCTCATCCCGTTCGACGTGGACGAGGCCATCCGCCTGAGCATGCAGCGCGGCGAGCTGCCCGCGGTGTACAAGGACGCTTCGACCCTCGAGCCCGAGGAAGGCGTGATCCGGCGCAACAAGCTGATCATGAAGAACGCCACCGTGGCCGAGGTCATGGCGAACACGACCAACAACCAGGGCTAGTAGGCTGGTTCCGGCGGTCTGCCGACCGCCGGAACCGCTCGACGCTGCGCGGAAGCGTGGCGGCACGGTCGGCGTTCCAAGGCTCCCTCACAGCCCGAAGGCCGCTTCGGGAGCCTTTCGCGCCATCCGCACTCGCCACGCTCCCGCTCGCTGACGTTGGCAGGGGAAAGGCGGCAAGGCCGTTTTTGCGGCGTCGGGTCTGTTCGGTGGCGCGCGAGGGGAGCGCGCCGCCTCGCTCCGCTTTTCTGAATTCGCGTGCGGGTTGGCCCGGCGGTGGCCGGGTCTGGCCCGTCGCGTCCCAAAAGGGGGTTCGACATGGGGGAAACGAGGGAAAGAAAGTACGGAAGCTGGATGCTGATCGCGGTGTGCCTGCTGCTGTTCGGCACGGCCATCGCCTCGACGCAGTACAAGGTTCCGGTGATCATGTCCAGCCTGATGGAGATGTTCGGCATGGACGCCGGCAGCTCGTCGTGGCTCATGTCCATCTTCACGTTCGTCGGCATCGTGCTGGCGCTGCCCACCGGTGCCCTGGCGAAGAAGATCGGTCCGAAGAACGTGCTGGTCATCGCCGCCGTGGTGATGGTGATCGGCTCGCTGATCGGCGCGTTTTCCACCGACGGCACGATGCTGATCGTCTCGCGCGGCATCGAGGGCGTGGCCTTCATCTTCGTCACCATCTGCGGGCCTTTGTGCGTGCAGAAGTACGTGGCGCCTGACAAGATCGGCTCGGCCACGGGCATTTGGGCGCTGTGGGTGTGCTTGGGCTCGGTGGTGGGCGGCACGCTTACGCCGTCGCTGTTCAGCGCCACCGGGTTCGTGGGCGTGTGGGTGATCTACCTGGTCGCCGTTGCGGTGTTCGCGGTGCTGATGTTCTTCTGCGTGAAGTTCCCGGGCGGCGCCGAAGAGGAGCGCGCCCTTGCCGAGGAGGAGGCCGCTGCGGCCGCCAGCCAGGGCAAGGCCAGCTACGCGGATCTGCTCAAGCCCAACTTCCTGCTGTTCCTGCTGGGCTTTCTGGTGTTCAACCTGGTGCTTCTGGCCGTGCTGTCGTTCGGGCCCACGTGGATGCAGGTGCAGGGCATCGACCCGACCCTCTCTGGCTTCATCAGCACGCTGCCGATGCTTTTGGCGGTCATCAGCTCGCCGCTGTTCGGCAACCTGATCGACCGCTTCGGGCGCTGCAAGCCGCTCATGATCATCGCGATGCTGTCCATGGGTCCCTGCGCGTACCTGATGCTCACGGGCACCGGCGCCATGCTGTGGGTGGGCGCCGTTCTGATGGGCCTGGTGGGCCTGGGCTGCCCGGTGGTGTGCCTGACAGCGCTGAACCCCATCGTGGGCAAGCCGGAGCTGGCCTCTATCAGCATGGGCGTGCTGATGCTCATCCAGAGCTTGGGGCAGTTCTTGGGCACGTTCATCTCGCCGATGCTTCTGGGTGCCGGCGGCGACCAGTGGATGACCCTTGGCATCGCCATGCTGGTCATCGGCTTGGCGGGCACGGGCATCGTGGCTTTGTGCAAATTCAAGTAACGGTCGATGGGGGCGCGCCTGCCCGCGCGGCGGGGACGACCCTTCCTCGGCCCTCCTAGAAGAAAGCGCCTTCCGCGCCGGCACGCGCCCGCGGGAGGCGCTTTCGCGTGGGGGCGTGTTCGCCAAGAGGGGAAGGGGCCGAGTTTGCCGAGGGGCCTGCTCTCCGGTTCCGCTGCGGTTCGATGCGGCTGCGCCGTTCGCCCGGGGGTTCTTTGCACACATTTGATCTTTTTCGGTCCGCTGCGCTTCTCGTCCTATAATCGAAGCTCTGTGTGCAGCGAGGGGCGGCCGGAGAGGTCGCGCTAGAAGGGGCGGAACATGGATATCGTCCAGATCGTCAACGACATCGATGCGGCTGTGTGGGGCGTGCCGATGATCGTCATCCTGCTGGGGTCGCACCTGTTCCTGACGATACGGACCGGGTTCATCCAGCGCAAGCTAGGCAGCGCCATCAAGCTGTCGGTGACGAAGGATCCCGACGCGCCGGGCGACATCAGCCAGTTCGGCGCGCTGGCCACCGCGCTTTCCGCCACCATCGGCACGGGCAACATCGTGGGCGTGGGCACCGCGGTTCTGGCGGGCGGCCCGGGGGCGGTGTTCTGGATGTGGCTGACCGGCGTGTTCGGCATCGCCACGAAGTACGCGGAAACCTACGCCGCGGTGAAGTTCCGCGTGCGCGACCACAACGGCAACATGCTGGGCGGGGCCATGTACGCCTGGCGGCGCGCCTTCGAGCGCAAGGACGGGTCGGCGCCGTGGTGGGCACTGCTGGGCGCCGGCGCGTTCGCCCTGTTCGCGGCCGTGGCGGCGCTGGGCACCGGCTCGGCGGTCCAGTCGAACGCGATGGTGAGCATCATCCAGTCCACCCTGCCGGACGTTCCCACGTGGGTTCTGGGCGCGATCGTGGTGGCCCTGGTGGCGCTCGTGGTGTTCGGCAGCGTGCAGCTGATCGCGCGGGTGTGCGAGAAGCTCGTGCCCATCATGGCGGCGCTGTATCTGGTGGGCTGCGTCGTCATCCTGGCGATGAACGGGCCCTACATCGTTCCGGCGCTGGAGGCCATCGTGCGCTGCGCCTTCACCGGCGAGGCGGTGTTCGGCGGCGCCATCGGCAGCGGGCTGATGGTGGCGCTGCAGTTCGGCTGCGCGCGCGGCCTGTTCTCCAACGAGTCGGGCCTGGGCTCGGCGCCCATCGTGGCGGCCGCCGCCTCCACCCGCAACCCGGCGCGCCAGGCGCTCGTGGCCATGACGGGCACGTTCTGGAGCACGGTGATCATCTGCGCCATCACGGGCGTGGTGTTGGTGTCCACGATGATGGCGCATCCGGGCATCGTGGAGTCGGGCACGCTGGTGGAGGGCGTGGACCTTACCACCGCGGCGTTCTCGGCCATTCCCGTGGTGGGCATGCCGGTGCTGGTGGTGGGCATGGTGACGTTCGCCTACTCCACCATCTTGGGCTGGTCCTACTACGGCAGCCGCTGTGTGTCCTACCTTCTGGGCAAGCATGCAGTGCGCCCCTACCAGGTGCTTTACGTGCTGATGGCCTTCCTGGGCGCCATCGGCGTGGGCAACGTGGCGTGGACCGTCTCCGACATCACCAACGCGCTGATGGCGCTGCCCAACATCGTAGTGGTGCTGCTGCTTTCGGGCATGATCGCGCGTGAGACGCGCCATTACGTGTGGGAGGGGAACCTGGAGGAGAAGGCGGAGGAGGACATCCCCGTCATCGATTCGAAGTAGGGGGGCGGGTTCGCCCAGGTTTGCTCGGTTCCGCCTGATTCCGCCCGGTTCCGCCTGGGGCGATGCAGCGCCGTTTTCCGCGGTTTGCCGCTTGCCGACGGATCTGTGCTTTCCGCACAAAAACTTTTTTGGATGCTAGGCGCGGCGCAGCGTGTACCCGCTTGCGCGCGCACGTACAATCCCAAACAAGCTCTCATGGTCTCGCGAGCCGTTTGGAACGGAGCTCAAACTAGGGGCGCGCCTTGCGGCGCGTTTAGGTAGCCGTATGCAAAATGGCTGGTCGAATGCGGTTTTTACACGGGTGTATCCGCATCCGGCTTCGCAGTTTTCGCTGCAGGCGCATTGCACGCGGCTTCGTCATGGGAGGGTACATGGAACAAGGAGTTTCCCGTTACGTGAGGCTGGTCGCAGCCTCGCTCATCATGATCTGCACGGGCATCATCTACATGTGGAGCGTGTTCAACGCCGGCGTTTCCGCCGCGCTGCCGGGCATGTCTCCCACCGATGTGTCGGACTTCGCCTTCACGTCGTCCATCATGATCACGCTGTTCTCGGTGGGCGCCCTGTGCGGCGGCCGCCTGCAGGACAAGTTCGGCCCGAAGATCGTCATCATCATCGGCTCGATCTGCTTCGGTCTGGGCGTGTTCGCCACGTCGTTCACCATCGACATGGGCCCGGCGCCCACGTGGCTGACGTTCGGCGTCATCGGCGGCTTCGCCGTGGGCTGCACCTACAACTCGGCGATCCCCTGCATCCAGAAGTGGTTCCCCGACAAGATCAACGTCTGCAGCGGCATCATCGTGTGCTGCTTCGGCCTGGCCACCGTGGTGTTCACGCCGGTCGCCCAGATGCTCATCGACGCCAACGGCATCCGCGCCACGTTCCAGATCCTGGGCGTCGTGTTCGCCGTCGTCTGCCTGGTCGCGTCGATCTTCATCAAGAACCCCGAGGCGGGCTGGCTGCCCGAGGGCTACGTGCCCGCCACCAGCAAGTCCAACATCTCGCAGGTGCAGGTGCCGTTCAGCAAGGCCATCAAGACCCGCCAGCTGTGGATCATCATGCTGACGCTGTGGTTCATCACCGCCGGCTACTTCTGCATCAACCCCATCCTGCGCCAGCTGGGCATCGAGCGCGGCCTTGACGAGAGCCTGGCCAACGGCATCGTTATGGCGTGCGGCCTGGGCCTGGCCGTTGGCCGCTTCGCTGTGCCGTTCTTCGTGAACGTGCTGCGCGGCCGCCGCAACACCGCGCTGACGCTGGCCATCCTGGTGTGCGTTGTGTCCATCGGCCTGATGTTCGCCCAGGGCATCGCGTTCATGGTCCTGGTGTTCCTGCTGGCCGCCTTCGCCGGCGCGCCGGGCGCCACCTACTCGCCGTGGACGGCCGAGAACTTCGGTCTGAAGAACCAGGGCGCCAACTACGGCTTCGTCATGATCGGCACGGGCCTGTCCTCGCTGATCTCGTTCCGCCTGTGCAACCAGGTCATTGCCCCGATGTTCGGCGGCCTGGGCGCCACGGGCGTGGCGGTGAACACCGCGCTGTACTTCATCGTGTCGCTGGTGTTCGCGGTGGTGTCGGTCCTGCTGCTGCTGGCGTTCAAGACCTACAAGGAGAAGAACGCCGAGGCTGCTGCCGAGTAGTTTTCCCTGGTCCGGGTTTGCTCCGGCGGCTGCAGGCGCAGCTGCCGGGCGGCCGGGCGAAACGGGTTCAGGCTTTTCGCCTGGACCTCCTTTAGCAGAAGCGAAGGGATCCCCTCCTTCCCCTTTGCGGCTTCAACGCTCCGGAAGACGCCCTCCCTCGGGCTCTTCCGGGGCGTTTCGCTTTATGCGGGAGATGCCCAAGCCCGTTGAATATGCGGGAGATGCCCAAGCCCGTTGAAGCTCGCGCTTCGGGCGCGCTGCCATGGGGGGGGGTCGGCGCTGCGCATCCCATCAAGTATCGCTTGGGCAAGGTTCTTTTTTGCCTTGGGCCGGAGCATCCTTCCCTTTTCGTGATGCATCAGGCCCAAAGGGTCGCCGTGCCCATTGTGTCAAACGCAATAGATCATGGCTCTTGCAGTTTATTCGTCGAAAACAGGTGCAGTGCAGTCGTACAATGCAAGTGTTTGGAAGCTGGCCACGATGGGGGCGCGCGGTGCGCGCGGGTTCCGGGCGGCGGATGCCGTCGGGACGCCCAGGGGAATCGGGGTGCAAGTCCCCGGCTATACCAGTAACCGTAACTTCGCAGAATCCTGACGCTTTCTACGCGCCCTGCGGACAAGTCGGAGTACCTCCCGTCGAAGCTTTTGGCCCTGGGAGAAAGGCGTCCGTATGTCCGGATCCACCACGCGCCGCGCGCATGGGCGCGGCTCATTCTTCGCCTCAAAGGCGTTCCCCTTGTTCGTCGCATTCGCTTTGGTTGTCGGGCTGATGCCGCTGCCCGCTCACGCCCAAGGGGATGAATCATCGGAGGCGCCTGTTGCCACGCATGCGGGGGAAGACGCTTCTTCCGCGATGGCGGATGGCGTGGAGGAGAGCGGCTCGGCGCCCTTCTCCGGCGACTCGGATTCCGCTGATTCCGCACCCTCTTCCGTTCAGGGCGAATTGCAGGACGGATCGGAGGAAAGCGCGGAGATCGACTCGGCCGAGGCTCCGGGCGAAGCAGCCGATCTTTCCGTTCCATCCGCCGGCTCGCCTTCGCCGTCTGCCGCGGTGGCGGTCGCTTCGCCTGCCGGCGCTGCAATCGAGGGCGCGGAAGGCGTCGATGCCCAGGCCCTGTCGGAGGACGCCTACCTGCTCATTCAGGCCCAGAAAGATCAGGACAGCACGCACTCCTACGTTTCCGGCGCCGTGGCGTCCGGCACCGAGCTGTGGGCGAACATGTACGTTCCGTCCGGGTATTACGGGGCCGATGTGGTAGCCGCGCAGGACGGCTGGGCCTACCAGTGGCTGCAAAGCGATGAGAAGTCGGGCGATGCGGACGCGTTCACGCCCATCGAGGGACAGACCTCCCAAAGCCTCACGGTCACCGATGAGCTGGCGGGCAAGTACATCGCCGTGAAGGTGACGGAAGGCGGCAACACGCATTACGGTCCCCGCACTAGCTCCACCATCACCGACATCAATGCGAACTACCTGCCCGGCCCTGTTCTGAAGGCGGGTCAGGCCGAGCTGAACAAGGTCAATCTGGACAAGGCCTCGCCCGCTGTCGGAGACACCTTGACGGCAACCGCCTACACGGACTGGTCCACCCCAGCAGGCGAAGGCGTGGACGTTGCCTTCACCTGGCAGGAAGCCGACTCCGCCTACGGCGCGTTCGAGAGCATTCCGAACGCCGGGAACGGAAGCACCTTCACGCTTACCGAAGCCCAGCAGGGCAAATACATTCGCGTTATCGCCAACGCCGGCGTGAACGACGTGCAAGCCACCACGAGCAACCCCGTGATGGCGAAGGGCGCGGTCAAGCTCTCGGGCGTGAAGGTGGAAGCGCCCGATTCCCTCCAGATGCCCGTCACCCTTACGGCAAAGGCGTACACGGGAAGCTCGTACTCCCCTTACTATGTCGAAGAGGGCGTGACCTACACGTGGAAGTACGCCATGGAGGATCCTTCCGATTACTCCTTCTCCGACGACAGCTGGCAGACCGTCGAGGGTGAGACGGGATCCACCCTGGTTGTCGACGATGAAAGCTATGCCGGGGCGTACTTCTCCGTCGAGGCGAACGCCGGCGCCAACACGGTCGAGCTGTCCAGCTACAGCGCCGTCGGCCCGATGAAGCTTCAAGGTCAAGTGGACATCAGTGCGGTGTCCATCGTCAACGAGGAGGACGGCACGTCCGTGTTCGTCGTGGGCGACACCGCCACCGCGCGCGTGCGCGAAATCGGCGCGCCCTCCGGGCAGTACGTGGACGCCAGCCTGCTGAACTTCCAGTGGAAGGCCGCCGATTCCCAGAACGGCGATTTCTCCGATATCCCTGATGCGCATGGATCCACGCTCGAGATCGACGGGTCCCTCGAGGGCAAGTACCTTCGTTGCGAGGTTTCCTCCAAGGTTGGCCAGAGCAGCTACACGGGGCGCGTGAGCCTGCCGGTGGGCGCGGCGGATGCCGTGCACGTGACATCGGTGAAGCTGGACAAATCCGGCAAGGTGAATGTGGGCGACACCATCACCGCCACCGCCTCCGCCGCCCAAGAAGATGTGACGTTCAACGAAAAGCTGGAGTGGGCATGGTATTCGGGCGACGATCAGTATTCCGTCGATCGGAAGATCGAAGGCGCCGATGGCAACACGCTTGAAGTCACCGAAGGTCTCTTGGGCAAGTACATCGAGGCGCGTGCCGATGGCGGCTTCGGCGAAGAGGCGTCGGCGGCGGTTGGCCCGGTGGTGGTTCCCGGCGCGGTGGAGCTGTACCGCGTCGAGGCTGTCGGCGATGCCAAGATCGGCTCGACGGTGAGCGCGAAAGCGTACAAGGATAGCTACTCCACCTCCGTCGAGGCGGGCGATGCGGTGAGCTATCAGTGGCAGTATGCCGAATCGAACACGACATCGGATGCCGCTTTCGCGGACATCTCCGATGCGACCCAGGCTGATTTCACCATCCCCGAGACCATCGACGGGAAGTCCGCCCAAGGCCTTTACCTGCGCGTGAAGGCGACGAGCGACGGCACGGTGGTCAGCACGCATCAAAAGAGCTACTCGTCGTACTATCCTGCCGAATACGTGGATCCGTTGGGGCCGATCTCGCTTAAGGGGCAGTATACGCTCACGGCGGTGGAACTGGAATCCTCCGGACAGGGCATGCAGGCAGGAAGCGTCATCACGCCGACGGCGATGGTGGAAGGCTCCTACGGTGGCGACGACCCTGCGCCCGCCGATGCGGAGCTCACCTTCACATGGTATGCGGCGGATGCGGAGGCGGGCCCCTTCGATGAGATCGAGGGCGGCTACGATCCCGTGGACGGCAAGCTGGCCCTTTCGGCGGATCTTGCGGGCAGATACGTCAAAGTCAAGGCGTCGGCGCTCGACAACACGGTGCAGAGCGCCGTCTACCAGGTTCTTCCCGAGAACACGTACGACCTGCTGCGCGTGATCACCTCCCCGGCCATCAACGGATCGTCCACCTTGCTCACCGGCGATACGGTGAAGGCAACCGCGTACGCGAAGCGCTTCGACAGCTCCACGACGGGCGACGACGTGACCGGCGGCGTGTCCATCCAGTGGTATATCGGCGACGAGCCCGACGGCGACTTCTCCCCGCTGAACGGGGCGACTTCCGCGCAGTTGCAGATCCCCGCCGAGGCCGCGGGCAAATACCTGAAGGTGGTGGCGACCAGCGGGGCGTTCAGCGTCGAACAGGTCTCGGCCGCTTGCGTGGAGGATGCGGGATCGCTCGCGGGCCTGGTTGCGACGCTGGAGAACGAAAGCTGGCGTCCGGATCCCGTCTATGGGGCGGATTCCAACATCAACGATGTGCTGGAAGCGAAGCTTTCCGAGATGGGCGCTTCCGATGTGCAGGTGCGCGTGAAGGCGGTCGAGTTCCAGACGGAGACGGATGCGGTCGCCGTGGATGTTTCTTCCGCCGACGACGAAACCAATGGCCGGATCGCCTATGCGAAGTACCTTCCCGAAAAGGTTTCGGGATGGGCGGCGTCGCTCACGATGCCGCGTTCGGCCAGCATCACGTTCGTCCTTTCCCGCGACGGCGAAGGGGACGTGGAATTCACGCCGTCGATGCGCACGGTGATTCCGTGGGATGAAGATGCCTGCGAGGAAACCCTAAGGCAGGCAGCGCAGGGCCTTGCCATCGGCTATGCGCAGGGCGATTCCGCCGATTCCGTCACGCAGGATGTGACGTTGCCTCATTCCGTTTCGGCCGTGAGCTGGAAGACGAGCGTTTCCTGGGTTTCGGAAAGCGATGCCATCGAGATCGAGGGCGACTTCTGGGATGATGAGAGCACCGGCGCGGTGACGCGTTCTTCGATCGATCAGGCAGTGACGCTCGTCGCCACCGTCGGCTTCAGCGGATCGGATGTTCCCGAAACGACCGTCGACGTTCCCTTCGAGGTGACCGTGAAGGCCGACCAAGAGGCCATCGCGCAGGAGAAGGCCGAGCTGCAGAAGAAGGTCGAAGCGGCGTTCACCGAGGATGCCCTGACCTACATGGAGGACGGCTCCAAGGTGGAAGCCGATGCCGTGACGGGCGATCTCAAACTGCCGAATCCCAGTGCGCTGTCCGTGGACGGCAAGTACTACGAGGTGGTTTACTCCGCTTCGGGGGATTCGATCCAGACGAACGGCTACCGCGGCAACGTGTACCAGCCGCTGCCTGGGGCGGCGGGGGCTTCGGTCGAGCTGACGCTCACCGTGACCAGCAAGAGCAACCCCGAGATCACGGCTTCGAAGACCATCCGCCTTACGGTTTCCCCGCTCAGCGCCGACGAAGTCGAGGCCGAGTTGGCGCTTATGGAGCAGGCGAAAGCCGGCTATGCCGACGCGTTGGCGGACGGGCAGGATGTTGACGCCGTCGAAGGCGATCTCGCTACGTTCCAGAAGGCGTATCTCGATGCCGAGGGCGATCTGGCCTGGGCGCGCGACTACGCGAGCGCCAATGCGGCAGGCGACGGCATCGTCGCCGTCGATCTGGAACCCGAAGACGAGATGGGCGTCGTGCCGGGGCATTGGTTCAAGTCGAGCGATGCGAGCGTCGTCGCCCACGACACGCTGCTGGTGACCCAGCCTGAATACAACACGCAGGTAACGGTGAGCAGCGCGCTTTCCAGCGAGAAGTTCGCACGCTACGCCGAGCGCTATGCGGACGACCCCGCTTGGGGCGAAACGTTCGCGCAGCTGGCGAACCAGCCGGTTTCGGCGACGTTCACGGTGCGCGGCATCACTGGCATGGACGATCCGAATGCGGGGCAGGAGCCCCAAGAGCTTTCCGTCAACGTGAAGGTGACGGGCATTGCCGATCATGCCGAGGGCGAGGCGGCGGTTGCCGAGACGTGGATCCCCCTCACCGAGGTTGCGGTCGATGCCGAGGACGGGGCCACCGCGTGGGACGTGTTCGCCCGGGTGCTAGAGGCGAACGGGTACGATTACAGCTTGGAGAATGGCTGGTGCCCCCATTCGATCACCTCGCCGGATGGCGTTGTGCTGGGGGCGTTTAGCGTGGGGGCGGATCAGTGGAGCTATTGGAGCTTCCTGATCAATGGCGAATATGCGACGAGTGTGTATCCGAACCAGTACACCGTTGCCGACGGTGATACCGTAGAGCTGGTTTACGTCGACGCCGCCGGCGTCAAGCAGCCTGAGGGCGACGTGGTGCTGAACCCTGACGCCGAGCACCCCGATTTGGATGCGCAGTGGCAGGGCTTCGCCAATGGCGGCTCGGGCTCCATGCTCCAGGACGTTTCCACTGCGACCGATGGGGCTGATTTGAAATGGAAGGCTTCGCTGCTCACCGATGACGAGCGCGCGGCCGGTGCTTCGTGCGCATACTCCGATCCGCTGATCATCGACGGCAAGATCTACGTGGTTTCGGGATCCTCCACCTATGATGCGGCGAACGGCTGGGCGGAGACCAAGAGCCTGGCGCGCCTGCAGGTGCTCGATCCCGAAACGGGCAAGGTGGAGCGGGAAGCGACTCTGGCTCGCGGGCTGGATTCGCAGTGCCGCATGGTCTATGCCGACGGGATCATCGTGATTCCACTCGCAGGCGGCTATCTGCAGGCGGTTTCCGCGTCGACGTTGGAGACGCTGTGGGTGGTGGATGCCATCGACGGCGCGCAGAGCCTCTCGTCGCTGGAGATCGCAGACGGCTACGTGTACGTGACCACCGTTGATTCGATGGGATCCGATTACGTTGCCTTGACCGGCACCGTTCGGCGCGTGAACTTGCTCACGGGCGCTTTGGCGGGCAGCGTGGACAACGGCTCGTCCGGCTACTACTGGGCCGGCGGCATTTCGGTGGGATCCTACTACCTGGTCGGCGACGATTCCGGCGCGGTGAGCGTGTACGAAGGCGACCTTTCCAGCCAAGTGTCCAGCATCGATCTGGGCGCGAGCGTGCGCAGCACGCTCGTCGAGGCGGACGGGTTCGTCTACGCAGTCACCAACAACGGCGTGCTACACAAGCTCGAGCTCTCGGATCAGGGCTCGTTGCGCGAGGTCGGATCGGTGAAGTTCGCGGATTCGAGCACGTCGACCCCCTCCGTTTCCGGCAAGACGGCATACGTAGGCGGCGGCGAGGCGGATTACACGGGCGTTCTGGCGGCCATCGACTTGGATTCCATGACGGTTGCCAGCAGCGTGCATGCGTACTCCAGCGCAAGCGCGACGGGAGTCGAGCTGCCTGCCGATGTGAAGAGCGCGCCGCTTGTGTCCGTGCAGGGTGATTCCACGTACGTGTACTTCACGTGCAACAACATGCCGGGCGCGCTGTATTGCTACAAGCAGGGGGATGCGGAGGCGACGATGCTCTACCTCCCCGACTCCGCCGATCAGAACCACTCGATGTCCTCGGCGTTCGCGGGCGCGGATGGCACGCTGTACTTCATCAACGATTCGGGCAACCTTTTCGCCCTCGCTCCCGGCGACTCCCTCCCCTCGTGGGGCGGCGATGACAACCCCGGTTCGGATAATGGTGAGCCTTCGGGCGGAAACGGTGCGGGCAATCCGTCTGCGCGGCCGAGCGGAGCGACTCCCCTGATCCTTTCGCAGGGGCCGTCTGCCGCGACGACGCCCGCGCAAGATGCCGCCGCTGCAGAGGCGGCGGCCTCCGATGCCGCGGACGGCGACGGTGCGGCTGCTGCTGAAGCGCACGCTCCGTCCACGGCAGACGAGGATGCCGTCGGCGCGTCGTCTCAAAGCGCGGGGATTCCCTGGTGGCTGCCGCTCGTCGGGATCGCCGTGGGCATCTGCGGACTCATCGCGGCCCTTGTGTGGTTCTTGCTCGCGCGCAAGCGCTCTGACGACGAAGAAGAGGAGGAGGGGAGGTAGCGACATGCCCGAAAGCAAACGACCCGTCTCCGCAATCTACGCAGGGCTTGATGAGGAGAAGGAAACGTTGAAGCATGGCGGCTCCGATGCCTCTCCCGATGTGGGATCCGCCTCGGAAGGGGCCGCATCCCCGTCCCGCTCTCCGCAAGGCTCCCGTCTGAAGGCGGGGCAGAAGGTCGCCATCGCGATCATCGTGCTTGTCTCTGTGGTTGTCATAGCGGTGTCGGCGTTCGCGTTGGCGGGAGGGTTCTCCTCTCCCGCGCAGTCCGCCGCCAGCGATGAGGTCGCAGCCTCTTCCGTCGACAATGCGGATGAGAACGGCTCCGTCGACGATGAAGGGGCGGAAGAGGACGTCGAGGCATCCGAGGAGCCAGACGGCGGTGCGGATGCGGCGTCGGACGGCTCCCCCGACGCCGGGACGTCGCCCGGATCCGATTACGCTGGCTCCCCTGCATCGGGCGGGGCGGTGGAGAGCCCTGCGGCGTCCGGCGATTCGCCGGCTCCCCCTGCGGAGTCCTCCACGATTGCGGTTGCGGTGTCGGTCGACTCCAGCTCGGTAGGCTCGCCCGTCTCGTTGGTGACCACGGTCACCTTGCAGAAGGGCGCAAGCGTCTACGATGCCCTGCTGGCCACCGGTCTTTCGGTGAATGCGCGCAGCACCCAGTTCGGGACGTATATTGCCAGCATCAACGGGCTGGCCGAGAAGGAGCACGGCGCTATGAGCGGTTGGACGTACTACGTGAACGGCGTGTTCGCCAACAAGGCGGCAAGCGAGATATCGCTCTCCGACGGCGATGCCGTGTCGTGGGTGTACGTGAGCGGCGACTAGCCGGAGGAAACGGACAGCGCGGCTACGTCCGACGCGAAACGGAATGCAGTTGCAACCTATCATCTTGCGGTGGCGCTCGCCTTTCAGGCCAGCGCCACCGCTTTTTTTTTCGAGGATAGGGGGAGACCTCCTCATCACCGTTGCGCCGTCCCGCGTTTCGATGGATTGGGACGGCGGTGCAGCATCGGGTACGCTATGATAGGCGCATGGGAAAGAGGCATGCACAAAAGAGCGCGGGCGGTGCCACAGGACGTTCCGAACAGGGGCGCGGCTCGGCGCGTGGAAAGGGCGCCGCACACGGCGGGCGCGGCTCGCACGGGGCGCGTGATGTCCGCAAAGGCGTTGGGCGCGGGGCGCAAGGCGGCCACGGGGTCGCCGGGAGCGGTTTGCAGGTGGGCCTGGGAGGGCGCACGCTGCGCGACCTGCTGCGCGAGGACGAGGAGCGCCAGGCTGATGCGGACGCGAAGGCGGCGCGGCGCTGCGGGCGGCACGGCACGCGCAAGGGCAAGCCGGCTGCAGGCGCTTCTTCGGATGCGCCTTCGCGCGGCGCGGCTGCGGCCGCCGCTTCGGAGCCGCCGCGGCCTTTGACGGGGGATCCCCATGCGCGCATCGCGATCGTCGGCGGCGGCGCTGCGGGATTGGCGTCCGCCGTGGCGGCGGGGCGCGAGCTTGCCGCCGCCGGGCGCGCGGGCACGGCGGGCGTCGTCGTGTTCGAGGCGGACGAGCGCGTGGGGCGCTCCATGCTGGCGACCGGCAACGGGCGCTGCAACTTCTCCAATGCGAGCATCGAGGCGGGCCGCTACCGCAACGCCGGCTTCGTGGGCGAGGCGCTGGTGTCGCTGATCGCGGGCTTTTCGGCAGCGCGAGATCTGGGCGATCCCGTCCACCGCTTCTTCAGCGATTTGGGCATGCTCTCCCGCGAGGAAGGGGAGGGCCGCCTGTACCCGGCGACGGGCAAGGCGTCCACGGTGGTGGACGTGCTGCGCGCCGCCGCTGCGGGCCTTGGCGTGGTGGAGGCGTGCGGCCGCCGCGTGACGCGCATCGAGGTGCCGCGCGAGGAGGGCGGGCTGTTCCATCTGCGCTTTGCCGACGGCTCCATCGAGCATGCGGCGGCGGTCGTGCTCGCTGTGGGCGGAAAGCATGCGGCGTGCGAGGGACGCCCGCAGCCGAAGAGACGCGGGAAGGCGCCCTTCCGCTCCGATGCCCCAGCAGCCGACGGGGCGGCGTCCTGCGATGTTCGGCACGGAGCGGCGGCGCTTTTGCCCGACCGCTACGGGGCCGTGCCTTTGCACCCGGTTTTGGGGCCGCTGGCTGCAGACGATCCGCTGCGGGCGCTCGACAACATCCGCGTGCGGGCGAACGTGTGGCTGGCGTCGAAGGAGGGCGGTGACGCGCGGCTTTCGGCGGTTCTGCTTGACCCAAGTCTTGATCCGGCTGGTTGGCGCGTCGCCGACGAGGCGCAGCGCGCCTGGGCGCGCGATCATGGCGTGTCCGATTATGCTTACGCGCCGTCGCCCGCCCAGATGTGCGGCGTTCCCTGCGGCGGGCTCAAGGCGATCGAGCGCGGCGAGGTGCTGTTCCGCTCCTACGGCGTGTCGGGCATCTGCCTGTTCAACCTGTCGCGGTTCGCCGAGCCGGGCGATGTGCTGCTGATCGACTTCCTCCCGCAGGTGCGCGCCTGCGATGCGGAATCGTTCCTCTTCGCCCGTCGGAAGCGCCTTTGCGCGTCCGACACGGCGCTTGCCGGTGCGCACGCTGCGCCGCTCACGGCAGAGGCGTTTCTGCGCGGCATGCTGTTGCCGCAGGTGGCGCGCGCCGTGCTGGGGCATGCGGGGTTGGAACCCGACGCCCCTTTCGGGAAGGCGGACGTTCCGGCGCTGGCTCGCGCGCTGAAGGCGTTCCCGCTCACCGTGGAAGGCATCGGAGACGAGAGGCAGTGCCAGGTGCTGCGCGGCGGGTTGGCGGTGGAGGCGTTCGATCCGCGCACCATGGAGTCGCGTTTGGACGCGGGCCTGTTCGCCGCTGGCGAGGCGCTGGACGTGGACGCGCCCTGCGGCGGCTACAACCTGCATTGGGCCTGGGCGAGCGGCCTTCTGGCGGGGAGGACGGCGGCACGGCTCGTAGCCGGGTGGATCGATGCGGGCTCCGCACCGCGTGGGGCGAGCCGGAGCGAGGCGCTGGGAGCGGCGGAAGCGACGGAGGCGTCCGCTGCGCGTCGCATCGCGGAGGCGGCGGAAGCGGCAGAGGCGCCCGCTGTGCGCACGCCTGCATCCGGCGACCAGCCGCCGCGCGCCGCTGGTGGCGAAGGAGGGCCGCATGCTTGAGGTGTCGAACGTCCGGCTGTCCCTTGATGCAGGGCTTCCCGACGGCTGGCCGCTGGTCGAGCGCGCCGCAGCGCGCGCTTTGGGCGTGAGGCCCGCCGCCGTGGCGAGGGTGCTCCTGCTCAAGCGCAGCGTCGATGCGCGCAAGAAGGCGTCGGGCGACGTGCATTTCGTCGCGACGCTGGGCGTCGAGCTGAAAAACGCGGCGGACGAGGAGGCGATCCTCGCCGCCCAAGACGGCGCTCGGGCGGAGGGCCGCGCGTTTCCAGGAGGTGCGCGCGGTGGTGGCGGCCATGGCAGCGGAGCCCGCAGCGGCCACGGAAGCGCGCGCGCCGGCTCGGGTGCCCGCAACGGCCGCGCTTCCCGCAAGGGCCGCAGCGCGGCTTCCGCTTCTTCCGTCAAGCGCCACCAGCCGTACCGTCCCCTTTCCATTCCGCAGGTTTCCGCCGCCGCGCGCGATGCGGAGCCGCGGCCCATCGTCGTGGGCTCCGGCCCGGCTGGGCTGTTTTCGGCGCTCTGCCTGGCACGCGCGGGACTGCGCCCGCTCGTGCTGGAGCGCGGCGGCGACGTGGACGAGCGCCAGGCGGCCGTGGCCGCCTTCGACGCGGGCGGGCCGCTGGACGCGCGCACGAACATACAGTTCGGCGAGGGCGGCGCCGGCACGTTCTCCGACGGCAAGCTGACCACCAATGTGAAGAACCCGCTGCTGCCCCACGTGCTGCATTGGTTCGTCCAAGCGGGCGCGCCGGAAGAGATCCTCTGGAAAGCGAAGCCGCACATCGGCACCGACCTTCTGGTGGAGGTGGTGCGCACTCTGCGCGCCCAGATCCAGGACGCGGGCGGCGAGGTGCGCTTCCACGCGCAGTTGGATGCCGTGCGCTTCAAGGACGGCACGGTGGCGGAAGCCGAGGTGAGGGACACGCGCACGGGCGATGCAGGCGTTCTGCCTGCTCGGCGCATCGTTCTGGCTTGCGGGCATTCGGCGCGCGACACCTTTGCCCTGCTGCACGGGGCGGGCGTGCGCATGGAGCAGAAGCCGTTCTCGATGGGCGTGCGCATTGAGCATCTTCAGAGCGCCGTCGATCGGGCGCAGTACGGCGCCGCGGCGGGCCATCCGGCGCTTGGCGCGGCGGATTACAAGTTGGCGGTGCACCTGCCTGGCGGGCGCGGCGTGTACACGTTCTGCATGTGCCCGGGTGGCACGGTGGTGTGCGCGGCCAGCGAAGAGGGTGGCGTGTGCGTGAACGGCATGAGCCGCTTCGCGCGCGATGGGCGCAACGCCAACAGCGCGGTTTTGGTAGGCGTGGAGCCGGCGGACTTCGGCAGCGACCATCCGCTTGCCGGCGTCGAGCTGCAGCGGCGCATCGAGCAGGCGGCGTATCGGGTGGCCGTCGAAGCAGGTGGGGACCCCTACCAGGCGCCGGCCCAGACCGTGGGGGACTTTTTGGCGGGGCGCGCTTCGACGGGTCCGGCTGCGGGCAAGCGCGCCGTGACGCCCACCTACGCGCGCGACGTGGCGTGGTGCGACCTGCGGAAGTGCCTGCCGTCGTTCATCGCCGACGCGCTGGTCGAGGCGCTGCCGCTGCTCGATGCGCGCCTGCATGGCTTCGCCGACCCCGCCGCCGTGCTCACCGGCGTGGAGGCGCGCAGCTCAAGTCCCGTGCGCATCGTGCGCGAGGCCGACTTCCAGGCGCATCTGCCCGCCAGTCCGGATACGCCGAGCGGCCTGTATCCGTGTGGCGAAGGCGCGGGCTACGCCGGCGGCATCACCAGCGCCGCCATCGACGGCCTGCGCGTGGCGCTGGCGATTGCGGGGGAGATGGCGGGGTAGGGATCCGTCCCCGCGCTTTGTGCGAGCCTGCTTCGCCGGTTTCCCGCAGACGCCTGAACGGGGGCTGTGTGGGGAAGCGGTCTCCCGGGCGCTTCTCCAGACGCCCTTTTTGCGCGGGCTTGGAAGGCGGGAGCCGTTCTTGGCCGGGTCGTCAGCCGTCTTCTCCCAGTTCGCGCTCCCAGTTGAAACCGGGTGGGGGCGCAGTCGGCGCACCGTCGGCATCGGAGGGGCCGGCGCTTGCGCTTGCGCTTGCTGGCGCGTGCCCGTTCCACAGGCAGGCGTCCAGGTCGACGCACCCGTCCTCTGTGAAGGCGATCCCCTCTCCCTCCAGCAGCCGCCGCTGTTCGCCGGGCCCGCCGAAAGCGTAGCCGTCGGTCAGGCGCCCGTCCTTGAACACGATGCGGTGGCAGGGGATCGACGTCGGGTCGATGCCGGGAGCGGGGTTCGCCCGCAGCGCGTAACCCACGTAGCGCGCCGAGCGCGGCGAGCCGATCATCCGCGCGATCTGCCCGTAGGTGGCCACTTTCCCGCGCGGCACCTTCCGCACCGCCTCGAACACCTTGTCGGAGAACTCGCCCATGCCACAACCTCCTTCACCGCTTCGTTTTTTTCTTCGAAAGTATAGGCGAGTGTGGCGGGCGTGGCCCCGCCTGCGCGTGCGAAACGATGCGTGAAAAACGATCGAAATCGATTCGAATCGATTTGAGTCGAAAAACATGACACGGCTACGCTATGCGGAAAGGCGGCCCTAAATGCCCATTTTCTTCAGATTGTGAAGCTTCCACTGCGCATCGGAACTTTGCTCGGCGGCATCGGCCATCTTCTCGTCAGAAAAGAGCAGACGGGTTGGTAGTCTCCGGCAGCGAATTGGTGCAGGTAACTCCAGCTCTTCGTCCGTTCTAGAAAGCATGCGGCGGCTCGCGAATGCTTCGGCATCCGACATAAGCTCTGGCAACGCGGGAGGTTCCTCTGCTCTCGTCAGCATGGGAAAAAGCAGGTCTCAAAGTTCGTTTTCCCTGTCGGCGAACCGTTCTGAGTGTCCTTCGAAGGATTGAGGGAGCCGTGCAGAGATCGACGCATAATAGAACATCGCTTGATGAAAAATGGCCTCATCGCTTTCGATGCCTTGTCGATGACTTTTTCAAGGTCGCTGATATCGTACAGGTCGCGTACCTTCACTCTGTCGAAGAGCGCTTTGAATTTGCCGTCGGCGAGTTCGACGTCGTGAAGCATAATGACTTACGCATCGGAACGGATGGCGCAGGGTCTGACCGTGGGGACGATGAGCGGTGATCGGTTCAGGAAAACACAGTCAATCTTCACATGGTCGGGTCCCCAGCCGCCGCGGTACTGCAGCATGAACGTCCTACCGGCGTGTCCTAGTTTTGGCGTCATCACGACATATCCAAGGTGGCGTGCAACCTCTTCTATACCGCGTTCAATGCGTGGCCGGTCTTCCAGCATTTCGTCGAGCTCTAACGTGCCGATGTAGGAGATGTCGATGTCCACCGACAGTCTGGGAATTTCGAGCATGAAAAGACCGGTCGTCGTCCCTCCATGTATGGCGAGTTTGCCGGCGAGGTCGGGATGGCGTCTCATTTCCTCCATCAGGTCGAGTAAGCGCCCAACTTTGTCGGCGGTTCTCGGAGCGAATCCGTCTATGCCTGCAGCGTCCACGATGTCACCTCGTCTTCGGATTCAGGCAGCCGCATGTTCCACACCTTCGACCAGCCTTTGGTCGCAGAGGCGTTTTTGTCGAGCTTCGATACCGTTTTCGCGCTTGCTGTTCGCAGTTGGTCGATCACGTCTTCGGGCACGCGTCAGTTGTCTTTTTGCATCTGGAAGAGCCAGCCGACACGTGCTGCCATTGAGGCGCTGTCGGAAAGTACCAGCGTTGCCGTTTGGATTGCATCAAGGTAAGGCAGCATTGAAAGCGAGCGGATCGTCTCCTCGATGCCGTCTGCCCATTCCGGGTGCTTCAGGCAGTCGAACACGGTTTGTTCCCGCGTGGTGACGAAAAGGGAGCCGAAGTTCTTGCTGCGCATCCGCTGTTTCAGGACGTTCTTCGTCAGCGGGATGCGGCACGTAGCGAATGCCGGGATACGCGAATGGCGCGCGCTTTGGTTGTTCGGAAGTGGTGTTCGAACCCGATGTTGTGGGCAACGCCGTGCGCTTCGGGTGCGCTGAGGTAGGAAAGAACGGCATCGGAGTCGAGCGCGGCGATCACCTCGAAAGGGTCGACGCTTTTGCTCGCAAAGCTTCTTGCTTTCGAGACATAAAGGCCTCTGCGCACCCGCTCCACCGCGCCAGATGCTGCCGCCAGCTTGAGTTGCTGCTTTGCCGCCGCTTTGGAGCTAGCTGCTTCGAGCAGGTCCTTGACGGTGAACACGTAATGGGTGCTTATGTACTCGGTGAACTTCGTGCTTATAGCTTTTAACATAAGAAGGAATGACTAACTACCCTTTTTGTTGAAATTGGTAAGCAGAGGAAGCATTTGCGTGCTGTAAGACGAGATTGCACGCTGTCATGCGAAATGCAACGAGCGCTTAGGCCGCCTTTCCTCTTGAAGCCTGTTTGCTCTCTCTTTTCTTCTCACGCTTTTCCTGGAGCTTGTTCCACTCTTCGCGCAGAGGCTTCATTTTGCTTCGCTCAAGGTAGACGGCGATGGCGAGGAAGATGTACGAGCTCGTCAGAATGACAAGGGCGATGGTCACGTCGTCGGGGTTGATCCGGATGAGAACCATTGCTGAAAGCATTATCACTACCGCTGCGAAGATGCAAAGGCGCCATAGCCTTCTGTAGTGCTTGTACTCAGGTGTGTCGGGGTTTTTTGCGCGACGGGAGGGTGCTGGCGTTTCCGAGTCGTCCTTCTTTTTCTTAGAAGGTGAGACTGCCGCGTTGAGCGCGTCGTTCCATGCAGCTATTTCCTTTTTCAGCGGCCGGACGCGCGCGAACACCAAGAAGAGCATGATGCCGATGAAGAGGTAGCTTCCCAGGATCATGGCGTTTTGGGCTGCTGCGTTGATGATGCCGTTGCCGTACAGAGCCATTGAGGCGCCGATGAGGGCAACGCAGCATATGCCCAGCGCCAAGGCGGAGTACCGGTATCTCTGATAGCTTTCAAGCAGTTCAACCAAATGAAGATCAGCGCTAGGCGCCTTCTTCCTCCACTTTGCAAGGCGCTTCTCCGTCTGATTCGCCTGCGCCTTTTGCCTGGAATCGCCGTTGCTGCAGACTGCCGGATCCCGCTTTCCTTCCGTTTGCGGCGTATCGGAGTCGTTCGAGGGGGTGGGATACTTGATTTCTTGATGGTCCTTGGTCGCGCTCATACTGTACCTCCAGTAGTGTCGCTACAAAGTGAAATAACTAATCACCAAATTTATAATAACATCAGCTATTGAAATTATGTCGATAATAATACGTCAAGTGAAAGATAAAATGCTTCTTCTCGTGCTGACTTGTTGTTGACCCAGTCTCTTTGATCGTGGCTTTCGGGGCTGGAAAGGCTGTCTCCGCTGTAGAGAACGGCTCCATAGGAAGCGCCGTAAAACCGGGCTATTGCCGCCAGGGCGGAGCATTCCATGTCGACAGCGCAACATCCCTCCTCCTTTCGGCGCTTGACGATCGAAGGAGTTTCCCGGAAGAACCCGTCTGAGGTCCATACTTTCCCTGCGAGGAAAGGCGCATGACGTTTGATTGCCGTGCGTTTCGCGGCTTCTACCATGTGGGCATCCAAAGCTATTTCTCGCTTGGGGGCAAGGTAGTGGCATGAGGTTCCTTCGTCGCGCAAAGCGTCCGATGGGATAATGATAATACCTGATAAAATAGGGTTTAGCACGCCGCATCCGCCACAGGATACGATGGTTTTCACACCGGAGGCTATAAGCAAATCCACAAGGATGCCTGCCGCTGGAGCGCCGACAGGGGCTTGGACGAAGGCGATCTCTACACCCTTGATTCGCTGTTTCCAGATAGGGGAGCCGAACGCCTCCGATTTGTGGACGGCGATCTGGCGGCAGGGATTCGTTTTCGCATGTCGTTTGAGAACGTCTCCCATGAAGCTGACGAGGCAGCGTTCAGGGAAGGCTTCTCCTGCGTTTCCGAAGCATTCTCGCGACATGGGATTGCGCGGTTCGGAGTAGTCATGCTCGAACAATGGATACAATCCGATCACCTCCTTGCCGTTCTTCAATACCCAAATATAATAACAAAAAATAAAAAAATCATTAACAGATATTGCAATAATTGAATCATCGGGCTAAACTTCGCAGGCATAAGAGCTGCAGGAGTTGACCGAAACCGGTCAAAGGGGAAGCGGGTGAGAATCCCGCGCTGTACCGCAACTGTGAGGCATCGTTCGAGAGCTTGGGGAATTTGCCCGAGCGTAATGAAGAGCCAAGCCAGAGCGCCGGCCTGCAGATGGCATGACGGCGGCGAGTTATCGCTTTTCATGCAGCGCGTCGCGCTTTTCGGAGCGCTTGCGCGAAATGGAAAGGATGGGTCATGCAAAGCTCTGCATCCGGATCGCCTGTTTCACGCCCTGATCGCTTTTCCCCCTCTTTCTCTTCTTTCTGTTCTTTCTGTTCTTCCTGTTCAAGTCTTTCCTTCGCGACTGACTGGGTGGATCCCTCCTGCCTGGCGGTTCGCTTCCCCATGTCGAGCCCCTCCTTCCCTCAACCAAGAGGGGCTCGATGTGCAATTGCCTGAGCCAGCCGGGTTGGATGAGGCCGACCCATTGAAATGCCCATTCGTCAAGAAAGAAGGAGCGAGCATGGAAGCGTATCTGCTAATCGACTTCGGCAGCACGTACACCAAGGTGACCGCCGTCGATTTGGACACGGAAACGGTGCTGGGAACAGCGCAGTCGTCTACGACAATCGAAGACGACGTCCGCATCGGTTTGAACAAGGCGCTTGACGAGCTTGAACGGCAATGTGGTTTGGGCATCGAGGATTATGCGGCGCGCTATGCTTGCTCGTCTGCGGCGGGTGGTTTGAAGATGGTCGCCATAGGACTTGTTCCTTCGCTGACGCTTGAGGCGGCGAAGAGGGCGTGCCTGGGTGCTGGCGCGAAGGTGATCGGCTCATACGGGTTCGAGCTCACGCGGGCGCAGATCGCCGAGATTGAAGAGAAGCGCTGCGACATTATTATGCTGGCGGGCGGCACCGACGGCGGCAACAAGGACATCATCCTTCACAATGCCGGCATGCTTGCCAAATCGGCGGTTGACTGTCCGATTCTGGTATGCGGCAATGCAGCTGTTCAGGACGACATCAAAGAACAGCTTGTTGCGGAAGGCAAGCAGGTCTACCTTGCGGACAACGTGCTGCCAGAGGTTGATCGCGTATGCGTTGAGTCTGCGCAGGAGATCATCCGTGACATCTTCGTGAAGCACATCACGAAAGCGAAGGGTCTTGACAAGGCCGCCGAGCTCGTTCACCGCGACATCATTCCCACCCCGAAAGCGACGCTGGATGCTGCAACGCTGTTGGCCGAGGGGACTGGCACCGAGCCGGGTATGGGCAGTGTGCTGATCTTGGAAATTGGTGGCGCTACCATCAACGTCCATTCGGTCGAAGAAGTGAAGCCCGTTTCTCCCCATGCCATCATTCGCGGCTTGCCCGAAGGCAAGGTCAAGAGAACGGTTGAAGGCGACCTGGGCATCCGATGGAATGCCCATACGATCTGCGAGCTGGTGGGATCTGATGTCCTGCGGAGCAATCTGGCGATGCTCGACCCTGATGCGGATGCGGATTCGATCGATCCCGATGAGTTCACTCGGTTCTTGTCGAGCACTACGTCCCACAAGCCCGAGAATGAGACTGAGCGCGCGTTCGACGTGGCCCTTGCGTTCTCGGCTGCCGATGTGGCGGTGCGCCGCCACGCAGGCACAGCGCACAAGGAGACCATATCCATCGGAGAGGTGGACGTTCAGAGAGGGAAGAACCTGCTCGACGTTCACAGCGTCATTGGCGTGGGCGGAATCTTCCGTTACGGCGAGCATCCCGAGCGCATTCTGGCAGCGGCGAAATACAACCTGCGCAACCCGGAAAGCCTTCGCCCGATCAATCCCGATTTCTATCTCGACAAGACCTACGTGATCTACGCCATGGGACTTCTGTCGCAAACGCACCCTGATGCCGCGTTGCGCATAGCGAAGAAGTACCTCAAGCCGGTGACCAAAGCGGAAGTGGGAGCCCATGGCGAAACGGTGACGGAAGGCTATGCAAACCGCGCGAACCTCAGCATTCCGTCATCGCACGGTGAAGGGCTGATGACCCACTAGGCGACTATTCCTCTTCCGTTCGAAGGGGAATGTGCAGGGGGATGCGTCGCTTCATGCGGCGGACAAAGAGCGAAAGGAAGACCATGAGGGCAGAAGACAAGGTTGTCTCGTTCATCGAGAGCACGACGTTCGAAGATCTCAACGAGGTCGACATCGACATCGTGAAGAAGCAGATCCTCACCTATGTGGGCTGTGTGATAGCTGGCAATTCGAACATGGGGTGCGAGGAAGTGGTCGAGATCGCGAAGGATCTTGGCGGCAAAAAGGAATCCACCATCTTGGTCCACGGCGGCAAGGTACCCGCGCAGCAGGCGGCGTTCGTCAACGGCGTCATGGGCCGTGCGCTGGATGTATGCGACCACATCAAGCCGGGCATGCACGTCGGCTCCGGCATGATTCCAGCCATCTACGCGATAGCCGAGGAGAAGGGCGGGATCAGCGGCAAGGACTTCATCACCGCCATCGCGGTGGGCGATGAGGTCGCTTTGCGCCTGAACCTGCTCGAAGAGGACTACCACGGCTTCGATCCTACGGGCATCGCTGGCGTATTCGGCGCTGCGGCAGGAGCCGCCAAGGTGTGGGGCATGGATGCTAAGGAGATATTCCATACGCTCTCGCTTGCGTTCAACCGCTGCGCCGGCAGCTTTCAGTGCAATATCGACGGTGCATTGGCGGTGCGCGTCATCGAGGGGTGGATTGGTCAGGCGGGCGTGGAGTGCGCGCGCCTCGCTTCGAAAGGAATCACCGGCCCGCTCGACTGGCTTGACGGCGTGTACGGCTACTTCAATCTGTTCACCGGTGGACGAACCAACGGCGACGAGGTGTTCGCTACGTTGGGGAGCGAGCCGCTGCGCACCTATACTCTCGGTTTCAAGAAATATCCCAGCTGCGGCATGACCCAAGGTTCGACCGAACTCATCCTCAACATGATGGCCGAGCACGGTTTCAAGGCCGCCGACGTCGAGCACATCGTACTGACGATGCCGACGTATGGCTACAACTTGGTGGGCAATTTCAAATTGGGCGACAACCCCAAGGTCAACGCGCAGTTCGGCACCCCGTACTGCATTGCCAACGCGCTGGTGCGCGAAGGCGTGAAGCTGGAGCACTTCGAGCCTGAATTCATTCTGAACGAAGAAGTGCTCGAGTTCACGAAGAAGATCGAATCGGTGTGCGACCCGAGCATGGACCACGTCCGTCCGCACTATGCGTCCGACATCAAGGTCGTCTGCAAGGACGGAAGCGTGTACGAGGGCTCCATCGACGTCTCTCCCGGAACCGAGGAGGCGCCGCTGGAGGACGCTGACTTCAAACGTCGTTTCTACGACTGCATTGACTTTGCCAAAAAGCCGTTTTTGACTGAGCGCGCTGACGAGATCTACGCCAAGTGCCTTGCCGTTGCCGAGATGGAAAACGTGGACGAGCTGTTCCACTTCATGACGATGTAGAGCTGGCGACGCGATGGCGATCATGATGGAAAACGCGGACCGGACCCGTTGGAATGAATCCTTCGATGCGGTCATCGTGGGGTCGGGGTATGCGGGCCTGATTGCTGCGCTGGAGGCGTCTAAGCGCTGTGGCAGCGTCCTCGTCTTAGAGAAGATGCCCTACATCGGGGGGAACTCCCGCATAGCTGGCGGCGGGTACTGCTGCTGGGACAGCAAGCTGAAGCTTCGGGAAAAACTCGGACTCGGAGACGACTCGTGGCAGTCCCACTACCGGGATACGCTGGCTGCTGGCGGAAACTACAACTTTCCTGAGCTGGTGGAGCTGCTGGCAAAAGAAGCGCCAGCTGGCTTGGACTTGCTGGTGGATGCGGGGATTCCCTTCAGGAACAGCCTGCCTCGCATCGGCGGACACTCCGCGTACCGCAGCTACCAGATGGCGTGCTCGGGGTCGGAGGCGATAGCCAAACTCGAGGCTAGATGCCTTGTCGCCGGGAACATCGAGCTGCGCAAGAAAACGAAGGTGGAGGGGTTGGTCGCGGAAGGCGGTCGGGTGCGTGGCGTCGAGGCGACGTGCGGGTCGGCTGCCGAGCGGCTGCGGATCGAAGCGCTGAGGGGCGTCATCATCGCGTCGGGCGGCTATGCGCGCGACGTCGAGTTGCGCCAGGCGTATCGGCCCACCCTTACCGACTCCTACAACTGTACCAATCACAAAGGCGCGACGGGCGAGATGGTCCGCTACGCCGAAGAGGTGGGCGCGGATACGGTTCACATGGAGTTCGTGCAGCTGTATCCCTGCGCCGATCCCGCGACGGGGGGCATAGATCAAGGCGCGTTCCTTTGCTATTCGGGCACGGGGTACGGCCTCATCTACGTGACGGGAGAAGGAGGGCGCTTCGTCAACGAATTGGCGAGTCGCGAAGAGGTTTCCTCGGCGCAAATGAGCTTGGGCAGCGGTCCCACCTACTCGGTTCTGACCGGCACCGTCTTCCATCAGCTGGGCATCGGCAAAGAGGACGTGGAAAAGCTGGTGCGGCGGGGACGCGCGGTAAGGGCGGAAAGCGCCGAAGCGCTTGCCTCAGCGGTGGGGTTCGACCCTGCTGTGTTCGCCCGCACCGTCAGCCTTCACAACGAGGCGATCGTCAACGGAGTGGACGAAGAGTTCGGCAAGCCCATGACTCCCCAGATGTCGTTTCTTGCGGGAAGAGATTGGTATGCGATCCCCCAATGGCCGTCCGTCCATTACTGCATGGGCGGCTTGCGGATAGACACCCATGCTCGCGTGCTCGACATATGGCAAAAGCCCATTTCGGGCTTGTTCGCAGCAGGCGAGGTGTGCGGCGGCGTTCATGGCATCGACAGGTTAGGAGGTAACGGCATAGCTGAATGCGTGGTGTTCGGACGAATAGCTGGAAGGCTAGGTGAGTAGCCGGCGGCTTTTCGTTGGAAATGCAATCTACGAGAAAGGTCAACCTATGGCAAGACAAGGGGAGATCGTCCGCAACAAGCGCTTGGACGACGAGGAGTTCTTCCGCATCAGGAACGAAGAAGTGCTTCCGATGTGGAAGACGAGCGAGCAGATCGCCGATCTTGACGAATGCATCGCTGCAGCGAAGGAGCTGTCTGCTGGCAAGAACTACGCCGAGCGGCAGATGAATGCGCGGGAGAAGGGCATTCACAACCTGCAGCCGCAGTTCGGCCATGGCAGCATGGAGCTCATGCTGGAGGGCGTGAAGTACGTGGAGGAAAACTCGCCGCTGCTTCCCAACGGCGTGTGGAACTTCTACACCGATTCCTATACGCGCAAATGCAGCTTTGACATGGCCGAGGTGGGCATCCAGCGCACGCGCGAAGCGGGCGAGACGATGCTGAACGGTTATCCCATCGTAAACCTGGGCATCGATGCCGCGCGGCGCATCAAACAGGAAGTCGATGCGCCCATCACTATGAACTCCACTGACGAAGACGGCCGTCTGGCCTCGGAGTTCGCGCTGGCAGCAGGCTGGAACGCGTGCAATTGCCGTTCTCTGCAGGAAGTCATTGCCCACTGCAAGTACATCGATCTGGCAGATGAGATCCGCATCAACCAGTACGAATCGCGCCTTGCCGCCATTTACACCGAGCATGGCGTGCCCATCATGCCGCACATCGCCAGCAACCTAACCGGTTACGACTCACCGGGTTTGAAGGCACTGATCATGACCGCTCAGACCATCTTGGGTGCCGAGCAGGGCGTCAAGTACTTCTACTTCGAGCTTGGCTTGAACATGCACCTGGTGGAGGACTGCGCCACCATCCGCGTCACCGAGAAGCTGGCGCGCGAGTATCTGGACAAGTTCGGCTACAAGGACGTCCAATTCGCCTCCGGTGCCTTCCCGTTCCTGGGCGCTTGGCCGGCGCGCATCGACGAGGCGGAGGCGATGATCGCCTGGAACGCCGTCGACACCTTCCTCGCAGGCATCGACACCGCCATCCTCAAGTGCCGCGACGAGGCGTTTGCCACGCCCACTGCGGAAGGCATGGCGAACGCGGTGCGCATGGCACGCCATCTGGAAACGCTCATCGGCAAGCAGCACGTTGATATGACGGGCGAGGATTACCGCCTTGAGGAGCAGATGATCGAGCTGGAGGTCCGCTCGATTTTGGACAAGTGCCTTGAAGTGGGAGACGGCGACATGGTGGCTGCCCTGTGCAAGGGCGTCGAGGCCGGTTGGATCGACGCGATGCTCACGCCATGGGTCCACAACCACGGCAACGTTCGCCTGATGCGCGATGCCGAGAAGGCGCAGCGCTATTGGAGCACGGGCGATCTGCCCGTTCCCCAGGAGGTCAAGGACTATCACCTCAAGAAGCTGGAGAGCCGCGCGAAGCTGGAGGGCCGTCCGCTCGATTTCAACATGCTGGTGAGCGACCTGCAGTATGCATCGCGCATCGGCGGCAAGCTGTAGGAATGAAAAACGGAAGGGAGGCAGAGACAATGAGCGAACAGAAGCAGAAGAAGACGCCTAACAAGGCGGTGGTCATCGGCACCATCGGCAAGGACGCTCACATGATCGGAGGTTGGGTGCTCACCCAGGCGTTCCGCGAGGCGGGCTACAAGGTGGCGTTTCTGGGGGCTGTGGTTCCCCAGGAGGAATTCATCAACGCCGCCATCGAGATCAACGCTGACGCCATTCTGTGCTCGTCGCTGTACGGAATGGGGATCATCGACTGTGAGGGCATGCGTGAGAAGTGCGTCGAAGCAGGTATAGGGGACATCCTGCTGTACGCCGGCGGCCAAGTCGCCGCGCCGCTCGATCTGGTGAACAAGTGGCCCGAGATCGAGCAGCGCTTCAAGGACATGGGCTTCACGCGCGTATTCAAGAACACCGTTACCGCTGAAGATACGGTAGAGATCCTGAACAAAGACCTCGGGATCGAGTAACCCCCTGCGAAAGCAAGGAGGAGGAGACGCTTTATGGATTTGCTCATCTCTTTCATCCCGGTGATCGTTATCGTCATCATGATCATCGGCTTCAAGATCCGCGGCGACATCGCCGGCGTCGTGGGTTGGATCCTTACGCTGATCATCGCGTATTTCTTCTTCGACACGGCGTTGGACATCGGACTTATCGCTTCGGCAAAGGGCGCTTTGGCCTCCATGGCGGTTACCGGCATGGGCTTCTTCGGTTTGCTGCAGATCACCTTCATGCAGGAAAGCGGCGCCTTGCAGCGCATCGTGGTCGCCATCAAGGCCGTCGCGCCTGACAGCAAGGCATGTCAGATCATGATCATCAACGTGATCATCGGCACTGCGCTCGTGTCGGTCGGAGCCACGCCCACGGTCATCCTTTCGCCCATCATGTTCGCGCTGGGCTATTCGGTGGTCGTGTCCATCGCATTGCCCTGCATCGGCTACGATTCGCTGTGCACCTACGCCATGCTGGCTGCTCCCGTGGTCACGTTGTCCGACATCTTGACCGGAGCCGGATTCGTCATGCCCAACGGCGCTGCTCCCACGGTGCAGAACATCTCGATCTTCTTCTCGCACTACCTGCCCGTCATCACGCCGTTCATCGCGCTGGCGATGCTGATGATGGCCGGAGGTCCCAAGCTGCTGAAGGAGGGCATCGTGCCCGCCCTTATCACCGGATTCGGCATGGGCTTCAGTGCTATGGCAGTGTCCTACATCGGCGTCGGCATCGTGCTGACGGGCGTTATAGCTGCTGCGGTGACGTTCGTGATCATGATCCTGTACATGAAGATCAGAAAGATCAAGGTTTACAATACTTCGGTTCTAACGGAAGAGGATCGCGAGATCGAAAAGACCATGCCGCTGTGGAAGGCCCTCAGCCCCTGGATTCTGCTGATCGCATTCTGCCTCGTCACCAACTTCGTTACGCCGCTGTACGATCTGCTGTACAAAGATTGGGAGATGCGCGTCATCCTGTTCCCTGGTGACGCCGGTCAGCCGCTGCGCATTATCTGGCAGGCGTTCTTCTGGGTGTTCGTCTCTACGATTTTGGCCTCGGTGCTCATCATCAAGCCCAAGAAGGGGACGTGGAAGACCATCCTTCAGAAGTGGAACAAGCGTTGGGCGGCACCTACCATCAGCTCCATCATCTACTTCTGCATCGCTTACGTGATGATGTACTCAGCTTATGCAGCAGTAGGCGATGGTGGCGCATGGGTCATGGTCGACGAGACCAAGAACATCATCTCGATGTGGGCGAATGCCGCTGCCGATGCGTTTGGTTGGTTCTATCCGATCGCCAATGGCTTCCTCGGCTTGGTGTCCGGCTTCGTGACTGGTTCCGAGACTTCGACCGTGGCGCTGTTCGCGAACTACAACCTTATCAGCTCTGAGATTCTGGGGTTGAACCCGCTGGTGGTTATTGCTTCTGGCGCCGTGGCGTCCGGTTTGGCCTCCGTTATCACGCCGGTTAAGCTGCAGCAGGCATCTTCCTCTATTGACAAGATCGGTTCGGAAGGCGCAGTGCTGAGGCACGTTATTCCTTACGCTCTTATTCTGGTGACCATTTCGGTGGTTATGTCGCAGATCTTCGCACTTACCTACTAAAGGCTAAGAGGCTGCAAGAGCAGAAACTTCGTTGCCGGCTTTGCCTGGGCGGGGAGGACTTTCTCTCCGCCCACAAGCGCTGCAAGCGCAGCGATCCTGGAAGGGAGAGGTGGAGAGATGAAGATATACACCCGCACTGGGGACAAAGGCGAAACGTCGCTTTACTCGGGCGAACGCGTTTTGAAGTGCTGTCCGCGCGTCGATGCGTACGGAGAGGTTGACGAGCTCCAGGCGTCTTTGGGGATGGCGCGCGCGTTCGCCCAGCACCCGACTACCGGAAGGATCCTCTACGGCTTGCAGCAGACGCTCGTCTCGGCGATGGCGGAGCTCGCCACGCTTGGAGGGGGGAAACGGATCTGCAGCGAAGATGTGGAGGGCCTCGAGCAGGAGATCGACGCCATCTCCCAAAAGGTTCCTTCGGGGTTCTCGTTCCTCATCCCTGGGGAGAATCCGTGTTCCGCTGCTTTGCATGTGGCGCGCACGGTGGCTCGCCGCTGCGAACGCACGCTCATTCTTTTCTCTGAAACGGAAAAAGTGAGTGACGAGATGCTCGCTTTCTTCAACCGCGTTTCCGATCTTTGCTACATTTTGGCTCGTTATGAAGATGAGGGCGAATAGCCCAGGTTCTTTAGATGGTTTCATCTGACAAGGGGGATACGATGGATAAAGACAATCTCAGTTGCGCGAACTGCGGCGTGTTCCACTGCGATCACCTCGACAGCGATTGGCCGAGCTTCTGCATGACCAAGCGCACCGATGATGCTGACTTCCAGTACGCGCTTGGACAATACAACAACGATCCTTGGACGAAAAAGGTTTTCAAGGCGGCTGCCGAGATCGAGGGCCTGTACTATGGTCGGCTGACGCGCGTGGAGGAGATCTGCCTGTTCGCCCAGAAGATCGGCGCCAAAAAGATCGGCATCGCAACGTGCATGGGCCTGGTTCATGAAACCCAAAAGTTCGTGAAAGTGCTGAAGGCGAAGGGCATTGACAGCGTGTGCGCGATCGTGTGCAAGGTTGGCGGAATCGACAAGACGGCTGCCGGCATTCCCGACAACGTGAAGGTGGTGCCGGGCGGGCATGAGTCTACCTGCAACCCCATCGTCCAGGCTCGGATTCTCAACGAGCAGAAGACGGACCTGAACGTCATCGTGGGCTTGTGCGTGGGGCACGACACGCTGTTCATCAAGCATTCGGAGGCTCCGGTGACGTATCTGATCGTGAAGGATCGCGTGCTTGCGCATAATCCTGCTGCTGCGTTGTACACCACCGGGTCGTACTATAAGCGTTTGCTCACTCCCGACTTCCCGCCTCAGCGCCCGCTGGAGTAAGGATCTAACCGCTCGAAGGTTTCACGTGCTGTTGCCCGATCAAGGCTAAAACAGGGCTGCGGGGCTCTGGCGGTCCCGCAGCCCTTTTCGTCTCCGCATGCTGGGGGCACGGCGACGCTGCTGGAGGTGGGCAAGTGGGCATTTGAGTAAAAGCGAAGAACGAAAAGCCTAAGGAGAGGCTGTTCAGCCCGTTGTTCGTGGCGGTGTTCCTTGTGGCTTTGAGCTGCTTCACCGTCGGACAAGGGCTCAATGCGGGAACCTCGGTGTACTTGGGCATTGTTGGTGAAGGGTCGTTTTTCGCCGGCATGCTTGCGGCGGTGTTTTCTGCATCGGCTGCGGCGGCCCGCTTTGTTTGCGGGCCTTTGATCGATGCTCGGGGCAGAAGGACCGTCATGGTGGGGGTACCGTGCTGCTGCTCATCGGCACGGCGTTTTCTGCCGTGATGGGTGGTGCGGGGGTGCTCGTCGCTTGCCGACTTTTGCAGGGTGCAGGCTTTTCTGCGGCCACCACTGCTGCCGCAACTGCCGCGTCCGATATTCTTCCTGAGAGCAGGCTGGGTGAAGGCCTGGGCTATTACGGCCTCGGTCAGGCGCTCGCCCTCTCCATCGGTCCCGCGATGGCGTTGTTTCTGGTGAGCACGGAACCGCCTGAAAACCTCTATTTGGGCTTGGGGGCCGTCGCAGTTTTGGCCGTGCCGTTCGCGGCGCTGTGCAGATACGAGCGAAATCCCCAAAGGCTGCCTGAAACGTCCGCCTACCGCCTTCGTTGCTTTGGGGGCGCTGATCAGTTATCGGAAACCGGTTCTAATTCTGCGTCGGTTTGCTGCAAGCTTGATCGTGAAGGGAAGGTCGGGGTTTCGAGGCATTGTTGGGGGATCTTCGAAAAGCGCGCATTGCCTGGAGCGTTTACGCTGCTGGTCATCAGACCGGCGTTCGGATTCGGGTTGTTCTTCATGGGCTCGTATGGCGCCGATCTGGGAATCCAGGGCGCTGGGATGTTCTATACGGCGTCGGCTATCAGCATGGTGGCGGTTCGTCTGGTGTCGGGATCGCTCATGGATCGGGTTGATCCCTTCAAGATGATGGCCTTTGCAGTGGGTTGCGGGCTGTGCGCCTTCGGAATGTCCTTGACGGCCCCTTGGTTCAATCTCCTCTTCTGTTTGGCGGGCATCCCCTACGGGCTGTGCCAGGGGATTGTTATTCCGCTCAATCAAGCGGTGTCGGTCAAGAACACCCCTCAGCGGCGGTGGGGCGCCGCAAACGCCATGTATTTGCTGGCAAACGACATTGGCATTGGCGCAGCGTCGATGATCTGGGGCTTTATAAATGATTCCTTTGGTTTTTCGGTTGCTATCGTTTGCGTGATGGGATGCATCGCAGCATCGTTGGCCGCTGCTCGGGCGGTCTATCCAAACTGTGGTGTGACAGGAAGGCGTTGACCCATCGATTGGTCAGTGCTTGGAGTCAGCCGACGCGATCGTTTCCGCATGCATGGAGGATGGGGGCGACAACCTCAGTTTTGCGATGGGGGGGGGGGTGCTATCCTTAGCTTCTTTCTTATCTTGTTGACCGATACGCGATGCATGCCCAAAAATAGGCCGAGGGTCGAGTCGTCCACTGCGTCAGGATCGATCTTCTCGATGGTGGAAAGTTCGGATTCCAGCTGGTAGAGCCTTTCCTCGGACGAGATGAGCGCTGCTTGGCGATAGCGGTTCAAGGTTGTTTGGAACCGCGCATGGAAGTGCTCTGCGAAAAGGCGGCAAAGATGAGCGTCTTTCCTTGTCGCGGCATGGATCGGTTCGGTGGGGTATTGAACCAGGACGGCATCGTTGAGGGCGTGCAGCTCTACGGAGATGTCGGACTGCATCGAATACAGGATCTGCCCTGCATGGAAGAAGCTGTACGCAAGCTCTTTGTCGCCGCGCTCGTCGCGCATGGTCCCGAACAGGTTTCCGGACTTCACAAGCCATGTGTAGGTTGAAACGCCGCAGGACACGATGCAGACGCGGCCTTTTCTCAGGGAGAAGTCGTTTCCGGCGAAGTTGCCCTCAAGCCAGGCGGCGAGTTCCTTTTCTGCTGCGATCCCGTGCGGTGCGGCGATTCTTGCCGCTGTGCTGGTCGTGCTGTCCTTCATGCTGTTGATCAGATCCCCTGGTTTTTCCCGCTGTCCGAGAGCTTCTTCCTGATGCGGCTTACCGAAACGCGGTGCATTCCCATGAATGCGGCTAGCGTGGCGTCGCTGATGCGCTCTCCCTTCAATTCGGGAATGTTGGCGAACATCTCTTCGAGGTGCGCCAGGCGAACTTCGGAGGCATCCAATGCGGCATGGCGGTAATTGGAAAGGGTTCGCGTGAACTGCGTATGGTAATACTCGGCGAGATGCCATGCGAGATCGGCATCGGCTTCGATGAGGGGATTGACTTCTTCCGACGAGAAGCGCGTTATAACGCTGTCTGAAAGAGCATGGAAGGGAAGCATGATGTCGTCATCGAGGGAGTGAACCATGTCATCGGCAAGCCAGATGCTGTTTGCGAGCTCGTTGTCGCCGCCTTCCGCTTGCATGGAAGTGAAAAGCACGCCGCTGTCGATGAGCCACGTATAGGTTTTGGTGCCGCAGGACAGGACATACACCTGGTCTTTCCTGATGCGGAACGATTCACCCTGTGCCGTTTTCCGAAGCCATGCCGCGAATTCGGTTTTGTCCATGAAATACCGCCTTGACTGGAGAGGGTTACGTGTGGGTTTGTGGTAGCCCATGTTAAGTTGCGTACTTTATACCATGTAATGCGGTCGATTCGTCTTCGAAGAATTCTGTCCTCATCAGGATACTAATATGAATCAAGACAAATGGAACATAATTTAATAAAAGAAATAGCAATAGCTTCTAAAAAATGAAGCATATGATAATATTATAGAAGACATGGAAAGGAAACGCGATCCTTTGCATGCCCAATGGCACGCTCGCACTGCATTCGGCACAGTAATGCAAGAGCGGGTTCGTGCCAAATGCAAGATGGCGCGATCGTTGCATTCTTTTCAACGCAGACGCTGCTTTGCGTGGGTTAGAATGCAGGTGCTCGATCGTTGGTCACGACGGAGGCGCGCTGTGCGCGCGGGTGCCGGGCGGCGGATGTCGCCGGGGCGCTCAGGGGAATCGGGGTGCAAGTCCCCGGCTATACCAGTAACCGTAACTTCGCAGGCGCAGGTGCATCCGGAGCGCCTCCTGCGAACAAGTCGGAGAACCTCCCGTCGAAGCTTTGGCCCTGGGAGAAAGGTTTTCCGCATGTCCGGATCCACTACGTGCCGCGCCCCGTCGCGCGCGGCGACCCTCGCCTCGAAGGCGTTCACGGTACTGCTCTCACTTGCATTCGCGTTCAGCCTCGTGCCCATGGCGGCATGGGCGTCCGCCGGCGCGTCGTCTGACGCTGCGCCGGACGCCGAGGTGGCGGTGCAAAGCGAAGCAACGACGGAAGGCGAAGCGGGGAACGGCGAAGAAGCCGCTGCGTCGTCGGAGACGGTTGGCGGTGGCGAAGACGGGCAGGACGCAGACGGCCAGCCTGATCTGAGCGCCGATTCGCTTGAGGGTGACGCTTCGGATGCTGCCATGGAGGCGGACGGGAATGCCTCTGGCGACCCCGCAGCAGCAGCGGCGTCAAGCGCGCCGAGCGGGGCGCAGGCGCTTTCGTCTGATGACGGTGCTGCGGACGAGGAGCAGATCGAGGCGTCGATAGCGATCATCGGCAATGACGCGGCGGGCAACGACGAGCTGTGGGCGGGCGAAACGACCATCGAGCTTCCTGAGGGCTCCACGGCTGCCGACCTTACTGAGGCGTTGTTCGAGCAAAAGGGCATCACGGCGAGCTACGATCCAGACGGGCAGTACGGCTGGTCGCTTGAAAGCATCACCTCTCCGCATGATCCCAACGTTACGCTCGCGGCTTACGATGCCGCCACGGAAATGATGTGGCAGCTGTACATCAACGGAGCGCCATCTGACCTGGGCGCTGGGAGCCTGACGCTGCAGCCGGGTGACAAAGTGGTCTGGTATTACTCGCTTTGGGGGGACGAGCTTCCCGACGAAAGCGAGCTGGGCGATGACGATGGCAACTCCGATGAGCCTGCCGCGATGGTGGCGCCCACGGTGTCGGTGATCGGCAAGGTGTACGAAGGTTCTTCATCCCATTACGAATACTGGATGTATGAGCTGCCGGTAACGGTGACGGCAGGTTCCGATATGAAGACGGTGCTGTCTGCGGCGTTCGACCAGCTGGGACTCCAGTACGAGTTCGGCACGGACATGGGTAGCGACATCGTGAAGTCCATCACGTCGCCGGACGGGCGTACGACGAACACGAGCAACGACTTCGCCAACTGGTACGTATTCCGTGATGGCGAGCGTACGGGATGGTTTGGCCAGCTGGGTGATGCCGTACAGACGTCGGAGGACATCGTCCTGTGCTTCAACATCTCGTCGATTCCGGATGTCTCCCAAGACTCCATCCATGCGCGCGTGAAGGTGGTCGGCCCCGATGCGAACGGAACCGACACGTTCTGGGGGCAGACTACGGTCACGGTGCCCATCGAGGACGGCGCGCAGCCGAACGCGTGGGACGCTTCGGAGGCGGCGTTCGAAGCGCTCGGTCAGGAATATTACGCGTCTTTCAGCGAGTCTGGCGCGTATCTGGAGACGATGACCTCCCCGTTTACGGGGGAGGTGCTCGGTTGGGACGATGCGACGGGGCGCTACTGGCAGCCGTTCGTGAATGGCAAATCGTCAGAGCTGGGCGTTTCCTTCGACACCTTGACCGAGGGCATGACAGTCACCTGGTACTACTCTGCCTGGGGCGCCACGCTGCCGAGCGACGATGAGCTCAACCGCATCGACACCACGTTCTCGGTCATCGACGCGTCGGCGTCCGATCTGCCCGATGTGTGGGTGCCTGAAGGGACGGTCGACGTGACGGCGGGCACCAAGCTGCTCGCCTATCTGGAGGAGCAGTTCAAGGCGGCGGGCATCGAGGCCGACTTCTACAACAATCCCAACGGGTCGTTCTCGGTCAACGGGCTTGCCTCTTCTTCAGGCAAGAAGCTGTACTACGAGAGCGATGACCGGCAGTGGACGGTCTTCGTCAACGGCGAAGCATGCTCCGACCCCAATCGCGTGATCGAGGCCGACGACTCCGTGCAGGTGCAGTACGGCTCTGCCGACGCTCTGACCGAGGTCGTCACCATGCAGGGCGGCGTCATCGGCGCCGATGCGGACGGCAATCCGCAGGAATGGGCGCCTGCCACGACGATCAGCGTGTACAAGGGCGCCACGGGCGTGGAGGTTGCCAAGGCGCTGTTCGCGGCGACGGGGCTCGAACATGAGCTTGTCGTCCTCGATGACAGCGACGGCTCGGGCGTCTACATCAAGTCCGTTACCTCTCCCGAAGGCGAAGCGCTTGTCGGCGCGGAAGTCGATCCCGACTGGTGGATGGTGGAGGACGGCAGCAAAGCCTGGTATCCCTACGTCAACGGGGAGGGATACGACCTCATCCTCGACTACCTGGGCGAAGTGACCGACAACGGCGGCGCACTGGAGCAGGGACACGAGTTCGCCACGGGCGACGAGGTGCTCTTCTACTACAGCTCCTTCCGCTCCGACATCCCTTCGTTCGGCGACGAGGAGGAGTTCCCGACCGACCCCGATGCCGAGCGCCCCGACTGGGATTCCAGCTGGCCGGGCTTCGGCACCGGCGCTGCGGCGACCGACGCCCCCACGCCCACGACGGGCGCCGAAGAGGTGTGGAAGGACCAGATGAAGGACCCCGTCACGGAGTACGGCACCTACATCTCCGACCCGATTTTCGCAACCGATCCCGCCACGGGCACCACGTACCTCTACGTGGCGTTGGGCGACGAGCTGCAGCAGCGCGACCCGGCGACGGGCGAGGTGCTGAAAACCGCCCCGCTGGCGGCGGACATCGACTCGATCGCGCGCATGGTGTATTCCGACGGCATCATCGTGGTGCCGCTCACGGGTGGCCGCCTGCAGGCGCTCACCGCTGACGAGCTGGCCACCGTATGGGTGACCGGCACGCTCTCCCAGATCGAAGGCAAGGGTGCGCATCAGTCGCTCAGCACGCTTACGATCTCGAACGGCTGCGTGTACTTCGCCACCGTTTCGAAGCCCTCCGATGACGGATCGGCGAGCGGCTACGTTCTGTGCGTGAGCCTGGCGGACGGCTCGGTGAAATGGAGCCATGCCAACAGCGAATGCGGCTACTACTGGTCGGGCGCGGCGATCCTGGGCGATTGGGCGGTCATCGGCGACGACAACGGGAGCCTGACCGTGCTCGACGCCACGACGGGCGAGGTGGCTTCCTCCCTTGATCTGGGCGTTCAGATCCGTTCCTCCGTGGTGGCGGGCACGCAAGAGGGCACGGCGCTCGTGGCTTCGAAGGACGGCGTGCTGCACAAGCTGTCCATCGACGCCGAAACGGGCGCGGTGCGCGAGCTCGGTGCCGTGAAGTTCGCTTCTTCCACCACGTCCACGCCCACGGTGGCGGGCGGCAAGATCTACCTCACCGGCGCTTCGATAGAGGGCACGACCAACCAATGGGGCGCAACGACGTACGGCGGCGTGCTGGCCGTGATCGACGAGGCGTCCTTGAAGGTGGAGCGCTCCGTGACCACGTACGGCGGCGGCAACGCGCTGCCCACCGAGTCGAAGTCCACGCCGCTCGTGTCCACGCAGGCGTCGGGGACCTACGTGTACTTCACCTGCAACGCCAAGCCGGGCGGCATCTACCTGTACAAGGTGGGCGACGCCGAGGCGCAGCTTGCCTACCTGCCCGACGAGGACCATCAGGAATACTCGATGACTTCCGTGGCGTGCGGGCCCGATGGCACGCTGTACTACGTCAACGATTCCGGCACCCTGTTCGCCGTCGCTCCGTCGGAGAGCGGTTTCCCGAACCCTCCCGCCACCGATGACGGGAAGGGGGACGACGGTTCCGACGGCGGCTCCGGGAACGAGAATGAGAACGAAACCCAGAAGGACCCTTCCACGACTGACGATACTGGCAGCAACCCCTCGAAGACGGCTCCTCTCATCCTGACGGGCAACCCGCTCGTGCAGAACGCCGCCGACGCGGTGCAGCAGGATGCGCAGGATGGCGAGGACGTTGCGGTCAGCGCGGCGGCGGCCGGCTCTGCCAAGGCGCTGCTGGCCGACGCTTCCGCAGATGACGCGGCTGCGGCGGAACAGGGGTCCGTTCTTGGCGGGCTGCCGCAGTGGCTGCCCGTGGCGGGCATCGTCGTAGGCGCATGCGGCCTGGCAGGCGTGGGCCTGTGGGCGTACCGCATGTTCCGTCGCGAAGGGGAGGTGCGCTAGCATGGCGGAAGAGAAGCGACATGCCTCGGCTATCTACGCGGGGCTTGACGAGACGGAGAAGATGCCCGTGGCGGACGCGGCGCGCGACGATGCGTCCGCTGCGGCTGGCCAGGACGCAGCCGGAACGACGATGCCGGTTGATGCGCAGCCTGTTGGAACAGGGCCGGAATCCGGGGGGCAGGGTGCGGGCTCCAAGCGCTCCGACGGCCCCGCGCCCCGCGCCCCGCGCCGCGGCGCGGGCTTGAAGGCCGCCCTGGCCGGCGTTGCGGTGCTGTGCGTGGCGCTGATCGGCGTGTCCGCCTTCGCGCTTGCCGGCGGCTTCGCACCGCAGGAGAGCGCCAAGGCGGCGTCTGCGCAGGCGGCAGGCGAGGCGGGCGAGGCCGAGGAGGCCGCCGACGCATCCGGCTCCGACGCGGCCGACGCCGACGGCGCAGCGAAGGATTCCCAGGGCTCTCAAGACGCCGCTGCGTCGACGGGCGCTGCTGGATCCGACGGCTCCGGGACCGCCGCGGGCTCCGGCTCCGGCTCTGATTCCGGCTCTGGCTCCAACTCTGGCTCGACCAGCGGATCGTCGTCTTCGGCTGGCGGGTCGGGCGGCGGCGCATCTTCGGGTTCCGGTTCGCAGCAGCCTGCCGGCCTGTCGGTAGCGGTGTCCATCGACTCCAGCGCTGCGGGCTCGCCCGTTTCGCTGGTCACCACGGTGACGCTTGAGGAGGGCGCCACCGCCTATGACGCGCTGCTTGCGGCGGCGCAGCAGGCTGGGCTTTCCGTCAACGCCAGCCCCAGCCAGTTCGGCATGTACGTCAAGGGCATCGGCGGCCTGGCGGAGTTCGACTGCGGCGACGAGAGCGGCTGGACCTACTACGTCAACGGCGTGTTCATCAACAACGCATCCACCGGCACCGTGCTGTCCAACGGCGACGCCGTGTCGTGGGTGTACGTCACCGAGAAGGCGTAGCGGCCGGTCGGCCGACGGAGCGCATCCATGCTCGATGCCAAGCCCAACGCATTCGCAACCTACCATCCAGCGGTGGCGTTCGCCTTTCTGGCGTGCGCCATCGTCATCTCCATGGCGGCGCTGCAGCCCGTGTTCTGCGCGCTGTCGTTGGCGGGCGCCCTGGCGTGCTCGTGCGTGACGCGGGGCGCGCGTCCCACAGTGCGCTCGCTTGCCTGGGCCGTGCCGCTCATGCTCATCGTGACCATCGCGAACCCCCTGTTCAGCGGCTCGGGATCCACTGAGCTTCTGCGCATCGGGCCCACTGCGGTGTACGCGGAGTCGCTTGTCTACGGCGCGTGCTCGGGTTGCATGCTGGCGAGCGTGTTCCTGTGGTTCTCGTCGTATGCCGCCTGCATGGACAGCGCCAACTCGCTTGCCCTGTTCGGCAATGCGTTGCCCACGGTGTCGCTGATGGTGTCGCAGGTGATGCGCCTGGTTCCCCAGTTCGTCGCTCGCGGGCGCACCGTCGCCGCCGCCCAGGATGCCGCCAGCGCGGCCGCTCCCCGCACGAAGAAGGAGCGCGCGGCGGGGAGGCTGCGCATCGTGTCGGTGCTGATGGGATGGGGCATGGAGGACGGCATCGAGCGCAGCGACGCCATGCGCGCCCGCGGCTACGACTGCGGTGCGCGCCGCACCTCCTATCGCCGCTACCGCTTCGGCCGTGCCGATGCGGCGGTGCTGGGCGTCATCGTCGTTCTGGCCGCGGTTTCGGGCGCGTTCGCCCTGGCCGTCTGTTTGGATTATTCGTTCTACCCGACGTTGGGCGCCTTCGGCCCCTGGTGGCTGTACGCGCCGTACGCGCTGCTCATGGCGGTGCCCGTCGTCTTGCAAGCGAAGGAGTGGTGGCTGTGGCGCCGATGAGCGAGGACCGTGCGGCGCAGGGCGCCGTCTTGGAAGAAGGCGCTGTTTCGGAAGGAAACGCCGTCCGGCAGGTCGCCGGGGCGGAAGGCGGGGCGCTTGACGGGCGTTTGGCGGCTGCGCCGCAGCCTGCGGTGCGCGTCGAGGGCTTCTCGTTCTCCTACGAAGGGGAGGGCGGGCGCCGCCAGGTGCTGCAGGACGTTTCGCTGGAGGTGGAGGAGGGTGCGTTCTGCGTGATCGTGGGCCCCACCGGCTGCGGCAAGACCACGCTTCTGCGTTCGCTCAAGCCCGAGCTGGCGCCGGTGGGATCTTGCGGCGGCGCGGTGGAGGTGCTGGGGCATCCCGTGCTGCGCGACGGACGGGCGGTGCCCTGCGAAGACGGCGGGCTCGACCGCCGCATGTCGGCGGCGGCCGTGGGCTACGTCATGCAGGACCCCGCCATGCAGATCGTCTGCGACACGGTGTGGCACGAGCTGGCCTTCGGCCTGGAGAACCTGGGGACGCCGCCCGACGAGATGCGCCGGCGCGTGGCTGAGGTGGCGCATTTCTTCGGCATCGAGCCATGGGTGCGCCAGTCCACCGAGGATCTGTCGGGCGGCCAGATGCAGACGGTGAACCTGGCGGCGGTGCTGGCGCTGCGCCCGCGCCTGCTGCTTCTGGACGAGCCCACCGCCCAGCTCGACCCCAATGCCTGCAAGCGCTTTCTGTACCTTTTGGCGCGCGTCAATCGCGAGCTGGGCATCACCGTGGTGATGGCCACTCATGCGCCCGAGGACGTGGCCGACTACGCCACGTGCCGCATCGACCTGGGAGAAGTGGGCGGCCTGGGATCGCGTGAGGCGCTGTGCCGCAGCCTTGCGCCGCGCTGGCAGCGCCGTCAGAGCGCCCTGGCGCAGCAGCGGGAGGCGGGCGCGGAGGCGCTCTCGGCGCGCGAAGCGTGCTTCCGCTACCGTCGCGATTCCGACTGGGTGCTGCGCGGGCTGGACATGCAGGTGGTCCGTGGCAGCGTGCACGCCGTGGTAGGCGGCAACGGCTGCGGCAAGTCCACGCTGCTCAAGCTTCTGGCGGGCATCCTGAAGCCGCAGCGCGGCAAGGTGGTGAACCCTTGGTCGTCAAGCCAAGCTTACCTGCCCCAGGACCCCAAGGCGCTGTTCGTCTGCGACACCGTGGAGGAGGAGCTTGCCGAATGGCGCGGCCGCTGCGGGTATTCCGCGCAGGACGAGGAGGTGGCGCTTTCCCGCTTCGGTCTGGTGGAATGCAGGCGCCAGCACCCCTACGACCTTTCGGGAGGGCAGCGGCAGAAGCTGGCGTTGGCGAAGCTTCTGCTGGCCGATCCGCAGCTGCTCTTCTTGGACGAGCCCACCAAGGGGCTCGATCCCTCGTCGTGCGCCGACGAGGTGCGGCTGATCCGCGCTTTGGCCGACGAGGGCCGCACCGTGGTGCTGGTGACGCACGATCTGGACTTCGCGCTTGCCGCCGCCGACGAGGCGTCCATGGTGTTCGACGGCGAGCTGGCCTGCACCGAGCCGGTCGACCGCTTCTTCGCCAACAACCTGGTGTACCGCCCCAACAAAGAATCGCGCCTGTTCGGAGCCCTGCTATGAGAGTCCCCGAGCAAGGCGATGCGCGCCGTCACGCGCTTTCGGTGGCCGCCGAGGCGCTGGCCGTGGCCGGCGTGCCGGTGGTTCTGGGCCTGTGCATCGCGTTCCAGGTGCAGCAGACGGCCGTGCTGTCGCTGGTGGTGGTGCTGGGTTGCCTGCTGGCGTTCTTCGCCGGCTTCGAGCAGTCGCGCCCGCGCTTGCGCGACACCATGCCCATAGCCGTTTTGGCGGCGCTGGCCGCTGCGGGGCGCATCCTGTTCGCTCCCATTCCCAGCTTCAAACCGGTGTCGGCCATCGCCATCATCGCGGGCGCGGCGTTCGGGCGGCGTGCGGGCTTTCTGGTGGGGGCGCTGGCGGCTTTGGTGTCCAACTTCTTCTTCGGCCAGGGGCCCTGGTCGCCCTGGCAGATGTACGGCTGGGGCCTGGTCGGCTGGCTGGGCGGCGTGCTGTCCGCGTCGGGGCTGTTCGGGCGGCCGGAAGCCGAGGGCCGGCAGGGCGCGCGCGGCAAGGTGGCGCTTCTGTGCTACGGCTTTCTGTCCGGGCCGCTGTACGGCGTGGTGCTGAACCTGTGGAGCATCGTGGGGTTCTACCACCCCGAGACGCTGGGACAGGCGGCGCTGGTGTACGCGGCGGCCATCCCCTTCGACGTCACGCACGGCGTCGCCACCGCGGTGTTCCTGCTGGCGCTCTACGTTCCCTGGCAGCGCAAGCTCGTCCGCGTCAAGCGCAAGTTCGGCCTGCAGGCGTAGGGCGCGGGACGCTGCTCCGTACGGGCTTCAGGGAGGCGCGGCAGCTGCACTCCTCTCGGCCACCATCAGGGCTGCTCCGTGCGGGCTTCAGAGGAGGCGCGTGGTCTGTCGGACCCCGGTTGTCACTGAGGGCGAGACGCCGTCAGCATGGTGCTGCGGGCGCGCTGCCAAGGCCTCCGTCGCGCTGCCGCTGCTCTAATCGCGGAGAACTCGTCTGCGTGCCGCTCTAATCGAGAAAAACTTGCCTGCGCCGCTGCTCAACCGCGCTAATCGTGGGAGAATTGCCATCGTTGTGCAGGTTTCCGCGGTTAGCACGCCAGGCACGGAGCGGATCGCCGATGATGGGAGGAGGGCGCCAATGAGGTCGCCGCAGCACCGCATGCCAGAGCACCGCGCGCCGGAGGGCTGCGCGTCGGAGCGTCTCGCGTCTGAGGAGCGCGCCTCGCAGCGTTCTGCTGCGGAAAGCCTTGTGTCGGAACGCCATGCCGCGTCGTTCGAGCGGGTGGCGGAGGCGCTGCGGCGCGGCGAGCCGGCGGTGTTCCCCACCGACACCGTGTGCGGCGTAGGGGTCTCCGTGGAAAGCGCCGCCTCGCCCGACGTGCTGTTCCGGCTGAAGCGGCGACCGGCAGGCAAGCCCGTCGCCTGGTTGGTGGCCGACCTCGCCGACCTCGACTGCTATGGACGCGACGTGCCCGCCTTGGCCCGGACGGCGGCGCGCGCGTTCTGGCCGGGCGGGCTCACCCTCATCGTGAGCGCGTCGGAAAAGGTGCCGCCCGCCTTCCGCTCGTCGGCAGGCACCGTGGGGTTGCGCATGCCGGCCGATCCGTTGGCGCTCGCGCTCATCCGGGCCGTCGGCGCGCCGCTTGCCACCACCTCGGCGAACTTCTCGGGCAACGCGGCGCCCGCCACGCTCGGTGAGGCTGACCCTGCATTCTTGGCGCAGGTCGCCGCCGTGCTGGACGACGCAGGCGCCGAAAGTGCCGAGTGTGTCGAAGCCGCTGGGGATGCCGTCGATAGCGAAAACGCCGAGGTCGCCGCAACCTCCGTTGCCCCTGCCGCAGCCGCTGCGGTCTCCGACGCCGCGCGTGCTGCTGTTTCAGCTCCAGTTGACGTGGCCCCCGCGCCCTTGCCCGCTTCCGCCACCCGCATCGGAACTCCCGCCATCCCCGCCACCGATCCGCAGCCGGCGGGCGGCGTGGCCTCCACGGTGCTCGACTGCACCTGCGACCCGCCGCGCATCCTGCGGCAGGGCGCCGTTTCCGCCGACGCGCTGGAGCGCCTGCGAATGAGCCTATAATGGTGTCCGAAAGGCGGAGGTTCCTGGAGAACCGCCGCCCGCACGCCCGTCGGCTCGAAAGGGGTCCCATGCACGAAGCGCCTGACCACGCGACGCCCACTGCGGCGGCAGCCACGGCCGCGGTAGCCGCTTCCGCGCCGAGCGCCGCCGCAGCCCCGCTGGCCGCCTGCGCTGCTTCCTCTCCGAACGCCGCTCCAGCTCAAGGCGCCGCCTGCGTCGCTCCCGCCCCGGACCCCGCCCCAGCCCAAAACGCCGCCTGCGCCGCAAGCTCTCCGGACGCCGCCGCCCCCGAAGAGCTGTTCTTCCCCTCGCGCGATGGGCGCACGCGCATCCATGCCCTCGTGTGGGAGCCCGTTCCGTCTTCGCTGCATGGCGGCTGTCCGCGGGGCGTCGTGCAGATCGTCCATGGCATGTGCGAGCACGTCGGACGCTACGACGGCTTCGCCCGCTTCCTGGCTGCGCGTGGGTTCGCCGTGTGCGGGGAGGACCACCTCGGCCACGGCGGAAGCGCGGCGGACCCCCGTGCGTTCGGCGACCTGCCGCCGCGCGAGGGGAAGGACATCCTCATCTCCGACGTCGATGCGCTGCGCCGTCTTGCGCAGCAACGGTTCGGAGCGGAAGTCCCCTTCTTCCTGTTCGGCCACTCCATGGGCAGCTTCATCGTCCGCGCCTACCTTGCGCGCCCGCTGGCTGCGGGGCTTGCAGGCGCCGTCATCTGCGGCACCGGGCAGCAGCCTCGCGCGCTGTCGGCGGCGGGCAACCTGCTGGCGCGCGCCATCGGCCGCGCACGGGGCACGGGGCATCGCAGCGCGTTCATCGACGGTTTGGGCGCGGGCGCCTACGGCAAGCGCATCCCGAACGCGCGCACGCCCTTCGACTGGCTTTCCACCGACCCTGCCGTGGTGGACGCCTACCTGTCCGACGAGCGCTGCGGCTTCATGTTCACCGTGGGCGGCTACGCGGCGCTCACCGACCTCACCGGCGAGATAGCCGATCCCGCCTGCGTCGCGCGGGTGCCCCGCGACCTTCCGCTGCTGTTCATCGCCGGGGCGGAGGATCCCGTGGGCGACGACGGCAAAGGCGTGGACGCTGCCGTGGCCGCTTTGCGTGCGGCGGGGGTGGAACGCATCGACGAGATCCTGTACCCGGGCATGCGCCACGAGGTGCTGAACGAGCCCGGCCGCGCTCAGGTGATGAACGACGTTGCCGCCTGGATCGAGGCGCGCTTGGCGGCATCCGCCGCCCCTTGCGAACCCGCGCAGCCACATCGGCGGCTGCCGCACCAGCCACAGCAGCGCCGCCAACAGCCGGCCGCCGCACCAGCCACAGCAGCGCGCCAACAGCCGGCCGCCGCGTCTGCTTCCTCGCCCGCGAAGAAAGGGGAATGACCATGCGAGAGACCTACGTGATAGCCCTCGACCAGGGCACCACCTCGTCGCGCGCTGCGCTGGTTGACGCGCGCGGGCGCATCGTGGGGTCGGTGCAGAACCCCTACCTCCAGATCTACCCCCAGCCCGGCTGGGTGGAGCACGACCCGCGCGACATCCTGTCCTCGCAGCTGGGCGCGCTCACCGAGCTTTTGGTGCAGAACGGGCTGGGTCCGGCCGATATCGACTCCATCGGCATCACCAACCAGCGCGAGACCACCGTGGTGTGGAACCGCGAGACGGGCCGCCCGGTGTGCAACGCCATCGTGTGGCAGTGCCGCCGCACCGCCCCCATCGTGGAGCAGCTGGCCTCCGACCCTGCTGTTTCCCAGATGATCGTGCAGAAGACGGGCCTGGTGCCCGACCCGTACTTCTCGGCCAGCAAGATCAAGTGGATCCTGGACAACGTGCCTGGCGCGCGGGAGGATGCCGAGGTGGGCAAGCTGGCGTTCGGCACTGTGGACAGCTGGCTCATCTGGTCGCTCACCTTCGGCGCCGTGCACGCCACCGACCCCACCAATGCCAGCCGCACCATGCTGTACAACATCCACGAGATGCGCTGGGACCCCGAGCTTTTGGACCTGTTCGGCATTCCCGCCTCGATGCTGCCGGAAGTGCGCCCCTCGTCGGGCGACTTCGGCGTGACGGCGAACCCCGGCGTCGTGGCGGGCGTGCCCATCCGCGGCGTGGCGGGCGACCAGCAGGCCGCCCTGTTCGGCCAGTGCTGCTTCGAGCCCGGCCAGGCGAAGAACACCTACGGGACCGGCTGCTTCTTGCTGATGAACACCGGCGGCGAGGCGTGCGCCTCGACGCACGGCCTGGTGACCACCCTCGCCGCGGCGCCTCCGGGCGCGGGCCCGGTGTACGCGCTGGAGGGCAGCGTGTTCATGGCCGGCGCGCTGATCCAGTGGCTGCGCGACGAGATGGGGCTCATCTCGTCCGCCGCCGAAAGCGAGCAGCTGGCGCGCGCCGTGCCCGACACCGCCGGCGTGCACGTGGTTCCCGCGTTCACGGGGCTGGGCGCGCCGTACTGGGACGCCCAGGCGCGCGGCGCCATCCTGGGGCTCACGCGTGGCGCCACCCGCCAGCACGTGGTGCGCGCGGCGCTGGAGTCGCTGGCCTACCAGGTGGCCGACCTGGTAGGGGCTATGGAGGCCGATGCGGGCGCGCCCGTCAGCCGGCTGAACGTGGACGGCGGCGCCTCGGCCAACGGCTTCCTCATGCAGTTCCAAAGCGACATCCTGGGCTGCGCGCTGCGTCGGCCGAAGAACGTGGAGACCACTGCCCTGGGCGCCGCGTACCTGGCGGGGCTCTCCAGCGGGTTCTGGAACGGCGTTTCTGACCTGGCCGCGCTGCGCGCCGATGACGACGTGTTCGTCCCGCAGATGGACGAGGCGCGCCGCGCGGCGCTGATGGAAGGGTGGCGCGGCGCGGTGCGCCAGGTGATGACGCGCTAGCCTGCGCCGGGGCGGCTCGGCCCGTTCCGCCTGCGGCTTGGCGCGTCTACCGCGTCCGCCGCAAAGCGCAGCCCGTCTGCCGCCGCGGGGCGGCAGGCTTGCGTCTCGCAACTGCGGAAACCGCGCGCAGCCTGCGCGTTCTCCTGCCGCGCAGGGCGCAGGCGTGGTAGATTGCAACCAAGTACGTATCGAAGGAAAGGGCGTTCGATGAAGATCAGCATCGCGAGCGATCACGCGGGGTTCGAGCAGAAAGAGGCGCTGGCCGACTACCTGGCGAAGCAGGGGCACGAGGTCGTCGACCGCGGGCCGGACAGCGACGACCGCGTGGACTACCCTGATTTCGCCGCGCTTGTGGCGCATGACGTGGCCGACGGTGCGGCCGAGTGGGGCGTGCTGGTGTGCGGCACGGGCATCGGCATGGCGGTGGCGGCGAACAAGATCCACGGCATCCGCGCCGTGAACTGCATCAACGTGCAGTTCGCCCAGCTGGCGCGCGAGCACAACAACGCCAACGTGGTCACGCTGTCGGGCCGCTTCGTGGAGCTGGAGGAAAACGAGCGCATCCTGGACGCGTTTCTGTCCACGGAATTCGGCGGTGGCCGCCATGCGGGCCGCGTCGAGAAGATCATGGCGCTGGAGAACTAACCCGTCCGTTTCGCCGGGAGGCAGGGCGCGACCGTGCGCGGACGCGGCGGCTGCGGGTGCCCGGCGCCGCAGCTGTGCTGCTGAAGCGGCCGAAGCGTCTGGGGCTGCCGGCTTGGCCGAAATGCCGGCACGCCCAGCCGCTCGCTGCCGACGCCGTTGAAGCCGCCGGAGCGAAGCCCGTCAACCGAGCTCGTCAACCAAAGACAACCAAGGGAGCGATATGAGCGATTTCGCAAACGACCCGCGCGTGACGGTGCTGGACCACCCGATGGTGCAGCACAAGCTGTCCATCCTGCGCGACGCGCGCACGTCCTCGATGCAGTTCCGCGCGCTCGTGCGTGAGCTGGCCATGTTCGAGGCGTACGAGGCCACGCGCGACCTGCCGCTGGAGGACGCGGTGGTGCAGACGCCTGTCGCCACGGCGTTCTGCAAGACCATCAGCGGGAAGAAGCTGGCGGTGGTGCCCATCCTGCGCGCCGGGCTGGGCATGGTAGACGGCGTGCTGGAGCTCGTGCCCGCCGCGCGCGTGGGCCATCTGGGCATGTACCGCAACGAGGAGACGCACAAGCCCGTGCCGTACTACGCGAAGCTTCCCGAGGACATCGCCGAGCGCAGCGTGCTGGTGGTCGACCCGATGCTGGCCACGGGCGGCTCGGCCATTGCGGCCGTGCGCTACCTGCGCGAGCAGGGCGTGGCCGGAACGATCAAGGCCATGGTGCTGGTGGCGGCGCCGGAGGGCATTGAGGCACTGCTGGCGGCCGACGACGACCTGCGCATCTACACCTGCTCCGTCGATGACGGCTTGAACGAAGCCGCCTACATCGTCCCCGGCCTGGGAGACGCCGGCGACCGCATCTTCGGCACGAAGTAACCGTTCTCCCCGTTGCCGCGCTGTACACTTGGTGCATACGTCGGCGCCGCCCGTCCGCTTGCGCGGCGGGCCCGCGTGGAAGGAACGCTTATGACCATCGACCACCGTCCCAGCTGGGACGAGTACTTCATGAAGCTCGCCACCGAGGTGGCCACGCGCACCACGTGCATGCGCCGCGCGGTGGGCGCCCTCATCGTGAAGGACCGCCGCATTCTGGCCACTGGCTACAACGGCGTGCCCACGGGCCTGCGCCACTGCGCCGAGACGGGCTGTTTGCGCCAGCAGCTTGGTGTGCCCTCCGGGCAGCGCCACGAGATCTGCCGCGGCCTGCACGCGGAGCAGAACGCCATCATCCAGGCGGCGCGCTACGGCATCAACATCACCGGCGCGTCCATCTACATCACCACGCAGCCGTGCGTGGTGTGCGCGAAGATGCTCATCAACGCCGGCATCGACGAAATCATCTACCAGAACCCCTATCCCGACGAACTGGCCATGTCGATGCTCGAAGAGGCCGGCATCAAGCTGCGCGTCTACGAGGCGTCCGGCGCCGACGCGCAGGGGTAGGGCAAGCGCTCGCATAGCGTCTCATCGCGCCCGGTAATTGCTACGTTTAAAGCATCAATTACCGGGCGAAACGCAGCGGCGCACGACGCTTTTGCGGGCCGTTCCGCTCACCCATTTTTTTAGACTTTTTCCCCCATCGTCGCGTGCCTCCCAAGAAATTTTGCTAGCATACTCAGCGTTTGCCGGCCGACCGGCCGCGCTTACGTATGGAGGGGCCACGGAGAAGGGGAGTGTCCGCCCAGATGCACATCGCTTTAGGAATCCTGTCCGGAATCCTCGGATTCCTGCCTCTGTTCCTATCGCTGAGGCTTTCGCGCCGGTCAACTTCCACCCAGGCGCTCACCTTGGGCCTGTACGGCCTGGCGGGCGTGTGCGTGTCTCTGCTGGTGCTCATCGCCGCGACGGTCGCCTGCGGCATCCTCGCGAAAGAGGCCATCGTCCCCTTCGTCATCGCCGAAGGCGTGGTGTTTCTGGCATGCACCATCGCCTACGTGCTGTACAAGAACGCGCCTGCCAAGCGCAAGCGCGGGGAATAGGGTTAGGCAGTCTAGGAAAGGAAACTCATGGGCGAAGCTCTTAACGCATTCGTCGAGGAAGCCCAGGGGCTCTCGGCGCACTTCGACCCGCAGACCGTGTTCAGCATCGGCGGCTGGGATGTCACCCAGTACGTCATCTGGCTGTTCATCGCGTTGGCGCTCACGTTCATCGTGGTGCTGGTGGCGGCGAAGAAGCTGCAGCTCATCCCGAAGAACAAGTTCTTCAACATGGTTGAGTACGGCTACGACTTCGTGAACAAGAACATCGCCGAGGACGTCATCGGCCACGGCTTCAAGCAGCACGTGCCTTTCCTGGCCACGATGTTCTTCTTCATCCTGATCTGCAACATCCTGGGCCTGATCCCCGGCTTCAAGACCTCCACGGGCTCCATCTCGTGCACGTGGGCGCTGGCCGCGATCTCGTTCATCTACTTCATCGTGTGGGGCATCAAGGCCCACGGCGTGGGCGGCTACGTGCTCAGCCTGTGCCCGAGCGGCGTGCCCGGCCCCATGAAGCCGGTCATCTGGTTTCTGGAGCTGTTCTCCACGATCATCCGCGTGCTGACGCTGGCCGTCCGACTTTACGGCAACATGCTGGCGGGCCACATGATGCTGGCCATCTTCGGCATCGCCACCACCTGCTTCATCCAGCAGGCGCTGTTCGCGGGCTCGATGGACCTCATCGCGGGCCTGCCGTCCATCGCCTGGTTCGCCATCCTCGTGCTCATGTACGCGCTGGAGTGCCTCGTGGCCTTCATCCAGGCGTTCGTGTTCGCCATCCTGTCGGCCTCCTACGTGGCAACGGCCGTCAACGCCCACTAATCCGGGCAGCCCCGCCGGAGCCGTCCGGCCGCCCGCCGCAGCGACATGCGGCCTGAATTTCGGTGTTGCAGCTGCACCCCTCAGCTGGCAGTAAAGGTAGGCGGTTCCGCCGGATGCGGAACCCGACAAAGGAGGAAACAGTGGATATCACCATTGCGCTCGCCGCACTGAAGGTCGTCGGCTATGGCCTCGCCGCCATCGGCCCTGGCATCGGTATCGGCATCGCCACCTACGGCCTGTGCACCTCGGCCGCGCGTCAGCCCGAGATGAAGGGCCAGCTCATGGGCTACTTCTTCATCGGCGCCGCTATGTCTGAGGCGTTGGCACTGCTCGGTTTGGTTCTGTTCTTCATCGGTTAGTCATCACCAAGATTCACCGTATGATTCTCTCGAGAAAAGAACAGGAGGCAAGCGAGTTGAAAGCGTACAAGACCAAGGCAGCGAAGCTGGGCTCCGTCGTCGTTCTCGCCGGCGCTGCAGCTGCGGCCTTCCCGTCGTATGCGTTCGCTTCCGAGGGCGGTGGCATCGAAGCCATCCTCCCGAAGATGAACGAATTCATCCCGATGCTCGTCGCCTTCATCATCCTGTGGATCGTCCTTGCGAAGTTCGGCTGGCCGATGTTCGATCGCATGCTGGAGAAGCGTTCGAGCACCATCAAGGAGGCTCTGGAGAAGTCGGAGAGCGCGCGTGCGGAAAGCGAGCGCGTGCTGGCCGAGTACCAGAAGCAGCTTGACGAGGCCAAGGCGCAGTCGGCCCAGATCGTGGCCGATGCCAAGAAGACCGCCGAAGCCGTGAAGGCCGACATCACCGCCAAGGCCCAGGCCGAGGCGCAGGCTATGGTTGACAAGGCGCGCGAGGCCATCGAGGCGGAGAAGAAGGCCGCCATCGCCGAGCTCCAGGGCTCGGTGGCGGATCTGTCCGTTTCCGTGGCGGGCCGCCTGATCGGCGAGGACCTCAGCGATGAGCAGCATCGCCGCATCATCGAGCGCTATGCGACTGAGGCGGGCAGTTTCAATGCCAACTAATCGCCTTGTCGTCAAAGAAACGGTAGCCGCGTACGCGTCGATTCTGTTCGACGCCGTAAACGCGGCAGACGGCCAGGACGGCGTGCTGGAGGTGCGTGGCCAGCTGAGCCAGGTCGCGTCCGCCATCCGCGGCAACGCGGATCTGTCCAGCGCCCTCGCCAGCGGCGAGTTCTCGCCGGAGCAGCGGGGCGAGCTGGCACGCAACGTGTTCGCGCAGTGCAATCCGGCTCTCGCCGAAGTGCTGGGCGTCATGGCCGAACGCGGTGAGGCCAACCTCATCAGCCGCGTCGCGGCCGCTTACGAAGAGCAGCTGGGAAGCAAGCTGAACCTGTGCGTGGTCGACGTGACCACCGTGGTGGAGCTTGACGACCACCTGCGCGATGTCATCAAGAAGAAAGCCGAAACCGAACTGGGCATGAACGTCGTGCTGAACGAGCAGATCGACAAGTCCCTGTTGGGCGGCATCATCATGAGCGCGAACGGCAGGCGCATCGATGCGAGCATGCGCTTCCAGCTCGACAACGCCCGCGCCGTGCTCAGGCAATCAACCGTAGATGGAGGTGAATGCTAGTGACTGAAATCACCGCACAGTCCATTGACGAAGCCCTGCGCAAGCAGCTTGCCGCTCTCGAGGTCAGCGTCGATTCCCGCGAGGTCGGCACGGTTATCCAGGTGGGCGACGGTATCGCTCGCGTCGACGGCCTGCGCAACGCCATGGCCGGCGAGCTTTTGGAGTTCATGGGTGCCAACGGTAAGACCGTCTACGGCCTTGCCCAGAACCTCGAAGAGGACGAGGTCGGCGCTGTGCTCCTGGGCGACGTCACCGCAATCAAGGAGAACGACCAGGTCCGCACGACCGGCCGCATCATGGAGGTTCCCGCTGGCGACGCCCTGCTGGGCCGCGTCGTGAACCCGCTGGGCATGCCGCTGGACGGCAAGGGCCCCATCGAGACCACGGCCACCCGCCCGGTGGAGTTCAAGGCTCCCGGCGTCATCAGCCGCAAGCCCGTGCATGAGCCCATGCAGACGGGCCTGCTCGCCGTCGACTCGATGATCCCCATCGGCCGCGGCCAGCGCGAGCTGATCATCGGCGACCGCCAGACCGGCAAGACGGCCATCGCCATCGATGCCATCATCAACCAAAAGGGCCAGGACATGATCTGCATCTACGTTGCGATCGGTCAGAAGGCCTCCACGGTTGCCGGCGTCATGGAGACGCTCGAGCGCTACGGCGCGATGGACTACACCATCATCGTGTCCGCTACCGCCGCCGACTCCGCCCCGCTGCAGTACATCGCCCCGATGGCGGGCGCTGCCATGGGCGAGTACTTCGTGTACAACGGCGCCGACGGCAAGCCCGCCGGCCCGGAGAACCACGGCCGCCACGTGCTCATCGTCTACGATGACCTGTCCAAGCAGGCGGTGGCCTACCGCCAGATGTCGCTGACCCTGCGCCGTCCTCCGGGACGCGAGGCTTACCCGGGCGACATCTTCTACCTGCACTCTCGCCTGCTCGAGCGCGCGGTGAAGATGTCCGACGAGTACGGCTGCGGCTCCATGACGGCTCTGCCGATCATCGAGACCCAGGCCGGCGACGTGTCCGCCTACATCCCCACCAACGTGATCTCCATCACCGACGGCCAGATCTTCCTGACCACCGACCTGTTCTTCCAGGGCCAGCGCCCGGCAGTCGACGTGGGCATCTCGGTGTCCCGCGTGGGCGGCTCCGCGCAGACGAAGGCCATGAAGTCCGTGGCCGGCACGCTGCGTCTGGACCTGGCGTCCTACCGCGAGATGCAGGCCTTCACCCAGTTCGGTTCCGACCTGGACAAGGCCACGCAGGATCAGCTGAACCGCGGCGCGCACATGACGGAGCTGCTGAAGCAGGGCCGCTACGTGCCGATGCCGTTCTACGATCAGGCCATCGCCATCTACGCGGCCGGCCAGGGCTACCTGGACGACATCCCGGTGTCCGACGTGGTTCGCTTCCGCGGCGAGCTGCTGGACTACCTGCATGCCTCTCATGCGGACCTGGTGTCGAGCGTCGAGACGGAGAAGAAGTTCACCGACGAGACGAAGGCTGCCTTGAACAGCGCCATCGAGTCGTTCAAGACCCAGTTCGCCCCCACGGCGTAAGGTAGGTAGCGTATGCCCAACCTTCACGACATTGAAAGGCGCATAAACTCGGTCAGCTCGACGAAGCAGATCACGCGCACGATGGAGATGGTGGCGGCGGCCAAGATCCGCCGCGCCACCGAGCGTGCGGAGAATGCGCTGCCCTGGGCGAACATCATCTCTGACATCCTGATCAGCACGGCGAAGAACGTCACGCTGGATGCCGAGCCGCTGCTCGTCGAGCACGGCGAGGTGAAGAAGGCCGTGGTGGTGGTCGTCACCTCCGACCGCGGCCTGGCCGGCGGCTTCAACAGCAACGTCCTTCGCCACGCCGAGAAGCTCATCAAGGAGAAGCAGCGCCAGGGCATCGAGGTTGAGGTCATCGCGTGCGGCAAGAAGGCCATCGGCTACTTCAACTACCGCGGCATCAAGCCTGTGTTCGAGTTCCGCGACCTGTCGGCCGATCCGACCTACGAAGAGGCGGCCGAGATCTCGCAGTACGTGGGCGACGGCTACCGCTACGGGCGCAACGATGAGGTGTTCCTCATCTTCAACCACGCCAAGAACGGTGCCGAGCAGACGCTCATCGAGCAGCAGGTGCTCCCGGTTGACTTGAAGCCCTACGCCGAGGTGCTGGGTTTGGAGCCGAAGGAAGAGGACGTCTTCGAGCAGTTCGTCGACAAGGACGAGGAGACGCTTCCCGGCGACATCGACTTCGAGCCCGACCCCACTACGGTGATGTTCGAGCTGATGAAAGCGTACATGCGCAACACGTTCTACTACGCGCTCATCGACTCGGCCGCTGCCGAGCAGGGTGCTCGTCGCACGGCGATGAAGTCGGCGACCGACAATGCCAACGAGATGGTCGAAACGTTGACCAGACTGTACAACCGTGTCCGTCAGGGTGCCATCACGACGGAGATCTCTGAGATCGTCGGTGGCGCAGCGGCTTTGGAGGAATAAATGAGTGAGCAATTGATTACCAGAGAGGAGCTCGAGGCCAGCAAAGGCGCGACCGGTCGCATCGTGCGCATCGTCGGCCCGGTCGTGGACGTTGAGTTTCCGCCGGACCAGATGCCGGCGATCTACAACGCCCTGACGGTCGATGCCAAGACCCTGGCCGGCGACATCCACCTGGTGCTGGAGGTTGAGACCCAGCTTCCCGGCAACCTGGTGCGCTCCGTTGCCATGAGCTCCACCGACGGCCTGATCCGCGGCCTGGAGGCTGTGGACACCGGCCATCCCATCATGATGCCCGTGGGTCCCGAGACCCTCGGCCGCATCTGGAACGTCGTGGGCGAGCCGGTGGACGAGAAGCCGATGCCCGACGTGAAGGGCTACATGCCCATCCACCGTCCGACGCCGGAGTTCGACGAGCTGTCCACGAAGACCGAGATCTTTGAGACCGGCATCAAGGCCATCGACCTGATCGAGCCGTTCATCAAGGGCGGCAAGACGGGCCTGTTCGGCGGCGCCGGCGTGGGCAAGACCGTTATCATCCAGGAGCTCATCAACAACCTGGCCCAGGAGCACGGCGGCACGTCGGTGTTCACGGGCGTGGGCGAGCGCACCCGCGAGGGTACCGACCTGTACCTGGAGATGAGCGAGTCCGGCGTTATCGAGAAGACCTGCCTGGTTTACGGCCAGATGAACGAGCCTCCGGGAGCGCGTCTGCGCGTCGGCCTGGCCGGCCTGACCGAGGCCGAGTACTTCCGCGATCAGGGCCAGGACGTG
>DVIW01000037.1 GCA_018710945.1 Candidatus Aphodovivens avistercoris | reverse complement strand
CGAGATCGCCGGCGCGGAGGGCGCGCGCGGGGCGCTGGTGGCCGGCGTGCCGGTGCACTCCGTCCGCTCGATGGGCTACGTGGCCAGCCAGGAGGTCGTGTTCGGCTCGCTGGGCCAGACGCTGACCATCCGCCACGACTCGTGGGACCGCTCCTCCTACATGCCCGGCGTGCTGCTGGGCATCCGCAGCGTGGGGGAGCGCTCGGGCCTCGTTGTAGGTTTGGAGAACTTCCTGGGCTGACCGGCCAGGATCGGCTGCGTCATGCGATAATCGCAGGATGCGAGCCGGCAGCGCGCCGGCGCGCATCCGATGCAGCCTGCCGGGCGCCGTCCCGCAGCGAGATAAGCCTGGGTTGCCAGGCGGTGAGGAGTGGAAGATGCCCGAACCCCGTTTCGGCCGGATGATCCCGGCGATGGTGACGCCCTTCAACGAGAAGCTGGAGCTGGACCTCGACCGCGCGCAGCAGCTTGCCGACCGCCTGGTCGAAGGCGGCAGCGACGCCCTCATCATCAGCGGCACCACCGGCGAGAGCCCCACGGTGTTCTACCCGCAGAAGATGGATCTGTTCCGCGCCGTCGTGGCCGCGGTGGGCGGGCGCGTGCCCGTCATCGCCAACGTGGGCGACAACTGCACCGAGGACACCATCGACTTCGCGCGCGACGTTCAGAAGCTGGGCGTGGACGGGTTCATGGCCGTGGTGCCCTACTACAACAAGCCGCCGCAGGAGGGCATCTACCGCCACTTCCAGGCCATCGCCGGCGCGGTGGAGCTGCCCATCATCCTGTACAACATCCCCGGCCGCTGCGTGGTGAACATGACCGCCGAGACCACGCTGCGCCTGGCGCGCGAGTTCGCCAACGTCGTGGCCGTGAAGGAGGCCTCCGGCGACATGGACCAGGTGCGCGCCATCGTGGAGGGCGCGCCCGAGGGCTTCTCCGTGTACTCCGGTGACGACTCGGCCACCTGCGACATCATGAAGCTGGGCGGCGTGGGCGTGATCTCCACCATCGGCAACGTGGCGCCCGCGCGCATGAAGGAGATCGTGGATCTGTGCGCCCAGGGCCGCTGGGACGAGGCGGAAGCGGCCAACGAGCGGCTCATGCCGCTGATGAAGGGCCTGTTCGAAACGTCGAACCCCATCCTGGTGAAGGAAGCGCTGAAGCTTGCGGGCTTCCCGGTGGGCGGCGTGCGCCTGCCTCTGGTGGACGCCACGCCCGAGCAGTCCGAGCGCTTGGCCGCCATCATGCGCGAGGTGGGCGTGCTGTAGCGCGCACCCGCACAGCGGCGGCGGAGCAGCCCCTGCATCCATATGCGCGCATCGCCGCAAAGCCCCGCACCAGGGGCTTTGCGGTTTGTTCGGTATGAGGACGCGCGGCGCGTTTTTCGCCGCGCAGTGGAAAGGAAACGATAGGAAACCCATGGACCAAACGACCCCTGAGGCCCCCGAGCGCTCCGGCGAGGAGCGCCGCCGTCCCCGGCGCCGCCGCGACGACGACCGCGGCACGCGCTCGTACAAGCACGTCAGCATCGACCGCACGCGTCCGCAGCTGACCAAGGAGGGCAAGCCCGCCGGCAAGGGCGGTGCCCGCAACCAGGGCAAGCGCGACTTCACCTCGCCCAAGAAGGACCCCAAGGCCACGCTCAACGTCATCCCGCTGGGCGGCCTGGACGCCATCGGCAAGAACATGACGGTGTTCGAGTGCGGCAACGACCTGATCGTGGACGACGCCGGATTGATGTTCCCCGACGACGACCATCCCGGCATCGACCTGATCCTGCCCGACTACACCTACGTGCTGGAGCACGCCGACAAGCTGCGCGGCATCGTGGTGACCCACGGGCACGAGGACCACACCGGCACGCTGCCCTACCTGCTGAAGGACCTGGACCGCCAGGTGCCCATCTACGCCACGAAGCTGACGCTGGGTCTCATCGAGGGCAAGTTCAAGGAGCACCGCGTCAAGAACGCCAAGCTGGTGGAGATCAAGCCCGGCGACAAGGTGAAGCTGGGCTGCATCACCGCGGAGTTCTTCGCCGTGAACCACTCCATCCCCGGCGCGGTGGGCGTGTTCTTCCAGAGCCCGGCCGGCAACGTGCTGCATACCGGCGACTTCAAGCTGGACCAGACGCCCATCGACGGCATCCACACCGACTTCGGGGCGCTGGCGCGCTTCAGCAAGATGGGCGTGGACCTGATGATGAGCGACTCCACCAACGCCCAGGTGAAAAGCTTCACGCCGTCCGAGGCCGAGGTGGGCAAGACGCTGGGGCCCATCATCGCGCAGGCGAAGGGGCGCGTCATCATCGCCTCGTTCGCCAGCCACATCCACCGCATGCAGCAGATCTGCGACGCGGCGGTGGCCAACGGGCGCAAGGTGGTGGTGACGGGCCGCTCGATGGTGCAGAACACCGACATCGCACGCCGTCTGGGCTACCTCAACATCAGCGACGACGACATCGTGGACGCCTACGAGCTGCGCGGGCTGCCGCCCGAGAAGGTGGTCGTCATGTGCACCGGCAGCCAGGGCGAGCCGCTCTCGGCGCTGGCGCGCATCGCCAACGGCGAGCACAAGACCATCGAGATCGACCAGGGCGACACGGTGATCATCTCCGCGTCGCCGGTGCCCGGCAACGAGAAGGCGGTGACGCGCGTCATCAACTCGCTGGCCAAGATCGGCGCGGACGTGTACGACAAGAGCCGCGCGATGGTGCACGTGTCGGGCCATGCCGGCGCCGAGGAGCTGAAGCTCGTGCTGTCCATCGTGCAGCCGCGCGCGTTCATGCCCGTGCACGGCGAGGCCACCCACCTGCGGGCGCACGCCAGCCTGGCCGAGGCCACCGGCGTGCCGCGCGACAACATCTTCCTTCTGGAGAACGGCGAGAGCCTCGTGCTGTCCTCGCGCGGCGTCGAGCGCGGCCCCGTGGTGGAGAGCGGCATTGTGTTCGTGGACGGCCTGTCGGTGGGCGACACCTCCCAGGACGTGCTCAACGAGCGCTCCGAGATGGGCACCCAGGGCGTGGCGGCCGTGGCCTGCGCCGTGTCGCTTTCCACGCGCGAGCTGAAGGGCGAGGTGCAGGTGGAGATGCACGGCATCACCGGCGGCGACGACGGCTACCTGGCCGACGACGTGCGCTCGGCGGTGCGCAACGCGCTCAAGCGCCAGCTGGGCCGCGGCGGCGGCATCAAGGAGCTGCGCAAGGCCGCGCGCGACTCGGTGCTGTCGATACTCTGGGACCGCGCCAAGCAGCGCCCGCTGGCCGTCATCAACATCGTCGAGATCTAGCTTCCAACCCGCCGCCCGCGCAGCGCAGCGCGGTGCGGGCGGCGGGGAAACGCACGAGAAACGCAGCAGTGAGGAGTGGGGCCCGTGGCCCGAAAAGCGAACGAGGAAACGAAGAAGAGGACCTCCGGTACTGGTAGCCGCAAGCGCGCGGTGTCGCCGGCCGAGAAGAACGCGCGGCGCAAGCCCGCCGAGCCCGCCGTGCCCGACGAGGCGCGCATCTTCGACGAGCGCACGCGCCGCGACATCGCCGGCGTGGTGTTCGCCGTGCTGGCCGTGGTGCTGATGGTGGCCGCCGTGCTGCCCTCCGACGCCGTGGTGGCGTCGTTTCTGTCCACCGCGCTGCACTTGACGCTGGGGCTGGGCGCCTACCTGCTGCCCGTGTTCCTGCTGGCCTGCGGCGTGAGCTTCCTCGTGCGCTTCGACCGCGAGCGGGTTCCCACGCGCATCGCCGTGGGGCTGTGCATGGTGCTTCTGGCTGTGCTCGTGCTGCTGGCGCTGACCACGCCGTTCTCTCCGGGGGACGAGGGCGTGCCCTCGGCGCTGTTCGAGCCCGAGCAGCTGGCCGCGCGCGGCGGCTACATCGGCGCGGGCGTCGCCTGGGCGGGCTTCACGCTTTTGGGCCAGGTGATCTCGGCCATCCTGATGGTGGGGCTGGCCGTGGCCGGCTTCGTGGTTATCGGGTTCTCGTTTTCGGGCATCATCGAGCGCGTGCGCGCGCGGCGGGCCGAGAAGGAGCGCGAGCGCGCCGAGGCCGAAGACGTGCTGCCCGCGCCGCCGTACGAGGCTGCGAACCAGGCGGCGGGCTTCGTGCCGCTGGCCGGCGCGGACGCCGAGCGCTCCCGCAAGCGGCGCCCGACGCGGCGCAAGGCGGGCGATTCCGGCAAGACCGCGGTGCTCGACGGCACGACGGCGGTGCTGGAGCCGGCCGCGGCTGAAGCGCGCCCGGCGGACGCCTCTGCGGTGGAGCCGGTGGCGGGCGAGACCGCCCGCATGACGCGCAAGCTCGGCCGCGCCAAGCGCGCCGCCGAGGACGCCGAGGCCCCGCGCGCCGTCTCGCCTGCCGAGAAGCGCGCTTCTCGTCCGGCGCCGGCGGCCCCCGTTGCGGCGGATGGGCCCGAAGCCGATGCCGACGGCTTCCACCTTCCGTCGCCCGACCTGCTGAAGTCCACCGACCCGAAGGACCGCTCACTGGACAACGAGGACGAGCTGCGCGACACGGCCCAGTGCCTGCAGGAGACGCTCGAGGACTTCAAGATCATGGCCGAGGTGGTGGGCTGGGTGGCCGGTCCCACCGTCACCCTGTTCAAGGTGGACCTGCCCGCCGGCGTTCGCGTGAGCCGCGTGACGGCGCTGGAGGCCGACATCGCGCTGGCGCTGGCCGCGCCCGGCGTGCGCATCTTCGCACCCATCCCCGGCACGAACTACGTGGGCATCGAGGTGCCCAACCGCACGCGCCGCACGGTGCTTCTGGGCGACGTGCTGCGCGACGCGCCCGCCGGCCCTTTGCAGATCGCCATCGGCGAGGACGTGGAGGGCCACCACATCGTCACCGACCTGGCGAAGATGCCGCACCTTCTGATCGGCGGCACCACCGGTTCGGGCAAGTCGGTGTCCATCAACGCGATGATCATGTCCATCCTCATGCGCGCCACGCCCTCCGAGGTCCGCTTCATCATGGTGGACCCCAAGCGCGTGGAGTTCACGCCCTACAACGGCATCCCGCACCTCTACGTGCCCGTGGTCACGGAGGCGAAGGAGGCCGCCAGCGCCCTGGCCTGGGGCGTGGCCGAGATGGAGCGGCGCCTGAAGGTGTTCAGCAAGGCCGGCGCGCGCAACATCGCCCAGTTCAACGAGATCGCGGCGAGGGAGGCCGCCGAGGCCGAGCGCGCCGCGGAGGCGGGGGAGGACTTCGAGCGCCAGTGGGGCGACAAGCTGCCCTACATCGTCATCATCATCGACGAGCTGGCCGACCTCATGATGAACGTCGGCAAGGAGGTGGAGTTCTCCATCAGCCGCATCGCGCAGCTGGCGCGCGCGGCGGGCATCCACCTGATCGTGGCGACGCAGCGCCCCTCCACCAACGTGGTGACGGGCCTCATCAAGGCCAACATCACCAACCGCATCGCGTTCAACGTGGCCTCGGGCATCGACAGCCGCGTGATCTTGGACACTCCGGGCGCCGAGCGGCTCATCGGCCTAGGCGACCTGCTGTTCAGCAAGCCCGAGTACGCCAAGCCCCAGCGCATGCAGGGCTGCTTCGTGTCCAACGAGGAGATCTCGGCCGTGGTGGAGGCGCTCAAGGCGCAGGGCGAGCCGGAGTACCACACCGAGATCCTGAAAACCAACCTCATCACGCTGGGCGACTCGCAGCCCGACGGCTCGGGCGGTTCGGGCACCAGCGACGACCCGCTTCTGTGGGAGGCCGCCGACATCGTGGTGTCCACGGGGCTGGGATCGACCTCCAACATCCAGCGCCGCCTGAAGGTGGGTTATTCCCGCGCAGGCCGTATAATGGACATGCTCGAGAACAAGGGCGTGGTGGGCCCTCCGAACGGCAGCAAGCCGCGCGAGGTGCTCGTGGACGCCATGGAGCTTGAGACGTTGAAGGCGTTCGAAGCCAACGACGCTTCCGAGGAGTGATGACATGGCACAGCTAACGTTCGGAGCCATCCTGCGCGAGGCGCGCGAGCACCAGGGGCTCGACGTCGCCTCCGTGGCGCGCCAGCTGCGCATCCGTCCCGACATCCTGCGGTCCATCGAGGCCGAGGACTTCTCGCGCATGCCCCCGCGCGGCTACGCCCGCAACATGATCAACGCCTACGCGCGCCTGGTGGGGCTGAACCCCTCCGAGATCACGCGGATGTATTTGGACGCCGCCTACGCGTTCCAGGTAGGCAAGGCGCGCTCCGGCGCGGTTCCCGACAGCGAGGGCGGCCCGCGTCGTCCGCGCACGGGGTCCGGCCAGCGGCGTTCTGCCCCGCCGGCCGCCGAGGAGCGCCCGCCGCGGCAGAATGCGCTGGGGCGCACGCTCTACGACGACCGCCGCACGTTCTCGCGCGGCGAGTACGACGCGCCGCCCATGGCGCGCACCCGCCAGTCCGACCGGCTGCACCCCAGCCGCCACACGGCGCTGCCGAACTCCCAGTACACCAACTTCTACGCCGGGCCGCAGAACGCCGGCGCGGTGCAGTCGAAGCTGCCCTTCATCATCGCGGGCGCAGTCATTCTGGTGCTGCTCGTCGTCATCGCGTTTCTGGTGTTCGGCCCCAAGGGCGGCCAGCAGACCGAGGACCTTTCCACCGTGCCCATCACCGGGCTCACCGACACCACTCAGACCGGCGAGGACAGCGAAGACGCTGCCGAGCAGCCTGCCGTCGCCACGCCACCGACGAGCGTGACGGTGGAGTACAAGGTGGCCGCGGGACAGGACGTCTACGCGGAGGTGTCCACCGACGGCGGCGCGGCTGAGCCGGTGTATTTGGAGGCCGGCGCCTCCGAGACGGTTGAGGTGACGGGCACGTGGTCGCTCGCCACGTGGACGACCGACCTCATCTCCGTCACGGTGGACGGCGAGCCGGTTGAGTTCACCCAGGAGGGCGGCGGCATCCCCACCGCTTCCGTCGACTTCAACGCCTACCTGGAGAAATGGAAGGAAGAGCATCCCGGTTCGTCCGCGGGGTCCACGACGGATGCCGATGGCGGCACCGCTGACGCGGGCGCGCAGGACGGCGCGACTGGCGGGGACCAGGCTGCCTGACGGGCGGCTTGATGCAGGCAACGGCCCGGGCGCGCGGCGCTGCGCGCCCGGTTTCATGAAAGGAGAACCCATGGCGAAGGAATCGAGCTTCGACGTCGTTTCGACGGTGGACATGCAGGAGGTGGACAACGCCTACCAGCAGGCGAAGCGCGAGCTGTCGCAGCGCTACGACCTGAAGGGGTCGGGCGCGGAGATCTCGCTTGACAAGGCGGCCCGCCAGCTGGGCGTGTCGGCGCCGAGCGACTTCGTGGCGCGCCAGGTGATCGACGTCATCGGCTCGAAGCTGGTCAAGCGCGGCATCGACCTGTCCGCCGTGAAGTGGGGCGACCCGCAGCCGGCCGCCGGCCAGAGCGTGCGCCAGAGCGCCACCATCATGGAGGGCATCGACAAGGAGACCGCCGGAAAGATCAACAAGGACATCAAGGCCACCAAGCTGAAGGTGAAGGTGCAGATCGAGGGCGACAAGCTGCGCGTGAGCTCGGCCAGCCGCGACACGCTGCAGGAGGTCATCTCGTTCCTCAAGGGCCAGGACTACGGCCAGCCGTTGCAGTACGTGAACTACCGCTAAGGGGCGCGCGGCATGACCAACATCGACGTGGATCGGCTCGGGTGCGCGGGCAGGGCCCCGGCGCGCCCGGCCGTTTCGTTCGTGACGCTGGGCTGCGCCAAGAACGAGGTGGACACCGCCGACATGACGGCGCGCGTCCAGGCAGCCGGCTTCGCCGTCACCGACGACGTGGCGGCTGCCGATGCGGCCGTCATCAACACGTGCTCGTTCATCCAGGCGGCCACCGAGGAGAGCCTGCAGGCCATCTTCGAGGTCAGCGGGCTGGCCGGCTTCGACGACGGCAGCCGCAAGCTGGTGGTGGCGGGATGTTTGCCCGCGCGCTACGGCGCAGAGCTGGAAGGCGAGCTGTCGGAGGCGTCGGCCTTCGTCCCCTGCAGCCGCGAGGACGACATCGTGGAGGTGCTGCGCGGGCTGTTCCCTGAAGCGGCGCTCGACGCGGCGGCGGGAGACGGCGCGCCCTCGCCGTGGGCGGGTCATCCGGCGGCCTACGTGAAGATCGCCGACGGCTGCAACCGCTTCTGCTCGTTCTGCGCCATCCCCTACATCCGGGGGCGCTTCCGCAGCTTCCCGCTGGACGACATCCGCCGCGCGGTGACCGAGCGGGTGGCGGCGGGCGTGCGCGAGGTCACGCTGATCGCCCAGGACACGGGGCGGTGGGGCGCCGACCTGCCCGCGCCCTCCAGCACGGCGCGGCTTCTGTCCGCGCTGGCGGACGAGTTCCCAGATACGTGGTTCCGCCTCATGTACGTGGAGCCCGACGGGGTGACCGACGAGCTGCTGGACGCCATCGCGTCGCATCCCAACGTCTGCCGCTACCTGGACGTGCCCCTGCAGCACGCCAGCGCGCGCGTGCTAGCCGCGATGAACCGCCGCGGATCCTACGACGAGAACCTGGCGCTCGTGCGACGGATGCGCGAGCGCGTGCCGGGCATCACGCTGCGCTCCACGTTCATCGCGGGCTTCCCCGGCGAGACCGAAGACGAGTTCCAGGAGCTTCTGGACTTTCTGGAAGAGGCCGAGCTGGACTACGCGGGCGTGTTCGCCTATTCGCGCGAAGAGGGCACCCGCGCGGCCGACCTTCCCGACCAGGTGCCCGACGACGAGAAGGAAGAGCGGGCGCGGCTGCTGCGCGAGATGGCCGACTCCATCGGGCACGCCCGCACGGCGGCGCGCGTGGGGCAAACGCTCGACGTGCTGGTGCTCGGACGCGAAGAGGACGGGCAGCTCTACGGGCGCGCGGCCTGCCAGGCGCCCGAGGTGGACGGCGTAACCTACCTGGAGACGGGCGAGCCGGGCGAGGTCGTGTCCGTGACCATCGAAGACACGCTGCTCTACGAGATGGAAGGCGCCTGATGGCGGCGCGCGACGGCAAGGGAGGCGGGCCGGCGTTCGCCCCCTCCACCTCCGAGCGGCTGTGGACGCCGGCGAACGTCGTCACACTTGTGCGCATCTGCCTGGTGCCGGTGTTTGTGGTGGCGCTCATCAGTCCGTGGCCGGCCTACTTCGGCCTGGACAACGCGCTGGTGGTGAAGTCGTGGGTGGCCGCGGCCATCTTCATCGTGCTGGCCGCCACCGACGGGCTGGACGGCTATCTGGCGCGCAGTCGCGGCGAGGTGACCGACTTCGGCAAGTTCATGGACCCGCTGGCTGACAAGATCCTCGTGGCGGCGGCGCTTCTGTCCCTCATCGAGCTGGGGGTTCTGCCCTCGTGGCCGGCGCTCATCATCCTAACGCGCGAGTTCATCGTCTCGGGCATCCGCATGGTGGCGGCCAGCAAGGGCACCGTCATCGCTGCCAGCTGGTACGGCAAGGCGAAGACGGTCACGCAGATCGTCGCCATCGTGCTGTTCATCGTGAAGGATTCCGTGGTGGCGGTGGACCCGCTGGCCGCGCTGGCCAGCCCGCTGTACCTCGTCGCCTGGCTGGCGATGATCGCTGCCGTGGTGCTGACCATCGTGTCGATGCTGGACTACTTCGCTAAGGCGCGGCACCTGCTGGGGTTCGCGCCGGCGGGGGAGGACGGCGTTGCGGCTGATGGAGAGCTTGCGGGTGCGGCGGCAGGTTGCGCGGCGGAAGCGCAGGTTGCGGACGGCGCTGGCGCCGCTCCGAACGCCGAGCGGCTCGTGGCGCTGGCGCGTTCGGTGGTCGAGCGCGCGGGCGCGCACGGCATGACGATGGGCACGGCGGAGAGCCTGACCGGCGGCATGATCGCCGCGGCCCTGACGGCTGTGCCGGGCAGCTCGGCGGTCGTGCGCGGCGGCGTGGTCAGCTACGCGACCGACGTGAAGCGCGACGTGCTGGGCGTTTCCGCCGCGGTGCTGGACTCCATGGGCGCGGTGAGCCGCCAGACGGCCTGCGCGATGGCCGAAGGGGCCTGCCGCCAGCTGGAATGCGACCTGGCCGTGGCCGTGACGGGCATCGCGGGCCCGGGCGGGGCTGAGCCGGGCAAGCCGGTTGGCACCGTGTGGATGGCCGTGGCCGCGCGCGGCGGCCAGGTCGAAGCCCGCTGCTTCTCGTTTCCCGGCGACCGCGGAGAGGTGCGCGCCCGCACCGTGGAGGCCGCGCTGGAGGCGCTGCTGGCGCAGCTGGAGGGCTGAGAGGCGCGTTCGGCGTCCTGCTCAGGGGCCGCAGGTTGGCGCGATGTTCCGGCGGCGCCTGTGCAAGGTCCGCGCCGGATCCGGGCATGGTTCCGGCGCCAGGCGCGCTGGATCGGTGCAAGAACCGGAGGGGAAGCGCGCAAGCTTCAGGCGACGGTTGCGCAACCGCGGTGCAAGGTTGCGGCCCTATCATGAGGGCGCGACGGGAATCCCGCTTGACAAGCAAACATTTGTACGCATAATGGTACGAGCACGCGGTGCGCGGACGGAAAAGAGGGAAGATGAACGACGAAAAAGCGAAGATGCTCAAGCTCACCACCGACCAGATCGAGTCGAAGTTCGGCAACGGCTCCATCATGAAATACGGCGAGAGCGGCCACAACCTCGACATCGGCGTCATCCCCACCGGGTCGCTGCCGCTTGACGCGGCGCTGGGCATCGGCGGCGTGCCGCGCGGCCGCATCATCGAGATCTACGGCCCCGAGTCCAGCGGCAAGACGACGCTGGCCCTGCAGATCCTCGCGGAGGCGCAGGCCATGGGCGGCATCGTGGCGTTCATCGACGCCGAGCACGCGCTGGACCCCGTGTACGCGGCGCGACTGGGCGTGGACATCGACGAGGTGCTGATCTCCCAGCCCGACTACGGCGAGCAGGCGCTGGAGATCTGCGACATGCTCGTGCGCTCGGGCGCCATCGACTGCGTGGTCATCGACTCGGTGGCGGCGCTCGTGCCGCGCGCCGAGATCGAGGGCGAGATCGGCGACTCGAACGTGGGCCTGCAGGCGCGCCTGATGTCCCAGGCGCTGCGCAAGCTGGCCGGTTCGCTGTCGAAGTCGAACACCACCTGCATCTTCATCAACCAGCTGCGCGAGAAGATCGGCGTGATGTTCGGCAACCCCGAGACCACCACCGGCGGCCGCGCGCTGAAGTTCTTCTCCAGCGTGCGCATCGACATCCGCCGCATCGACTCCATCAAGAAGGACGGCGACATCGTGGGCAACCGCGTGCGCGCCAAGGTGGTGAAGAACAAGGTGGCCCCGCCGTTCCGCCAGGCCGAGTTCGACCTGATGTACGGCGAGGGCATCTCGAAGGAAGGCTGCATCATCGACATGGCCGTGGAGTGCGGCGCGGCGAAGAAGAGCGGCGCCTGGTACACCTACGGCGAGCAGCGCCTGGGCCAGGGCCGCGAGGCCGCAAAGCTCACCCTGCGCGAGAACCCCGAGCTGCGCGAGGAGCTTGAGGCGAAGGTGCGCGAGGCCTACGGCATCCCGGTGGCCACCCGCACGCCGGAGGAGGCCGACGCTCTGACGCCCGTGGCGAAGCCGAAGGGGAAGAAGTAGGTGGACGACGCCCGCGCGCGCACCATCGCGCAGCTGAAGGCCCGCATGGCCGCCATCGAGGCGGGCGCGGGGCCTGAGGACACGCCGGCGCGCTCCGGCCGCCCGAACGATGCACGCGCCGCCTTTGCTGCGTCTCCTGCGGCCGGCAACGTCCCGTCGCGCGCGTCGGAGCCGGATGCCGCCTCGCCGCTGGCAGGTGGAGACGACGTGCGCCAGGCAGTGTCGCGCGGGTTTTCGCGCGCGGCGCGCTGGTCCGAAGGTAGTGCTCCCAACCCGTGCGATCAGGGGCGGTCGGCTGTATCGGCGGGCCAGCCGAAGCGCAGCGGTTCGTCGCGCTTCGGCGCAGCAAGCGACAGCGCGGCAGCGGACCAGGCTTTCGAACCTGACGAAAGCCCCGAGGAAGAGCTGCGGCGCGCCCTGAAAAAGGTCGAGCGTCTGTGCGCGGTGCGTGAGCAGGCATCCGCGCCCCTCAAGCGGCGCCTTGTCGCTGACGGCTTCAGCGAAGAGAGCGCTGAGGAGGCGGTCGCCTGCGCCGTGCGGTGGGGCTACGTGGACGACGCGCGCTACGCGGACGCGCTCGTGCGCTCGCGCCTGGCGGCGGGGAAGGGCTGCGTCGGCATCGCGCGCGAGCTGTCCGAGGCAGGCATCGACCCGTCGAGCGTCACGTCCCTGCTCGACGCCGAAGCGGACGACGACGCCGAGTCCGAGCGCGCTCTGGCGCTGCTGCGCCGCAAGCCCCCGCGCGCCAAGAACGCGCGCGAGGCCGCCTACCGCCGCCTCGTCCAGAAGGGCTTCTCGTCCTCGACGGCCGCCCGCGCGGCGCGGCGCTGGCAGGAAGAGACCGGCGCCTAACGCTCTGTGTCCCTGCGCGCCGGCGCTCTCGCCGTCGAAAACCGGCCGCGCAGGCGTCCCCCAGCCGCGCCTGCTGGCGCGCCGATTATGCAAAACGGCGCCTAATTTCCGGTTGCCGCTTTATCTTCCCCGCAACTAGCTTTATCATGGAAGAGCTTGAGTGTTAGCGGCCCTTTGGGGCGTTTTCTTATAGAGATAATTCCATAAGTGCTCTTGATCGGCGCATTCGCTCATGCCCGGCTCTGCCGGCTTATACCCATTGAATTCAAAGGTTCCCTGTCATCATCTGTGACCTGGGGAAAGGAGGATCGCATGCCTATCGAGGCAATGTGGGCCGTCATCGGCATCGTCGCCGGCGTGGTCGTCGGCTTCATCATCTCGCGCTTCGTCGCGAACTCTTCCACCAAGCGCGCCGCCCAGGAGGCCGAGGAGCTGGTGAGCAAGGCGAAGAGCCAGGCCGCCGACACCGTGGCCGACGCCCAGCGCCAGGCCGAGACGATGCGCCGCGAGGCCATCATCGAGGCAAAGGACGAGGCGCTCAAGCTCAAGCAGGAGGCCCAGGCCGAAAGCAAGGAGCGCATGAAGGAGATTCGCGCCGCGGAGAACCGCGTCTCGCAGCGCGAGGAGTCGCTTGACCGCCGCGTTGAGTCGCTGGACGCCCGCGAGCAGCAGATCGCCTCGCTGCAGGGCCAGCTGGACCGTCGCTCCGATGAGCTTGACGAGGCCTCGCGCGAGATCACGCGCCGCCTGGAGGGCGTGGCCGGCATGACGCCAGAAGAGGCGAAGGCCGAGCTGCTCGACACGCTGAAGGAAGAAGTCACCCACGAGTCGGCCGCCATCATCCGCGACGCCGAGACGCGCACCAAGGCCGAGGCCGACAAGAAAGCCCGCTCCATCCTGAGCCTGGCCATCCAGCGCGTGGCCGCCGACCATTCCGCCGAGAACACCGTCAGCACCATCCACATCCCCTCGGACGACCTGAAGGGCCGCATCATCGGCCGCGAGGGCCGCAACATCCGCTCGTTCGAGCAGCTGACCGGCACGAACCTCATCATCGACGACACGCCCGAGTGCGTCACCATCTCGTGCTTCGACCCGGTGCGCCGCGAGATCGGCCGCGTGACGATGGAGAACCTCATCGCCGACGGGCGCATCCACCCCGCGCGCATCGAGGAGATGTTCAAGAAGGCCGAGTCGCTGGTGAACCAGCGCGTGCAGGAGGCCGGTGAGCAGGCCGCCTTCGACACGGGCATCCACGACCTGCACCCTGAGCTCGTGCGCACGCTTGGCCGCCTGCGCTACCGCACCTCCTACGGGCAGAACGTTTTGAACCATTCGCTTGAGGTGGCCTACCTCACCGGCGTCATGGCCTCCGAGCTGGGGCTTGACCCCGTGCCCGCCAAGCGCGCCGGCCTTCTGCACGATTTGGGCAAGGCCGTCGACCACGAGGTGGAGGGCAGCCACGCCGTCATCGGCGCCGATCTGGCCCGCCGCTTCGGCGAGAAGGGCGAGATCGTCCACGCCATCGAGGCGCACCACAACGACATCGAGCCGGAGAGCGTGCTGGCCGTGCTCGTCCAGGCTGCCGACGCCGTGTCGGCCGCGCGTCCCGGCGCCCGCAAGGAGACGCTGGACGCCTACGTCAAGCGTCTGGAGAAGCTGGAGGAGATCGCCAACTCTTACAAGGGCGTCGAGCGCACCTACGCCATCCAGGCCGGCCGCGAGGTCCGCGTGATGGTGGAGCCGGACAAGGTGGACGAGGCCGCCACGGTGGTTCTGGCCCACGACATCGCGCACCGCATCGAGAACGAGATGCAGTACCCCGGCCAGGTGAAGGTCGTGGTCATCCGCGAAAGCCGCGCGGTGGGCATCGCGAAGTAGCGTTCCGTGCCTGACGAGCGTTTGAAAGAGTTCATCGAAACGGCGAGCGAGGTCTCGCCGTTTCGCGTTGAGGACGACTTCGGCAACGGCTTCGTGCGCCTGCGCACCGAGGAAGCCGAGCGCCGCCAGGCCGCGCACGACATCCGCTGCACGGAAGATATCGTCATCGAGGCGCTGCGCAACGCTCGCGACGCGCACGCGCGCTCCATCTTCCTGGCCGCTTCGAAGGAGGGTGGCCAGCGGACGCTCGTCATGGTGGACGACGGCGACGGCGTGCCGCCCTCCATGCACGAGCGCATCTTCGAGCCGCGCGTCACCTCGAAGCTCGACACCGTGCACATGGACAAGTGGGGTGTTCACGGCCGCGGCATGGCGCTGTTCTCCATCGCCTGCAACTGCGAAGAGGCGCGCGTGGCGTGGTCGGATGCGGGGAAGGGCGCGGCGTTCGTGTTCTCGTCGGACACGGCGCGTCTGGCCGAGCGCGCCGACCAGTCGAGCTTTCCCACGTTCCATCAGACCGAGACCGGATCGGTCGCCGTTCGCGGCCCGCGCAACATCCTGCGCACCGCCTGCGAGTTCGCCCTCGACTCCGCCAAGGATTGCACGGTCTACGTGGGCTCTCCGGCGGAGATCGCCGCCACCCTGCACGCGTTCGCCGTCTCGTCCCTCACGCCCTCGCAGCGCGCCTTCTGCGCCGACGAGGAAGCGCTTCCCGCCTGCAAGCAGCTGGGCGCCGCGTCCGATCCCGCGTCGTTTCGCGCCATCGCCGCGCGGCTGGGGCTGTCCCTCTCCGAGCGCACCTGCCGCCGCATCCTCGACGGCGCCATCGCGCCGCTGGGGCCCATCACCGACCGCGTGCGCATCGAAGCCCCTGCCGCCGCCCGGAAACGCCCGCGCGCGCCCAAGACGCTGCCCCAGGATGCGCGCGGGTTGCGCATCGACCCGCTTGACGCCCAGCTGTTCGCCGACGCGCTGCGCCGCCCCTTCTCTGACCTTGCGCGCTCCTACTACCTGGAGCCCGACGTGCAGCCGGACGTGCGCGTCGAGCGCGATCGCATCGTCGTGTCCTTCCCTGTGCAGAAGCTTTGAAGCGCGCGCCTTGTCGCCTGTTGCGCCCGCGCGCGCGAAATACTAGAATGACGCAATAGCTATTCGGCACCATCTGGGCATATGCCCGGCAACGCACCACGAAACGGCAGTATCGACACGCTACCGAAAAGGACGACCATGGCAGCACCCCTGCGCAAACCCGAAGACGGATGCCTGAAGGTTTCCTCCAAATCATCGCCCGCCTCCGTCGCCGGGGCCATCGCCGGCATGGTGAAGGACGGCGAGAAGGTCGAGCTTCAATCGGTCGGCGCCGGCGCGGTGAACCAGGCCGTGAAGGCCATCGCCATCTCGCGCGGCTTCCTTTCCCCCGTGGGCATCGAGATCGCCTGCGTTCCCTCGTTCGCCGACATCGTCATCGACGGGGAGTACCGCACCGCCATCCGCTTCGCCATCGAGCCGCGCTACCTGCACGGCGTGGCGCTGGACCCCTTGGATGCCGACCAGCACACCGCGTGATATCCCGCGAGAAAGGCATTTCGTGACTCCTTCTTCTGCGAAGGGCGCCTCCGCTGCGCCTGAAACTGCGTTTTCCGCCGCACAGGACGGGCGCCCCGACGAGGCCGCTCCGTTCATGGGGCTCTTCTTCTGCGTCAAGACCTTCGGCTGCCAGATGAACAAACACGACTCCGAGCGCGTTGCCGGCATGCTGGAGGCGCTCGGCGCGCTGCCGGTGAACGACATCGAGGCCGCCGACGTGGTGGTGTACATGACCTGCTGCGTGCGCGAGGCCGCCGATACCCGCCTGTACGGCCAGGTGGCGTCGATGAAGAACATCCCGCTGCGCCCGGGCACGCCGCTCGGCAAGCGCATCGTGGCTGTGGGCGGCTGCATCGGGCAGCGCGACGGCGAGAAGCTGCTGGCCGCGCTGCCGCACCTCGACGTGGTGTTCGGCACGCACAACCTGGGCGCCCTGCCGCGCCTGCTGCGTGAGGCCGTGGGCTCGGGCGAGCGCGCCGCGGAGGTGCTCGACGCCTCCAGCGGCTTCTCCAGCGACCTGCCCACCGACCGCGAGCACGCCTGGGCGGCGTGGCTGCCCATCACCATCGGCTGCAACAACTTTTGCACCTACTGCATCGTGCCCTACGTGCGCGGACGGGAGAAGTCTCGCCCGCTGGAGGACATCGTTGCCGAGGCACAGCGCTACGTGGACGCGGGCGTGAAGGAGATCACCCTGCTCGGTCAGAACGTGAACTCCTACGGGCGCGACCTGTACGGCCAGCCGCGCTTCGCTGCCGTGCTGGACGCGGTGGCCGCCACCGGCGTGAAGCGGCTCCGCTTCGCCACGAGCCACCCGAAGGACCTCACCGACGAGGTGATCGACCGCTTCGGCAGCCTGGAGGCCCTCATGCCGGCGCTCCACCTGCCCGTGCAGGCGGGCTCCGACGCGGTGCTGGCGGCCATGAACCGCCGCTACACCGCCGCGCACTACCGCGGCCTCGTGGAGAAGCTGCGCCGCGTGTGCCCCAACATCGCGCTGTCCACCGACGTGATCGTGGGGTTCCCTGGCGAGACCGAGAAGGACTTCCTGGACACTTACCGGCTGATCGAGGAGATCGGCTACCACCAGGTGTTCACGTTCATCTACTCCAAGCGCGAGGGAACGCCGGCCGCCAGCCTGCCCGCCAACGCCACGCGCGAGGAGATCCAGGACCGCTTCGAGCGGCTTGAGAAGCTTGTGCAGGACAGCGCATGGAAGGCGAATCAAGCCGAGGCGGGCGCAACCGTGGAAGTGCTGGTGGAGGGCGTCTCGAAACGCGACCCGCGCCTGCTTTCCGGCAAGTCGCCGAAGAACCAGACCGTGCATGCGCCGCTGCCTGAAGACTGCTCCATCGAGCAGCTGCAGGGCCGCTTCGTGGACGTGAAGGTGGACGAGGCGCGCACGTGGTACCTGTCCGGCACCGTGGTGGACGGCTCGCTGCATGGCTGAGGCGCATCCGGTCGTCTGCGTGGTGGGGCCCACTGCCTCGGGCAAGACGGAGCTGGCCCAGCGGCTGGCGCTCGCGCTTGACGGGGAAGTGGTCAGCGCCGACTCCATGCAGGTCTACCGCGGCATGGACATCGGCACGGGGAAGCTGCCGCCCTCTGAGCGGCTTGTGCCGCACCATGGGTTCGACCTGGTGGATCCTGGCGAGCCCTATTCGGCGGCGCTGTTTCAGGCCTACGCACGCACGTGCTTTTCCGACATCGCCGCGCGCGGGAAGCGAGCGGTGCTGTGCGGCGGCACGGGGTTCTACGTGCGGGCCGCCATCGACGGCTACGAGTTCCCTGCCGGCGAGCAGCAGGGCAACCCCGTCCGCGAGCGCTGCCAGGCCATCGCGACCGAGCAGGGCGCCTCGGCGCTGTGGGAGCTTCTACGGCAGCGCGATGCGGAAAGTGCCGCGCTCATCCCGCCCAACGACGTGAAGCGCGTCACGCGCGCGTTCGAGCTTCTGGAAGAGGGCGTGTCCTACGCGCGGCAGAAGGAGCGGCTGCAATCCATCCCCCAGGTGGTGTCCGCCGTGATGCTGGGGCTTGCCGTCGAGCCTGCGCTTCTGCGCCGCCGCATCGACGAGCGCGTTGACGGCATGTTCGACGCCGGGCTGGTGGAGGAAGTGCGCGGGCTTCTGGCAGCGGGCTTCCGCTCGGGCATCACCGCGCCCCAAGCGATCGGGTACAAGGAAGTGGTGGCCGCCCTCGACGGCGCCTGCACGCTTGACGAGGCACGCGCGCAGATCAAGACGGCCACGCACCGCTACGCGAAACGGCAGCGCACGTGGTTCCGCAAGGACGCGCGCATCGCGTGGCTTTCGGCGGATGATGCGGACTTCGACCGGCTTGAGCGCGAGGCCCTGGCGGTCGTTCAGGGCGCGGTGCGCTACAATCAAGGATGACGGCAATCGCGAGGGAAAGGACGCTCCGCATGACAACCCTGTTCGTGATCGAGCGATAGAGCAACGCAGAGCTTGGATGGCGAACCGCATGCCGCGCCGCGGCATGCCTGTATGCAAGGAGCATTCCATGACCGAACATGATTCCGTATCCGTTTTCGGGCCCGACACGTCGTTCACCGGCGGAGCTGAACGGGCCGTTCTCGTAGGCGTCGAGCGTCCCGGCGCGCACTGGCCGGCAGAGACGTCGCTTGCGGAGCTCGAGCGTCTGGCCGACACGGCCGGCGCGCAGACCGTCGCCGTCACCACCCAGAAGCTGGACGCGCCCAACCCGCGCACCTTCGTCGGCACGGGCAAGGCGGAAGAGATCGCCTCGCTTGCGCGCGACCTGGGCGCTGACGTGGTGATATTCGATGACGAACTGACGCCTTCGCAGCAGGCGAACCTGGAGAAGATCGTGGGGCGCGACGTGAAGGTGATCGACCGCACGGCGCTGATTCTCGACATCTTCGCCCTGCATGCCACCAGCAGGGAAGGGCGGCTGCAGGTGCGCTTGGCGCAGAACCAGTACCTCTACCCGCGCCTGCGTGGCATGTGGGCGCACCTCGCGTCGAACCGCATGGGCGGCGGCGTGGGATCGCGCTTCGGCGAAGGCGAAAGCCAGCTGGAGGTGGACCGCCGCATGGTGCGCAAACGCATCACCTCCATCAAGCGTGAGCTGAAGAAGCTCTCGTCGGTGCGCTCGCTGCAGCGCGAGAGCCGCTACGGCAGCGGCATGTTCAAGGTTGCGCTGGCCGGCTACACCAATGCGGGGAAGTCGAGCCTGCTCAACCGGCTGACCGACGCGGACGTGCTGAGCTACGACAAGCTGTTCGCCACGCTTGATTCCACCACGCGCCGCTTCGAGCTGCCCGAGGGGCGCCACATCACCCTCACCGACACGGTGGGTTTCATCCAGAAGCTTCCCACAACGCTCGTGGAGGCGTTCAAATCGACGCTTGACGAGATCACGGGCGCCGATCTGATCCTGCACGTCGTGGACGCGTCCTCCGACGAGCACGAACGGCAGATGCAGGCGGTGGAAGAGGTGCTCGACCAGATCAAGGCGCATGAAATCCCCTGCATCACCGTGTTCAACAAGGCCGACCTTCTGACCGAGGAAGCGCGCGCAGCCCTGGCGGCGCGCCATCCCCACGACGTGGTGGTGTCGGCCCAGACGGGGTGGGGGATCGACGCGCTTGTGAAGCGCATCGAGCTGGCGGCGTCTTCCGCCGACGCGGCGATGGACGTGCTCGTCCCCTACGCGAAGGGCAAGCTGGTGTCGCTGGCCCACGAGCGCTGCCGCATCACGTCGGAAGAGCACACGGCGGAGGGAACGCTGCTCTCGCTGTTCGTTCCCTCGGACTGCGTTTCGCAGTTCGAGCCGTACCGGGTGGAGCGCGGGGGAGCACAAGGCGGCGCTGTCGCGGCGCAGCGCTGAGTTGCCTCTTCTGCGCGGCTTTGTGTCTGCGCTGTTGATGGGCTAACGCGCTTTCTTTCCAGTGTGCGGCGACCCTGCGCCGCGGTTCTGTATTGACGCGCGCGCTGGAACGACCGGTGCGCGCGTTTCGTTTTACAGGCGGCGGAACACGGCGACCACCTTGCCGGCGATGGAGCAGTCGCGCGTGATGATGGGCTCCATCGAAGAGTTCTCCGGCTGCAGCCTGATGTGGTCGCGCTCGCGGAAGAAGCGCTTCACCGTGGCGCCGTCGTCGATGATGGCCACCACGATGTCGCCGTTGTTCGCCACTGGCTGCTCTTTCACCACCACGTAGTCGCCGTCGTTGATGCCGGCTTCGATCATCGAATCGCCGCGGACCGACAGCATGAACGAGGGGGCGTCGCCCACGATGTCGGTAGGCAGTGACATCGTGTCGGTGATGTTCTCTTCCGCCAGGATGGGCTCGCCGGCGGCCACGTTGCCGACGAGCGGCACATCCACGACGCGCCCGAACGAAGGCGTGATGACGTTGCCTGTCGGCTCGAGGTCGGCCGGGGCGTTGACCAGCGAGATGGAGCGCGACTTCAGCGGATCGCGCTTGATGAGCCCCTTGTCCTCGAGCGCCTTCAGGTGCACGTGGACGGTGGAGGGGGAGGACAGCCCCAGCGTCTGGCAGATCTCGCGCACCGTGGGGCCGTAGCCCTTTTCGCGGATGCAGGCCTCGATGCAATCGAGCACAGCCTGCTGGCGCTTCGTGATTTTGTCGCTCATCCCGCTTCCTTTCACGTATCGAACAAATGTTTTCTTTTTTGTTGACAGGAACCTTTGTTCGCCTTATTATAAACACGAACAAAGGTTCTACGCAAGAAGGGCAGGGCTGAAAGATGGAGAATATCAAGCTGCAGTACCCGATCGACGGTTCCTCCGCGCTCGATGTCACGGCCGGCCAGCACGAGGAGACGCGCATCATCGACTTCCCGCAGGTGCGCCGCCGCCCGCTCCACGCCAAGCCCTCCGACTTCGACGCGTGGTGCTCTGACGGCGCTGAGGCCAGCGCCGAGCGCGCTGGTGCGGCGACGGGCTCCCGCTTCGTGGACGCTCTGCGCCATGGCACCTGCGCGGGCGCCCCGGTCGGCAAGATGACGAGCGGCCAGGCTGCGGCGGTCTGCATCGGCTTCTTCCTGGTGTCGATGGCCTCGCTCCTGCTGCTGTAACCCCGCGGTTGCCGCGCCTTTCCGCAGCGACCTTCCTTTTGCCCACAGATGCTGCGTTTCTGTGGCTGCGTATAAGCGCCTCTTCGCTTGCTTGCGTCCAGTCTGCTCCGTCTTTTGGCGGGACGCTGGACGCAAGCCGGCGGCGGGGCGCGCCCTTTTTTCAGGGATTCCGGCTTTCCTTCCGCATTTTGATGATAGGCTGAGGGCTGCAATATGAAGCGAAGAAGGAGTGCCATGCGTTGCCCTGCCTGCGGTCATCCCGAATCACGCGTCGTTGACTCGCGCCCTTCAGAGGACGGCTCCGCCATCAGGCGCCGCCGCGCCTGCCTGGAATGCGGCGCGCGTTTTACCACCTACGAGCGCGCGGAGGAAAGCCCTCTCATCGTCATCAAGTCGGACGGGTCGTCGGAGGTGTTCGATCGGCAGAAGCTCATGCGGGGCATCCTGATGGCCTGCATGAAACGGCCCGTCACGCCCGAGCAGGTGTCGTCGCTCATCGCCGACATCGAGGCGGAATTGCGCAACGACAACGTGGGAGAGATTGCGTCCAAGGCGCTCGGCGACCACGTGATGGCGCGTCTCGCCAAGCTTGACGAGGTGGCCTATGTCCGCTTCGCCAGCGTTTACAAGGACTTCCAAAACGTAGAGGAATTCGCCGCCGCACTGGAGGAGCTGCACTGACATGGAACTGAACATCGGCATCAAGAGAATCGACACGGACCTGCCGCTTCCCGCGAACGCCTATGCGGGCGATGCGGCGGTGGATCTGCACTCCACGACGGATCTGGTGCTTGCGCCCTTCGAGCGGGCGATGGTGCCCTGCGGTATCGCCATCGAGCTGCCGCTGGGATACGCGGGCCTCGTGGTGCCGCGCAGCGGGCTGGCGGCCAAGCACGGCATCTCCATCGTCAACGCGCCGGGGCTCATTGACAGCAACTACCGCGGGGAGCTGAAGGTCATCCTCGTCAACCTGGACGCGCACGAGCCGTTCGAAATCAAGCGGGGCGACCGCATCGCCCAGCTCATGGTGGTGGCCGTCGCGCAGCCGCGTTTCGAAGAGAAGGACGAGCTGTCCGACACTGAGCGCGGCGAGGGCGGCTTCGGCAGCAGCGGCGTCTCTGCTTAGTTTTGCTTGTGCCGATTCAATTAGAGTTACTCTAATCATGAAGGAAGACAAGCGCAGCGGCGAGAAAGCCGTCGGAACGAACGCCCCGGCGCCGCACGACATCAGCGCTTCTGATGGGCTGTTTCCTGCCGAGGACGCGCTGATGTGCGGCGCTGCCGGCGACGAGCTGCTGCTGGGCATCAACGAGGTCGTCGAGCTGACGGGCATCAACGAGGTCGTCGAGCTGACGGGCATCTCCGCGTTCACCATTCGCTACTACGACAAGTGCGGGTTCTTCCCGAACCTGATCCGCGGCAAGCGCGGCGTCCGCAGCTTCCGTGCGCAGGACATCCGTCAGCTGCGGCTTGTGGACGCGCTGCGCCGCAGCGGGTTGTCCATCGAGGGCATCGGCTTCTACGTGCGCCGTGCGCAGCGCGCTGGCGATGCGGATGCGGAGCTGAAGCAGATCCTCCAGACGCAGGCGAACGCCCTTGAGTACCAGATCGAAGAAGAGCGCCTGAGCCTCGCGCTTTTGAAGGACGAGCTTTCGCGCTTGGGCGACGCCAGCCACTGATGGCTCTGCAGACTCCATGGTTGCGTCCGGGAGGCGATTTTCGCGCCAGGAAGCTCTGCCTGGCGACGTTCGATGAAAACCCGCCCGAAAAACGCTCAATTCCATGGGTTGGGAGTCATCCGAAGGCAAAACAGGGTCTTAGAACGGCTCTCAGAGCCTCGTTTGTAAAACCCCAGGTCAGAGGGCTGATATTTCAAGCATTTTGCACGAAAGCGTAAAACAAGCGGAAACGCGCCAGAAAACCGGGCCGTGAGGCAGATTTTCACGAGACGAAACGGCTTGGATGGCGCCCAAGGATTGCCGCGAGCGATTCATCTGCAAGCCAGGAGCATGGTCGATGCTGACCACGGGAGCCGCGCGTAGTGGAAATCCGCAGAAAGCTGATGCAGCGGAAACGAGCCGAAACAAGCGACGGATCCAAGCCAAACGCCATGAATGGCAAAGGCAAGAAATCGGATGCAAGAATCGTCAGAGCGCATCGAGTCGAGCAGATGCGCACAACGAGCTGTCATACGATTAACGTTCCAGTTGCGTGTCAGCTGTAGAAAGCACAGCACACGCCGTGCAGCAGCCCATTTCTCTTCAATATAAAACACTGATAATACATGTTATGTAAAGTTGAAACAAAAAACCGAAGCGCGGCTTATCGGAAAGCAAAACCTTTCGCAGCGCAGATGAAAACCGGTCCTCTCCACTACGTGATACCATGTCTTTCCGGTGAGCCGCTTCTTACGAATCGTTCCAGCGCCGTGTCTCGTCTGCCAGATTCCGCTTACGTTTCCTTGCACATCCTGCTGCTGCCGTGCATTGCCACTGATGCGGTTGCGTCCGGCAAAACGTCGCCCATCTCGCCGCAGGCAACATCTCGTTCGGAAACGCCTGACTGCACTCCAACGCGTCAACGTGCTCTTTCTATCGTCGCATTGAACTTCCGAGTATAGCGAGGCTTTCATACCCTATTAGAGTAACTCTAACGACAATGCAGCCTATCTCGTCCCGCAACAGAATGGCCTTCGCCTCATCTCCTCAGGCTTTCCCAGGGTGCCGCCCTCCCTATTAGAGCTACTCTAAGAATAACCCCTTATCTCGACCCGTCGCAGCACAGCCTTTGCTTCTTCCCTTCGTGCTTCGCCTGAGCAGGAACCCTCAATTAGAGTAACTCTAACGCCCGGCTCGCTCACCTGCGTCAGCGCCGTGGGACCTTTCGCACCACCGCAGGAGGCCTTCGCATCCTGCCAGCACGTCTTCGTAGGTTGCGTCGAAGTCGCCTGTGTACCACGGGTCGGCGATGTCGCCCGTGCGGTTCGCGAACTCCAGCAGCTTGTAGAGCTTCCCCTTCGGGTCGCCCCGGTACAGGTTGCGCAAAGAGCGCAGGTTGGCGCCGTCCATGCCGATGATCAGGTCGAAAGCGTCGTAGTCGCCGCGCGTGATGCGGCGCGCCGTCTTCCCGGAGCACGAGATCCCCTCCGCCGCAAGTCGTCCGCGCGTTCCGGGATGCACTGGGTTGCCGACCTCTTCGGAACTCGTCGCCGCCGATTCGATATGGAAGCGCTCTGCAACGCTCGCCTTTTCAACCAGATCCTTCATCACGAATTCGGCCATCGGCGACCGACAGATGTTTCCATGACAGACGAACAGTATCCTGACCATTGTCCCAATTCCCCTCGCATATCGGAGTTTTCGCAGGCAGAAGCCAACAATTATCCGCCTACTGCAGAAACCGTCGAAGCCCGCCTTAGTCAGCGAGACGCCGAACCCGCCCCCAGAAGTTGCAAACCCGGCGCCTCACTGCAACTTTACCCCAAGCAGCGCAACAGGGCATCAGGCGTAACGAGACCGTTGCCGCATGCAAGCCGAACGCGCAATATTGGAAAATGGATAGAGCCTGTGCAGAGCAGCGGGACAAGGATGGCAGCGTGCCTCTCAGCTGCCACTTCAGCAATCGCAATAGGCGCACGACCCCTCGATCCGGACCTGATGCCTGCTTTCGACATAGATAGGATCCCCCTTTTTCACGACCCGATCATTGCGGTCAGGCGAAGAAACGGGCAAGAAGACGCTCATCCAACCATCATGATTGCCGAACTTGAGGGTGCGGTGGCCCTCACCGCTCCAAGCGATGCGCCGTTTTCCGACAAAGGGACATTTGCGGCCATCCTTGAAAACGCTGGCGTGAGCGTTGATTTCGATGACCGGCTCAACACGCTGGAAGATCTGCCGATGAAGCTGCTGACCGAGGATCTTGTTGCCCTGCTTCCGCGTCATCTCGAGCGCTACTTGGAAAACACCCATCCAGGAAAATTTCAATTCGCCTCTTGGAGGACCTGGATGTCGAATGCGAATTCGGGCTTGCCTGGAAGCGTCATAACAAGAAGCACGGTTTGAAGGACTATGCGCGCATCTTTGCAGAGAGTTTCAATTCGTTGACGATCGCCTGAGCACGCCGTCCTGGCAAGGGTCGCACTCTACCTGCGTCTTGCGCACCGAGGGTGCGGGCGAAGCAGTTCGGATTCGCGAGAAAGTGCTGGATCAAAAACCCGTCACGTTGCCGCAGCCCCTGCCCCACCGCGCAAAATACCCGCCTCTTTCAGACCGATCAGGCGCAACGGAGCCAAGGTTGCTGGTAAACTACGATTAAGGCGCGTTGAAGGTTGCGTGCGCGCCGTTTGCAGCCGCTCTCGATCCGAGGGCTTTCAGGAAGGCGGTAGCCATGATTCGATCGAAAAACCTCACCCGCATCTTCACCGCAGCGGCGGTGGCCTTCGCCCTGGCGCTCGGCGCCGTGTTTCTGAGCGCGTGCGGGCAGAACAGCGAGCAGCTCATCCGCGACTCGCTGACCGAGGAGCTGGAGTCCATCAAGAGCATGGACGAGAGCTTCATGGCGGAAATGGAGGCGGACTCCACCTTCCAGCAGCTTGAGGAGTTCGGCATCGACGCCAACACCTTCTTCACCAGCTACTTGAGCGGGTTCGACTACCGCATCGACGACGTGACGGTTGACGGCGACACCGCCACGGCCACCGTGGTGCTGACGGTCAAGAGCATCAACGACTTCATGACCGAGTTCGAGTCCCAGTCGATGGCGCTGCTTGATGATCCGTCCATCTACACGCTCAGCATGGACGAGATGTACGACCGCATCGGCACGATGATGATGGACGTTCTCGACGGCCTGCCGGCGAACGAGACGACCCCATCACCATCACCTACGAACTGGTCGACAACACCTGGACGCCGACGGCTGAGGGGCAGCAAGCCATCAACGCCGCGCTGATGGGCTAAGCCTCTTCGAGGTTGGCTCGGTAGAGCTCGTAGAGGTCGGGCGCGGCTGCCTTCATGCTGACCGGCTTGAAGGTTTCCGCATCCACAAGGCAATGGACGCTCGTCCCGCTGCACGCGGGGCGGGCGTTTTCTTTGCGGTCCTGCTCGCTGGCGTAAACGACGTAGGAGTAGGACACCTTGAACGGGCTCACGCACGACACCCACGTCTCGATGACCGGCTCGTCGCCGTAGCGCAGCGAGCGCCCGTACTTCACGTCCACCGAGACGACCGGCGACATGAACCCGCGCGCCTCAATCTGGTCGTAGGGCAGCCCGGCCTGCTGAAGGAAGTGCGTTCGCGCGTCCTCGAAGTACAGCAGGTAGTTCGCGTGGTGCACCACGCCCATCATGTCGGTCTCCGCATATCGTATGCCGAAAGGCATCACGTCGCGCATATGCCGCCCCTTCCCTTCGCGTTCCGCTACAATACAAGGCATGGAAACCATCGTAACGCAGAATCCGCCAAAAGAGCCGCGCTACCGCGGCCATTTGACCCCGAAATTCGCCCTTCAGCTGGCGGCGCCCCACACCTGGCCCGCCGCCATCCTGCCCGTGCTGGTGGCTGTCGCCTGCGCGGCGGCGCAGGGCTATGCCGTGCCGTGGCTGATGGCGCTCGTGCTGCTGGCCATCTGCATCCTCATGCAGGCGTCGGTTAACACCTTCAACGACTACTTCGACTTCGTGAAGGGCTCCGACACGGCCGACGACAACGTTGAGGAATCCGACGCGACGCTGGTCTACAACGACATCGATCCGTGCGCCGCGCGCAACCTGGCCATCGGCTTCCTCGTTGCGGCATTCGCGCTGGGCGTCTACGTGATCGCGCGCGCGGGCTGGGTGCCGCTGGCGCTCGGTATCGTGGGCGCGCTGGCGGTGGTGCTGTACTCGGCCGGCAAGACGCCGGTGTCGTACCTGCCCATCGGCGAGGCCGCCAGCGGCATCGTGATGGGTGGCGTCATCCCGCTGGCCTGCTACCAGGCGCTCACCGGCGTTCTGGACGCGCGCATGCTGCTGTGGGCGGTGCCCACCGTCATCGGCGTGGGGCTGATCATGCTGACGAACAACACCTGCGACGTGGAGAAGGACGCGGAAGCGGGCCGTCGCACGCTGCCGGTGCTTTTAGGCCGCGCGCGGGCTCGACGGCTGTACCACGCGCTCGTGTGGCTGTGGCTGGCTGCAATCCTGGTCAACGTCGCGGCGTTCTTCACGGGCGGGCTGCTGGTGTGCGCGTTCATGCTGACCGCCTCCATCCCGCTGCTGAAGGCGCTTTTGGGCAACCCTCTGGCGCCGCCCGCGCGCGTGGGGGCCATGGCGCAGATCTGCAGCGTGAACATCGCGCTGGGGGCGTTCTACGCGGCCGCGATCTTCTGCGGCGGCTGCACGGACGCCGTCGTTTTGCTGTAGGGACGGTTTCGCGGGGCGCTCGCCGCCCCGCTGCGGGCGCCGGCGATCCGGCGCTTCGCGTTGAGCATGAGGAAGGTTGACGGAATGGACGGCTTTGCGGTTGCGGTTGTGGCCTTGGCGGTGGTGCTGGCGCTGGCGTGCGCGGCGGCGTGCGTGCAGCTGGCGCGCGGGGCATGGCTGTTTCTGGTGGCGGGCGCCCAGGCGCGCGACTTCCCCAGCGACGAGCAGGAGCGCCGCGCCGTCACGGCGGGTCGGCGCATGGCGCCTGTTCTGGGCACGCTGGCCCTGCTGCTGGCGACGATGGCGGCCTACCAGGGGCTGCGTCTTGCTGGCAGCGATGCCGCGCAGGTCTTCCTGATGGCGAACAACGTCATGTTCGTCGCGTTCATCGTCGCGCTCGTGGCGTTCTACGTGATGCAGCGCGCCTACAAGGACCCGCTGGACAAGCCCGTCGCACCGGGTGGGCGCACCGTCACCTCCGAGCAGGCCGCGCTGGAGCGCCGCGCGCGCAAGGCGCGCCTGGAAGCCTTCCCCACCGCCACGCTTGCCACCCTCATCGCCGTGGTGGTCATCGCCGTGGGAACGGGGATCCTATTCAGCCTGCTGCCGTAGCGGAGGAGATGCCGGGCACCGCCCCGTCCCAGCTGCACAGCCGCCAGCAGAGCGGCGTCGCAGCCCCGCATGCGCGTCCGCCCTTCTGCTCCGCCGCAGCCTACCGCCACGGTATCTGCACGGGATCGTTGAACAGTTGCGGCAGCTTCTCGACGGCAAACCTTTCCAAAAGCTCTTCGGGCGTGCGCGGCTCATCGGCCTCGGCGAGGCCCGTAAGCCAGGCGATGTGCCCGATGATGGCCGCAGGCGTACCGAACCGCGCAAGCAGCTCTTCCAGGGAGGCGTCCCGGTCGCGCTTCGACAGCCGCCGGTCGCGCTCGGCCACGAGCAACGGCACGTGCGCGTAGGCGGGATGCTCGAAGCCCAGAAGCTCCTGCAGGTAGAGCTGCTGGGGCGTGGAGCACAGAAGGTCCACGCCGCGCACCACCGACGTGATGCCCTGGGCCGCGTCGTCCACCACCACCGCCAACTGGTAGGCGAAGGCGCCGTCCGAGCGGCGGATGAGGAAGTCTCCGCAATCCTGGGCAAGGTCCTGCTGGTAGGGCCCCTGCACCTGGTCGTTCAGGGCGAACGTGCGCGCCGGCACGGAAAGGCGCAGCGCGGGCGTGCGCTCGGCAGCGCGCCGCGCGCGTTCGGCCTCGGAGAGCGCGCGGCAGGTGCCGGGGTAGACGAGCTTCTCGCCCCGATGCGGCGCCGACGCAGCATGCAGGTCGGCCCGCGTGCAGAAGCAGGGGTACACGAGCCCCTGCGCTTCCAGCTTGTCGAAGGCGGCCTGGTAGGCCTCGTCGCGGTCATGCTGGAAGAAGGGGCCCGCGTCCCAGGTGAGCCCCAGCATCTCCAGGTCGCGCTGCACGCCGTCGATGAACTGCGGTTTCGAGCGCTGCCGGTCCAGATCCTCGATGCGCAGCACCATCCGTCCGCCCTGGCTCTTGACGACCAGCCACGCCATCAGCGACGCGAAGATGTTGCCCGCATGCATGCGCCCCGTCGGCGAGGGCGCGAAGCGGCCGACGACGGGGCGCATCCTAGGCCTTCCTGCGGTCCTCTACGTGCTTCGCCTTGCCGGTGGTGCGCTCGATGCCGCCCGGCTCCACCAGCTGCACGCGCACGCCCACCAGAAGGGTGCCCTTCAGCTTCTCGGCCACCGAGGCGCGGAAGGCGTCCATCTGCTCGAAGGAGTCCGAGAACGCCTCGGGCTTGATCTCGGTCTGCACCGTCATGCGGTCGAGGCCGCCCACCTCCTCCACGATGATGCGGTAGTGCGGCGTGATGCCCTCGATGCCGGCCAGCACGTCCTCCACCTGGCTGGGGAACACGTTGGTGCCGCGGATGATGAGCATGTCGTCGCTGCGCGAGCGGACCTTCTGCATGCGCGCATGGGTGCGCCCGCACGAGCACGGCTCGGTGACGACGCGCGTGAGGTCGTGGGTGCGGTAGCGCAGCACGGGGATGGCCTGCTTGTCCAGCGGGGTCAGCACCAGCTCGCCCATCTCGCCCTCGCCCACCGGCTCGCCGGTTTCGGGGTCCACCACCTCCCACAGGAAGTGGTCCTCGGCGATGTGCTGCATGTCGCGCGCGGCCAAGCACTCGCCCGCCACGCCCGGCCCCATGACCTCGGTCAGGCCGTAGTTGTCGGTGCAGACGATGTGCATGCGGCTCTCGATCTCGGCCTTCAGGCCCGGCGGACAGGGCTCGCCGCCGAACAGGCCCACGCGCAGCTGGGACTTCTCCCAGTCGTAGCCCAGCTTCTCGCCCACCTCGCAGATGTGCAGGGCGTAGGTGGGCGTGGCCACCAGCACGGTGGTGCCGTAGTCCTCGATCATGGCGATGTGCCGCTCGGTGTTGCCCGAGCCGGCGGGGATCATCATGCACCCGAGCTTCTGCAGGCCGTAGTGCAGGCCGAAGCCGCCGGTGAACATGCCGTAGCCGAAGGCCATCTGCACGCGGTCGCCCGGCACGACGCCCGCCATCTGGGAAAGGCGCGCGATGCAATCGCTCCACACGTCCATGTCGTGGTCGTTGTAGCCCACCACGATGGGCTTGCCCGTGGTGCCGGAAGAGGCGTGCAGCTCCACCACCTCGTCCAGCGGCACGGCGAAAAGCCCGTAGGGGAAGGTGTCGCGCAGGGCGGTCTTGTCGGTGAAGGGCAGCTTGCGCACGTCGTCGAGCGTCTTGATGTCGGCGGGCGACACGCCCATCGCGTCCATCTTCTCGCGGTACCACGGCACGCGCGCGTAGGTCCACTCCACCTGCGCGATGAGCTTCTCCAGCTGGATGGCGCGGATGCGCTCGCGCGAGGCGCACTCGATGGCGCGGTCGTAGATGGGCAGCGCGCCAAAGCGGCCCGCCGCGGCGGCGGCCAGCGCCGCCCCCTTCACGCCCACGTCGATGCGGGCCTCTCCGCTGCAGGAAGGCTGCGTCATCGCGCCTCGCCCCCCCTCCACGCCGCGCCGTCAAGCGCCGGCGCCAGATCGTCCAGACCGGCGAACTCGACGGGCTTGTCCGCCAGGGCGCGCTCGGCCGCCTCGATGTCCTTTACGGAGGCGGCGATGTAGGTGGAGATGAGCGAGTAGCTGTACGCCACGTTGATGCCGCAGTCGGCCAGCACGCCCATCACGCGCGCCAGCTCACCGGGGGCGTCGGGCAAACGCAGGCAGAGCACCTGCGACTCGACGGCGGCGCAGCCCATCGCGCGCAGCACTTCCAGCGCGCGGGCAGGCGCGTCCACGATGAAGCGGACGATGCCGTAGTCGCCGGTGTCCGAAGCGCTGTAACCCCGCACGCTGACGTGCGCTCCCTCGAACGCGTCGAGGATGCGGTGCAGGTGCCCCGGACGGCTTTCCAAAAACACGCTGATCTGGGGAACGCTCATCGCGCACCTTCTTCCTTCTTCGTGGCCAGGGCCAGCTGGCGGCCTGCTTCAAAGGCAGCCAGGTTGGCCTCGATGGTTTTCTTCGGCACGCGCTGGCGGATGACCTCTTCCCACACCTGCGTCGGGAAGCCCAGTTGGGTGGACAGCGCGCCCAGAAGCACGATGTTCACCGACTTGGGGCTGCCGATGCTCTCGGCGGCGCGGCCGGCAGGGATGAGCGCTGCGCCCTTTTCCGCCAGCTGCTGACGGGCCAGACGCGGCATGGCGGCCTTGCCGGTGAGCACGGGCAAAGGTTTGATGGTCTCGTCGGCGACGAGCAGGTAGCCGCCGCGCTTCAGGTACGGCAGGTTGCGCAGGGCCTCGGTAGTCTCGAAGGACACCACGCAGTCGGCGCAGCCCTCGTCGGCCACCATCGAGAGCACCTCGCTGCCGAAGCGGACGACGGTGGTCACCGCGCCGCCGCGCTGCGCCATGCCGTGGATCTCGGAGACCTTCACCGTCTCGCCGGCCGCAAGCGCCGCGTGCGCCAACACGTCGGCGGCCAGGATGGTGCCCTGCCCGCCCACGCCGCACAGAAGGACGGTAGTCGTATCGCTAGCAGGCACGGTTGCCTCCCTTCGGATCGGTGGACACGATGGCGCGGCTGGCGCAGTACTGCGCGCATTGGCCGCAGCCGATGCACAGGCCCGGGTCGATGCCGGCCAGGCCCGTTTCAGCGTCCTTGGCGATGGCCGGGCAGCCCAGCGTGGGGCACACGCCGCAGCCGGTGCAGTCGGCCGTCACCTCGAAGGCGGGGCGCACGACGCGCTCCAGCAGCACGCAGGGCGCACGGAACACGATGACCGACAGCGTATCGGAAGCCGCCGCCGCAGCCTTCAGCGCGCCGCGCACGGTCTTGGCGTCGTGCGGGTCGACGGTGCGCACGTCCTCGACGCCGAGCGCGCGGATGACGCCTTCCAGGTCGAGCTCGCGGCTCGGGCGGTGCTGCAGCGTCTCGCCATTGAAGGGGTTGCCCTGGCGGCCCGTCATGGCCGTCGTGCGGTTGTCCAGGATGCAGACGATGCCCGCGCCCTTGTTGTAGACGGTGGACATGAGCGACGTGAGGCCCGAGTGCGCGAACGTCGAGTCGCCGATGACGGCCACCACAGGCTTGTGCTCGGTGCCGGCCAAGGCCAGCTCGAAGCCGTGCGCCATGGACACCGAGGCGCCCATGTCAACGCAGGTGTCCATGGCCGACAGCGGCGGCAGGGCGCCTAGCGTGTAGCAGCCGATGTCGCCAGTGACAATGGCGCGCATGCGCGAGAGCTCCTTGAACACGAGGCGGTGCGGACAGCCCGGGCACAGCGCCGGCGGGCGTCCCGGCAGGCCTTCCGGCGCTTCCCCGTGCTCGGGCGCTTCCAGCCCGAAGACGGCGCGCACCAGCCCCGGCGTCAGCTCGCCGTCGCGCGGCAGCGCGTTCGGGGTGGCGGCCACGTCCACGCCCAAGGCGCGCACGGCGCTCTCCAGGTACTCGGAGGCCTCTTCCACCACGTAAACGCGCTCCACTGCGGAGGCGAAATCAAGCAGCAGCTCCTTCGGCAGCGGCCAGCTCATGCCGAGCTTCAGCGTGGAGGCGTCGGGCAGGCCCTCGCGCACGTGCTGGTAGGCTGCACCGGTGCAGATGACGCCGATAGAGGGGTCGCGCAGCTCGACGCGGTTCAGCTCCGTCTCCTCGGCGAACGCCCGCAGCGCCGCGATGCGCTCAAGCTGCACCTTGTGGCGCGGCTTGGCGAAGGCGGGCATCATCACCCACGCGCCGGGGTCCTTCTCGTAGGGGCGCGGCTCCCACGCGGTGCGCTCGCCCGGCTCGACCGGGGTCTTGGTGTGCGACACGCGCACGGTGGAGCGAATGAACACCGGAGTGTTGAAGCGCGCGGACAGCTCGAAGGCGCGCTTGGCGAAGTCGTGCGCCTCGGCGGAGTCGGCCGGGTCGAGCATGGGCAGCTGGGCGGCCTGGGCGTAGTAGTGGGAGTCCTGCTCGTTCTGCGACGAGTACATCCCCGGGTCGTCGGCGGCCAGGATGACCACGCCGCCGCCTCCGACGCCCGTGTAGGACGAGGTGAACAGCGGGTCGGCCGCCACGTTCACGCCTACGTGCTTCATAGTCACCAGCACGCGCGCGCCGGCGGCCGAAGCTCCCAGGCCCACTTCCAGGGCCACCTTCTCGTTCACGCACCACTCAGCGTAGACGCCTTCCTTCGTGGCGAACGCCTCCATCGTCTCGGTGGACGGCGTGCCCGGATACGCCACGCCGATGGTGGCGCCCGCTTCCCAGGCGCCCTGGGCGATGGCCTCGTTGCCGCTCATCAGCTCCATGCGCTTCTCCCCTCTTCGCATCGTGTTCGGTCCGCCCTGGCAAATGGCGCCGCAGCCCGGGACGGACGGGCTGCGCGCGGGCGGCTAGGCCTGCTCGTAGCGCAGGCAGAACGCCCCAATCTGGATGATGTCGCCCGGCACGAGGTCGCGCGCTTCCACGCTCTCGTTGGCCACCCACACGCCGTTGAACGAGTTCGTGTCGCAGATGCGCCAGCCGCCCGCGACGGCCTCGAGGCGGGCGTGCTCGCGCGAGACGGTCATGTCGTTCAGGAAGATGTCGCACTGCGGGCTGCGGCCGACGGTCAGCACGGAGCCGGACAGCGCGAAGGACGCACCGGTCTGCGGGCCGCGCACCACGCGCAGCACCGCCTCGGTGCGCGCCGGCTGCGTCTGGGCCGCAGGGCCCTCTTCGGAAAGCACGATGGGCTGGAAGCTCTGCGTGGAGCCTTGCAGCTTGAAGCCGCAATGCGGGCAGGCGCCAGCGTCGGGCGCCACCGCGTTGCCGCACACGGGGCAGCTGTATTGCATGGGTTCCCCTTTCGGTCTGCTACTGCTGGGCAGCGGCGTCTTGCACCACCGCCGTCTTGTCGTTGATGAGCGGGGTGGCGTTCAGCACCGTCGACTCCGCTGCGGTGGGCTGGCCGGAAAGCGAGCGGAACAGCCGGTCCCACCAGATGCCCACGCCGGTGAGGAAGTCGGGCGCGGGAACGTCCTGGCAGGCCACCAGGTCGTAGGTCGCGATGACCTCGTTGCGCTGCTTGAACGTGGCCGTGCCCACCTTGTCGCCGGCCGACACGGCGCCGTGCACCTCGTCGAAGGCGAAGGACTGGCTGACGTTGCCGTTGAGGGCGAACACCTCGGCCGTCGCGTCGGGGTCCGACAGCGTGGCGGGGATGGTGCGGTCGATCCAGTCCGCGTGCGACACCTCGGCCACCACGGGCACCTGGCCGGACACGTCGCCGAAGGAGGCCTGCACCTGCTCGTCGGAGTTCGCCAGCGCGTAATCGATCATGTTGCCGTAGACCCACTCGCACAGCGTCTGCGCGTCGATGAAGCGCTGCGCCTCGGAGCTGGAGTGGATGACGATGGCGTACAGGTCGCGCTCGCCGTCGTTGGCAGCCGCCGCAAACGAGGGACCGGCCAGATCGGTGAAGCCGGTCTTCACGCCGCGGGCATGCTCGTACATGTCGATGAACTCGTCGGTGCTGGCCAGCTCGATGTCCACCTGCTCGCCGTCGCGCTCCACCTTGATGGTGGCGTCCCCGCCGCCCACGATGGCGCGAAACGTCTCGTCGCGCATGGCCTCCTTGACGATGAGCGCCTGGTCGGCCGCGCAGCTGTGCTGGTCGCCAGCGAACTCGCCGTCGTCGAGGCCATGCGGATTGCGGTAAACCGTGTCCACGCAGCCCAGATCGGCCGCCGTGACGTTCATCTGGTCGATGAAGGCCTGCTGGCTGGCGTCGTCGTCGGCCGACGTGCCCGCGAAGACGGCGCCCACCGTCTGCGCGATGGCCACGGCGGCGTCGTTGCCCGAAGGCACCAGAAGCCCGTAGAGGGCCTCTTCCAGCGTCATGACGTCGCCTTCCTGCAAGCCGGCGGTGGACTCGCCCACCGCGGCCGCCTCGGCGCTCACCTGAACCTCGTCATCGAGCGAGACCAGACCCTCCCCCACCGCGTCAAGCGCCACGAGCGCCGTCATGATCTTGGTGACCGAGGCGATCTGCGTGGGAGACGTGGCGTCGCGCTCGAAGTAGACGGTGCCCTCGTCGTCCATCACGCAGGCGTACAGCGCGTCGATGCTGGGGCACTGCGACACGGAAAGCCCGCGCTCCTCGACGGTCTGCCCCATGATGACGTCCGCCCGCCGCACCTCGGCGAACGCGGGCGCCGCCAGCGCAAGGCACAGCAGAAGCGAGGTCGCGACGGCCAGCGCCGCCCTGCCCGCGGCGGTTGCAGCGGGCAGGGCGGCGCGATGCGCGGCGGATGCGGGGCGCAGGCGGGCCATCGGCTAGTCTACCTGGTAGATCTCTTCAGGCGAGACCGGCTGGAAGCCAGCCTCCATCAGCTTGCCCTCAAGCTGGGCGTCCTCGTCGGTCTTCAGCACGTCGAAGGCCGCCTCGGAGCTCACCGAGAAGCAGTAGGCGTATTCCACGTTGACGCTGGCCTCGTCCAGAAACTCCAGCAGCTTCGCCAGGCCGCCGGGCTCGTTGGGGATGCGCACCGCCGTGACCGGCGTGATGGTGGCGCGGTAGCCGGCGTTGCGCAGCGCCTCGGCCGCGGCCTTGGGCGTGTCCACCAGAAGGCGCACGACGCCGAAGTCCTGCGTGTCGGCCAAAAACAGAGAGTGCATGTTGATGCCGGCGTCGGAGACGGCGCGGCAGGCCGCGGCCAGGCGGCCCTTCTCGTTTTCCAGGAAGACGGTCAGTTGGGAAATCATGCGTTCTCCTTCCTCAGGTCGATGATGCGCTTGGCCTTGCCTTCGCTGCGCTCGATGGTCTTGGGCTCCACGATGCGGATGTCCACCGAGATCTGCAGGTTGCTCTTCAGCTCGGCGTGCAGGCGGTTCTTCAGATCCTCCAGTTTGCGGATCTCGTCGAACGGGAAGTCGGGGACGGGTTCCACCTGCAGCTCGATGCGGTCGAGCGGGCCGTTGGTGGACAGCACGATCTGGTACTGGGTGGCGATCTCGGGGAAGCCGGTGATCACCTGCTCGATCTGCGAGGGGAACACGTTCACGCCGCGGATGATCATCATGTCGTCGGTGCGGCCGATGATGCGGTCGATCTTGCGGTGCGTGCGGCCGCAGGCGCACTCCTCCGGGATGATGCGCGTGACGTCGCGCGTGCGGTAGCGCACGAGCGGGCAGCACTCGCGGGTGAGCGTGGTGAACACCAGCTCGCCGTAGGTGCCATCGGGCACGGGCTGCAGCGTCTCGGGATCCACGATCTCGGCGTAGAAGTGGTCCTCGGCCACGTGCAGGCCGTGGGACTCGGCGCACTCCATGGCCACGCCCGGGCCCATGACCTCGGACAGGCCGTACACGTCGCAGTACTGCACGCCAAGCTTGTCGCGGATCTCCTGGCGCATGTTCTCGCTGGCGGGCTCGGCGCCCAGGATGACGCCGGAGATCTTGAACTCCTTGGCGGGGTCGTAGCCCATCTCGATGGCGGTGTCGGCGATGAGCAGCGCGTAGGACGGGGTGCAGGCCAGGATGTCGGTGCCGAGGTCCTTCATCATCTGGATCTGGCGCTTGGTGTTGCCCGACGAGGTGGGAATGACCGCGCAGCCCACGGCTTCGCCGCCTGCATGCGCGCCCAGGCCGCCGGTGAACAGGCCGTAGCCGTAGGACACTTGGATGACCGACTCGCGGCTGCCGCCCACCATGTAGATGCCGCGGGCGAAGCAGTCGCCCCAGTTCTTCAGGTCGCCCGCGGTATGCCCCACCACGGTGGCCTGGCCGGTAGTGCCCGACGAGGCATGGATGCGCGCCACGTCGCCGGACGGGACGGCGAACAGGCCGTAGGGGTAGGAGTCGCGCATGTCCTGCTTGGTGAGGAACGGGAACTTCACCAGGTCGTCAAGCGTCTTCAGGTCGCTGGGCACCACGCCCGCCTCCTGGAAGCGCTCGCGGTAGAGCGGGATGTGCTCGTAGGCGTGGGCGATGGAGCGCTTCATGCGCTCAAGCTGCAGCTCGCGGAGCTGCTCCACGGGCATGGTCTCGATGTCTGGCTGGTAGTACACGGATTCATCACCTTTCCCTATTGTATGGGGCAGTCGTGCCTTTCATCGTAACCTACTATTGTTGCGATTGTGTTGAATCTTGCGAAACCGTCCCATCGGATGCGCCATCGGAGCCGCCCTCCGCGGCCTCCCCTTCCCCTTCGTCCTTGGAACCGTCATCGGGACCCTTCACGATGATCTCGTCGATGGGGTCGTACACCGAGTCGAAGCGGTCGGCGCGCACGATGTTGCCATCGGAGTCGGTGACGGTGCGCACCACGGAGATCTTGCTGCCGTCCGAGCCCGCCGTCTTCACGTAGCTCGTGCCAGGGGCCAGCGTCTCGTCCACTTCCTCTTCGGTCTCGTACTTCTCGCCTTCCTCCCACTCGCCCACCTCGGTGGTGACCAGGTATCCTGGGCTCACGCCGTAAAGCGTGCAGGTGACGGTGGAGTCGGTCGTGGCCATGGACACCAGGATGTCGCTTTCGGTGTCATTGCCCCACTGCAGATCCAGATACGGCCAGCTGACCGCCGCGTCGCGGCCGGCCGGGTAGCTGGCGATGTAGAGCGAGTGGTTGGTGCGCGAGTACACCGGCAGGCCCGACTCGTACACCGCGTTGAACACCGTGGTGGCCACCTGGCAGATGCCGCCGCCCACCTCGTCGGTGTACTCGCCGTCCACGATGGAGCCCGCGCCAAGGAAGCCGGCCTCCTCGTTGCAGTTGCCCGCCGTCTCGTTGAACGACCAGGTGCCGTCGGGCTTCACGATGGAGCCGTCCAGCAGGCTGGCGGCCAGCTGGATGTTGTGGTTGCGGTTCTCGGTGCCGGCGCCGGTGGAGAACTCGGTGGTGAACGAGGAGATGGGGGCCACGATGCCCGACTGCACCGCCTCGTCGAAGGTCATCTGCTCGGGCGCGGGGGCGCCCACCAGCTGCACCTGGGCCGGCTCGCCCGCCTGTCCGCGCTGGGCATGGGTCGAGCCCGCATCGGCGGCGTGGCCCTCCAGTGGCGCCACGTCGGCGGTCTCCTGGCCGCCGAACAGCACGGCCGACAGGGCGCTCGTCGCCTCGGCCGCCAGCGGCACCTCGCCCGAGCCGGAGGTGGACACGGTGAACGACCCGGCGCCGTCCGGTTCGAACGACACGCGCACCGACAGCCCCTCGACGTTCTTCAACGCGTCGGAGAAGATGAGCGGCTGGGTGGTGGCGGCGTCGAGCGACGGGACCAGCTGGTAGCCCTCCCCCGCCTCCTGCACGTCGGCGCGCACGCACGCGCCCAGCTCGACGGAACCCATCTCCCAGGTCGCGCCGCCGTAGGACAGCTGCGCGCCGCCCGCAATGGCCTCGTTCACCTGATCGCAAACGGCCTGGGCCGCCGCCTGGTCGATGCGCAGCGGCGCATAGGAGACCTCCGCGACGAAGGAAGGATTCCCAGAGGAAAGGAAAGCGGCGTCGAGCTGCTGGCGGAACCAGCCGCGATCGACCATCATGCCGTCGTGGCCCTCGGTGACCGAGGCGACGCCGTTCTGCACGGCGATGCCGTAGTCCACGCGCGGGTTGCCGATGGCGGCGTCGATCTCCTCGGCAAGCGATTCCAGCAAGTTCTCGTCGTAGGAAAGCTCGACTTCGAGGGGCGCTCCGGCGAACAACGCCGCGATGCGGGCGAGCAAGCCGCCATCCTCGCGTCCGACGGCCAGTGCCTGGGCGGCCAGGTCCTCGGCCGACACTGCCGCCGCCACGGACGCGGCGTCCACCGTCCACAGCTGCCGGTTGGCGCGTGCATCCTCCAGCGAAAGCTGCTCGGCTAAGGCGGCGTCCTGCGCCTGCGCGGCAGCGGCGTCAACCTCGTCGCGCGCCTGCTCGCTGGCGTAGACGAGCACCTGGGCGGAATCGATGCGGGTTTGGTACTCGTCATCAAGCAGCTGGACGATCTCGTCGGCGGTCTTGCCCGACACGTCCACCCCGCCGATGCTCACGCCGGCGTAGGCGCGGCCGAAGTTCACGCCGAAGTCGATGAGGAAGCCCGCGCCCAGAACAACGAGCAGGATGCAGACGGCAACCGCGATGCGGCTGCGCGCGATGAGGCCGAAGAGGCCGGCGAGCGCGCCTCCCGCGACGCTGGCGGCCGCTCCCGCCGCCTGGCGCGCGCCGCCCGAGCGCCCGCTGCGCGCGGAAGGCTGCCGTAGGGCCGCAGGACGGGCGGACGAGGCGCCGCGCCGTCCGGACCTGCCGCCGTCTTTCGTCCACAGCTCGGGGGTCGCATACGAAGGCGACGACGGAGCGCCGTCGCGCGAAGGACGGCGCTGACCCGCGCCTGCGGCAGACCCCGAACGGCACGCACGCGAGCGCCCGTCCGCTGCAGCGCTGCGGTCGCGGCTGAAGCCGCGCGCGGAGCCGCTGCCGGACGAGCCGCGCCGCAACGCAGAACGCCCCTCAGGGCGCGCGGAAGGACGGCGGGACGGACGCCCGTCGCCTTCGAAGCGGTCTGTCGGCCGACGGCGCTGCGGCATGGCCGCCTACGCCTGCCCTTCCACATCGGATGCGCGCGCGGCGCGGATCTTGCCGAGCGCTGCGGCAACGTAGTACACGGTGGTCGCCAGCGCCAGCGCCAGGCCGGCGTAGACGAACCAGATGCCCCACGAATAGGGCCCGGCGGAAAGGCCGGGCAGCCAGGACGCGGAAACCACGCCCAGGCCCTCAAGCACCGGCCAGTTCAGAAGCAGCGCGGCGAAGCCCACGAACAGAAGCGTGGTGGCAACCTTGCCCGAGTAGATGACGGCCACGCGCGCCTTCCAGCGCTTGAGCAGGTAGGCCCCGCCGACCAGAAGCAGCGCGTCGCGCGCCACCACCACGACGACGATCCACAGCGGCAGGCGCCCGACGGCAAGCAGCCCCGCCACGCCGGCGATCATGAGGATGCGGTCCACCGCCGGGTCGAGCAGCTGGCCCAAACGCGACACCGCGTGCGTGCGGCGCGCGATCTGCCCATCCACCCAATCAGTGCCCGCCGCCAGGGCGAACAGGAAGGTCGCCAGAAGGTCGTAGCCGTTCAGCAGCAGCACCAGAAAGGCCGGCACCAGGCACAGCCGGATGGTGGAGATGAGGTTGGGCACCGTGAATATCCGGTTCGATACTTCGTCCGCGTCGTTGCGCTTGCGCGTCGCCATCGCTCCTCCTGCCGCTTCGGGCGCCTGCGCGCCCCATGCAAAAACCGGGCCTGCAAGCAAGCCCGGTCGCGTTGTCCGAAACGTCGTTATTCTAGCAGTTCGCCCGCACCGCGCACCGGTGCAGCGCCCCGTTTCACAGAAGCAGCGCGCGATGTTCAACAAGCCGTCAACCATCGCGCTGCAGGATGCGGCCCTAGGAGGCGTCCTTGGGATGCTCGGGCACCTCCAGCACGTCCACGGACACCGAGCGAGCGCAGGGCGCGTAGGCGGGGTCCATCTCCAGGCAGTGCTTGGGGCACTCGCGCACGCACGAGCCGCACTGCACGCACCGGAAGCGGTTGATGGCCCAGGTGCGGCCCTTCTTGTCCACCTCGATGGCGCCCGTGGGGCAGCGCTTCTGGCACAGGCTGCACAGGATGCACGTTTCAGGGTCGTTGACCACGTGCCCCTTCAGGCCTGCGGGCGGCGTTTTGGTCTGGACGGGGTACAGCAGCGTCTCGGGCTTCTTGAACAGGCCCGAAAGCGTCATCTTCCCCAGTTTGAAGCTTCCCATCGCGCCTACCTTTCCGTGCAGCTGATGCAGGGGTCGATCGTCAGCACGATCATGTTCACGTCGGCCAGGTCGCACCCTTCCAGTGCCTTCACCATGCCGGCCAGGTTCTGCGACGTGGGCGTGCGCATGCGCATGCGGTCGAGGAACTTCGTCCCGTTGCCGCGCGCGTAGTAGTAGCACTCGCCGCGGGGCTGCTCCACCACGTTGGACGACTCGGCGCCGTCGGCCGGCGAGCCCTTCACGGGCACGGCGATCTCGCCCTGGGGCACCTTGGAAATGAGCTCCTCGATGATGTCGATGGATTGCAGCACCTCCAGCGCGCGCACCTTCACGCGGGCGTAGCAGTCGCCCTGATCGTCAAGGATGGGCTCGAAGCCCTCCAGGTAGGCGTAGCCGCCGTTGCGCAGCATGCGTGCGTCGTTGTTCACGTTGGAGGCGCGGGCGAACGGGCCCACCATGGAAAGCTCCAGCGCGTCCTCGCGGCTGAGGTAGCCCACCCCCACCGTGCGGTTCTTCACCGACGCGTCCTTCAGAAACGCGTTGCAGATCTGGCGATAGTCGGACTTGATGCCCTCCAGCACGCGCTTCATCTCGGCGAACTGGCCCTCGTCGATGTCGCGCACCACGCCGCCCACCTTCACGACGGAGAAGATCACGCGCCCGCCGGTGGTTTTCTCGAACACGTCCAGCACGCGCTCACGCAGACGCCAGCAGTGCATGAACAGGCTCTCGAAGCCGAACGCGTCGGCGGCCAGGCCCATCCACAGCACGTGCGAGTGGATGCGCGACAGCTCGTGCCAGATGGCGCGCAGCACCTCGGCGCGCGGGGGGATCTGCACGCCCATGAGCCGCTCGACGGTCTCGGCGTAGCCCATGGAGTGCCCGAACGCGCAGATGCCGCAGATGCGCTCGGCCACGTAGATGAACTGGTTGTAGTCGCGCGTCTCCACGAGCTTCTCAAGCCCGCGGTGCACGAACCCGATCTGCGGGATGGCTTCCAGGACCTTCTCGTCTTCCACCACGAGGTCCAGGTGGAGCGGCTCAGGCAGCACGGGATGCTGCGGGCCGAACGGTATGACAGTGGCTTTGCCCATGCGCTACTCGCCTTCCTTCGCATCGGCGCCGGCGCGCGCCTTTTTGGCCTCCATGGCGGCTCGCACCTTCGCGGCCTTCTCCGGGTCCATGCCCGCCAGCTTCTCTTCCAGCTCGGCCTGCTTGCGCGCCTCCTGCTCGGCGGCGGCGCGCTTGGCCTTGGCGGCCATCGCCGCACGGACGCGGGCCACCTTCTCCGGGTCCATGCCCTTGAGCTTCTCCTCCACGCCATCGTCGGAGGGCACGATCACGCCGCCGGCGCGCTTGGCCTTGGCGCCGGGGTGGTCGGCCACGTAGGCGGCGTTGGCCGCAGCGGCCTTCTGGGCGCGCTCGGCCTTGGCGATGGCGGCGGCGCGGGCCTTCTCGCGCGCGGCCTTCTGCGCCGGCGAGATGACGGTCATGGGCTCGGGCTGGGCCAGCGCATAGAAGTTGCCGCCGAAGTCGATGGCGATGTCGCGGATGTCCACGCCGAACAGGTCGTGCACCTCGTTCTCGAAGACGAACGCCTCCAGGAACTCGCCGGAGATGCTGGGCACCGCGTCGTCTTTGCGCACGTGCTCGATCTTGTTGTTCTGCAGCACGCCGTCTTTCATGAACGAGTAGATCAGGTCGATGCCGTCCTCGGTGTTCACGGCCATCATCTGCACGAAGCGCCAGCCGTCCGCTTTGCGCTCGCGCGCCATCGGCTCGATGTTCTCGAGCGCCGTCACCAGGTATTCGGTCTGAAGCGCCATGCTAGGCCCCCTTCCGCGCGGCGGCAAGCGCCTTGCTCTTCTCGTCCAGGATGCCCACCGCCTGCACCACCGCGTCGATGATGGCCTCGGGGCGCACGGCGCAGCCCGGCGCGTACACGTCCACCGGGATGGCCTTGTCCACGCCGCCGATGACGTTGTAGCAGTCGTGGAAGATGCCGCCGGTGCAGGCGCAGATGCCGCACGCCACCACCACCTTCGGCTCGACCATCTGGTCGTAGATCTCCTTGATGACGCTGATGTTGCGCTCGTTGACGCTGCCGGTCACCAGGAAGATGTCGGCGTGCTTGGGGTTGCCGGTGTTGATCACGCCGAAGCGCTCGGCGTCGAAGCCCGGGCACAGCGCCGCCAGCACCTCGATGTCGCAGCCGTTGCAGCTGGACGCGTCGTAGTGGATGACCCACGGCGATTTCGATGCGAATGCCATGTTCCGCTCCTTCGTTTCTCAGGTCCGAGCCGTCACAGGTACATGAGGACGCCGATGTTCACGCCGCCCGCCACCAGCGCCACCGCCCAGGCCGACCCGAGCATCGCCTGCCACTTCACGCGGGCGAAGTTGTTGTCGATCCAGATCTCCAAGAAGTAGGCCGCCAGCGCCACGACCACGGCCACGGCGATGGAGACGGGGTTGCCCCACAGGAAGAACATGCCCGTCCAGCCGAGGAACAGCACCGACTCGCACCAGTGCATCACCTCCACCTTCGCAAGCGTCGGGCCGCTCATCTCGGTGGTGACGCCCTTCACCAGCTCCTGGTGGGCATGGTGGGAGTACGACAGGTCGAAGGGCGACTTGCGCAGCTTGATGGTGAGAATGAACAGAAAGCCCAAAAAAGCCAGCCAGATCTGGGTGATAACCGGCGCATCCAGCCCGAAGGCGGCCGACACCTGGAAGCTGCCCGTTGCCAGAAAGAACGCCACGGCCATCAGCAGCACCATGGGCTCGTAGGCCATCACCTGCAGCGTCTCGCGCTCGGCGCCCACTTCCGCATAGGGGCTGCGCGACGAGTAGGCCGCCACGATGAACAGCAGGCTGGACAGCGTGATGACGAAGATGCACATCAGCAGGTTGCCACCGGTGAAGAAGATGCCGCCCGCCACGATGGCGAACACCAGCGCGAAGGTGATGTAGACGCCCTCAGACGAGTTCACGGCCACGTGGTCCTTCTCCAGAAGCTTGCGCACGTCGTAGTAGGGCTGCAGAAGCGGCGGCCCTACGCGGCCCTGCATGCGCGCGGAGATCTTGCGGTCGAGGCCGGCCAAAAGGCACCCGACGAGCGGCGCCAGGATGGCGAAGCCGATGCAACCGAGGATGGTGATGAAGACCTGCATGTCCCTGCACGCCCCTTTCTAGAACAGCACGATGGCGAAGTAGACGGCCATGGCGTAGATGCCGACGATGAACGCCGCGCACACCGCGGTGCCGATGAAGTCGAGCCGCTTCTCGGGGAACCAGTCGGCCATGTACCAGTTGCGCGCGGTGGCCTGGGTGACGCCCGACAGGGAGTTGCGGAACGTGCGCTCGTTGTTGTCCACGCTGACGCCCGCCAAGTACACGTTGGCGCGCCGCGCGGTGGAGTGCCCCAACCCCGAGAACAGGATGATGATCATCAGGATGACCGCCACGGCGGCGATGATGAGGTTGTCCAGCCCGATGGGGAACGCCAGCTCGCCGAACACCAGATAAAGGTAGGGCTCCACCAAATTCAGCGAGATCAGCGGCAGGCCCACGCAGCCCAGCGCGATGAGCACGGCCATCAGCATGATGGGCACCCACTCGCTGGAGTGCACCGACAGCTCCACGTTCTTGGGCTGCCCGGCGATGCCCGCCAGCTTGCCCATCCACTTCGCCCAGAACATGAACGTGGCCGCCGAGCCGAACGCCAGCGTGAGCACGAGCGCGATGTCGCCCGCCTCGGTGAACGCCTGCAGCGTGGCCCATTTCGCCATGAGCATGCCGAACGGGGCGATGAACATGCACATGATCCCCAGCATCATGAAGCGCGCGAGGCTGGGCATGCGGTCGAACAACAGGTCCATGTCCTCGATGTCGCGGCTGCCGATGTGGTGCTCGGCGGTGCCGACGCACAGGAACAGCAGCGACTTGGCGATGGCGTGGAACAGGATGAGGAACGCCGCCGCCCACACCGCGCCCGGCGTGCCGATGCCGGCGCAGGCCGTGATGAGGCCCAGGTTCGCGATGGTCGAGTAGGCCAAAACGCGCTTGGCGTTGCTCTGCGTGATGGCCATGATGGAGCAGAACAGGAAGGTGATGGCGCCGATGAACGTGAGCAGGGCGCTGGGCACCGGGCACACCATGAGCACCGGCGAGAGCTTCACCAGCAGAAACACGCCGGCCTTCACCATCGTGGAGGAATGGAGCAGGGCGCTGGTGGGCGTGGGCGCCACCATCGCGCCGAGCAGCCAGGTGTGGAAGGGCATCTGGGCGGCCTTCGTGATGCCGGCAAACGCCAGCGCCGTGACGGCCAGCACGGCCAGCTGCGGGTAGGCCTGCCCCAGCTCCAGGAACTCCGACAGCGACAGCGTGCCGAAGGTGAACAGGCTCACGTACAGCGCCACGAGGAACGAGATGCCGCCGAGCAGGTTCATGACGATCTGGCGGAAGGCGTTGCGGATGGCCTCCTCGGTGCGCGTGTAGGCGATGAGGAGGAACGAGCACAGCGTCGTGACCTCCCAGCCGGTGAACAGCCATACCATGTGGTCGGAGAACACGATGAGGAACATCGCGGAGAGGAACACGAACATCAGCGCGAAGAACGTCGGGCGCTTGTCGGGGGCGCCCTCGGGCTCGTGCGCCTGGAAGTCCTCCATGTAGCCGATGGCGTACACGCAGATGGCCGAGCCGATGATGCCGATGATGAACACCATGAGAAGCGTCAGCTGGTCGTAGTAGAGGGCGTATTCCACATGCGCGCCATGGGCAAAGCCGAACTCGAACACGAGCGAGCCGACCAGCTGCACGGCGGCCAGAACGACGGCCAGCGCGTTGCGGTACTTCACGCCGAAGGCCACGACGACGCAGGCCACGACGATGCCCACGAGCGTGCACAGCCCGTCAACGACCGTGGACGAGAACGCGAAGCGCGCCGGCGCGGCGCTGTTGAGGCCCTGCGCGACCAGCCAGATGGAGGCCAGCCCGATGACCAGCGCCGAGGCCACCACCACCACGTTGCGGGCGGCGTTGTTCCTGATCGCCAGCAAGACCGCACCCACGGCCAGCGGGAACAGTATCAAGAACCCGAGCATCGTCACGAGGACCCCTCCTTAGCTTCCTGCATGCGTCCCGAAAAGAAGGCCGCGGGCGCTTCCCACTGCGGCGGGAGGCGGTGCGACCTTGCGGCATCCGCTTCGCGGACGAAACGCTACTGATCTGATCGCTTTACTTTAGCAAAGAAGGGCGGCGCGACCGCAGATGCCCCCTGCGCGGGGGACTTTTGTTCGGTGAAGGGTGCCCGCAGCCCGCCCGCGCCGCACGAGCGGCCCCATGAGCGGGGCGAACGGCGCGGCCGGCCCGCTTACAACCCGAGCGTCCGCTGGCCGCCCTTGGCGAGCAGGCTTCTCTGCGCGCCTTGGGCCACCGTGTCCTCCGGGCGCAGGTTGCCGATGAGCAGCGGAGCTTCCGGGTCGTGCGCCCGATAGTTCTCGGCGGCCTTCTTGTGGTCCTTGTTGGCATAGCAGTAGCGGCACCCGTTGGGGCAGGTGTCGTAGGCGCCGATGTCTCGGCTCTCGAAGCAGCAGCAGCCGTTGCGCGTTCCCTTGTGCTTGAGCGTGCGGAACTCAACGCCGTTGGCGCGGCCCAGGGTTTCGAGCGTCAGGCAGCCGCTCGAATGGATGCCGTAGCGCGAGTAGTCGCCGTTGGTGCCGCAGGTTTGGAGCCGAAGGCCATGCTTTGCCGCTATGCCGCCGAGCATCTCCGCGAGCGCGTCCATGTCCTCCACGGACAGCGGCATGAGTTCCGGCATGTTGAAGCGCAGCTTCTTGTACATCTCCACGAATGAGAAGATGCAGCGGTCCACGTGCGGCGCCAGCACGTCGCACATGCGCGTAAACGTCTCGCGGTGGCGCTCGAACGTGTAGGCGGGCGTGAGCAGCACCGGGTCGTAGCGCCACGCGATGCGCTGCGACCCCACCTGCTCCGCCAGCTCAATGAGCGTCTCCATGCTCTCGTCGATGCTCGGCACACCCGGCTCGATGTCGCGTCCGTAGGCGGTGATGGTGTAGTAGAAGTAGGTGTTGAAGCGGTCGGCGATCTCGTGCAGGCGCGGCAGGATGGGCCGGTAGTCCTTGGAGCAGAACACCACGCAGTCCACGACCGCCGGATCCAGTTTGTAGCGCGTCACCTTGTTGGGAAAGAGCGGGTTGCGCGCGAGCGCGTATCCTTCCTCAAAGCGCCGCAGCAGCCACGGAGCGTAGTACTGGACGGTATCGGTTCGCGCGCCGGTGTTGATGATCATGTGTCCTCCTCTTCCCCAAGCGCAAGGTCCGGGTCGTCGATGAGCCGAACGGGGTTTTCCGTGAAGCGGCGGGAAAGGCTCACCGCAGCCGATCGCCGGAGACGCGCTTTTTGAAGCTGAGCGCAACTTCTTCCAGATTAGCGCGATCAACCAGCCTTTCGCAGCCCTCAAGACGCCGGCCGTGACAATTTCGAGGAAAGAAACCCCAGATAGAAAGCCCGCCACGATAATCCGCAAAAAAGTCCCTCGCGCTAATCCGGCGTTTCGTGCACCGCTAGCGCGCATTTCGACGGATTAGCGCGAAACGGAACGTCGAAAGCGGAAAGCGGAATTGGGAGCGGCCGTTCTGCTCCCGAAAGCGGCCGTCCAGCTTCTGAAAGCGACCGCTCGACCGTTAGACCGTTTTTAGACTACGCTGTTCGTCGGCGCGGAATAGCAAAACAGGCCAGAAGCTCGAATTCGCTTCTGGCCTGCTGTGTTGCTGGTCGGGTTGACAGGATTTGAACCTGCGACCCCTTGACCCCCAGAACCACGTATTACCAGTTCAGTAAAGATATTTACAGGTATTTACGTTTGCGAGAAGAGTATCTAAAGCTATCTAAAAGAGCTTGTTTCCGTGTGCGTTTGCGGGTGATTTGCGGATGAAAAAGCGCCCCCGAAATCGAGGGCGCTTTCCTTTTAACTGAGCCATTTTAAAGCGGTCTCAAGCATCGTTCGACGTGCTACGTCTTTAGCAGCATCTTGAAAAAACGGCATGCTTGATGGGAAGCATCATTAGATAAAATTAATTTAGTGCATCGTGCAAGGAGGAACAACATGGGGATATTTAGTGAGATTCGGTCTCGTTTGGGGAACGATGCTTCTCCCTTTAAATTCAAACAGCAACCAAAGCCTGAGGTCCAGAAGCCAGCCAACGATGACTTCATCAACCCTTCTGATGGTACGAAGTCGAAGATTACAGTACACAATGAGTGCAGCGATAGCGTCACGACGAGAGAAAGATGTGCTCTTGATGTTAAGGCCGCTTGCGGATTCGACTTCAGCAACGTTTTGCTGCAAGAAAACATGGACGTAGACGTCGACACTGGAGAAATTCTTACCCACCGATCCTTTGTTGAGCTGGAAAATGAGAATCTGCAGAAAGTGCTTGCCGACATTAGGAAGATCGCAGCATTGAGCAGAGACATCAAGGAAAGCGTGGCAAGTTGGCCAGAAGTTGAATTTCTTCGTCTAGTCGATTTACTGAATCTCGCCTCGGCTGGAAAAGCAAACCCATCAAGAGCGGTTATCACAAGCGCTGCACTAATCGTAAATGAGCTTACCCCGACGGGCAAACTAAAGAAATACCCCATCACTGCCTCGATCTGCTTCGACGAATATGATGAAATTGATTACAGCAACCCACCCGAGAGACTAAGCAAAGCCGATACGAGCAAGACTTTAACAATCGTAATCAAATACCTGGCAAGTGAAGAAGTGGGAAGGGCGGAACTAGGAATCACCGCGCATTATCTTTCGCATAAAGCTTTATTTGAAAGAAGCAAGAGCGACGGTCTGAAAGTCAAGAAAGTTGAAAGTATGAGGCTTTATTGGGATGAAAATGGCTACCTGCTTTCATCCGGCTGGGATAGGCTGCTCTGAATCGATGCAATCCATTAGCGATTGCGCAATTCGAGAAATGCAGCATGCGACACCCTGCGCAATGCGATCACTTCATAAGACACATGAAGAAAGCGCCCCAATGTAACGGGCGCTTTCCATTTCAGCCGAGTCGTTGGGAAGCTGCGGAGAGCACCGCCTTGCATGCGCTGATGCGGTCGCGGTCAGATGTCTCCGACGCCGTGATAATTCGCTCCAACTCGAGCAGCGAAAGCTGCGCCAGCCTGTCTACGGCACCCGCCAGAGCCTCCATACGCTGCGCTTGCAGTTCACGATAACGCTCCATGAACACAGGGTCGTGAAGGCGGGAGTACACGGTCGAGGGAGAGACTTCCGCATACGACGCGGCGGCTCTGATCGTCGGCGATACGAGCAGCCCCTCCATGATCAGATCATCGGCGATCCCCGCCTTTTGGACGGATTCAGTCATTTTCGCACGCCTCCTCCGAAAGCCCGTGTCCGAAAAGGTACTCCGAAGGCGTCAGCAACGAGTCGTGCAGCTCGATGAGCAGCTCGTCGGAATCCACCAGAGCCTCGGAGAACCGGCTCGGGTACTTTTCCATCGTCTCGGCGGTTTTGGCGGCCACAGAGGGCGCAATGGTGCACCCTCGCGCTATTGCCTCCAGAACTGCCAGAGCCTGCGTTGTCTCGTAGTCGGCAAGCAGCGCGAACGGGTTATCGGTCATTGTCGCCACCTTCCGCGGTTTTATAGAGTACCGTTGAATGCGAAATGCCCAGAGCGTTCCCGATCATCGAAAACCTCAATCTGCGAGACTACGCGGTTGCCGGAACGCTCGCGCGCTGCTCCGCTTTCAAGAGCTTGCCATCGAGGGCATCCTCAATTGCCTGCGCGTTCTGCGCGTACGTCACGCGGGCGCTGCCTAGGAACATGGAGATGGCGTACTCGCATGCCGTGTCGAACGCCTCTACGAGATCATCGATCAGCTCGGGAACCGGATCGGTGTAGCGGATGCCCAAGCGCTTAGCCGCGGATTCCACCATTCGGAGCTGGGCGATGTCGCCGGATGCAAGGGCCTCCGACGAAAGCCGATTGACCTCTTCGATGCTTAACGACGCGCTCGCCATGAACAGCATCTTTGCCGAATCCAGGCTGTCGAGATCCAATGCGAATTTCTTCTTCAGGCTAGACCGCAGATCGGCGGAAGCCTCGTCGAGCCATTCTCGATTGGCCTTCATGAGTTCTTCTTTCCCGTCTTCGGCGGCCTGGCATTGAGAATCGGTCCAGGAGCGCGTGGAAATCCCCTCATCGAATGCCTTACGGGCCGATTCGGCCTTGCGATCCCATGCGTCGCATGCGGAACCGACTTCTGCGACGTGCTTCCTGGCCTCGTTCATCGCCTCTTTGACCATTCGGGCAGATTCAAATGCAAAATCCATCTATATTCTCCTTAGAACAACGTCACTACTGCGGCGATTCCGGCTATCGCAAATGCTTCTGCAGCTGCGAAAACCACCAGCATCTTGATGATCTTGCAGTAGCGCGAGCATGCCGCATCGTGAACGATAAGGGGCATGGTTGTGAGTTCTTCTTTCATTGCTGTTTAATCCTTTCTAGTAAAACTTCTGGAAGTCTGAGCCGTCGAAGCTCATAAAGTCGCCGCAGTCGGGGCACCAAAGGTGCTGTCCGTGTCCTTCTTTTGCAACGGCGCATACTTGCCCGCATTCGGGGCAGGGGGCTGTGAGGGGCGGACTCCCTTCCCCCGCACCCCCTTCCCTTGCCTCGTCTTGACTGATCTGGCTTTGTCTAGGCTCGTCTGGGCTAGCCTCTCCTTGACTGCCCTCTCCTAACCTATCCTTTACTGCGGCAACCGCTTGGCAACCATCTGGCAACCAGGTGTATTGCTTCCCTTCGGTTATCTCTACCAGGGATTTCTCTTTCTTGAAGGTGGTTTCGTGATACCTGTCCTGCCGAATCTGGTTGTTCAAAAGCCAATCGCGGATCAGATACACGCCGGAATCGAAGGACAACAGGAAGCCTGAATCGACCAGGGCGGCGAGATCCTTTTCGGTCGCCCCGCATAGGCGCATGGCGCGTTTCACCGAATTTAAAAACCCGTCGTCATCGGCGGACATGCCCACATGAAACCAAAGGAGCTGCGCGCCTTGGGGCAGATCGAGGAAGTCATCACTCTCGGTGACGGTTCGGGCGTACATTCTACGGACGGCCATCACGCAAGCCTGTCGACCATCGAGCGCCTCAGCTTGAAGTACTTCCTTCCCTGCGGGTGGTCTGCCAAGAACCATCGGGCGAGCACCGGAACGTGAGTGTTGTTCACGTATGTCCTGCCATTGGGAAACGACGCGAAATCGACCTTTCGCGCCTGCTCGGCTGCCCATTGCATCGAGCATCTACGCTTAGCATTTACTTCGCGCTCGCAGAGGCGGCACATGTACTCCCATGCGTCTCCATGCTCTCTGATCCATAGTCGCGCCTCTGAGGCCGTCTTAGCGGCTTTGATGGTAGAATCATCTGCGGTGTACGTCGCCCGCTGCTTGCTCTCCAAAGCCTCAGCGGGCGATGCCTGTTTATGCCCCAAGCTTCATCCCTCCATTCAAGAACTCGATAAAGCGATCACGCGGTACAAACCATCGTCGGCCTACTTTGACTGCCGGGATATGCCCCAATGCGCATTCTTTGCGTACTGTTTGCTCGGATACGTTTAGCAGGCTTGATAGCATTCCTGTATTAAGAATCAGCGGTAAGTTTTCTCCTTGCATTTCCTTCCTATCTATTCCGAAATGTTGTGCAGCGCGCTTGCTGGAATAAGAGTATCGAAGTACAATTGACTAAAATAGATACAATTTCTAGTCGCATGGAGATTTATGAGGTTCTTAATTGGAAACACTTCGGGAATGCAAGATTTTCGGGTGGAAGCAGCCAATGTCGAATTAGTTGACTTTGATGGAGGGGAGCTGGTTTGCCAGCTAAAAGAAACTCTTCATGAAGTTGATCTGCCCCAAGACGTGTCGATACGCGACCTTCTGCAAGTCGACACCCAAAACAAAGCCGAGGTTATAGCTTTTGTGGAGAGGTACGGACTTACCACTTCCATCTCGCGCGGAATGTATATCGCAAAACTCTTTAACGCGGAATCCAATCTTAGATTTCCGCGCTACTTGATGGATTCGTTCGATGAGGCATTTCCTGATGAACGAGACGCTTGTGAATATTCTCATCTTGTCTACTGGAAATTCATGTTAAGAGGTTTTGAAGAGGTTGAGAGAATACGAAAATATGCAGATATTGCGTCTATGAAAGAGATACAAATCGTAATAGAGAATGCGCAGAACATTGTCAAAGCAACGTCAAAGGTAAAGCTCTCAGATGAAAATACACGCTTTACTGAATATGTCGCCTCAGAGCGAGATAAAGAACTATCAAGGGCATTCGTTAGAGTTCTGGCTGAAATAACAAACGAACTATTCCCTAGAGTGGGGATTGTCGAAGATGATGAAGATCCACTTCAGATTCCTGTTCTGCATAACGCTATGGACGGTATTTATATACGTCATGTCCTTTCTCTAGCCGATCCCGAATCATACAAAATTTGCGCTAATCCAGATTGCGTGATGAAGGTTTTTCAATACAAAGGGAATGGAAGAAGAACGAACTCTGATTATTGTTCGGAAGAATGTCAGAAAGCAGCGAAGCGAGCACGGGAAAAAGAAAGAAGGAAGCTGAAAAGAAAAGCGGAAGGAGATACCCGTGTCTAAAGGAGACGGAAGCATCATTCAACGGTCACGCGGTGTGTGGGAGGTTCAGCTCAGCCTCGGGCGAGATCCAGCTACGGGCAAATACCGAAGGGTCAGCCGAACAGTGAGGGGATCGAAAGCGGATGCCAGACGCGTCCGCGATCAACTTCGCGGCGAGCATGAAAGCGGCCTTCGCCTCGATGCGGAACAGATGGATCTTGCGGCGTATCTCGATGATTGGATCGGGAACCGCGAAGCATCCGGGGAGCTTGCGCATGCGACCATCGAGAACTACCGAAGATATACTAAAACGTGGATTGACCCCTTCCTTGGCAAGTCTTTGCTAAGGGATATAAGGCCGTATGCGGTCGAATCTTGGCATAGGGAGGCTAGGAAGGCGGGCGCTACGCCTCGAACCCTCCAAGCGGCTCACAAGGTGCTCAAACAGGCTCTCAGAGACGCAATGAGAAACGAACTGATCCTATCCAACCCATGCGATGCGGTGAAGACCCCGAAAGCGGAAGCCAAGAAACGCGGATACCTCGAAGTGGGCGAGCTGCGACGGATGCTTGCCGCGCTCGATGCCGAAGGGGAGAGCGCGTTCTCCATCGCGGTGCGCCTCGGCATATCGACGGGAGCGCGAAGGGGAGAGGTGCTCGGCCTCACTTGGGAGCATGTGGACTTCAAAGGAAAGACCATCTCCATTGTTCAAAGCCTCTCGCAGTACGACGGTGCACGAAAGGCCGGAAAACCCGCAAAGGAGATAAAGCAGCCCAAGACTCAAAGCGGAAAGCGCAGGGTGTCGCTTGATGATGACGTGTTGGCTCATTTGAGCAAATGGAAAGCGATTCAGGCTGGCGAGCTATTGAAGAACGGTATCAGGCAAAGCGGCAGCACCCCGGTTTGCTGCTCCCTTTACGATGCGCGGATCTGCGGCGTTGCTGTCTTCGCGGGCGGGTATCTCGATCCGCAAGGGTTCTCCTCGAAGTTCTCTAAGTTCTGTGAGGAGCATGGGTTCTACTCCACGACGGGAAAGCGTCTCTGCTTCCATGAGTTGCGCCATACCCAAGCAACCTTGCTGCTATCAAATGGGGAGGATCTTATCAGCGTCGCCGGTCGCATGGGGCATGCTTCGCCTAGCATCACATCCGATATGTACGCTCATGCGATGCCCGAGAAAGACAGGGAGTGCGCCGACCTTATCGGCAACATAACGAAGAACCGCGCGACGGGCAAAATGGTGGAGTTCAAAGCCAAAACCGCATGATTTGCGGGCGATTTGCGGATAATCGAACAAATTGAACCAATAAAAAAGCAGGCCAGAAACTTATCATAAGCCTCTGACCTGCGAAAATTGCTGGTCGGGTTGACAGGATTTGAACCTGCGACCCCTTGACCCCCAGTCAAGTGCGCTACCAAACTGCGCCACAACCCGTTGTGCGTCTCTCAACGCAAGGAAGTATATTAGCGGATGCGTTTCGGGAATGCAAGGACGAATTTCGGAGAAGTTGGGCATCCGCCATCCTGCGTCCCCAGCATTCCTAATGCGCCGCGCGCAGCTCCAATGCGCGGTCGAGGATGGCATCGGCCAGCTGGCGCTTCGGCATGAGCGGCAGGGCGCGCTCGCCGTCGCGCGACACGAGCACGGCCTGGTTGTCGTCGGTGCCGAAGGCGCGTCCCTCCCCCACCTCGTTCGCCACGATGAGGTCGGCCCCCTTCGTCTCCAGCTTCACGCGGGCGTTCTCTACGGCGTTTTCGGTCTCCGCGGCGAAGCCCACGACGGTCTGGCCGGCGCGACGCTCCTGCGCCAGCGTCGCCAGGATGTCGGGGTTCGACACCAGCTCGATGCGGGCGAGCAGCGCATCGTCGGCCCCCTTCTTCAGCTTGCGGTCGGCAGGGTGCGCCGGGCGCAGGTCGGCCACAGCGGCAGTGAACACGACTATGTCGGCGTCCGCGAACGCCGGGCGCGCGGCTTCCAGCATCTCGCAGGCGGTTCGCACGCGCACCACGTCCGCGCCCGCCGGCGGCTCCAGCGCCACCGGGCCGGACACCAGCGTCACCTGCGCGCCGCGCGCGAGGGCGGCTGCCGCCACCGCGTAGCCCATCTTGCCCGACGAGCGGTTCGTGAGAAAGCGCACCGGGTCCACCGGCTCCTCGGTGGGGCCGGCCGTCACCAGCACGGACAGGCCGGCCAGATCGGCCCGGCGCGCCCCTTCGAGCGCCTCCAGGGCCGCCTCCACGATGGCGTCCACGTCCGCCAAACGCCCCCGCCCCACGTCGCCGCAGGCCAGATACCCCGATCCGGCCTCCACGATGCGCGCCCCGCGCGCCTTCAGGGTGCGCAGGTTTCGCTGCGTGGCCTCGGCCTCGTACATGTGCACGTTCATGGCCGGCGCCACCACGAGCGGCGCGGTGCAGGCCAGCGCCGTGGTGGTCAGCAGGTCGTCGGCGATGCCGCAGGCCATCTTCGCCGCCACGTTGGCCGTGCACGGCGCGATGAGGAACACGTCGGCCTCTTCGGCCAGCGAGATGTGGTGGATGGGGTCGGACGGGTCGTCGAACAGCCCCACCGCCACCGGCTCGTGCGTCAGCGAGCGGAACGTCAGCGGATCGACGAAGTGGGTGGCGTGCTCGGTCATGACCACCTTCACGCGACAGCCGCGCTTCTGCAGGCCGCGCACGATCTCGCACGATTTGTAGGCGGCGATGCAGCCGGTCACGCCGACGAGCACCGTGCTCTGCTTCTCCATGGGATGCCTCCTTCGCAACAGGCGGAAACGGGGAAACGAACGGGTCAGCGGCGCGCGGCGCCGGCGGCCCCGTCCAGGCAATCGGTCAGAACGTCGTGCAGCACGCGCGCATGGGCGCGGCTCTTCCCCAAGCACGGCACGTAGACGAACGAGCCGGCGTCGGTGGGATGCCCCTCCATGCGGCGCCGCTGCAAGTAGGCGGGCCCCAGCTCGCAGCCGATGTCGTAGAGCGTCTCCAGGCAATCGACGGCGAAGTTCGGGCAGACGAGGAACACCCGCTCCGCCCCGGCCTGCGCCCAGCGCTCCAGCGCTTCGGCCGTGGTGGGAGCCAGCCAGTCGCGCCCCTTGTCGAAGCGGCACTGGTAGGCGATGGTCCACCGCTCGCGGCCCAGCCCCAACGTTTCGGCGATGCGCAGGCTGGTGGCACCGGTCTGCAGCTCGTACACGTCGCCTTGATCGATGTCGGAAAGCGGGATGGAGTGGTACGAGAACAGCAGGCGGTCGTCGGATTTCGCTTCGAAACCCGCGTGGCGGATGGACGCGGCGACGGCTTTGACGTAGGTGGGATGCGCGTGGTAGTCGGGCACCGTCTCGCAGGGAACCTTCCAGCGCAGCGAGCGCAAGGCGCGCGCCGCCTCGTCGCGCGCCACGCCGGTGGTGGAAAACGCGCTTTGCGGGTACAGCGGCAGCACGACCAGGCGCGTGCAGCCGGCGGCCTTGAGCTCCTTGAGCGCTGCGGCCACGCGCGGCTCGCCGAAGCTCATCGCGCAGCGCACGAGGACATCGCGCCCCTCGGCGTCGAACAGCTCCTGCACGCCGCGGACGAGCGCCTCGTGCGCCAGGGAGAACGGCGAGCCCTCCGGCGTCCAGATGCGCGCGTACTTCTGCGCCGAGGCCTTCCCCCGCTTCGGCAGGATGGCGAGATGCAGGATGAACCACCACGCGAGCCGGTTCATCGGGGCGATGCGCGGGTGCATGAGGAAGCGCGCCAGGTACGACCGCACCGCGCGCGGCGTGGGAGCCGACGGGGTGCCCGTGTTCACCAGCAGCACGCCGATGCGCTCAGAACCCTGCATGGCAGCCCCTTCCTTCCTCGCATCGCGCGGACCGGCTGCGCCGGCCCTTCACCTAAGTGTAGCGCTTCGGCGGACGGCGCGGCCGCAAGCCCACGGCATCCGCACGAGCCGCTAGCCCAAACGGGGGCGCGGCGCGTCGGCCAGAAGCCGCAGCACCTCCTCGCCCGCCTCGGTGCGGCGCGCGTCGCGGTCGGACAGGCCGTCCAGAACGCCCTTCAGATCGGCCGGCAGCCCGTCTTTGAACGACAGGTGCTCCCCGGTGACGGGATGGTCGAAGTCCAGGCGGAACGAGTGAAGGAACTGGCGGTCCAACCCGCGGTTGGCCGCCGGCGCCCCCGGCGCTCCCGAGGTGTACATCGGGTCGCCCACGAGCGGATGCTTGGCGAACTCCATATGCACGCGGATCTGGTGCGTGCGCCCGGTGAACAGCTTGCAGTCGATGAGCGTGTAGCCGTCGTCGCGCGGGCCGGCCTCGAAGCGCTCCAGCACGCGGAAGGTGGTGACGGCCTCACGGGCGGAAGGCGCCTCGCGCACCGCCATGCGCGTGCGCTCGTTAGCGCTGCGGGCGATGGGCGCGTCGATCATGCCCGTGTCGTGCGCGATGATGCCGTGGCACAGCGCCAGGTAGCGCCGGTCCACCGCGCGGTCGCGGATGGCATCCATCAGGGCATAGCCGCACTCGTCGTCCTTGGCGGCCAGCATCAGGCCCGTCGTGTCGCGGTCGAGGCGGTGCACGATGCCCAGCCGGTCGTCCTCGCCCTGCACGTTGCAGAGATTGGCCGCTCCGCAGTGGAAGATGAGCGCGTTCACCAGCGTGCCGTCGTCGTGGTCCTGCGAGGGGTGGCACACCAGGCCCGCCTGCTTGGAGATGACCAGCAGATGCTCGTCCTCGAAGCGGATGTCCAGATCGATGGGCTGGCCGGACAGCAGAGACGGGGCCTCGTCGGGCACCTCGTAGACGATGGTGTCGCCGGCCGAAACGGTGCGCTTCTTCGGCGCGGCTTCGCCGTTGACGAACACGCGCCCCTCGTCGGCAGCGCGGGCGGCGGCGGAGCGGCTGGGGTAGCAGCCGTTCTGGGCCAGCACAGCGTCCAGGCGCGCCCCGGCGTCAGAGGCGCTGGCGATGTGGCACAGCGAGCGGCTCATCGGGCCCCCTCCCCTTCCGCGTCCTTGGCGCGCGGCGCGTCCTTCGCCGCAGCATCCACCTCTGGCTCGGCGTCCTTCCAGAAGAACGCCAAGGCCACGACAGCCAGCACGACCCCGCAGGTCACGCCGATGTCGGCGATATTGAACACGGGGAAGTCGATGAACGACGCCTCGATGAAGTCGACCACGTACCCCAGCGCGAAGCGGTCGATGGCGTTGCCGACGCCGCCGGCGGCCACCAGCGCGGCCCCCAGGACGAGCAGCGCGTTCGAGCGCGGCGCGAAACGCACCGCCAGCACCGCCACGGCGGCGCTCACCGCAAGCGACACGACGCCGAGCGCCGCCGTCGAGCCGCTGAACAGGCCCCACGCCGCACCGGTGTTGTGCACGAGGGTGAACTGGAACAGCCCCAGGAAGGGGCCGGCAATGTCCTGCCCCAGCTCGAAGCCGTTGAAGTAGGCCTTTGTGGCCTGGTCAAGCGCCAGCCAAACCAACGCCACGACCGCGAACAGCGCCGCGGCGCGCCGACGGGCGCGCCGCGCATCGTCCGCCGCCACAGCGGCGAGGGTTTCCCGGTTGTCGGCCACAGCGGGCTACTCCGCCTCGGTGAAGCCGATGGCGTCCAGCGCGTCGCCGCAGCGCTCGCACACGGACGGATGCGCCGCGTTGCCGCCCAGTTCGCGGTGGTTCCAGCAGCGCGGGCAGCGCGGCAGCTCCGTGGGAGCCACGGCCACCTGCGGCTCGCCGGTGGCAACCGCCTCGTCGGCGCGCACCTGCACCTGCGCCACGATGAACAGCTCGGCCAGTTCGGCCTCGCCGAAGGACTCCAGCACCGCCGCGTCGGCGGGCGCAGCCGCGATGGTCAGCGCCGCCTCCTGGCTCTTGCCCACCGTCTTGGCGCCGCGGGCGTCCTCGAGCGCCTTCGTCACGGCCTCGCGGGTGGCAAGCGCCACGCCGAAGCGCTCCATCAGCGCGGCGGCCGCCTCGTCGTCCGGCAGCGCCGGCGTGAAGTCGGCCGCAACGGGCCAGCCGGCCAGCTGCACGCTCGCCGGTCGTCCCGGGCGGTTGCGCTCGGCCTCGGGGTAGTGCTCCCACACCTCGTCGCAAGTGAACGACAGAACGGGGCTCAGCACGCGCACGAGCACCTCCAGGATGTTCATCAGCACCGTCTGGGCGCTGCGGCGCGCGGGCGAGGCGGGCGCCTCGGAGTACAGGCGGTCCTTTGCCACGTCCATGTAGATGGCCGAAAGGTCGGTGATCACATAGTCGTACAGCACGCGGAACACCTGGTGGAAGCGGTACTCGTCGTAGCCGCGCTCCACTTCGCGCAAAACCTCGCGCAAACGCAGCAGCGCCCACACGTCGATGGCCGGCATGTCCTCAAGCGCCACGGCGTCGCGCTGCGCGTCGAAGTCCGAAAGGCTGCCCAAAAGGAAGCGGAAGGTGTTGCGGAAGCGGCGGTAGGCGTCGGAGGTGCGCTGCAGGATGGTGTCGCCGATGGACACGTCCACCGAGTAGTCGGTGGAGGCAACCCACAGGCGCAGCACGTCGGCGCCGTACTTGTCGGTCACTTCCTTCGGGTCGATGCCGTTGCCCTTGGACTTCGACATCTTCTCGCCGTTCTCGTCCACCGTGAAGCCGCAGCACACCACGCTGTCGTAAGGCGCGCGCCCGAAGGCGCCCGTGCCCAGGAGCAGCGAGCTTTGGAACCAGCCGCGGTGCTGGTCGGAGCCCTCCAGGTACATGTCGGCAGGCCACTTCAGATGGTCGGCCTCCGCACGGTGCTTCAGCACGCCCACGTGGCTCACGCCGGACTCCCACCACACGTCCAGGATGTCCTTCTCGGGCACCAGCTCGTCGCTGCCGCAGGACGCGCAGCACGTGCCCCCGGGCAGATAGTCCTTCGGGTCGTCGGTGAACCAGGCGTCGGCGCCCTTGGTGTTGAACAGGTCGATGACCGCATCGAAGGTCTCGGCCGTCGCCACGATCTCGCCGCACTTCGCGCACTTGAACACGGGGATGGGCACGCCCCAGTTGCGCTGGCGGCTGATGCACCAGTCCGGACGGTCGGCCACCATGGCGCCGATGCGGTTGACGCCCCAGGACGGGTACCACGTCACGTGGTTGTGGATCTGGTCCAACGCGGCCTCGCGCAGGCCCGTCTTCTCCATGGAGACGAACCACTGGTCGGTGGCGCGGAAGATGACCGGCTCGTGGCAGCGCCAGCAGTGCGGGTAGCTGTGGCTGATCTTCTTCTCGGCCACCAGCGTCCCGCGCTCGGCAAGCCACGCGATGATGTGCGGGTTGGCCTCGTCGGTGTCCATGCCGGCGAAGTGCGGCACGCTTTCCATGAAGCGGCCGTCGTCGTCCACGGGCATGAGGGTGTCCAGACCGAACTGCTGGCCCATCAGGTAGTCCTCCACGCCGTGGCCGGGGGCGGTGTGCACCGCGCCGGTGCCGGAGTCAAGCGTGACGTGCTCGCCCCACACGATGCGCCCGTGGCGCTCGGTGAGGATGGGGCACTCGTAGGTGATGCCGTCGAAGGCGTCGCCCTTCAGAAGCACCGGCTCGCCGTCGGCGCAGACTTCCGCATAGGACTCCCAGCCGCACGCCTCGGCCACGGTTTCCACCATCTCGTGCGCGAACAGCAGGTAGTCGCCTTCCACCTCCACGAAGCCGTAGTCGAGCTCCGGGCCGAACGACACGGCCACGTTGGCCGGCAGCGTCCAGGGCGTGGTGGTCCAGATGAGCACGTAGGCGCGCGCAGGATCCACCCCAGCGGCGGCGAAGGCCTCGGGCACCTGGTCCAGCTTGAACTTCACGTACACCGACGGCGAGGTCTCGTCGGCGTACTCGATCTCGGCCTCGGCCAGCGCGGTGTGGCAGTGCTTGCACCAGTGGATGGGCTTGCGGCCGCGGTAGACCGCGCCGTCCAGGTAGAGCTTCTTGAACACCTCCACGTTGGCCGACTCGAAGGAGGGCTGGAAGGTCAGGTAGGGATGCTCCCAGTCGCCGTTGACGCCCAGGCGCTTGAAGCCCTCGCGCTGCACGTCCACGAAGCGCTCGGCCCACTCGCGGCACAGGCGGCGCACCTCGGCCTGGGGCATCTCGCGCATCTTCTGCGTGCCGAGCTTCTTCTCCACCTCGTGCTCGATGGGCTGGCCGTGGCAGTCCCACCCAGGGATGTAGGGGGTGAAGAAGCCGCGCTGGGCATGGGACTTCACCACGAAGTCCTTCAAGATCTTGTTGAAGGCGTGCCCGATGTGGATGGGGCCGTTGGCGTAGGGCGGGCCGTCATGCAGGATGAAGGGCTCGCCGTCTTTGTTCTTCTCCAGCACGCGCTCGTAGAGGTGCTCGGCCTCCCACTTTTCCAGGCGCTTCGGTTCGTTGGCCGGCAGGTTCCCGCGCATGGGGAAGTCGGTCTGGGGAAGGTTCATCGTGCTTTTGTAGTTGTTGCCTTTGTCTGCCACGTGGACACCCTCGCTTGTCATAGCGTAGCACGCGCCACACCGCAGGGGTTACACCCCGCCGCGCGCCGCATGCGCCTTCCATTCAAACCCGGATAGTATAAAGCTCCCCGGATGAAAAACGCAGGGGGCGGGATGACTTTCCAACATTGCGACACAGCGCGGCGGTCAGAGGGCTATACTAAGCGGGCGCGATCAGGCGGAAAGCCGCATCGCCGACGGTTGGCCGCCCCCCGCGCCACGCGCGGCGGGCACGGATCGGGAAGGGCTCTTTCCATGGACTTCGAAATCGTCACCGACTCAAGCTGCAACCTCGTCGAGGACATGATCGACGAGTTCGGGCTGCACATCCTGCCCCTCACCTTCATGGTGGACGGCGAGGACGCCGTGTACCAGAGCTACCTGAAAGGCGAGCGCACCGATCTCGCGCAGTTCTACACGATGATGCGCGAGGGCAAGGTGTTCAAGACGTCGCTGCCGAACCTCGCGGAGGCCGAGGCGCTGTTCCGCGGGCTTCTGGAGCAGGGCCGCGACGTGCTGTACCTGGGCTTCTCCAGCGGGCTTTCGGGCACCTTCGAGGCCGTGTCGCTGCTGCTGGGCCAGCTGGCCGCCGAGTTTTCCGAGCGCAAGGTCTACGCCGTGGACACGCTAGCAGCGTCCGGCGGCGAGGGGCTTCTGGTGTGGCACGCGGTGCAGCACGCCCGCGCCGGCGAGGGCATCGATGAGGTGCGCAACTGGGTGGAGGCCAACAAGCTGCACCTGGCGCACTGGTTCACGGTGGACGACCTGATGTTTCTGTTCCGCGGCGGGCGCGTGTCGAAGACGGCGGCCTGGGCGGGCACGCTGCTGAACATCAAGCCGGTGCTGCACGTGGACGACGAGGGGCGCCTGATCCCCATGGAGAAGGTGCGCGGGCGCAAGAAGTCGCTCAACGCCCTGGTGGAGCACATGGCAAGCTCGGCTGTCGCGCCCATCGACGAGCAGATGGTGTTCATCACCCACGGCGACTGCCTTGAGGAGGCCGAGTACGTGGCGGCCAAGGTAAAGGAGCGCTTCGGCGTGAAGGAGGTCGTCATCAACTACGTCGATCCCGTCATCGGCGCGCACTCCGGGCCGGGGACGATGGCTTTGTTCTTCTTGGCCGACAAACGCTAAGCTTTTTGGGTGTCCGGGTCCGGGCGGGGCGGGCGGGCACGTGCTCAAACAGTCCTCGCTTTGTCGAGGCGCCCACTGGGCGCCTCGAGTCGCTGCGGAACTCCGCG
>DVIW01000036.1 GCA_018710945.1 Candidatus Aphodovivens avistercoris | reverse complement strand
GAACAGCACCACCGAGTAGGGGCGCTGGCGCACGGCCTTGGTCAGCTGGCCGCCCTCGTCGAAGCCCACGTAGCCCGGAGGCGAACCCACCAGGCGGCTGACGCTGTGCTTCTCCATGTACTCGGACATGTCGAAGGAGATGAGCGCCTCTTCGGAGTTGAACAAAAACTCCGCCAGCGACTTGGACAGCTCGGTCTTGCCCACGCCCGACGGGCCCAGGAAGATGAAGGAGCCGGCGGGACGGTGCGGGTCCTTCAGGCCGCTGCGGCTGCGGCGGATGGCCTTCGACAGCGCGGTCACGGCCTCGTCCTGGCCGATGACGCGCTCGTGCAGCACGCTTTCCATGCGCAGGAGCTTCTCGGTCTCGGCCTCGGTGAGGTTGGAGACGGGCACGCCGGTGGTCATGCTCACCACGTCGGCGATCTGCTCGACGCCGATGCGCTGGACGGTTTTCTGGGCGTTCTCTTCCCAGTCCTTCTGGGCCTGGTCGCGCTGCTCTTTCAGCTTCGTCTCCTCGTCGCGCAGCTGGGCGGCGCGCTCGAAGTCCTGGGCGGCGATGGCGGCGTCTTTCTCCGCGCGCAGGTGGCGCAGCGAATCGTCCAGATCGCGCAGCTCCTTGGGCAGGGTCATGTTGCGGATGCGCATGCGCGCGCCCGCCTCGTCGATGACGTCGATGGCCTTGTCAGGCAGGTAGCGGTCCTGGATGTAGCGGTTCGACAGCGACACCGCGGCGTGCAGCGCCTCGTCGGTGTAGCGCACCTGGTGGTGCGCCTCGTACTTGTCGCGCAGGCCCTCCAGGATGCGCACGGTCTGCTCTTCGGAGGGCTCGTTCACCGTGATGGTCTGGAAGCGGCGCTCCAGCGCGGAGTCCTTCTCCAAATGCTTGCGGTACTCGTCGATGGTGGTGGCGCCGATCACCTGAATCTCGCCGCGCGACAGCGGCGGCTTCAGGATGGCGGCCGCATCGATGGAACCCTCGGCCGAGCCGGCGCCGATGAGCGTGTGCATCTCGTCAATGAACAGAATGACGTCCTTGGCGTCGATGACCTCTTTGATGACCTTCTTCAGGCGCTCCTCGAACTCGCCGCGGTACTTGCTGCCGGCCACCAGCGCCGACACGTCAAGCGTGATCAGGCGCTTGCCGCGCAGCACGTCGGGCACCTGGTTCGACACGATGAGCTCGGCCAGGCCCTCGGCCACGGCGGTCTTGCCCACGCCCGGCTCGCCGATGAGCAGCGGGTTGTTCTTCTGGCGGCGCGAGAGGATCTGCATGACGCGCTCGATTTCGCCGGCGCGGCCGATGACCGGGTCCAGCTTGCCGTCGCGCGCCTTCTGCGTGAGGTCGGTGCCGAACTCCTTCAGCATGCTGTCGGGCTGGCCGCCGCCGGGAGCGAACGCGTTGCGGCCCGCGTACACGGGGCTTTGGCCTACCAGGTCGTTCAGGGCGTTGCGGATGTCGTCGCCCTTCACGCCCAGACGGCCCAGCACCGCAAGCGCCGTGCCCTCGCCCTCGCGGACGATGCCCAACAGCAGGTGCTCGGTGGATATGTAGCTCTGCCCCATCTGCATGGCCTCGCGCAGCGAGTTCTCCAGCACGCGCTTCATGCGCGGGGTGAACGAGAGGTGGCCCGACACGTCGGCGTCCTCGTCGATGGCCACCACCTGGCGGATGGCCGCCACCACGTCGTCGTGCTTGACGTTCAGGCGTTCGAGGGCCTGGGCGGCCAGGCCGTCCTTCTCTTTCATCAGGCCCAGCAGGATATGCTCGGTGCCCACGTAGGGCTGGTGCAGCGTGCGGGCTTCGTCTTGGGCCAAGACGAGCACTTTGCGCGCCTTGTCGGTGAACTTCTCGAATGACATGGAAGCCTCGTTTCTCCGGAGCTTGGGGAGGCACCGCTTCTGCCCCAGTGGTCTGCGCAGGGCAGCGGCGCGTTTCGTACAGGGAACACTCTAGCACTCTTGTCAAGCGAGTGCCAAAGCGTCATCGGCGCGTAACAAACTCCCCATCGGACGGCGGCAAGACGAAAACGCCCCCGCGGATTGCAGGGGCGTTCGTTGGGACGGAGCGGATGCGCGGCGGCAGGAAGCTAATGCAGGCGCGCGCCGGCGGGGATGGCGTCGTCCAGAATGAGCAGGTTCAGGCGCTCCTCGCCCGCTTCCTCGTGGATGGCGCTGATGATCATGCCGCACGAGTCGATGCCCATCATCGCGCGCGGCGGCAGGTTCACGATGGCCACGAGCGTCTTGCCCACAAGATCCTCCGGCTCGTAGTAGGCGCTGATGCCGGAGAGGATGGTGCGGTCGGCGCCCGTGCCGTCGTCAAGCGTGAAGCGCAGAAGCTTCTTGCTCTTCGGCACGGCGGCGCACTCCTTCACCTTCACGGCGCGGAAGTCGGACTTGCAGAACGTGTCGAAGTCCACCTCGTCGGCGTAGGGCTCTTCGATGGACACCTTCGCGTAGTCGATGGTGGGGATCTTGTTCGCCGCGAACGGGCTGGCCGCAGGCGCATCCGCGGCGGCCTGCTTCGCCGCGCCGGGCTTCGAGCCCTTCTCGGGCTTCATGTGCGGGAACAGCAGCACGTCGCGGATGGAGGCCTGGTTGGTCAACAGCATGACCACGCGGTCGATGCCGATGCCGATGCCGCCGGCGGGCGGCATGCCGTACTCGAGCGCGCGCACGTAGTCCTCGTCGTACTCCATGGCCTCGTCGTCGCCACCGGCCTTCTCCTCCATCTGGCGGGCGAAGCGCTCGGCCTGGTCAACCGGGTCGTTCAGCTCGGAGAATGCGTTGGCGTACTCGTGCCCGGCGATGACCAGCTCGAAGCGGTGCGTCAGGCGCGGGTCGTCCTCGCGGCGCTTCGCGAGCGGGCTCACCTCGACGGGATAGTCGGTGACGAAGGTGGGGTTGACGATGGTCGCTTCGCCCAGCTCGTCGTAGAGCTCGGCGACCAGCTTGCCGGCCGTCCACTCGGGCTTCACCTCGATGCCGCGGGCCGACGCCTCGGCCGCCAGCTCCTCGACCGGCGTGTCCAGCGTGACCGCGCGCCCCAGCACCTCGGAGACGATCTCGGTCATGGGGCGGGAGGGCCACGTGCCCGACAGGTCGATCGTCTGGCCCTGGTACTCGATCTGCTCCGAGTCGTTCACCGCGGCGTTGGCGGCCTTGATCACGCCCTCGGCCAGCGCTTTCATACCCTCGAGGTCGGAGTAGGCGCGATAGGCCTCCATCGTGGTGAACTCGGGGTTGTGCGTGAGGTCCATGCCCTCGTTGCGGAAGATGCGGCCGATCTCGAACACGCGCTCGAAGCCGCCCACCAGCAGGCGCTTCAGGTGCAGCTCGGTGGCGATGCGCAGGTAGCACTCCTGGTTGAGCGCGTTGAAGTGCGTGATGAAGGGCTTGGCCGTGGCGCCGCCCTGGATCGTCTGCAGGATGGGCGTCTCCACCTCCATGTAGCCGTCGGACTCCATGTAGCGGCGGAACGCCGACAGGATGGCGGAGCGCTTGCGGAAGGTCTCGCGCACGTCCTCGTTGACGATCAGGTCAACGTAACGCTGGCGGTAGCGCGTCTCCTTGTCGGACAGGCCGTGAAACTTCTCGGGCAGCGGGCGCACGCTCTTCGACAGCAGCGACAGCTGGGCGGGCGCCACCGACAGCTGGCCGCGCTTGGTGCGCACCACGGTGCCGCAGACGTTGACGATGTCTCCCACGTCCAGACGGCCGAGCAGGTCCCAATCGGCCTCGGACATGTCGTTGATGCGGCAGAACAGCTGGATGTCGGCCGTCGCGTCGCGCAGCACCACGAAGGAGATCTTGCCCTGGCCGCGCTTGGCCACGACGCGGCCGCCGATCTTCACGACGTCGCTAGTGTTCTCGCCAGCGGGAAGGTCGGCGTAGCGCGCCTCGATGTCGGCGGCGTAGTCGGTCACCTCGGAGTGCTCCGGGTAGGGGTTGGCGCCCTGCTCCAGGTAGGCGGCGCGCGTGGCCAGGCGGCGGGCGCGCTCGTCGTTGAGCGTCGCGTCCGGGGCGGCAGCGTTGTTCAGTTCGGCAGTGTTGTCGGTCATTGGAAAACCTCTCAGCGTTCGCGCGGAGCGCGAACGTAGTGTTGCGGGCGGGATTGGCCTGGGCGGGACGAGGCCCCAAGCGAGGAATTGTCCCAGGTCGGAACGAACCCCAAGCGGAATCATCCCAGGCCGAGCAAAAGTCAGCGAGGGCGCCGGAGGCGCCTCGAATCGTGGGGATCGCAAGGGCGAAGCGTACTTCGGTACGCGAGTCCTTGGGATCGCCGCGAGGCGAGGCGCCTCCGGCGGCCGCAGCGTCGGCCCGTTCCGCCGGCCGGCAGGCCGGCGGAACTCGTTAGTGCTCGATCTTCAGGATGGTCATCTTGATCACGCGGCCGGTGGGGCCGGTGGTCTCGATGTCGTCGCCCTTCTTGTGGCCCAAAAGGGCCGCGCCCACGGGCGACTCGTTGGAGATCTTGCCGGAAGCGGTGTCGGCCTCGGCGCCGCCCACGATGGTGAACACGCGCTCGCGGCCGCCCATGTCGACGGTCACCGTGGAGCCGATGTTCACCTTGCTCGAGCGCTTCGGCGCGCTGACCACGGTGGCCTCGGACAGGATGCGCGTGATCTCGGCGATGCGCGCCTCCACCATGCCCTGCTCGTTCTTCGCGTCGTCGTACTCCGAGTTCTCGGAGATGTCGCCGAACTCGCGCGCCACCTTGATGCGCTCGCCGATCTCGGCCCGCTTCTCGGTTTCCAGATAGTGGAGCTCTTGCTCCAGCTTCTCCTTGCCTTCGGGCGTAAGAATGAAGTTGTCGTTTGCCATCTTTCCCACCTGATCGTCATACGAAACAAGCGCGCCGAAACCAGCGCGCCCTTCTGCCATGCCGGCGCCTTTCCGAAAGGCGCCCTATGCAAGGCGGCGCGGCGCGCGGAACCCCGCAGCCGCGCCGCCGAAATGCCGCTACTCGGACTTCTTGCGGACCGTCGCCTTGCGCGTGGTCTTCTTGGCCGGCTTCTCCTCCGGCTCGGGCTCGGGCTCGGGCTCCGCTTCCTCCTCGGCGGGCTGCTCGGGCTCCTCGGACTTGCTGCCGATGCCCTCGCGCAGGTTCTTCACCGTCTTGCCCAGCGCGCTGCCGAGCTTGGGAAGGTTCTTCGGGCCGAAGATGAGCAGGACCACGGCCAGGATGATGAGAAGCTCGGTGACG
>DVIW01000035.1 GCA_018710945.1 Candidatus Aphodovivens avistercoris | reverse complement strand
GTCGGGGTCGCGGGTTCGAACCCCGTCGTCCGCTCCATGAACTCGAAGCCGCCCCTTTTCCGGGGCGGCTTTTTTGTTGCCAGGACGCAGTGACTGCGGAGCGCGAAGGCTGCGAGGGCTGGCGGCGGCATGGTGCAAGGCTGGCGGTAAGGCGAGGCGACAGCAGCGCAGCCCGACCCCCTTCCCTACCGCACGCTGACAGGGCGGGCTTGGTAGCCCACCGAGACGCGGGCGGGGTGGCCGGCTTCGCCCAGCACGCGGGAGAGGGCGGCGGCGGGCAGGCGGTAGTCGTTGTTGTTCTGCGACACATGCAGGGCCACCACCTGCTCCAGACGGTCGTCCAGAAGCGCCGCCAGCTCGCAGGCGGCCTGCTCGTTGGACAGATGGCCCGCATCCGAGGCGATGCGCCGCTTCACCGCAGCGGGATAGGGGCCGTTTCTCAGCAGGTCCGGGTCGTGGTTGGCCTCCAGCCCCAGGATGCGCACGCCGCGCAGCGCCTCGTGCGCTTCCCCGGTCACGGTGCCCGTGTCGGTCATGAAGCCCAGCGCGTCGCCAGCGCATTCAAAGCGGAACCCGCACGACGACGCGGCGTCGTGCGACGTGGAAAACGGGACGACCTCCATCCCCGCCAGCGACAGCGCCTCGCCGGTCAAAGCCTCCAGCGCGCAGGCGTCCTGCACCTCCTGCACCGGCGCGCTCGCCCGGCGCACGGCCTCGTCCACGTAAAGCGTCGGCTCCACGCCCAGCTTCGCCAGCCCGCGCAGCACCACGCCCAAACCCTTCACGTGGTCGGAGTGCTCGTGCGTAACGAGGATGGCGCGCAGGCAGCGCACATCGAACCCGGCCGCCTCGCAGCCCGCCAGAAACGCCTTCTTCGAGATGCCGCAGTCGATGAGCACGCCCTCGCCCGTGGCCGCGTTCTCCACCAGCGCGCAGTTGCCCCTGCTGCCGCTGGCCAGCACGTGAAGCGCCAGCCGCCCTTCCCCGGCAGACGGCGCGCCGCCACCCTCCAACGGCATGCGGCTAGGCGGCGGTCACGCGCACGCCAAGGTAGATGGCCGTGTCGGGCAGACCGGCGATGTCGTAGACCTCGGACAGCGCAATGGCCGACACGCGCCAGTTGTACGTGGCGCCGTTCGCGTCGAAGGTGCCGCTGCGGAACGAGTTGCCCACCTCGTCCACCTCCAGCTGGGTGGCGGAGGCGGAATCGAAGCCCTGCGCCTGGATGGCGGCCTCCACCGCGGCGTCCAGGTTGCCAGAGTCGAAATCGGCGTAGCGCAGCGACAGGTTGAACCCGTCTGAGGAATCGAACTGCAAGCGCCACGAGCCGTTGAGCAGCAGCGCGGCGTCGCTGGCGTTCAGGTTGCCCACGCCCTGCGCGTAGAACAGCGCCGCTTCCTCCAGGCTCACGTCGGAGGGCAGCTTCACCACGTCAAGCGTGCCCGAGGCGATGGCGTCCTCGTCGGAAAGCGCGTAGATGGTCAGCCCCAGCCCGTCCACGGCCGCCTTCATCCCCGCCGCGTCCATGCCAGCGTAGCCCGACAGCGCGGGCAGATCCAGCGACACGTCGCGCGCCAGGTTCTGCTCCACGGTGGCCGCGGCGCGCTGGGCGGCGTGCGTGGTGGACCCCAGCACGTTCATCGCCAAAACGATGCCGATGACGGCGGCCAGGGCGGCGAAGCCCAAGGCGATGGGCAGCTTCTTGCGCGGCAGGTCGATAGGGCGCGACAGAACGCTGCCGTCCATGTGGCGGACGGGTCCGTCGCCCTGGTCGTAGGCGGTGGGCGCGGGCTTTCCGCTGGAAAGCGACTCCGCTATGCGGGATACATCGAGCTTTGGAATGTCCATGCAGGCTCCTGACGGGTTTGTGTGCTTTGCGCATTATAGCATTGCCCGCCTGTGGCAGCTCATGGTAGGATGCTTGCTGCCTTTGGGGGAGTAGTTGGCATATTCCCATATGGGGCACGTCAACATCCTGGCGCCGAATACGGCGTCTGGCGTGTCTGAAATAACCAGACCCATGGCGCGGACCGCTTTGCCGGTTTCCGCGCCATGGGTTTTTTTGTGGGCTGAAGCCACCTGAGGGCGCACCGCCGCCGCTGCATGCCGGCGCGGCGGGAAGGAGCACGGACGGAAAGACGAGGAAAGCCGAAAGAAGGAGGATCCGTTGTTCGACCTTTCCATTTTCACCACGCCGGAAGCGTGGATCAGCCTGATAACGCTGATATTCTTGGAGATCGTGCTGGGCATCGACAACCTGGTGTTCATCTCCATCACCACCAACCGCCTACCGGAGGACAAGCAGCACATCGGCCGCAAGCTGGGCCTTGCCGGCGCGCTTGTGATGCGCGTGCTGTTCTTGTGCTTCGCCTCCTACCTCGTGCACATGACCAACCCCGTGTTCACCGTCGATCTGGGCGCGTACAGCCACGGGTTCTCGGTGCGCGACATCGTGCTTTTGCTCGGCGGCGCCTACCTCATCTACAAGGGCATCAGCGAGATCATGGACATGCTCAAGCTCACCGAGGTGAAGGCCGAGCACTCCCACGAGCACAAGGCCCTGCACATGATCGGCCTGCCGCAGGCCGTCGGCACCATCATGGTGATGGACATCGTGTTCTCCATCGACTCGGTGATCACCGCCGTGGGCATGGCCGACCACCTGATCATCATGATCATCGCGGTGATGCTGGCCGTGTTCATGATGATGATCTTCATCGACCCCATCTCCAACTTCATCAACGGCCATCCCGAGATGAAGATGCTCGCCCTCACGTTCATCGTGGCCATCGGCGCGCTGCTGGTCATGGACGCCATCGGCTTCCACACCGGCATCGAGCTGATCCACATGCCGCTTGAGAAGCTGATCGTGTACTTCGCCATGGTGTTCTGCATCGTGCTGGAACTCATCCAGATGCGCTACAACGCGAACCTGGACGCCTGGCACCGCGAGCGCTGGCAGGCCGACACCGCCGCGCAGATCGAGCGCGTGAAGGCCGAGATGCAGGAGCGCTTCGACGCCGAGCACGCTGCCGGTGAAGAAGGCGAAGCGGACGCGGGTGCGGGCCGCGGCGCCTCGGCGGGCGCGCAGCCGCCGCTGCAGCCGGTGTTCATCGGGCAGAACGTCTACGTGATGCTGCCGGTGGACGGCCAGGATGCCCAGCACTTCAAGCAGCTGGCTGAGGCGGGCCGTTTGGACGACCACGCCCTGCGCGACCCCATCGAGATCCCGCAGGGCCAGGTGGACGTGGCCGACGCGGCCGATGACGCCGACGGCGCCTACGAGGTGCCGGAGGAGAAGCGCTAGGCGCGGGTTCGGTGGGCCGCCGCAGCTGCGGGCTGCGGCGGCCTGCGGGCTGCAACCGCGGCGCGGCGCAGGCTCTCGCAAAGCCCATCCCACTTGGGAACAAAAGAAACCGCCCGTCGGCAGCGCGCCGACGGGCGGTTTCGCGTTTCAGGGCCCAGCGGGCCGACGGGTCGCCGCAGGCTGCGGGCTGCTGCGGCCCGTCCCCTACTTCCCCGCCGCGCGCACGAAGCGGACGGCGAAATGCGCGTCGGGCGTGCCCGGCGCCAGCGCGGGCGCGAAGCACGAGGCGCCGCCGATGGACGCTAGCGCGAAGGCGGCACCCTCCGGGCTTGCGAGGAACGCCTTCACCACGTCGAGGTTCTCCTGGCGCGTCACCGTGCAGGTGGCGTAGGTCAGCTGCCCGCCCGGGGCCACGGCGCCCGCCGCCTGGCGCAGAAGCGCCAGCTGCGTGCGCGCCAGATCGGCGATGTGGGCGGGAGTGAGCCGCCAGCGGATCTCAGGGTGGCGGCGCAGGGTTCCCAGACCCGAGCACGGCGCGTCGATGAACACGCAGTCGAAGGTGCGCCCGCCCACGGCCTTTTTCAGTTGGCGCGCGTCGCCGGTGAGGCCCTCCACCGTCTCCAGCCCGAACTCCCGGACGCGGCGCAGCAGCAGCTCGGTCTTGAACGCATGGTTGTCCAGCGTCGCGTGGACGGGAATCTGCGCGCCGAAGCGGCGCTGCGCGGCCACCTCCAGAAGGATGGTCTTGGTGCCGCGGCCTGCGCCGATCTCCAAAAGCGAGTCCGGCAGCTTGTCGGGCAGCGCCAGGGCGGCCACGCGCTGCGAGGACGCATCGGACACGAGCATCTTGCCGCGCTCGAGCAGGTAGCGGATGCGCCCGTCGGAGAGCACCCGGGCCGGCTCCACGCGCAAGCAGCCCTCCACGGCCGCCCCGCCCGCGGACGCGCGCTCGACGCGCGCCTTGGCGCGGCGCAGCTCGGAGGTCACCTCGCCCGCTTCGGCACGCAAGGGGTTCTCGGCCACGAACAGCGGCGCGGGGTCGTTGGAGGCGCGCATGAGGTCGCGCGCTGCGGGGCGCCCCAGATCCTCAATGAGCCGCGCGGCCAGCCAGGACGGGAACCCCAGCGAGCGGGCCAGCGCCTCGTCGTCGGTTTCGGGGTCGCCGAAGGGGAACCGCTCGGCTTCGCGGACCATCGCGCGCAGGGCGGCGTTGCCCAGCCCCGCGGCGCGCGGAGCCACCAGCCGCACCAGCTCGACGCCCTGGTCCACCACAGCGTACGGCTCTTTCCCCAAAAACAGCAGCTCGTAAGCCGAGATGCGCAGCACGTCGCGCACGTCGTCCTTCACGTCGTCGGGCGAGCGCAGCGAGCGATCGACGAGCTCGTCCAAGGTGCCCCAGGTGGCCGCCACGCCCAGCGTCAGCAGCGTGGCGAAGGCGCGGTCCTCGGGGGAAAGCGACGAGCGGTCGATGGTGGCCTGGATGACCTCGTGGGCGTAGGCGTCGCGCTCGCGCACGGTGCGGCAGGCCTCAAGCGCGGCTGCGCGCGCCGGGCTGGCCTGCGCAACGCGGGAACGCTCCTGCGCCTTGCGGGAGGGGCGCCCGCGGCGGGCGGAGGCGGGATGCGGGGCGCGGCCCGCGCCGCTAGGCATGGACGCGCTCCCAGGTGAAGCCGCCCGCCTTGATGCCCTGGACGCCGGCCGCGAACGAGCGGGCGTCCATCGGCTTCTTCCCGTCGGGCTTGAGCGCCCGCACTTCCAGCGCGCCGTCAGCGCAGCCCAGAAACAGCCGCTTGCCCGAGAAGCGCACCTCGCCCGGCTGGATGCCCGCGGCAAGCGCTTCCGCGCGCTCGTCGGCGGCGACGGCGGTTTCCAGCAGGGTGACGGCGCGGCCCGCCACCTGCGCGCGCGAGGGATGCGCGTCGCTGGAGGCCAGCACGCGGCGCTGCGCCGCCGCGCGGGAGAGCGCGGGGTCGCAGTCAAGCTCGCCCTTCGCCAGCTTCTCGGCGTAGGTGGCGCCCGCCTCGTCCTGGGCCGTCCATTCCGCGTCGCCCTGCTCCACCAGCGACAGCCCGGTCAGCAGCGCGCGGGCGCCCAGGCCGGCCAGCTCGGCGGTCAGCTGCGCGGCGGACTTGCCCTCAACCTCGGTGGCGCGGCGCACGCAGTAGGGGCCGGTGTCCAGGCCCTCTTCCATGCGCATGATGCACACGCCCGTCTGCTCGTCGCCGGCCAGGATGGCCCGCTCGATGGGCGCGGCGCCCCGCCAGCGCGGCAGCAGCGACGCGTGCACGTTCAAACAGCCGTAACGCGGGATGGCCAACACCTCGGCCGGAAGGATGCAGCCGTAGGCCGCCACGCACACCGCGTCGGGCGCAAGCTCGGCCAGGTGGCGCTGCTCGTCGGCGTCGCGCAGCGTCTTGGGCGTGCGCACGGGAAGGCCCAGCCGCTCGGCCTCGGCCTTCACGGGCGAGGCGGAAAGCGCGCCGCCGCGGCCCCGCACGGCATCCGGGCGCGTGTAGACGCAGGCCACCTCGTGCTGCTGGGCCACCTCGCGCAGGATGGCCGCCGCCAGCTGCGGCGTTCCCATGAACACGACGCGCATGGCTAGCGCACCTTCGGCTCGATGGAGGTCTGGCCGGGCTTCGCGCCGGCCGCGCGGGCGATCTCGTACTCGTTGAGCACGCGCAGGCGCGTGATGGGGTCGCAGCGCTCGAACAGCGTGACGCCGTCCAGGTGGTCGATCTCGTGCTGCAGGCAGCGGCCCAGAAGGCCGTCGCCTTCGATGACCCACTCCTCGCCGTCCAGGTCGAAGTAGCGCACGCGCGCCCAGGGCGGGCGCTTGATGGGCACGGCCACGCCGGGGCACGACAGGCAGCCCTCGTCGTCGGTCACCGGCTCGCCCTTCGTCTCCAGGATCTCGGGGTTCACCAGCACGATGGGGTTGCCCTGCTCCTCCTCGCAGTCGATGACCACCAAGCGCTTGGTCACGCCCAGCTGGGGGGCGGCCAGGCCGCAGCCGTCGTTTTTGTACATGGCCTTGACCATCTGCTTGGCCAGCTTCTTCAGGCTCTTGTCGCCCACCTCGCACGGCTCGCACACCGTGTTCAGCAGGGGGTTGGGGGAAGTAACGATGTTCACCACGTCGAGCACGTCCTTCGCTTCGTCGTCGCCTGGCGCGCGCGGCGCCTCCGCCGGGCGCGCGCCTTCCAATTCATCAGGCCTATTGTCCGCGCAAACAGGCGCTTTGTACAGAAGCGCGCGGCAAACTTCCATAAGTGAAAGGGCACGGAAAGGACGGCTGCGGCAGGCGAGCGCAGCGGAGGGGAACGGGGAACCCGACCAGCAGGGCGCGCCCGCTCCAGCCGTACGTCCGCCCCAACCGCGCGGCCCGTCCCCTAGGCGTTGGACACGGGACGATGCGCCATCTTGCGGCGGGTGAGGTCCTTCTGCATGCCCGCGATGCTCTGGAAGATGAAGTCGGCCTCGTCGGGGTCCAGCCCGCGCGGGTCGGCCAGACGCGCGCGCAGATCGGCGATGGCCTCTTCCGCATCGCCAATGGCCAGCTCTTCGGCCAGGAAGGCCGCCGTCTGCGCCGGGTCGGCCTCGCCGCTGCGGCCGCCGGAGGTCAGCAGGCTGGCCGCCCGCGGGTCGCGCTGCGCCGCAGCGCCCACGATGGCCGCCGGCGAGACGGAGGGGTCGGCCGCCAGCGCATCCAGGATGGACTGCGCCACCGTCGCGTGCAGCGGCGCGCGCCACTGCGTGCTGGCCAGCGCGTCGGCGTGCGCCAGGCCCACGCGCGGGTGCCGGGCGGCAAGGCTCAAAAGCTCGCGCTCGAACCGCAGCCGACTGCTCTCCGCCGGCGAGAAGCGCCGCTGCCCGGGCGCCGCCCCATCGCGGGGAGCCGGCGCGTCCTGCGGCGGGCGGTCGGCGTCTTCTTCGTCGGCGCGCGCGACCTGGCGCGGGGGCGCAAGGCGCGCGAGGGCGTCCAGCACGTCCTCCTCGCGGGCGCGCACGCGCAAGGCCAGCTGGCGCGCGTAGTCCTTCGCCAGAAGCGATTCCTTGATGGGCGCCAACACCAGCAGCGCGTCGTGCAGCGCGGCGGAGCGGCCCTCAGGGGTGGAGAGGTCGTGCGCGTCCAGGCGGCGGTCGATGCCGTACTGCACGAGCGGCTGGGCGCTATCGATGAGGCGCCGCAGCTCGTCGGCGCCGCGCTGCGCCACGAAATCGGCGGGATCCAGGTCGTCGGGCAGCGTGACAGCGGCCAGGTCGATCTTCAGGCGGCCCGCCTCGGGCGTCATGCTGTCGTCGATGAACTGCAGGGCGCGGTCGGCGGCGCGCTGGCCGGCGGCGTCGCCGTCGAACAGGTAGACGATGCGGTGCTGCGCATGACGCGACAGCACGCGCAGATGCCGCGCGGTCAGCGCCGTCCCCAGCGTGGCCACGACGTTGCGCAGCCCCGCCTCGTGCAGCATGATGACGTCGGTGTAGCCTTCCACCACCACCGCCGTGCCCGTGGCGGCCATCGCGGCCTTCGCGTGGTCCAGCCCGTAGAGCACCTGGGATTTCCGAAAGATGGGCGTCTCCTGCGAGTTCAGGTACTTCGGCTCGCCCTTGCCCACCACGCGCCCGCCGAAGGCGATGCAGTCCCCCTGCACGTCTTTGATGGGGAACATCACGCGGTTGAAGAAGCGGTCGCGCAGCCGCCCGTTGCGGTCGAGCGCGACGTTGGCCTCCACCATCTCGTCGGGCTTGAAGCCCTTCGCCGCCAGATGGCGCGTGAGCGCCTCGCGCCCCGGCGCGAAGCCCAGCTGCCAGTCGTTGGGCACCCGGCCGCCCAACCCGCGGCTGCCCAAATACTTCCGCGCGGCCTCCACCTCGGGACCCTTGCCGCGCATCAGCTGGAGGTGGTAGAACTCGGCCGTCTCGGCGCAGACCGCCTTCAGGCGCTCGCGGCGCCCGCGCGGGGCCCCGCCGCGGCGCGCCTCTTCCGAAAGCTCGATGTGGGCGCGGTCGGCCAGCTTCTGCACGGCCTCGGGGAAGGTGAGGTCGTCGGCTTTCATGAGGAAGCCGAACGCGTCGCCGCCCGCGCCGCAGCCGAAGCAGTGCCACAGCTGCGTGGACGGGTCGATCTTGAGCGAGGGGGTCTTCTCGTTGTGCAGCGGGCAGCAGCACCAGAAGTCGCGGCCGCGCCGGCGCACGGGCGAGCGCTCGCCGATGAGCGCCACCACGTCGGTGGCCTCGCGCACTTTCTGGATGTCGTCGTCGCTGATGATGGCGCGCCGCCCTTTCCCGCTTCTCCTGTTGCGGCAGGCGCCCCGCGCCCCCGCCGCTGTCGCCTTGCCAGTATAGCGCAAGCAGGGGCGCTTCTCCGGCCCGCAGCCAGCGCAGCCACCGCCCTTCTCGCCCGCCCTCCCGCGCGCTGCTACAATGGGCGCGGAACACCTCGCCCGCCGCTGGGCGGGCCGTCACGGAAGGAGCGCGCATGGGCGCCGACATCCCCTACCTCACGTTGGACCCCGCCGTCGAGGCGGCCATCCGCGCCGACCGCGCGGCCGGGCGCACCTCGCCGCACCGCACGCCGGATGCGGCCGTCATCCGCCGCGAGCCCAACCCCCACGACGAGGCGACGCTGACCCGCCCCGCCTTCGCGCGCGACATCGAGAAGATCCTCAACGTCCCCGCCTACAACCGCTACGCCGGAAAGACCCAGGTGTTCTCGCTGGTGGAGGACGACGACATCTGCCGGCGCGGGCTGCACGTGCAGCTGGTGGGGCGCATCGCCCGCGGCATCGGCGAGCTTTTGGGCCTGAACTGCCACCTCATCGAGGCCATCGCGCTGGGCCACGACGTGGGTCACACCCCCTTCGGTCACGCCGGCGAGCGCTACCTGGGCAAGGTCTTTCGCGAACGGACCGGACGGTTCTTCAACCACAACGTACATTCCGTCCGCGTGCTGGACAAGCTCTACCGCCGCAACGTCAGCCTGCAGACCCTCGACGGCGTGCTGTGCCACAACGGCGAGTTCGCCTGCCAGGTGCTGGAGCTGGGAAGCATGCCCGATTTCGCCGCGCTGGACGAGGCGGTTGCGCGCTGCGGCGCCGACGAGCGGGAGATCGGGTCTTTGCGCCCCTCCACGCTGGAGGGCTGCGTGGTGCGCGTGAGCGACATGATCGCCTACGTGGGCAAGGACCGCCAGGACGCGCTCGACCGCGGCGTGCTTGACAGCCTGGACGCGTTCGAGAGCGATTACCTGGGCACGGACAACGCGCGCATCATCAACAACATGACCGTCGACATCGTGAACAGCAGCTACGGCACCGACCGCATCGCCATGAGCGAGGCCGCCTTCGCCGACCTCAAGCGGGCGAAGCGGCAGAACTACGAGCTCATCTACGACCGCGAGGGCATGACCGAAGACGCCGGCAACGTGGTGGAGGAGATGTTCGCGCGCCTGTTCGAGCGCCTGGCCGCCGACGTGGAAGCCGGCGACGAGTCATCGCCGGTGTTCCGGCACCACGTTGCGCGCCTGTGCGCGAAATCGCGCAGCATCGACGCCGCCGCCTACCTGGCCGAGGGCACTGACCAGGTGGTGTGCGACTACCTGGCCTCGATGACCGACGACTACTTCCTGGCTCTCTACCGCCACCTGTTCCCCCACGACCGCCTGGCCGTGGCGGTGCGGGGCTACTGCGCCGACCTCTAGCCGCGCCGCAGCTCGGCTTGGACGCGCTCGCCCAGGTCGATGAGCTCCTGGCGGCCGTGGACGCCCGTCTTGGCGTAGATGCGGCGCAGGTGGGTGTCGGCGGTGCTCTTCGCCACGAACAGCTCGGCGGCGATGCGCTCGGACGTGCGGCCGCGCAGCGCCAGCGGCAGCACCTCGGCCTCGCGCTTCGACAGCCCCGCCTCCTGCGCGATGCGCCCGCACGCCGCGTCGAACACGTCGATGCCGCCCACGATGCTGGAGAGCTGGCGGAAGTCGCGCTCGGTGAACAGGAACAGGTAGGCGAACAGCCACGCCAGGCCGGCGCACGCGGACACGGCGTAGGGCTGGGGCGCGGCCAGCGGGAACAGCTCCACCACGTTGCCCAGCGCGATGCCGGCCGCCTCGCCCAGGTACAGGGCGGTGAAGCCGCGCGCGAACGAGGCGGCCGCGTCGCGGCCCTGCGCGCGCGCCATGGCCAAAAACAGCGTCATGAGCACGCACACCAGGCCCAGATACCCCGCCAGCACGATGGAGCCGCCGGTGACGCCGAAGCCGGACAGCACGGGGATGAACAGGAAGCCCGCCATCGTCACCAAAAGGGCCAGGCGGTAGACGCCTGCGCGGTCGTCGGCGGCGCCGGCGTCCGCAGCGTCAGCCTCGCCCGCGCCGGCTGCGCCCGCCAGCTGCAGCGCGGCGGCGCAGAACAGCACGAGAATGAGCAGCGTGGCGGAGAACTGCGGCATGGAGGCCATGCCGGGGTCCGACGAGAACGTCTCCATGAAGCCGCCGGCCAGGCCGAACAGGGCCGTGCCGGCCACGATCTTCACCGACAGACGCGCGGTGGCGCGGCGCTCTTCCGGCGTGGCGATGAGGGCGGAAAGCGAAAGCGTACCGGCCGGGCGCTCCTTCGCACCGTCCTCGCGCTCGGGGGCGGAGGCGGCCGCCGGCAGGATGGAGCGCAGGGCCCACGCGCTGCCGATGGGAAGCGCCTTCAGGACCTCGGTGGCCTCAAGCGCGGGAACGGCCTGCACGGCCAGGCAGCACGCCGCGCCCGCCAGCGTGCCCGCGAACACCTCGGGCACCCCGCCGAGCGCCGACCCGCGGCCCAGAGCACGGCCCCAGGCGCACAGCAGAAGCCCCGCCGGCAGCCCGATGAGCGCGCCTTCGGCCGCCACCTCGGCCAAGCCGGCGTTCAGCGGCAGCGTGAGCAGCAGCGAGCCCACCACCAGAAGCACGGCGTACCAGCCCACCAGCGTGGGAGCCAGAAGCGCGTCGCGAGCGCGGGCCGAGGCGGCGCGCACCGCGCAGAACGCTGCCGCCATGAATAGGAAGGTGAACAGCAGGTCGATGCGCTCGAACGAGAACGACCCCGCCTCAAGCGCCTGGTTGCGGCCCAGGTAGAACAGGGAGAACATGAAGCCCTGCTGGCAGGCCACGCCCGCCGCCATGCGCACGTCCATCTTGCCCAGCGCGCCGCGCATCCGCCTCTCCCCCTTCCCGTTCCGTGCGGCGCGAAGCCGCCTTCCCGCCAGCCCGCGCCGCCTGTCCGCATCGCATCCGCCCCATGATAGACCACGCGGCGCGAACCGGACCGGCGCACGGGGCGGATCCCCCGATAAAACGCGGAAACCGGCACCGCCCGCAGGCGATGCCGGTTTCGAAGGAAGGAAGCGGCTTGACCCGCCGCCCGGGTTTCTGAGCCCCGCGCTTAGGCGGTGGTCTTCACGCGGCGCGTGACCTTCTTCTTGGGAGCTGGCTCCTCTTCGGCGGCCTCCTCGATGGCGGCCACGGGCTTGGCGTCCGCCTCGTCCTCGACGACCTCCTCCACGGCCTCGGACTTGCTGCCGATGCCCTCGCGCAGGTTCTTCACCGTCTTGCCCAGCGCGCTGCCGAGCTTGGGAAGGTTCTTCGGGCCGAAGATGAGCAGGACCACGGCCAGGATGATGAGAAGCTCGGTGACG
>DVIW01000034.1 GCA_018710945.1 Candidatus Aphodovivens avistercoris | reverse complement strand
ATCCTCCTCGGCCAGCTTCTGCAGGGCGATCATCATCTTATCCTGCTCGGCCTTGGTCTTGGGCTCGACGGCGATGTCGATAACCGGGTCGGCGAACTCCATCGACTCCAGGATGATGGGGCTGCCCTCGGCGCACAGCGAGTCGCCGGTGGTGGTGTCCTTCAGGCCCACGACGGCCACGATGTCGCCCGCCTGGCAGCTGTCGATGTCGACGCGCTGGTTGGAGTGCATCTGCAGCAGACGGCCGATGCGCTCCTTCTTGTCCTTCGTGGCGTTGACCACGTAGGAGCCCGCGTCAAGCGAGCCGGAGTACACGCGCAGGTAGGTCAGCTTGCCCACGTAGGGGTCGGTCATGATCTTGAAGGCCAGGGCCGCGAACGGCGCCTTCGGGTCGGAGGGACGCTCGTCCTCCTCGCCGGTGTCGGGGTTGGTGCCCTTGATGGCCGGCACGTCCAGCGGGGACGGCATGTAGTCCACCACGGCGTCCAGCAGCTCCTGCACGCCCTTGTTCTTGTAGGCAGAGCCTACGAACACCGGGTTCACCTTGCAGGCGATGACGCCCTTGCGCAGGGCGGTCTTCAGCTCCTCGACGGTGAACTCCTCGTCCATGAGGACCTTCTCCATCAGCTCGTCGTCGCAGTCGGCGGCGGCGTCCACCAGCTCCTGGCGGTACATCTCCGCGTCCTCCTGGAACTCGGCGGGGATGGCGTCCATCGGCTCGGGGTAGGTCATGCCCTTGTCGTCGGCCTTGAAGTCCCACGCGGTCATGGTCACCAGGTCGATGACGCCCCAGAAGTTGTCCTCGGCGCCCATCGGCAGCTGCGCGGCCACGGCGTTGGCGCCCAGGCGGTCGCGCATCGTCTGGATGGCGTGGATGAAGTCGGCGCCCACGCGGTCGTACTTGTTGATGAAGGCGATGCGGGGCACGCCGTAGCGCTCGGCCTGGCGCCACACGGTCTCGGACTGCGGCTGCACGCCGGCCACCGCGTCGAACACGGCCACAGCGCCGTCGAGCACGCGCAGCGAGCGCTCCACCTCGGCGGTGAAGTCCACGTGGCCGGGGGTGTCGATGATCTGGAAGCGGTAGGACTTGCCGTTTTCGGCGCCGCCCGGGTACTTCCAGAAGCAGGTGGTGGCAGCGGAGGTGATGGTCACGCCGCGCTCCTGCTCCTGCACCATCCAGTCCATCGTCGCGGCGCCGTCGTGCACCTCGCCGATCTTATGCGTTTTGCCGGTGTAATACAGGATGCGCTCAGTCGTCGTCGTCTTGCCCGCGTCGATGTGGGCCATGATGCCGATGTTGCGCGTATCCTCCAGGGAGATTTTCGCCATGCTCTCCTACCCTTTCCTACCAGCGATAGTGCGAGAACGCACGGTTGGCTTCCGCCATCTTGTACACGTCTTCGCGCTTCTTGACCGATGCGCCCGTGTTCTCGGCGGCATCCATGATCTCGGCGGCAAGGCGCTGCTTCATGGTGTGCTCCTTGCGCTTGCGCGAGTAGTCCACGATCCAGCGGATGGCCAGCGTGGTGGAACGACGGGAGGAAACCTCCATGGGCACCTGGTACGAGGCGCCGCCGACGCGCTTGGACTTGGTCTCAAGCGTGGGGCGGACGTTGTCCATGGCCTTCTTGAACACGGTCAGAGGCTCGGAACCCGTCTTCTCGCGGATGATGTCGAAGGCGCCGTAGACGATGCCCTCGGCAATGGACTTCTTGCCGTCCAGCAGAACCTTGTTGATCAGCTGGGTGACAAGACGGTTGTTGTACTTCGCGTCCGGCTGGACTTCGCGACGGACGGCTGCTGCACGACGCGGCATGCTTTCTCCTTACTTTCCTGCGCGCTTCGGGATGGCCTTTCCACCCATTAGGCCCGGCCCGTCGCCCTTCGACGGCGCCGTTTGCGGCCCGCGCGTCTTAACGGTTGCTTACTTGGGGCGCTTGGCGCCGTAGCGGCTGCGGCCCTGCTTGCGGTTGTCCACGGCCGCGCAGTCGAGCGCGCCGCGGATGACCTTGTAACGGACACCCGGGAGGTCCTTGACGCGGCCGCCGCGGATGAGCACCATGGAGTGCTCCTGCAGGTTGTGGCCGATGCCCGGGATGTAGGCGGTCACCTCCATGCCGTTGACCAGGCGCACACGGCAAACCTTGCGAAGAGCCGAGTTCGGCTTCCTCGGCGTGGTGGTGAACACGCGGGTGCACACGCCACGCTTCTGAGGATTGCCCTTCAACGCCGCGGTCTTCTTCTTCGCGATGACATCGTGGCGACCCTTGCGGATCAGCTGGTTGATGGTAGGCAAAACAGTCTCCTTCGTACCTTATACCCTGCGTATCGAATGCCCGTCCGCTCCCGCGATGCCCGGCGCCCTTCGGGCAACCCAACCAAAAGCGCGCTTGACGCCGCGGATGCGGAGGGATCGTCGCTGAACGTTCTCGCGCGTCCCTCGCGTAAGCGCACGAAAACCAACGTCCCACGCGGGACGCGATGTGGAACTTTAGCACCGGGGAAAAAACCTGTCAAACGCCACGCACCCGGGCGTATCCATCCGCTTTCATTGGAGAAGATGCCGCGTTTTCCCAGGTAATGCGGTCTGCGGTGCGATTGCGCGCGCCGTCGGTCGGCGCTCAGGGCCGCCCGGTTGTGGTGCTCGTGTGAATTTCGCCCTGCGCAGCGGCGCGGCAGGCGGCCACGGCGGCTTCGAGCGCGGGCTTGTCGGCGGCCGTATAGGCGTAGCGCACCTGCTGCAGCGTGTCGGCGCCCGCCGGGTCGTCGCGCTCGACGCGCACGAACACCGCCTCCACGGACGAGAAGCCCGCCGACAGCGCGGCCAGCGCGTAGCACTGCCCCTGCAGGCGGTGCTTGCCGGCCAGGCGCACGGCATCCTCGTCCGGCGAGCCGCCGGTCTTGTAGTCCACGATGAGCGCCTCGCCACCCGGCTCGTCATAGCACAAAAGATCGATCTCGCCCTCCAGCACGCCGTCGGCCACGGGCAGGGTGAAGGGCAGCTCGGGCTCGCGGCGGGCGAAGCCCTGCGCGCGCGCATGCGCCGCCGAGCCCAGCCAGCGCTCAAGCGCGGCGGACAGGCGGTCGCGGTCGGCCACGCCGAACGCGCGGCAGGCGGCGTCCAGGTGCGCGCGGGCCGCCTCGTCGCCGCGCAGGGCGGCCAGCTGGGCCAGGCGGTGGAAGGCCGAGCCGAAATCGGTGGCGGCGTCGGCGTCCTTGGCGGCGCGCGGGGCGGGCGCGTCGGGGTCGGCGACGGGCTGTGGCGCGGCGGGCTGCGGGTATGCCGGGGCGGACACGGGATCCGCGGGCTGCGGCTCAGTCGAGGCGGCGGCGGGCACGGCATCGCCTTCCCCTTCCCCGTCTGCGCCATGCGGGAGCGCGGCGGCAAGCGACGAGTACGAGAACAGCCCCGTGCCGGCAGCGGGGGGCGCGACGCAGGGCAGCGGCACGTACGGCCGCACCTCGGGCGCGAGCATTTCGGCGGGCGCAGCGGCGCGGGCTGCCGTGTCGGGCACATCTGCGACCCTATCGGGCGCCTGCGCGTCGGCGGGCAGCGGCGCGTCGGCGCCCTCTCCCGCCGCGTCCTCGACGCGGATGCAGCGGTAGGACGCCGGCTGCGAGCCGCCGTAGTCCACCTGGCAGGAATCGAGCGGGAAGGACTCCTGGCCGAACAGCGCGCTGCGGATGTCATCGGCGGCGCCCTTGCAGGACGGGTCGTCCTTCTTCGCGCGCACGGTCAGAAACACCGCCACGGCCTCCTTCGCGCGCGTGGCCGCCACGTAGAACAGCCGCTGCCCTTCGGCGGCTTCCTCGTGCGCCGAGATGTCGCGCAACGCCCCCAGAAACGCCGCCGGGTCAGGCGCCGCCAGCGCGTCGTCCCAGGAAAGCGGCGCGTCCGCGCTGCCGTGCACCGGCGCCTTCGCCGCCGCCTTGGCAAGCGTCGAGCCCGCCGGCAGCGTGGCCGCGCCCGGCATCAGAGCCGTGCAGGTGCGCCCCGCGCGCCCCTCGCGGGCCAGCGGGCGCGCCCGCACCGTGCCGTCGGAGAGCTCCGCGATGGCCACCAGCGGGAACTCCAGCCCCTTCGACGCGTGGATGGTCATGATGCGCACCGCCTGGCTGGTCCCCGCGTTCAGCACGCCGGGCTTGTCCTTGGCGCCCGACGCGAACAGCGCCCGGAAGCGCTGCGCCGCGCTGGAGGGGCCCGTCGCCCCGCCGTCCTCCAGCCCCTCGACCACGCGCAGGGCCTTCAGTATGTTGGCGATGGCCGCCGCGCCCTCGGCGCCGCGCCGCTGCAGCCGCGCGAGCCACCCCGAGTTCGCCAGCGCCCCCGCAAGCGCGCGCGAGAGCCCCTCGCCCCGCACCGCGTCAAGCGCGCAGCCCAGCACCTCCACCGCCTGGCGCAGCGCCGGCGAGAGGTCCTCTTCGCGGCGCAGGGCGGCCAGGCCGCGGTCAAGCCGGCGGTTCTTCGGGATGTCCCACGCCTCGTCCCAGCCGGTGGAAAGCCGCAGCAGGTCGTCGGCGGACAGGCGGAACATGTCGCTGGTCAGCACCTCGAACAGGGCGGCGGTGTCCTCGGGGTTGGCCACGGCGCTGGCAAGCGAGCGCATGACCGACACCTCCGGGAAGGTGTAGAAGGTCGATCCGCCCGCCACGATGCACTCGAACCCCGCGCGACGCAGGGCGGCGGCGTAGTCCTGCGCGTGCGTCATGCCGCCCAGAAGCACCACCATCTCCGATGCCTCGTGGCCCGCCGCGCGCAGCTGCGCGAAATGGCTTGCCACCGCCTCCGCCGTGAGCGCGCGGGCGCGCGCGGCCTCGCCCGCCTTCGGGCGCCCGGCAGGCAAAAGCGTCACCGACACCGCCACGCGCGGATCGGCGCTTCGGTAGTCCGCTCCGTCGTAGGCGGCGGACAGGTCCAGGAAATCGTCGCCGAACACCGCCGGCTGCGCGCACACCTTCCTCACGAAGGCCAGCACGTCGCCGTGGCTGCGGAAGTTGCGCGTGAGCCGCAGAAGCGACGCCGTGCCGCCCGCAGCCGCCACCTCGGGCGAGGCCAGCTGCGCGCGGAAGGCGCGGTAGCCGTTCACGTCGGCGCCGCGGAAGCGGTAGATGCTCTGCTGCGCGTCGCCCACCGTGCACAGGTAGCGCAGCCCCGGCCCCGCCAGCCGCCGCACGATGGCTATCTGCAGCGCGTCGGTGTCCTGGAACTCGTCTACCATCACCAACCGGAAGCGGTCCGCGTAGCGCGGGCCGACGGCTGGATCATCCAACGCCCGCAGCGCCAGCCGCGCCAGGTCGTCGTTGTCCAGCGCCGCCGCCGCGCGCTTCAGGCGCGCGAACTCCGCGTCCACGCGCCGCGCCAGGTCCAACAGCTCGTCGAGCAGCGCGCCGCCGCGCGCCAGGGCGGCGTTCTGCGCCACGCGGGAGTGCGCGGCCTGGTAGGCGTCGAAGGCCTCTTTGCGCGCCTCGTCCTTCGTCGTGATCTTGCGCAGAAGCGGGCAGCGTTCGAGCACGCCCAAAAGCGCATCGAGGTCCTGGTCGCCCGCGGCCAGAAACGCCTCCAGCGCCTCGCAGGCCCGCTCCAGGTCGGCCAGGGCGGCGTCGCGGGTCTTCGAGGGCTTGCAGTCGCGGTAGAAGGGCTCCACGTCGCGGTAGGCCGAAAGCAGCTGGCGCGCCAGCGCAGAAGGGGCCGGCGCCTTGGGCCCGCGGATGAACCCGTCGAAGCCCTCCGGCATGCCCGCCGCGGCCGAGGCCAGCTCTTCGGCCATCGCGGCGACGGACGCCTCGTCGCGCACCGAGCGCACGGGAAACTCCCGCAGCAGCGCGCCGCGCACCGCACCGTCCACGATGTCGGAGGGCCGTCCCAGCACGGTGGAGAGCGCCTGCGCCAGCAGGTCGTCGCGCTCCTTCCCCTCCAGCACGCGGAAGCCCGGGTCGATGCCCAGCTGCAGCGCCTCGGCGCGCAGGATCCGCGCGCACATGCCGTGGATGGTGGAGATCCACGCACCGTCCACCTTCATGGCCTGGTCGAGGCGGCCCTGGGCGCGCAGGGTGGAGCGCACGCGGCCCTTCAGCTCGGCGGCGGCCTTGCGCGTGAAGGTGATGGCGCAGATCTGGTCGATGTCGCCCACGCCGCTTTCCGGGTCGGCCAGCGCGGCGGCGATGCGCTGCGTCAGCGTGAACGTCTTGCCCGAGCCCGCGCCGGCCGAGATGTCGACCGGGCCCGCCAGCTGCTCCACGCAGGCGCGCTGCTCGTCGGTGAACCTCACGCCCATCACGCCGCACCTCCCCCCGCCGCAGCGCGCATCAGCTCGTCGCGGCGCTCGCACAGCCCCACCGGGCAGTAGTCGCAGGCTTTCAGATCGGCGGCGGCCGGCGGTATCTCGCCCGCCAAAAGCCGCGCGATGCGCTGCTCCACCTCGGCCTCGGCGGCGTCCAGCGCCCCGGCGAAGTCCGCGGTGCCGCAGGTGGCGGGGTCCATCCCCAGAAGGTCGGCCGCGCCGTCCAGCACCGTGCGGTCGAACAGCCCGCGCACCGCGCCGTCCTTCCCGTATGAAAGGTAGATGGCGCCCACGGGGACGAGCCCCAGCTTGCGGCGCGCCATCTGGGCGTAGATGAGCGTCTGCATCTTGCGCGGCAGCACGCAGCCGTCCTCGGCGTCGCGGCGGAACGCGTACTCTTTGCCCACCGAGCCCTTGTAGTCGATCACCACGGCGCGCCCGTAGGCGTCCACGTCGATGCGGTCCACCTTGCCCGCCACGCGCACGCCCGCGAAGACGAACTCGTCGTCGCCCTCGCCGAAGGAAATCTCCTCCCCCAGCGGCGCGAAGTCGGGCAGAAGGCGCGCCTCGCGCCGCACGAGCGCGGCCAGCTTGCGGCGCAGCTGCTCCACCTCCAGCCGCTCCAGCTCGTTTTGCGGGATCAGCGCGTCCTTCGCGAACCGCCCCTGCTCGCGGGCCAAACGCTCGTTGAAGAGGGCGTCCATGAGCGCCAGCGCCTCTTCCGCGTTCTCCTCCGTCACGCGGCGCATGCCCCGCGCGCGCAGCTCGGCGTGCAGCCGCTCCAGCACGCCGTGGGCGAAGTTGCCGAACGCCAGGCCGCCGAAATCGGCGTCCACGGAGTCCAGCCGCAAACGACGGCGCGCGAACCACAGGTGCGGGCATTCCAGGTAGCTCTCGATGGCCGAGGGCGACAGGCAGGGGACCTCCGACACGACGCCCCCTGCGAACACGCGCGGCAGCAGGATGCGCCCGCGCGACGCCGCGTCGATCTCGCCGACGGGGCGCAGCGGGATGCGCCGCGCAAGCGGGGCAGGCGCGCCGCAGGACAGGTTGGCGGCGGCGTCCTCTTCGCCCAAACGGCGCGCCCAGGCGTCGAGCGCGGGCGTGAGGCCGGTTGACTTGTCCACCTCGTCGGCGTTTTGGGGGTCGCTTCGGTAGCAGTCGATGAGCTCTTCGAACAGGGCCGACGGACGCGCCTCGTCGCCGTCGGCGTCGTTGAGCGGGCGCTCCAGCACGATGCGCTCGGACGCGGCGGCCAGCGTGGCGGCGAAGCCCTTCTGCATGAGGCGCGTGCGCGAGCGGGCGGCGCCGCGGCGCTCGAGCGCGGCGGGGCCGGCGTCCCAGGCGTCCAGAAGCGCGTCGGCGGCGTCGCGCTCGTCGGCGAGCGGGTAGGCGGCGGCCGTCAGGTCGGCCAGCACCGCGCAGCCGAACGAGGACGCGGGCATCTGGACCAGATCGTCAAGCGTCTGGAAGCAGACGCGGGAAGGCGCGGCGGCTTCGGCACCGGCATCGGCGCCCTGCGGCGCGGACGCCGGCAGCAGGCGCGCGACGCGCACGGGCTGGCCCTCCAGCACCTCCACGAGGGCTTGGGGCGAAAGATCCGCATCGACGGCCGCCTCGTGCACGCGCTGCGCGCAGGCGATGGCGGCCAGCGCCTCGTCGCGGCGGGCCTCGGGCCACGCGCGCTGGGACAGCACCCAAGAGCGCTCGGCCTCAAGCGCGTCGGAGAGGCGCCCTTCGGCGAACGACGCGATGATGTCGCGGTGGTCCTCGTCGGCGAAGGCGGCCAGGTCGGTGAACGCGTCGTCGGCGGTCTGCGCGCGGCAGCCGCGGAACCGGCTGTCGCAAACGCGCGCCATGCGGTCGGGCAGGGCCGAGAACGGGCTCAAGGCGAAGTCGCCGACCAGATGGGCGTCGAGCGGCGGGCGCTGCGCGGCGGCGGAGTCGGCAGGAGCGCCAGCGCCGGGGCCGCCGGCAAGCAGGGCGCCGCCCTGGTCAGCGAAGCGCAACAGGGCGCACCAGGCGCTGCCGAACGGCGTGCGCCCGAACGGGACCGTCGCGGACAGAGCGCTTTCCACGCCGGCAGACGCCAGGCGCGGCGCCAGCTTCTCGAACCACGCCGCGGGATCCGGCGCCGCCAGCGCCGCGCTGGTTCCCGGATGCTCCGAAAACCACGCCTCCAGCTCGTCCGCCGCAAGGCGCGCGGCGGCATAGTCGCCCGCGGGCAGCGCGAAGCGCACGTGCCCCTCCGGCATGATGGGGTCGGCGAAATCGGGCTCCAGCAGGTCGTGCTGCAGGCGCGCAAGCTCGGCCGGGCGGCCCGGCGCGCCGGCGGCCTCCCATTCGACCTCCAAGACGCTGGCCCCGGCGGCTTCCAAAAAGCGCAGCTGCAAGGCCGAAAGCGCCACGTCGCACACGATGGGGGCGAAGCCCTCCGTCGCCCGCAGGCGCAGAAGCTCCGCGCAGGCCGCGGTCGGCTCCACGAGCCCGCGCTGCCGCAGGGCGCCCCCGTAGCGCAGCACGACCTGCGTCGCCGCGCGTTCGCCTCCCCCCCTGCCTTCCGCGACGCGCGCCGCGGCGAAGCCCTCGCGCGCGGCGCGAGCGAGCAGCTTGACGTAGCCGGGCGTGGCCGCCACAGGCGCGCGGCCCTCCGCCTGCGCCGCAGCCGCCTCGTCCTCCAGCGCGCGACGCACCAGCACGGCGCGCTGCAGCGGCCCGACCAGCGCGCGCCCGTCGCCGAACAGCTCCCACAGATCCGCCACCCAGCCGTCGAAGGTCGCAACCGTCACGCCGAACGCCGCGCCCTCCTGCGCAAGGAAGCGCTTCACGCGCGCCGCCTCGTCGAACGAGCGCACGATCGCCACGGGCCGCAGCCCCGCCGCGCACGCCGTTCGCACGCGCTCCAACAGCGCCGCGCGCAGCGCGTCCGCCGACCGGTATGTCGTCCACATCAAAGCCATGGGCAGGATTATACCCATTCCCCGCCCCGCCGCCATCCCGCGGCGGCAGGGTGCCACCGCGCCGAAGCGCTGCCCCGAGGCGCGCCCGCGCGCCGCTTCGCCCTGCCGCCATCCCGGCGCCAAACAGCGCGCCGAAACGCGGAAAGCCCCTCCGGTCAGCGCCGTCGGCGCGCACCGGAGGGGCTTTCCCGAACGGGGCGGCAGGCGAGAACCCGCTCCTGGCCCGCTTCCCCGTCCTAACCGTTGTACGTTACGCGGGCACCCTGGGGGGTGTCCTCGATGACGAAGCCCAGGCCCGCCAAGCCGTCGCGCACGGCGTCGGCGCGGCCCCAGTCCTTCGCCTTGCGCGCCGCGGCGCGCGCTTCCAGCAGCGCGTCCACCGCCTCCTGCTTGTCAGAGCCCGCATAGCCCGCCGTCTCGGCCGCCAGCGCCAGCACGCCGTCGGGCCACAGCGACGCCGCGCACACGCCCTCGCCCGAGCAAGCCGCGCTCACGCCCACCACACCCATCAGCTCTTCGATGGTCTCGCGCGCCGCGCGCACCGCGGGCACGTCATCCTGCGCGATGGCCGCGTCGCCCAGCTGGGCGTTCAGCGACGCCACCAGCTTGCACACCTCGCCCACCGCCTTGCAGGTGTTGAAGTCGTCGTCCATGCCGGCCACGAACTCGTCGCGCGCCGCCGCCACCTCGGCCTCGAGCGCCGCCGCGTCCAGCGTCGCCGGGCCAGAGACGGCGGTCTGCTCCAGCCATTCCAGGTTCTTCACCGTGTTGCGGATGCGGCACAGCGCGGAGTTCGCCTCTTCCAGGCGCTCGTCGGAGAAGTCCAGCGGGCTGCGGTAGTGCGTCTGCAGCATGAGGAAGCGCAGCACCGCCGCATCGGTGGTCTCAAGCACGTCGCGCAGCAGCTTGAAGTTGCCCAGCGACTTGCTCATCTTCTCGGAGTTGATGCGCAGCATGCCCGTGTGCATCCAGTGGTTCGCGAACGTGCAGCCGCAGGCCGCCTCGCTCTGGGCGCGCTCGTTCTCGTGGTGCGGGAACACCAAATCGCCGCCGCCGCCGTGGATGTCGAAGGGCAGCCCCAGGTACTTGCGCGACATCGCCGAGCACTCGATGTGCCAGCCGGGGCGCCCCATTCCCCATGGCGACTCCCACGCCGGCTCGCCGGGCTTGGCCGCCTTCCACAGCGCGAAGTCCAGCGGGTCGCGCTTGCGGTCCTCCAGCCCCTGGCCGTCGGCGCGCAGCTCGCGGTGGCCGCCTTCCATCTCGTCGACGTTGCGGCCCGACAGCTGGCCGTAGCCCGCATACGAGCGCACGCTGAAATACACGTCGCCTTCCGCCTCGTAGGCGTGCCCGCCCGCGATCAGCTGCTCGATGAGCTCGATCATCGAGGGGATCTCCTCGGTGGCCTTCGGGCGGATGTCGGGGTCCAGCACGCCGGCCGCGTGCATGTCCTCGATGAACGCCTGGGTGTACTCGCGCGCCACCTCGGCGGCGGGACGCCCCTCTTCGTTCGCCTTCGCGATGATCTTGTCGTCCACGTCGGTGACGTTCTGCACGAAGGTCACGTCGAAGCCGCGCCACGCAAGGTAGCGGCGAATCACGTCGAAGCTGATGAACGTGCGCGCGTTGCCGATGTGGATGTAGTTGTACACGGTGGGGCCGCACACGTACATGCCCACCTTGCCGTCCTCAAGGGGAGCGAAGTCCACCTTCTTGTGCAGCTTGGTGTCGTAGAGCTTTATGGTCATGGATGTCTCCTTGCGCAGGTCTTCGGAATGGTACGGGGGGTGCCGCGGCACGGCGGGCGCGCCGCTTCCTAGCTACATCGGGCGAGCAGCGCCACGGCCGTGGCGGAGATGCCCTCTTCGCGCCCCTCGAAGCCCAAGCGCTCGGTGGTGGTGGCCTTCACGCCCACGTTCTCCACGGGGATGCCCATGGCGCGGGCCAGATTCGCCCGCATGGCCTCGCGGTGCGGCGCCAGCTTGGGGCGCTGCGCGGCCACCACCGAGTCCACGTCGAGGATCTCGAAGCCCTCCGCGCGCACCTTCTCGGCCACGGCGGCCAGAAGCTTCAGCGAGTCCGCGCCCGCGTAGGCGGGGTCGTCGTCGGGGAACAGCTTGCCGATGTCGCCGCCGCGGATGGCGCCCAGAAGCGCGTCGGCCACGGCATGCGCCAGCACGTCGGCGTCCGAGTGGCCCAAAAGCCCCTTCTCGTGCGGGATGTCCACGCCGCCCAGGATGAGCCGGCGGCCCTCCACGAGGGCGTGCACGTCGAAGCCCTGGCCGATGCGCAGGCCGCGCAGCGCGCCGATCACAGGTCGCGCCCTTCGTTCTCGCGCAGGTGCGCGCCCACGGCGGCCACCATCATCAGGTAGTCCTCGGGCACCGTCAGCTTGATGTTGTCGCGCTTGCCTTCGACCACCAGCACGCGGCCGCCCAGCCGCTCGATGAGCGACGAGTCGTCGGTGCCCACGAAGCCGTCGGAGAGCGCCGAGGCGTGCGCACGGCGGTAGATGCCGGCGCGGAACACCTGCGGAGTCTGCGCGTTCCAGAACACGCTGCGGTCGGGCGTGCCCACGATCACGCCATCCTCCACCACCTTCAGCGTGTCGATGGCGGGATGCGCCACCACCGCGCCGTCGGCGTCGATGTTGCCCTTGAGCGTGTTGATGGTGTGCGCGATGAGCTCCGAGGACACCAGCGGGCGGGCGCCATCGTGCAGCACCACGTACTCGTACTCGTCGGGCACGTACTCCAGGCCGGAGAACGCCGACTCCTGCCGCGTGGGGCCGGAGGGCGCCATCGTCACGGGCGTGACGAAGGGGAACGGGTCGATGGCGGTCTTCAGGTACTCGTCGTGGCGGTCCTCAGGGCACACCACCACGATGAGCCCGATGTCCTCCACGGCGTCGAAGGCCTCGGCCGACCAGGTGAGGATGGGCTTGCCGGCAATCTGCACCAGCTGCTTGCCGCCCTCCTTGCCGAAGCGCTCGCCCGTGCCGCCCGCCAGGATGATGGCGGCGGTCTTGGGGTGCTTGCTCACCTTGCCCTGCAGGCTGTGCTCCTGCACGAGGGCGTCCATGTCGAAGCCGTCGGAGGCCAGGGCGAATCCGCGCAGCACCGACGGCGAGTAGATGGGATCGATGGTTTTCGTCATGCGCGCGGGGCTCCCCTCATACGTTGCGGATCTGACTATCCAACGTATTATAGCCGCAGCTGGACGGCGCGCCACCTTCGAGAAGGGAGAATATGGCCGCTGCGGCCGAAACGAAACGGCCCGCCGCAAGGGAGTCCCCCTCACAGCGGGCCGCACAGCCGAAGAAGCCCGGCGCCTAAGCCGCTTCGCGCCCGTTCGCGCTAGTCGCTCGCGCCGCCGGTCAGCGAGCCGGCAGGCGAGGACCCCATGCCGGCGTGCCCCAGATCGAAGTTGGTCAGCAGCAGCTCGGCCTCACGCGCGATGGAGTCGCGCTTGCGCGGCGCGGGGATGGAGCCCGAGCCCTGCTTGAACACCAGCTCGCCGTTCTCCACGTCCACGTCCACCACCGAACCGCTGGTCCAGCGGCCCTCCAGGATCTGCTCGGACAGCGGGTCCTCCAAAAGGCGCTGGATGGCGCGGCGCAGCGGGCGGGCGCCGTAGGTGGTGTCGGTGCCCTCTTTCGCGATGAGGTCGCAGGCGGCCTCGGTCAGGTTGATCGACATGTTCTGGGCGATCATGCGCTCGCGCAGATCGGCCACCATTAGCTCCACGATCTTGCGGATCTCTGCGGGGCTTAGCGACTTGAACACGATGATCTCGTCGATGCGGTTCAGGAACTCGGGCCTGAACAGGCGCTTCACCTCGGACATCACGCGGCTCTTGATCTCCTTGTCGGAAAGCCCCGCGTTGCCGTCGGCCGAGAAGCCCACCGTCGAGGGCTGCGCGATCTCGCGCGCGCCCACGTTGGAGGTCATGATGATGACCGTGTTGCGGAAGTCCACCGTGCGGCCCTGGGCGTCGGTGAGGCGCCCCTCCTCCAGGATCTGCAGCAGGATGTTGAACACGTCGGGGTGCGCCTT
>DVIW01000033.1 GCA_018710945.1 Candidatus Aphodovivens avistercoris | reverse complement strand
GGGCGCCCCGGCTCAGGTGGAAAAGGCGGGTGAGTAACCGTGCGCAAGCTGGAAGAGGTCCTTAAAGATTGGGAGGCCGTCATCGGCCTGGAGATCCATGCCGAGCTCACCACGCTCGACACTAAGATGTTCTGCGGCTGCAAGCTGGAGTTCGGCGCCGAGCCCAACACGCACACCTGTCCCGTGTGCCTGGGGCTTCCGGGCGCGCTGCCCGTGCCGAACCGGGCCGCCATCGAGTCCATCGTGCTGGCGGGCCTGGCCACCAACTGCGACATCGAGAAGCATTCGATGTTCTACCGCAAAACCTACATGTACCCCGACATGTCCAAGAACTTCCAGACCACGCAGGGCCCTGTGGCCTTCTGCATGCGAGGCCATCTTGACTTGGACGTCGACGGCCCCGCCGCCAAAGAGCGCGTCGATCTGGACGGCCTTGAGGTTGGCGAGAGCCGCGGCAACGTCACGCGCACGGCGGACGGATATGTGGCGCACGTGGGCATCACGCGCATCCACATGGAGGAGGACGCGGGCAAGATGGTGCACGTGGGCGGCGGCGAGGGCCGCATCGCGGGTGCCACGCACTCGCTTGTGGACTACAACCGCGCGGGCACGCCGCTCACGGAGCTGGTCACCGAGCCCGATTTGCGCACGCCCGAGGAGGCGCGCCTGTTCATGCAGAAGCTGCGCCAGATCTACCTGGCCATCGGCATCTCCGACTGCTCGATGGAGGAGGGCAGCCTCCGCTGCGACGGCAACGTGAGCCTGCGCCGCCGCGGCACCAAGGAGTTCGGCACCAAGACCGAGCTCAAGAACATGAACAGCTTCAAGAACCTGCACGACGGCCTCGCCTACGAGATCTGCCGCCAGGCCGAGGTGCTTGAGGAGGGCGGCGTCATCTATCAGGAGACGCGCCATTGGGACCCGTCGGCGAAGCGTACCATCGTGATGCGCGTGAAGGAGACGGCCGACGACTATCGTCTGTTCCCCGAGCCCGACCTGGCGCCCTACGACCTTACCGACGAGTTCATCGAGGGCGTGCGCGCGAAGCTGCCCGAGCTGCCTGACCAGAAGGCGAAGCGCTACGAGTGCGACTTCGGGCTCTCAGCGTACGATGCGCGCCACCTGGTGGAGCATCGCGTCACGGCGAACTTCTTCGAGGCGTGCATGGAGGCTGCGGACGACGAGGCGGGCAAGCTCGCGAAGCCCGTGGCGAACCTCGTGATCAACGACATCACGGCGCGCATGAACGCCGACGAGTCGTTCGACCTGGAGGCGTGCCCGCTCACGCCGGCGCGCGCGGTGGAGCTTGTGAAGCTGCAGGCGTCCGACGCGATCTCGTCGAAGCAGGCGAAGGAAGTGTTCGCGGCCGTGCTCGGCGAGGACAAGGATCCCGAGGCCATCGTGGAGGAGCGCGGCATGAAGCAGGTGTCCGACACGGGCGCCATCGAGGCCGTGGTCGATGCCGTGATCGCCGCCAACCCCGACGAGGTGGCGCGCTACAAGGACGGCAACCAGAAGCTCATCGGCTTCTTCGTCGGCCAGTGCATGAAGCGGATGCGCGGCCAGGGCAACCCGAAGGTCATCAACCAGCTGCTTGCAGAGAAGCTGGCGGAATAGGAGAGGGCATGGATCGCGGACGCATCCACGTGTACTACGGCGACGGCAAGGGCAAGACGACGGCGGCCGTCGGGCTTTCGGTGCGCGCGGTGGGCGCGGGGCTTACCGTGTGCTTCGCGCAGTTCATGAAGTCGGGTCGCTCGTGCGAGCTGGAGGGACTGCGCTCGCTGGGCGTGCGCATGGTCAGCGGCGCCCCGTGCAAGTTCAGCTATCAGATGGACGAGGCGGAGCGCGCCGAGGCGCGACGGTGCAACGAGGCCGTCCTGGACGAGGCGCTGCTGCTGCCCGCCGACGTGCTGGTGCTGGACGAGGCGATGGACGCCTGTCAGCTGGGCTTCCTCGACCGCGGGCGCGTGCTGGCGCTCCTGCGCGAAAAGCCTGCGGGCATGGAGCTGGTCGTCACCGGACACGCGCCCGATGACGAGTTCCTAGCCGCAGCCGACTACGTGACCGAGGCGGTGTGCCACAAGCACCCCTACCAGGAAGGCGTCCCCGCCCGCAAGGGGATCGAGTTCTAGCGCGGCGTTTCAGGCGTGCACGGCGAAGGGGTGCGCGCTGCGCGCGGCGTGCACGGCAAAGAGGCGCGGCGCGGGGCAGGCGCTGCGTATCGAAGGCGCGATGCTCCTGTCTGCGGGTTGCCGGCTGCCCAGCAAAGAAGCGCACGGCAAACGCCCTCTCCCCGAAAGAAGCGCACAGCAAAACGGCCGCCCTTCTTTCGAAAGGCGGCCGTTTCCGCAGCGAAACCGGGGAAGTTTCAGGCTACTTGTGCTCTTCCTCGTACTCGGAGATGCACTTGGAGACCTCTTCCAGCACGCCGGGGAAGGTGCTGATGTTGAGGCCCTGGGTCAGGCAGGGGATGTAGAACTTGCGGCGGTCGGCCATGCCCATGTAGTCCATGGCGTCGTACACGCCGGCCTTGACGGACTCGGGGGTCCAGTCGGGCTTGTCGATGGCGTCGGAGTCGATGCCGCCCATGAACGAGATCTGCCCGCCGTACTGGTCGACCAGCTTGTTCAGCTCGTTGGGGCGCAGCAGGCAGCCCTGCCAGATGTCAACGCCCATCTCGATCATGTAGGGCACGAGCGTCGCGCCGTAGGTGTCGGAGTGATGGATGAGCACCTCCACGCCGTGGTCCTTGTAGTACTTGTAGACCTGCTTGTAGCCGTCCAGGAAGAACTCCTCGAACATCTCGGGCTTCATGAACGTGGACTTCGCGGTGCCCCAGTCGTCGTGGTGCAGCAGCGCGTCGGGCTTGAGGTACTTGCAGATGGCCTCGGCCTGCTCCAGCTCCACCTCGGTGATGATCTTCATGATCTCATGCACCTCGTCGGGGGAGTCGTAGAGCGCCATCAGCGTATCGGTGATCTCGCCCAGGTCGTGCAGGCGCTCGAACATGCCGGGGAACACGGTGGCCATGACGAACTGCTCGTTCTTGTCGATGGCCTCGGCCTGAGCCTGCAGCGGCTCCCAGATGGCGGCGTTGTCCCAGCAGCCCTTCGGGATGGTGGTCAGGTAGTCCTGCCACTCGTCGAAGTCCTTGATGACGCGGTGCTCCATGTCGTGCATGGGCATGCGGCCGGGCTGGCCGGCCACCTGGAACCACACGCCCCACTCGTCAACCATGCGGCCGTCGGCGTCCAGCGTGCGGTCGCACACGGGGTTGGCAATGACGCGGGAAAACGCCTCCCACTGGTTCACGATGCGGTCGGGGTTGCCGCCGCGGATGCATTCGAGCAAGTTCTGCTTCTTCGTGAGCATGTCGCTTCACTCCTTAATGAAAGAACGGAAACCGTACAGTTCGTTCGGGGTGCGGCCGGCGCAGCGCAGGTTCGCGGCGCCGGCCGCGTTTCAGCCCTGCCGTCCTGCTGGTCGGCAGGGCCTGCGCCTTAGTTGTAGAACTCCTCGACGGCCTTGAAGAACGCGTCGATGTTCTCCCACGGCGACATCGGCGGCACGTCGCAGCCGGTGGAGATGACGAAGTTGGGGTACTTCGTGCACGCCGCCATGATCTCCTTGGTGTTGGCGGCCACCGACTCGGGGGTGCCGTTGCGAAGCTGGCCGGCGGGATCCACGTTGCCCATCACCAGCACGTCGGCGGGCATGAGCGGCAGGATGTCGGCCATGTTGATGGCGTTGCCGAAGTGGTAGCCCATCGCGCCGATGGACTTGATGGAGTCGACGGCCTTAACCACGCCGTTGCCGCAGTTGTGGTAGAACACGCCGAACTCGTCGGTCTGCACGGCCTCCACGATCTGGCGCACGTACTTCGCGGAGAACTCCTCGGCCAGATCAGGCGACAGCAGGCCCGCCAGCGGCTCGGCCATCACGACGCCGTCGGCGCCGCGCTCCTTGAACGCCTGCGCGTAGCCGGTGATGAACTCGGTAGCCTTGGCCAGCACGGCGTGCACCAGCTCGGGCTCCTCGTAGCACAGGATCATGATCTCGGACACGTCCATCAGGCGGCCGGCCAGCGAGAACGGGCCGATGCAGCCCGCCAGCACGGGACGGTCGTCGATCTCCTTGGCGGCCTTCTCGATGGCCTCCAGGTACAGGCCCGTGCGGCCGGCGCCCACGGCGGGCACCTCCAGCTCGTCGGGGTCGGAATCCTCGTCGACGATGGCGCCCACGACGGTGGGAACCTCGTCATCGGTGACGACGGTCTTGCTGCCGAAGGCCTCGGCCTCAACCGACAGGTCCATGAAGCTCACCGACGCGCCGGTGTCGCAGCGCTCGGCCACCAGGCGCATGGCCTCGGCCTGCTTCTCGGACGAGTCGATGAGGTCCTTCACCGTGATGTCCATCAGCTGGATGGCGGGGAAGGACAGAACCGGCACGGCCTTCTTCTTGTCGGCCGCGATGGTGTCGGCCACCCACTTGCGCATATCCATGAAGTGCTGCCTCCCTTACGCCTTGAAGCTGGCGGCCAGCTCGGCGGCGGCGTTGGCAGCCTGGCCGGCGTCGTCGGTGTAGCTGTCGGCGCCGATCTCCTCAGCGTAGGCCGGCGTCACGGGGGCGCCGCCGATCATGATCTTCACCTGGTCGCGCAGGCCGGCCTCTTCGATGGCCTTCACGGTGTTGGCCATCTCGGGCATGGTGGTGGTCAAAAGCGCCGACATGCACACCAGGTGGCAGTCGGGGTTGGCCTTGACGTACTCGACGAACTGCTCGGGGGCCACGTCCACGCCCAAATCCTCGACCTCCAGGCCCTTGCCCTCGATCATCATGCGCACGAGGTTCTTGCCGATGTCGTGCATGTCGCCCTTGACGGTGCCGATGCAGGCCTTGCCCAGCGGCTCGGCGCCCTCTTCCACCAGATGGGGCTTGAGGATGTCGGTGCCGGTGCTCATGGCGCGGGCGGCCACCAGCATCTCGGGCACGAACACCTCGCCGGCGCTGAACTGGTCGCCGATGATGCCCATGGGCTTGATCAGGCCCTCGTTCAGGATCTGCTGGGGCTCGAAGCCCTCCTCCAGAGCCTGGGGCACCAGAGCCTTGACCTCCTTGCGCTTACCGCGCAGAACCGCGCTTGAAATGTCCTCCAGCAACGACATAGGATCCTCCTATCGTGTGTCCCGCCCCCGCGCGTTGCGGAGGCGATGCGCGGCATGTGCCGACGCACTTTCCGTCTCCCGGGGCGAACCCGCCACCGGCCTTCGCTTGCGGCGCCACAGCGCATACCAGCGATGATGCGAGGATACGGCGCAGGCCGAACGCGCTCAATCGGCAGAGCGCCCCATGCGTTTGCGAATCCATTGTGCTAACCGCACAATGGATGATACTCCGTGATATGGTGGAATACCAGAGAGGAGAAGAGCGGGAAGGAGCGTTGGCGTGGAGGTGCTGCTAGAGGAGGCGGCCGCGGGATCGCTGCGGGCCGTGGAGGCGCGCGCGGGCGAGACGCTGTTGGACGCGCTGCGCCGGGCGGGCGCGCCGGTGGAGGCGCCCTGCGGAGGCCAGGGCACGTGCGGCAAGTGCGCGGTGGACGTGCTGCGCGCGGGAGGCTGGGAGCGCGTGCTGGCCTGCCAGGAGCCGGTGGCTGACGGGCTGCGCGTGCGGACGGTCCAGGCGGCCGGCCAGCTTCTGGTGGAAGACGACGCGCCCGGTGCCGAGGGCATGCTGGGGCGCTTCGCGCGCGACGAAGCCCGTCCGGGCGAGCTGGGCATGGCGGTCGATTTGGGCACCACCACCATCGCCGGTTACCTGTTCGATCTGGAGACGGGCGCACTTCTGGCGCGCGGCGGGCAGGCGAACCCGCAGGCCCCGTTCGGCGCGGACGTCATCAGCCGCATCCGCGCGTGCGGCAGCGGCCAGCTGGGCGCGTTGCAGCAGGTTGCCGCGGGCTGCATCCGCGATCTGGGCGCGCGGCTGGCCGCGCGCGCCGGCGTCGATTCGGCGCGCATCGGGCGCTGGGCGGTGGCGGGCAACACGGTGATGCAGCACATCCTGTGCGGCCTGTCGCCGGAAAGCATCGGCGCCTACCCCTTCGCGCCCCAGACGCTGTTCGGCGACGCGCGGGCCGTGGAGGGCCTCGACGAGTGCGTGGAGCTGTGCCCGTGCGTGTCGGGCTACGTGGGCGGCGACATCACGGCCGGCATCCTGGCGGCGGGCATCGACGCGGACGTGGCGCTGGACGGCGCGGCGCCTGCGGGCGGGGCCCGCACCGTGCTGTTCGCCGATCTGGGCACCAACGGCGAGATGGCGTTGGCGTCGGGCGGCGAGCTTCTGTGCTGCGCCACCGCCACCGGCCCCGCCTTCGAAGGCGCCAACATCTCGCAGGGCATGCAGGCGCGCGAGGGCGCCATCAGCGCGTGCCGCTTCGAGGACGGTGCCTTTAGCATCGAGGTGGTGGGCGGCGCGGCGCCGGTGGGCATCTGCGGGTCGGGCTTGATCGACGCGCTGGCGGCCTGCCTGGAGGCGGGCCTGGTGGACGAGACGGGACGGCTTCTGCCCCCCGACGAGCTGCCGGCCGAGCGCGCGCATCTGGTGGAGCTGCGCGACGGCAAGCCCGTGGCGCTTCTGACGCCCGACGGGGCGGTGGCCCTCACCCAGAAGGACGTCCGCGCGCTGCAGCTGGCGAAGGCTGCGGTGGCGGCCGGCATCGCCACGCTGCTTGAGGCGGCGGGCGCCGACGCGGCGCAGGTTGACGAGTTCTGCATCGCCGGGGCGTTCGGCGCGCATATGCGGCCCGAGGCGGCTGCGGCCATCGGGCTGTTCCCGGCCGCGCTTCTGCCGAAGGTGCGCATGGCGGGCAATTGCGCGGGCGCCGGGGCGTGCGCGGCGCTGCTGTCGACGCAGGCACGCGAGCGCATGGCGGCGCTGGGGCGTGACGCGCGCTACATCGAGCTCTCGCTGGACGAGGGCTTCTCCGAGGCGTACGTGGACGCGATGGAGTTCGAGGGGGCGGCATCATGAGGGAGCGCGTGTCGTTTGCCGAGGTGGAGCGCGCGGTGGCGCAAGCGGGCTTCGACTGTGCGGGGGAAGTGGACGCGGCGCGCCTTGAGGTGCGCGACGAGGTGCGCGACATGTGCGCGTCGGGGAAGTGCCACCAGTACGGCCACAACTGGGCCTGCCCGCCCGCCTGCGGCGACTTGGACGCGTTCCGCCAGGTCATCGGCGGATGCTCGCGCGGCATCGTGTTCCAGACGGTGGGCGAGCTGGAGGACGAGTTCGACGGCGAGGCGATGATGGACGCCGAGGCGCTGCACAAGAAGCGCACCGAGGTGCTGGTGGATGCGCTGGCGGAAGCAGGCGCGTCCGACGCGTGCCTGGTGCTGTCCGCGGGCACGTGCACGCGCTGCCGGCCCTGCGCCTACCCGGAGCCGTGCCGGTTCCCCGACCGGCGCTTGGTGTCGATGGAAGCCGCTGGCCTTTTGGTGACCGACGCCTGCAACGCGGCGGGCATCCCCTACAACCACGGGAAGCTGACCATCGCCTACACGGGCTGCGTGCTGCTGCGCAGGTAGCGGCGGGAAGGGGGCTCCTATGGGGCTGACGCTTCGGATCATCATCCACGAGCTGGAGAAACGCTACGGAGAGGTGCTGGCGGGCAAGCTGAGTCTGCGTCGCCAGTGCGCCGACGTGCGCCTGTGGGGGGCCGGCGGCTGCGAGCCGGGCCTTCTGTACGTCGTTTCGGCCGACGAGGCACCCGAGGGCGCACCCGAGGCGGAGGAGGGCGCGCCCGCGCCCGTCGTGCTGGCGGTGGGCGCCGGCGCGCGTCCCGCCGAGGGGCGGCTGGCGCTTTCCGGCTGCGCGTCGCATCTGGAGGCGTTCGCCTTCCTGCAGGGGGTGTTCGCGCGCTACCGCGCCTGGCTGGAGGCGATGGACCGCTCGCTCATCCGCAACGAGGGGCTGCAGGGGCTCTTCGACGTGAGCGAGGAGTTCCTGCTGAACAACGTCATCGTGGTGGATCCGGCGCTGAAGCTTCTGGCCTACACCAAGGGCATCATCCCCGAGGACGACCCGGTGACCATGGAGCTGATACGCCACGGCTACCACACCGAGGAGAACATCCGCAAGTTTCAGCTGAATCAGCGCTTCGAGCCGTGGGCGAAGCAGAACGGCTTCATCATCAACGACACCAAGGCCATCTGCAACTACACTACGGTGGTGTTCTCGTTCAAGGCGGCCGACTCGTTCTCGCTGATCGTGGTGATGGCGTGCAACAACGCCGACCCCCAGCCGTGGCTTCTGGACACGTTCATGATGTTCCTGGTGCGTGTGGCCTACTACTCCATGCGCGACTACACCGGCGGCACGCCCTCGGGCAGCGCGTTCAACGCGTTCGCGCACGACATTTTGGACGGCGCGCTGACCGACGAGGGCGAGATCGAGGAGCGTCGCCGCTACCTGGGGCTTCCCGCCGACGGGCCGTTCTGCCTGTACTGCATCGACATCGCGGGCTCCAAGCATCTTTCCGCGCGCATCGTCACCGACGTGGCGCGCTCCATCGCCCCGGCGAAGGCCATGCTGCGCGGCTCGGAGGTGGTGGTGCTGTGCTTCAGCTGCCATGGCGCCGGCTGCCCCATCGGCGTGCCGACGGAAAGCTGCCCCACGGGCGGCTCGAACGTCTACAAGCGTCTGGAGGCCGTGCTGATCGAGTACGGGTTGGAAGCCGGCCGCAGCGTGCGGTTCGACGCCCTGCCGTTCCTGCCCACGGCGCTGGAGCAGGCGCAGATCGCCCTGCGCACCGGCCGCCTGTTCACCCAGCCCCGCTCTGACGAGAAGCGCCGCGGCCCGGCGTCGCCCCGTCCGCGCATCTTCGGCTTCGACGACTGGTACTTCGAGCACGGGGTCATGTCCGTCGCCCGCGGGCACCGCGACCTGCTGACCTCGCTGCGCGGCTGCCGCCAGCTTCTGCGCATCCGCGCCTACGACGAGCAGCACGGCACCGACAACCTGGCGTTTCTGCGCGCCTACCTGCGTTACGAGCGGCGCACCACCGTGGTGGCCGAGAAGCTGCACATGCACCGCAACAACGTGAAGTACCGCGTCGACCGTCTGAACGAGCTGTTCGGCGTGGACACCGACTGCGACGACGAGCGCCTGGAGCTGAGCATCGCCTACCGCATCCTGGACGCCCTGGAGCGCTAGGACGGGCGCGGCTTTCCGCCCGCCGACTTGCGCGGGGTGACAAAGGGACACGTCTAATGGCACGCGGGCGTGCCATTAGACGTGTCCCTTTGTCACCGTCCTTTGTCGTCACCCCTTTGTCGTCGCCCTTTGTCACCCATTTGGCTGCCCTGTTGTGCAACGGCGGGATTGCTTTCGAATGGCTTTCCCGCTTTTTCGCCTCTAGCATCGACCCCAAGGGGAAACGTCCCGTTCTGCGCATGCTCGCAATGCATCGAGAGCATGCGCGCAGGACACGGGCCGAACGCGTCGCGGCGCCGTGCCGGACGCGATGCGAGGGGGTGTCCCATGGCCGCATTCGACGTGCGCATCGGCGAGATCATCGAGAAGGGGCTGGAAGGCGCAGGCCTTTCGAAGGACGAGGTGGCTGCGCTGTGCCGCGTGGACCCGTACGAGAAGGAGGCGGCGCTGCTGCGCTGGGCGGGTTGGAAGCTCGCACAGGACGCGTCGGGTGGCGTGGCCGAGATAGAGGCCCAGATCGGGCTGGATTCTGCGCACTGTCCCAAGAACTGCCGCTTCTGTTCGTTCGCTGCCTGCAACAACGTGCGCCTTGACGAGTTCGAGCTGACGCGTCAAGAGGTGGTGGACTACGCCCGCGCCTACGAGGAAGAGGGCGCCAACCTCATCCTGCTCATGTCCACCGCGCATTACCGTTTCGAGAAGCTGGTGGAGATGGTGGCAGCAGTGCGCGAGAGCGTGTCGCCGCTGCTTCCCGTCCTGGTGAACGCCGACGATCTGACGCTGGGCCAGTGCCTGCGGCTGAAGGAGGCCGGCGCGTGCGGAGCCTACCATTCCGTGCGCATGCGCGAAGGCGAAGACACCGGCATCCCCGTCCAGCGCCGCCTCGACACGCTGGACAACCTGCGCGCTGCCGGCATGTCGCTCTCGTCGAACGTCGAGCCGGTGGGGCCAGAGCATTCTCCCGATGAGGTGGCTGCGGCCATCATGCGCTGCGTCGGCGCGCGCCCGTATGCGGGCGGGGTGGGGCGGCGCTTCAACGTGCCGGGCACCGCGATCTGCGCCCGCGGCATGCTTGACGACATCCAGGCCTCCACCCTTGTGGCCGTCTACCGGCTGGCGGCCGGCTCGGGCATGCGCCTTGCTGGTCGCGCGAGCTCCGTACTTTCGGCGGCGTCGGGTGCCAACCACGCCTGGGCGGAGGTGGGCTCCAACCCGCGCGACGGCGTGAGGCGCACCGAAAGCGGCGGGGTGGGGGACAGCCTGCGCGCGCTGAAGCGCCTCTTCGCCGATGCTGGCTGGCGCGTGCTGGAAGGGCCGTCGCGCGGATGGGACGCCTCCTAGGACGCCGTGTCCGCCGGGCCGTCTTCAGCGCGCCTCGAGGCGCCTTTCGCTTCCCGCGCCGCCACGAAGTTGGCAACGTGCTGGGCGAAGTCGGCCAACGCTCCCGTGCGGTACTTGCGCACCACGAAGATGATCGAGGTGGGCTGGCTCCAGTCCGCCAGCCGCACGTACTTCACGCCGGGGGTTTCCTGCTCAAGGGGGAACACCTGGGGCAGGATGCCCACGCCTAGCCGCACGAGGTCGAGCACGTAGGAGCGGTTGATGAAGTTCTCGAAGCTGACGTCGAAATCGTCCTGGTTGACGCCGAGGGTTTTGAAGAAGCCCACGCGCCTCCGCTGCGGCGAATCGGCGTTGTCCCATTCGTTGAAGATGAAGCGGCGCCGTTTCAAGTCGGACAGGCGCACTTCGCTCCGTGCGGCGAGCGGATCCCTTTCGCTCATCGCTATGAACATATGGCTGCTTGCGCGCAGGGTGAGCGATTCGAACCGCCCGCCGCTGAACGTCTCCCACAGGTCGGTCAGCTCGCCTTCGGCGCCGGTCATCACGAGAAAGGCGCAATCGATGCGCGCCTCTGCCAGAAAGCGCGTCACCTCGTTCTGGGAACGCACCACGCTCACCAGCTCGACGTCGGGTCGTTCGTGCATGAAATCGGCGATGATGCGCCCGTCGCCTTTGTCCACCAGCGTGGTGGTGGAGCCAACGACGATGCTGCTCGCCCCGTCGCCGCGGATTCCCTCCACGTGGTTGCGCATGAAGCGGTTGGTGTTCAGCAGCTTGTGGACAAGGGGCACCAGCAGCTCGCCGGCTTCGGTGAGGGTGACCGGGGCGTTGGCGGGGGAGCGGTTGAACAGCCGCACTCCCAGCTCGTCTTCGACCCGGCTCACGCGCTTGGAAAGCGTCGACACGGGCAGCCCCGTGCCCTTTGCGGCGTGCGCGTAGCTGCTGTACAGGTGGACCGCCGCCACCGCCTCGAGCTCGTTGAGATCCATGGTTCCTCCTCGTTCGGCGCGCGTCTGCGCACGTCGCGGCTACAGGCCCTGCTGGCGCGCGTAGAAGCGCGCAACGTCGGCCAGCTGCTTCAGAGCGGGCTGCTGGCGGTGCTTCGGGCAGACGAAGGCCGCTGACGATTTCTCGCTGATGCCGCGCACCTTCACGAAGCGCACCCCGTCGATCTCCTCGGGCGGACGGCAGGCGGTGGGCAGCACGCCGTAGCCTGACGCCACGAAGCTGATGACGGCATCGCGCTTGATGAAGTCGATGGTCTTCACCTTTACGGGTAAGGGCTCGGTGCTGGACAGGCCCAGCAGGTTGCGGATGTAGCCGCGCTTCGAGTCGAGGTGGCGCGGCACGGCGTTGAACACGAAGGTCTCGCCGTGCAGCTCTGAGAACGAGACGGAATCCCGCCCGGCGAGCGGATGCGCGGCGCTCAGACCCACGTGCAGCACGTCGTGCTTCATGATGGGCGCGAACTCCAGTTCGACCCCGTTTGCCTTCTCCCAGGTGTCGCGTCCCGCCTCGATGTCGCCGATGGCGAACACGAAGGCGGCGTCCAGCCGTCCTTCGGCGATGAGCTTCACCAGCTCGGTCTTGTGCCGCAGCGATTGGGTGATGCGCACGTCGGGGTGGCGCTTGCGGAACAGCGAGAGCACCTCCGACTCGCCGACGCTGCCGATGAGCGGCGCGTAGCCCACGCGCAGTTCATCGGCAGCGTCGCATTGCAGGTCGCGGGCGTAGGCGACGATGCGCCGGTGCAGGGCGCATATCTGGTCGATGTAGGGAAGCGCGGCGTCGCCCACTTCGGTGAGGGCGAGGCCCTGCGCCTTCGCCGCACGACGGAACAGGGGCGCACCCAGGTCGTCCTCCACCTTGCGCACGCGTTTGGACACGGTGGAAGGCGACTGAAACGTCGCGTAGGCGGCTTCCGACCAGCTTTTGCACCGCTGGACCGCCAGAACGGTTTCGAAGTCCTGCATGCTGATCATGAAAGGCTCCTCGGCATGGGGAAAACGTCATGGGGGGGGGGTGCTCATTTCTCGCCTTTCCGTTGGATGAGCGCGCCGAAGGGGCAGGCGGCCGTGCAGACGCCGCAGCCGATGCAGCCCTCGCGCACTTCCACCGCGCTCTCCCCGAGCTTGAGCGCCCCTTTGGGGCAAGTGCGGACGCAGCAACCGCAGCGGCGGCATGCGTCAGTATCGACGATCACGCGATGCATGCGTTTCCTTTCCTCTGCGCGGGGCGGCGGATGGCGTTTCGATCCCGCCGTCCCCGCAGCGTCCGTAATTGTAGCCGCCCCGCCTTCGGCAGACGGGACGGCGCTGCGCCCGCGGCGATTGGGCGGGCGCGTTCGGCGATCCTAGGCGCCCGCCTTCTCCGCATCCGGGTCGAACGTGGTGAACCCGGTCTCGAAGAAGCGCTCCTTCCAGTTGCCCAGCGGGCAGTACAGCAGGCAGCGGTCGCAGAAGTAGCGCGGGAAATGGTCCACCGACAGGCCGTTGATCGGCTTCTTCTCGAAGGCGGCTTCAAGCTCTTCGTCGGTGGGATCGTCGTTCATGATCAGGTCGGGCACGGGGATGCGGCCCTTGAACTCCTTGCGCATGGCCATGGACGCCACGGCGCAGGCGTTAGGGTTGAACTCGGCTGCTTCCACGCTCTTGCCTTCCACCGACAGGCAGGTGCAGCCTTCGCCCGGCGCCTTGATGGCGTGGGTGGGGCACAGCTTCACGCAGATGCCGCACTCTTCCGGGTTGCACAGCGCGGGGCCGGCATACGGAGCGTCGGGAACGAGCTCCAGCGTGGTCAGCACGGCGCTCACAAGCACGCGCGGTCCGTACTCCTCCGTGACGAAGCGGTGGCTCCAGCCGTACTCGCCCAGGCCCGCCGCCATGGCGGCCTGGAACACGTTGAGCGGCATGCCCTGACCGTAGGGGTCGGCGAACAGCGGCGCGGGGTAGTGGTCCCAGGTCATGGACTGCTGCACGTGGAAGGGCAGCGGCACGGCAACCTCGCCGTAGGTGTCCTCGATGTGCAGGGCGATCTCGTTGGTGTCGTTGATCAGCAGGAAGTTGGGGGCAAGGTCGCTCGCATAGGCGGCGTAGCTGCTCTGGGCGGGCGTGTTCTTGTCTTCGAAGTTGCGGAACGCCGCCTGGATGGCGCCATCGGCGAAGCTGCGGGCGAACACGACGATGCTCTTCGCGCCCGGGAGTATGTCCTGGGGGCGATGGCCTTCCGGCTCGTTGTCCAGCGCGCTTGCCGCGGCGATGCCCACCAGGTCGATGTCGCGGTTGATGATGAATTCCTTCAGTTTGGCCTCGCGGCTCATGGTAGATCCCTCCCTCTCGCTACAGGATGCCGTTGGCGCGGTCCACGCGCAGGATCATGAATCCCAGATCCTTCGCGGAAACCTGGTTGCCCGCCTCGTCAAGCTCGATCTCCTCGACGCGCCCCCAGCGCTCTTCGGCGTTCCAGTCGGTGACGTACTTGTCGTCGCCCATGTCCTTGATCCAGGTGTTGTTCTCCACCTTGTACATGCGCGACTTCACGTCGGAGGTGATGCCGGTCTGGTAGTCGTTGAAGGCGGTCTCGCCGCGGCGCTTCACCACGGTCCAGATGTGCTCGCCGTTGTACTCGCGCTTCACTTCCGGGTGGAACCCCGTGTGGATGACGATCTTCTTCATTATGCGCATTCCTTTCCGTCGAAGCGGGAAAGCCCCTTGTCGCCGAAGCGCTCCTTCCAGTTGCCGGCCGGGCAGTACAGCAGGCATTTGTTGCAGGTGTGCTTGGGGTAGTGGTCCAGCGTGTTGGCGCTGGCGGGCTTGGCGTCGTAGGCCTCTTGCAGCTCTTCGTCGGTGGGGTGGTCGGACATGAGCAAGTCGGCGCCCTTGCCCTTCACCGTGAACTCGCTGCGCAGTCCCAGAGACGCCACGGCGCAGGCGTTCTGCTCGATGTGCGCGCAGGACGCCTTCTTGCCGGCGATGGTGAACTCGTCGGCCTCGCCCGCTTCGGGGATGGCGTGCATCGGGCACACGCCGCTGCACACGTGGCAGGAGGCGGGGTCGCACAGGCGGGGGCCGTCATACGGCGCATCGCAGTCCAGCTCCATGCTGGTGACGATCAGGCCGATCTGCTGGCGCGGGCCGTTCTCGGGCGTGATGAGCAGGTTGTTCCAACCCAGCTCGCCCAGGCCGGCGGCCACGGCGGCGCGGTCGGGATGGATGATGTAGTCCATCTTCTTCGGCCCGATGAAGCTGGGCAGCGGCACGTTCCAGGGCGTGATGTTCTGGTTGGGGCCGCAGGGCACGGGCGCGCCGGTGTAGCCGAAGTGGCGCTCGATGAACTCGCACAGGTTGAATTCCACGAAGAACAGGTTCATGTTCGGCGTGAGGTCGCAGCCGTAGGCGCCGTAGACGCTCAGCGCGTCCTGGTTGCCGTCCTCGTGGTAGCGCAGCGCGGCCTGGATGGCGCCGTCGGGGATGCGCTTGGTGAACACGATGACGCTTTTTGCACCCGGCATCACGTCCTCGGGGCGATGGCCTTCCGGCTCGTCGGCGAAGGCGGAGACGGGCGCGATGCCCACGGCGTCAACGCCGCATTTCGCCAGCAGGTAGTCTTTTATCGTCTCGGTGGGTTTCATCTGCTTGCCCTCTTTTCTACTCGTCGATGAACTTGGAGGTGTCGACGCTGGTGAGCCCCGTGTCGCTGAACCGCTCCTTCCAATTGCCCACCGGGCAGTAGGTCAGGCAGTTGCCGCATTTCCACGTGGGGTTGTGCTGCCAGAAGTTGCGGCGCGGATGCTTGTTGTAGTAGGCGCCGATGCAGTCGAGGTCCTCGTTCAGCGGGTCGTCCATCTCCAGGGGCACGATGTCGGTGCCGCTCTCGTTGAACTCCTTGCGGGTGCCGTGGCACATGATGCGACAGCGCGCCCAGCTGGTGGAGCCGTAGGACACTTCCTTGTCGCCGCACTTGATGATGCGCGCCTGCTCGGGGGAGTAGGCGGGGATGGCGCCGGTGGGGCACATCTTCTCGCAGATGTGGCACTTCGACGGGTCGCACAGACGCGGGCCGTCGTAGAGCGGGTCGGGCTCCAGCTCGGCGGTGGTCAGCACGGCGCCGAAACGGTTGCGCGGCCCGAACTCGGGCGTGAGGATGATGGAGCTCCAGCCGAACTCGCCCAGGCCGGCGGCGAAGGCGCAGTGGCGCATGCTCATCATCTTGGCGCCGTGGGTGGGGCCGGCGGTGTTGGGCATGGCCGCGCAGCCGGTGAGCTTTTCCACGAAGCGCGAGATCTTGAAGTTGGCCCACAGCAGGTTGTAGTTGGGCGCGCCGGCGTAGCCGTAGGCTCCGTAGATGCCGTGCGGGGTGTGGTTGCCGTCCTCGAACGCGCGGTAGCACGACTCGACGGCGCCGTCGGGCAGGCGCGTGCAGAACGCGATGACCGACTTGCACCCCGGAAGGAAGTCGGTGGGGTGCATGCCCTCGGGAGCCTCGTTGAACCGGTCGATGCTGGCGATGCCGACCTTGTCCATACGGGCTTCCGTCAGGGCGAAATTCTTGATCTGTTGGGTGACGGTGGATACCCTCATGTTTCCCCCTATCTTTGTCCGCAGCCCTCTCTTCGATGGGGCTGACGTTGCCTTGCTTACTCCGCCTCCCGTCCGGGCCGCCTGGTTGGTGACGCGGACGGGAGGCGGAGGTTTCGCTGCGGTGCCGGTTGGGCCGGGCGCCGCAGCGCTTCGCTACCAGATGCCCAGCACGTGCTGCATGCCCAGGCTGGCCACGGTGATGCACGCCCAGCAGGCCAAGCCCAGCGCCAGCGGCTTGGCGCCGGAGCGCACCAGCTTCACGATGTCGGTGTTCAGGCCGATGGCCACCATCGCCATGACGATGAGGAACTTCGAAAGCTCCTTGAGCGGTGTGAAGGCCCCTTCCGGCACGCCTGCCGCGGCAGCGATCGTGGTGATGAGCGACGCCGCCACGAACCACACGATGAACAGTGGCAGCACCTGGCGCACGGTGACCCTCGAGCCGTCGTGGGAGCCGCCCGCCTTCTTCGCGCGCCAAGCCGTCCAGGCGGCCAGGACCAGCGTGATGGGGATGATGGCCAACGTGCGCGTGAGCTTCACGGTGACCGCTTCGTCGAGCGTCTGCGTTCCCAGGTTGTGCATGCCGTCCCAGGTGGCGGCCGTCGCCGTCACCGACGAGGTGTCGTTGACGGCCGTGCCGGCGAAGATGCCGAACGGCCCGCCGTCGGTCGTGGAGAACCCGACGAGGTTGCCCAAGTAGGGGAACACGATGGCGGCGATGACGTTGAACAGGAAGATGATGGAGATGGACTGCGCCACCTCCTCGTCGTTGGCCTTGATGACCGGGGCGGTGGCGGCAATGGCCGATCCGCCGCAGATGGACGAGCCCACGCCGATGAGCGTGGCGATCTTGCCCGGGATGCCCAGCGCCTTCGACACCAGGAAGGCCACGATGAGCGCCGTGGCGATGGTGGTGACGATGATGGGCAGCGACCGCCATCCGGTTTGGGCGATCACGCCCAGGTTCAGCCCGAAGCCCAGCAGCACGACTGCGGTTTGCAGCACGTACTTCGAGGTGAAGCCGATGCCGGCGGCAAGCCGCGTGCGGTCGCGCAGCAGCAGCGCCGCGACGATGCCGATGGCGATGCCGAAGATGGGGCCGCCCACGATGCTCACGGCCAAGCCCAGCGCGTAGGCGGGAATGGCCAGCACGAGGCAGAGCAGCAGCCCGGCGCCTTTTTCTCGAACGAACTCCATTGCGTTGAAACTCCGATTCCGTCTAAGGCCCCGCGCGCCGCGTGCTGGAGGGAATGCGGGGCGGGGCCGGCTTGTTGGAGGGCCGCGCGGCGGGGCCGCGCTCCCTCCGGTTCGGGGGCGAGGCGGGGACGGCGCCTTGTCCGATCATGCGGTCGCCCAGTGGGCGAGCCGCTCTACTCCTTCTCGCCTTCGCCGGATGCCTCGGCTGCGGGAGCCTCGGCGGGAGCGGGCTTGCGTCCGCCCTTGAACGGGTTCCACACCAGGAACAGGATGGCCATGGCGAAGTAGACGACGGCCGCGATGACGCACAGAGCGTCGATCGTGGCGATGGACTTCAGATCGCCGCCGCCGAAGATGTTGGCGACGGTGCCCATGTACAGCGAGCTGCAGAAGTTCGAGATGTTGGCGGCCGCCAGGATGATGGAGGTGCCCATGGCGATGCGCGCAGGATGGGTGTACTTGCCGTTGAGCATCATGGCCGAAGGCATGAAGGTGGCGAAGCCGAAGCCGATGCCGCAGGTGGCGACGGTGCCCATGATGGGGTCGCCCGCCACGCGGAACAGGATGCCGGACAGGCAGCCGGCGAAGCAGGCGATGGGCAGCACGATGCGGCTGTTGAACTTGAACAGGAAGCCGAACGCGATGCCGGCCAGCATGCCGAACACCGTCTTGCACGACAGGGCGGTCGCCGATGCCACGGAGTCGGAAGCGAACTTCACGGAGAACATCGTGGCGACGTTCATCTGCAGCGACATCTGAAGCAGGCTGTAGAGGAACAGGAAGAACGCGATGACGAAGCACGCGATGCCCAGCTTGGCCTTGCCGTCGCCGCCGGCGGCCTGGGCCGCGGCGCGCTTCTCAGCCGCTTTCTGGGCGATGATCTCTTTTGGGGGCTCGGGCACGAAGAAGGCCGCGATGACGCCCACGAGGCACAGGCCGAATGCCAGGAAGCTCATGTGCCAGCCGTCGTTGGGCTGCGCAGCCAGGAAACCGCCGAGCATCTGGAACACGACCGAGCCGCCCTCTTTCACCGTCTGCACCCAGCCGGTGTAGCGCGACTGCTTGTCGCCGCTGTAGATGTTGAGGATCAGCGAGTTCATGAGCGGCGTGACGAAGCCGACGCCCACGCCGAACACGAGGCGGCAGCCCAGCGCGAACTCGAAGCTGGGGTCGGGCACGATGCCGGGCAGGGTGCCCGAGATGAACATGATGGCGGTGCCCAGGATGGCGCACAGGCGGTACTTCATCCTGCCGCTGGAGATGAGCACGCCGGTGATGAGCGTCATGAAGAACGTCGCCACCGTGTGGATGGAGGACAGCATGGTGTAGTTCTGCCCCGCGTAGTGCTCGCCCAGCACCGACAGCGCCGGGTTGGTGGCCACGAAGCACGTGGTCACCGAGGCGATGCCCAGAATACCGAACAGCCAGATGGTCTTAGGCTGCATCGTTGATTGCTGTTGCTTTGACATGGATCCCCTCCTTCTCGGTGGACATGCCATCGAAGGGGCTTCCCATCGTGTCGGAGGGTGCCGCGGCACCGTGCTGCACGGGCGTTTCGAAAACCCGTCCCTTTTGCGAAACCTCCGTGCCGTAGGATGCGGTGCGTCCCCTCTTCGGCTTGGCGCAGATCCCTTGCCTTCCAAGCCGCCCTTTCGTGCATGCCCTCTGGAAACGGATGCAAGTCGGCGGCGGAGGTCCGGGGAGGCGGCTCGCGCCGCCGGCTTGCTGGTTCCATTTCACTCTGCGCGGCCCGTTGCGGCAATTCGAATGGGAGGGTGCCGTTTCCAACTTGGAATGGTGCTTTCACGCTGGCAATTGCGGACGCGGAGGGGCGGATCGTGACAAAGGGACACGTCTAATGGCACGCTTGCGTGCCATTAGACGTGTCCCTTTGTCACGCTTTGTCACGCTTTGTCACCTTTGCTTTGTCACCGACGTGTCCCTTTGTCACCCCTTTGTCACCCGAGCGCGCGTCGGTTTTGGGGATACGGTCGAGGGGGCGCGTGCGGGGGTTGTTTTGCTCTTGCTGGGGTATCATTTCCGTGAAATGAGAGGGGCGCAGGCGGCGGGGCCGGCTGTCAGGGCCGGCGCGGGCCTGCGTCCGCGACGTTTTTGGAGGTAGACACCCTATGACGAATCCGTTTGACGGCCGGGCGCTGGTCCTGGCGGGGCACGGCTGCGCCGATGACGGCCCCTACCTGCGGTTCAACGACAACAAAACGGGCGAGGTGCTGCGCTTTCCCGTGCGCGGCCGCACGTTCTCGCTGCGGAAGCTGCCGCGCCGGCGCTGCACGGGGCGCTTCGATCTGGCGACGTTCCAAGAAAGCGTCTGCCCGCTGGACGTGGAGCTTCTGCCCGATTCGAAGGAGACCATGTGCCCGGCCTGCATCGAGGCCACGGGCTTCAACCCCTCGTTCTACTTCGCGGCGTCCGTCTCGCCGCAGCAGCGGGCGTACAACCTCACGCCGCATTTCGTCTACCTGGCCTATTTCTCGCCTCAGCACGTGAAAGCGGGCATTTCCAGCGAGACGCGCGGCATCGAGCGCCTGCTGGAGCAGGGCGCCCGTGCGGCGCGTATCGCGGGGCGCTTCGCCAACGCGGACGAGGCGCGCGCCCTGGAGGCGGAGCTGTGCGCGCAGCCGGGCATTCTGGAGACCATGCGCTCGTCGCTGAAGGCGCGCCTTCTGGCCGAAGAGCGCTACGACGCCGCCGAGGCTGCCCGCGTTCTGGACGAGGCGGCGGCGCGCCTGGCCGCGGTTTCTGCGGTGGCAGAGGCGGGCTTCAGCCCCGAAGAGGTGCGCGACCTGTCGCCGTTCTGCTTCGGCGGGGCCTCGCCCGACGTGCGCGACCTGCAGCTGGCCGACGGCGCCGACGACGAATGCGGCGGCCGCTGCCTGGGGATGGTCGGCTCATCGCTCGTGCTGGAGCAGGGTGGCATCGGCTTCGTCGTTTCGCTGAAAGAGTGGGAATCGCACGAGGTCGAGGTGCTGGACGGCCAGGTGACGTGCTCCTTCGAGGCCGAGCCCCAGCAGTTCAGCTTGTTCTAGGGCGTTCGCCGGCTTTTGCCGCGCGTTTCGCTTGACGGCGCGGCGGTTCTGAAAGCCTGGCAGGACGGGGCGAACGGGCCGGTTTCCAACCGGATCCGTTCGCCCCGCTTTCTTTCTGCCGAATGCGCTTGCCGGCTTCCGCCGTGCGCTCCGCCCGCCGGGATGTCATTTCTTCGTCAAATCGGTTGCTTTAGCACTCTACTGTGATAAAGTACCGCATGGCGCAGCGGTCGGAAGGCCCTCGCCGCGGCGCTTCGGGCGCTCCGGCGGATTCGTTGCGCCGTTGAAACAGAACCCGGGTAGAATCGGGAAAGCCGTCGTCGGAGCGGGAAGGGGTCCCGCGGCTTGGGCGGCGGGGCGAAGACGAAAGGAAGCGAAGCGAATGGACATGGTGACGCCGGCGGGGTTCCGCGACGTGCTCTCGCAGGAGGCCGCGGTGCGCGAGCGCATCTCGGCCGCGGTGCGCGAGCTGTTCTCGTCGCGGGGGTACGCCCCCATCGAGACGCCCACGCTGGAAGTGATGGACGTGATGCGCGCGGGCGGCCACCTGACGGCGGCGCCGTTCCGCTTCTTCGACTCGCAGGGCGACCTTCTGGCCATGCGCCCCGACGTGACGCTGCAGGTGGCGCGCATGTGCGCCACGCGGCTGGCGGGCCAGCCCGGGCCGTTCCGCTTCCGCTACCAGCAGCGCGTGTTCCGCGAGGCCGAGGGGCAGATGCGCGCAGCGGCCCGCGAGGTCACGCAGATGGGCATCGAGTGCATCGGGCCGTCGGGCCCGGCGGCCGACGCCGAGGTGGTGGGGCTGTTCGCCAAGGCGCTGCAGGCCGCTGGCGTGCAAAAGTTCGGCATCTCGGTGGCTACCGTGGGCGTGCTGCGCGCCCTGCTTTCCGCAAGCGCGGCGCCCGCGGCGTGGTGCGAGGCGGTGCTGGCGGCGTTCCACGCGTCCAACCTGGTGGAACTGGACTCTCTCACTGGTGCCGCCTGCCCCGCGCCGCCTGTGTTCGCCCAGGCCGTGCGCGCGCTGCCGCGCATCCGCGGCGGGCGGGAGGCCATCGCGAAGGCGCGCGATCTGGTGGCGCCGCTCGGCTGCGAGGACGGCCTGGACGACCTCACGGCGATGTGCGACCTGCTGGACGAAGCGGGGCTGGGCGGACGCATCCGCATCGATTTCTCGGTGATGAGCTCGTTCGACTACTACACCGGCATCGTGTTCGAAGCCTACGCCCCCGGCCTCGGGTCGCCGTTGGGCGGCGGCGGCCGCTACGACAACATGCTCGGCGCCTACGGCGAGGCGCGCCCCGCCGCCGGTTTCGCGTTCTTTTTGGAACAGGCTATGAGTTCCGCCGTTCTGCCGAACGGCGGACCAGCCGACGCTGCGGCTTCCCGTGGCACCGAATCTTCGCCCGATCCCGGGGGCTCACGTGCCGAAGCACGCTTCGCCCCCGCGATCGAACGAATCTCCGGCACCACGGAAACCCTCGCTGACGTTAAGAACGAGACGGAGGGGAAAACGGCGCCCGTCGCCTCCGCCCCCGCTCCCGAACCGCGGCCCCTGCGCGTCGCGGTGCCGAAGGGGTCGCTCAACGCGGGGGCCATCGCCGCCCTGGCGGCGGCGGGGCTGGACGTGACGGGGCTTTCCGACCCGGGGCGGCAGCTGGTCATCCGCAACCCGGGCGTGGACTTCATCATCGTGCGGCCCACCGACGCGCCGGTGTTCGTGGAGCTGGGCGCGGCCGACTGCGGCATCTGCGGCAAGGACTCGCTTCTGGAGGCCGATGCCGAGGTGGTGGAGCTGGTGGATTTGGGCTTCGGCGGTTGCCGCTTCGTGGTGGCCGAGCCTGCCGGGGCGCGCGCGGCGGTGGAGGAACACTACCGCCGGCTGGGCTCCATCCGCGTGGCGACGAAGTACCCCCGCATCGCCGCCGCCCACTACGCGAAAACCGGCACGCAGGTGGAGATCGTGAAACTGCACGGCAACATAGAGCTGGCACCATTGACGGGCATGGCCGAGCGCATCGTCGACATCACGGCGACGGGCACCACACTGCGCGAGAACAACCTGGTGGTGGTTGAAGAGGTGCTTCCCTCCACTGCGCGGTTCTTCGCGAATTCCTGCTCGTACCGAACCGACGCGCGCGTCGCGCAGCTGGCGCGCTCGCTGCGCGACGCGCTGTCCCGTGAGAAGGCGGACGCGGAAGGCGTCCGGAAGGAGGAGAAGTGATCATGCGCCGAATCATCCTTGAACCCGGCGAGCTGTTCTCGAACGACCTGCTGAAGCGCCAGAGCGCCTTCAACGCCGGCGCCCTGGAGGCCGCCACCGGCATCATCGCCGAGGTGCGCGAGCGCGGCGACGCGGCGCTGCGCGACTTCACTGCCCGCTTCGACGGCGTGGAGGTGGAGCGCTTCCGCGTGCCGCAGGCCGACATCGACGCGGCGCGCGGCAAGATCGACCCTGCCACGGCGGCCGCGCTTGCGCAGGCTGCCGAGCAGATCCGCGAGTTCCACGCCCGCCAGGTGCAGCAGAGCTGGTTCTCCGTGCGCGCGGACGGCGCGCTGGTGGGCAGCAAGGTGACGCCGCTTGACTCCGTGGGCATCTACGTGCCGGGCGGCCGGGCGCTCTACCCCTCGACGGTGCTGATGAACGCCCTGCCCGCGTCGGTTGCCGGGGTGGGGCGCATCGCGTGCGTCACGCCGCCGGCGAAGGACGGCTCGGTGGATCCGGCCATCCTGGAGGCGTGCCGCCTGTCGGGCGTCACCGAGGTGTACACGGTGGGCGGCGCGCAGGCCATCGCCGCGCTGGCCTACGGCACCGAGAGCATCCCGCGCGTGGAGAAGATCACCGGCCCGGGCAACGCCTACGTGGCGGCGGCGAAGAAGGTGGTCTCGGGCGATGTGGGCATCGACATGATCGCCGGCCCGTCGGAGGTGTGCGTGGTGGCAGACGACACGGCCGACCCGTCGATGGTGGCCATCGACCTTATGGCCCAGGCTGAGCACGACCCGCTGGCCGCCTGCTACCTGGTCACTTTCTGCGAGGGCTACGCCGACGAGGTGGAGCGCTGCATTGGGGAGCACTTGAAAGCTTCCACGCGCGCCGAGATAACCGCCGCGTCCTTGGCCGACCAGGGGATCGTCGTGGTGTGCGACACGCTTGACCAGGCGTTCAGCGCCGTGAACGTCATCGCGCCGGAGCACTTGGAGCTGCACATCCACCACGCCATGGACTCGCTGGGCCGCGTGCGCAACGCCGGCGCCATCTTCCTGGGCGAATGGACGCCCGAGGCCGTGGGCGACTACGTGGCCGGCCCCAACCACACGCTGCCCACCGGCGGCACGGCGCGCTACGCCTCGCCGCTTTCGGTAGATGACTTCGTGAAGAAGTCCAGCGTCATCCAGTACTCGCCCCAGGCGCTCGGCCGCGACGCCGACACCGTCATCGCCATCGCGCGCCACGAGGGGCTGTGGGCGCACGCGCGCAGCGTCGAGCTGCGCAAGGAGCTGCTGCGCGACGGCAGGCTAGACGCGGACGGTCCGGCCGACATCCTCGACGTGGCGGCGGACGCGGCAGGGGAGGCGGGCGTCGATGCGTAGCGTGAGGCCGTCCGCGCCGCAGCTGGCGGGTCTTGAGCCCTACGACCCGAAGTACCTGCCGGCCGACACGCTGCTTTCGGCCAACGAGAACCCCTCCGACGTGGAGGAGGAGCTGCGCCGCGAGATCATGCGCGAGATCCGCCGCGTGCCGCTGAACCGCTACCCCGACCCGCTGGCGAACGACCTGCGCGACCTTATCGCCGAGGCCAACGGGCTCGACCGCGGACAGGTGCTGGTGGGCAACGGCGGCGACGAGCTTCTGTTCAACCTTGCCCTGGCCTGGGGCGGGCCGGGGCGGACGTTCCTCAACCTGCCGCCCACGTTCTCCGTGTACGCCGCCAACGCGCGCCTGACCGGCACCGAGACGGTGGACGTGCCGCGCCGCCCCGACTTCTCCATCGACGAGGACGCGGTGCTGGCGCGCGTGGCGGAAGGCGACATTGATTTCATGGTGGTCACCAGCCCGAACAACCCCACCGGCAAGCTGGCGGACGGCGCGTTCGTCGCGCGGCTTTTGGCGGCAACCGACGCGCTGGTGATGGTGGACGAGGCCTACTTCGAGTTCTCGCGCCGCACGGTGCGCCCGCTTCTGGCCGAGCATGAGAACCTGGTCGTCCTGCGCACGTTCTCCAAGGCGTTCTCGCTGGCAGGCGCGCGCCTGGGCTACCTGCTGGGCAGCGAGGACGTCATCCGCGAGTTCATCAAGGTGCGCCAGCCGTACTCGGTGGACGCAGTGTCGCAGGCCATCGCGCGCACGGTCTACCGCAACCGCGCGAAGTTCGAGCCGGCCATCCAGGCCATCATCGACGAGCGCGCCCGGCTGCTTGACGGCCTTTCGCGCATTCCCGGCGTGGAGGCGTTCCCGTCGGACGCGAACTACGTGCTGTTCCGCATCGCGAACGCGGGCGCGGTGTGGCAGAATCTGTTCGAGCGCGGCGTTTTGGTGCGCGACTTCTCCAGCGCGCCGCTGCTTGAGGACTGCCTGCGCGTGACCGTGGGCACCGCGCAGGAGAACGACGCGTTTCTGGCCGCGTTGAAGGACGCGGCGCTGAAGGCGCTGTAGCGCAAGGGGCCGCAGGCGTGCGACGCCGCGCGGCCGGACGACGAGAAAGGTTGGGGTGCCATGGGCAGGAGCGCGCGCATCCAGCGCACCACGAACGAGACCGACATTTTGCTGGCGCTTGACCTGGACGGCACGGGCGCGGTGGACGCGTCCACCGGCATCGGGTTCTTCGACCACATGCTGGCCGCGTTCGCGCGCCACGGGCTGTTCGACCTCGACGTGCGCGTGAAGGGCGACTTGCAGGTGGACGGCCACCACAGCGTCGAGGACGCGGGCATCGTGCTGGGGCAGGCGTTCTCCCAGGCGCTGGGCGACAAGCGCGGCATCCGCCGGTTCGGCTCCATCGCGCTGCCGATGGACGAGGCGCTGGTGCTGGCGGCGTGCGACCTGTCGGGCCGCGGCCAGCTGCACTGGGACGTGCCGCTGCCGCCCGTGATGCTGGGGGCCTTCGACGCCTCGCTGGCCAAGGAGTTCTTCATCGCGTTCGCCGCGAACGCGGGCGTGACCCTGCACGTGCGTCTGCTGGCGGGCGAGAACGCGCACCACATCGTGGAGGCGTGCTTCAAGGCGGCGGCCCGCGCGCTGCGCGCGGCCGTGGAGGAGGACCTGCGGGCGGCGGACGCGCTGCCGTCCACGAAGGGCGTTCTGTAGCGAGGGGAAGGGCCGGGCGCTTTTTCTCGCTCTCGTTTTGATGGGGAAAGCATGATTGCGGTAGTTGATTACCACAAGGGAAACCTGCTGAGCGTCGAGCGCGGCTTGGCGGCTGCGGGCGCGGAGGTGCTGGTCACCGACGATGCGGGCGCCATCGCGCGCGCCGAGGGCATCGTGCTGCCGGGCGTGGGGGCGTTTGCGGACGCCTCGGCCACCATGCAGGAGCTCGGCCAGCTTGAGGCCGTCCGCGCGCGCATTGCGGCGGGCGTGCCGTTTTTGGGCATCTGCCTGGGGATGCACCTGCTGTTCGAAGAGGGCGTCGAAGGCGCGCCCGACGAGGACGACGAGGAATCGTCGCACAACGCGCGTGGGCTGGCGGTGCTGCCGGGCGTCGTGGTGAAGATGCCGAAGCTCGCGGTGGACGGGCGCCCGTTCAAGGTGCCGCACGTAGGCTGGAACACGGTCGTGCCGCCGGCCTCCGGCTCCTTCGCCTGCCCCTTGTTCGAGGGGATTCCCGCAGGTGAGTACTTCTATTTCACGCACAGCTACATCGTGCCTGACGGGCCGTTCGCGGTGGGGATGACGGCGCACAGCGTGGCGTTTCCCAGCGCGGTGCAGTACGGGAAGCGGTGCTTCGGCGTGCAGTTCCATCCGGAGAAGAGCTCGGACGCGGGCGCGGCGGTGCTGCGCAACTTCGTCCGCATCGTGGAAGGGGCGTGAGGGGCGTGTACCTGCTTCCGGCCATCGACATCCTGGGCGGCAAGGCCGTCCGGCTTGAGAAGGGCGACTACGCGAAGGTGACCGTGTACAACGACGACCCGGTGGCGCAGGCACGCGCGTTCGCCGAGGCCGGGGCCGAGTGGGTGCACGTGGTCGATCTGGACGGGGCGCGCACCGGCGTGCCGGAGAACGCGGCCATCGTCGAGCGCATTGTGCGCGAGACGCCGCTGAAGGTGGAGATCGGCGGCGGTATCCGCACGCTGGAGGTGTTGGATCGGCTGGCCGAGGCGGGCGCGGCGCGCATGGTGCTGGGCACGGCGCTTGTGAACGACCCCGACTTGGCGCGCGCTGCCGTCGAGCTGGTGGGTGGCGACAGGCTGACCGCCGGCATCGACGCGAAGGGCGGCGAGGTGGCGGTGTCGGGCTGGATCGAGGGCTCGGGCGTGGACGCCGCCGAGCTGGCCCGCGCGATGGCGCAGGCGGGCTTCGTGCACCTGGTCTACACCGACATCGCGCGCGACGGCATGCAGACGGGCTTGGACCCCGCCGCCTACGCGCGCATGGCGGAGGCGTTCGGGCATCCGGTCATCGCCAGCGGCGGCGTGTCCGGCGCGGCCGACATTCGGGCGCTGGCGCCGGTGGCGTCCTGCATCGAGGGCGTCATTGCGGGCCGCGCCATCTACGAGGGGACGCTTTCCGTGGAAGAGGGCGTCGCCGTTTGCCAGGAGGTCTCCGATGCTCGCTAAACGGGTCATCCCCTGCATGGACGTGAAGGACGGCCGCGTCGTCAAGGGCGTGAACTTCGTCAACCTGCGCGACGCGGGCGACCCCATCGAGCTGGCGCAGCGCTACGACGCCGAGCGCGCCGACGAGGTGGTGTTTTTGGACATCACCGCCACCAGCGACGAGCGCGCCACCACGGTGGAGCTGGCCAGCCATGCCAGCGCGCAGCTGCACCTGCCGTACTGCGTGGGCGGCGGCTTCCGCAGCGTCGCCGACATCCGCCGCATGATAGCCGCCGGCGCCGACAAGGTGTCGGTGAACTCCGCTGCCGTGGCGAATCCGCGGCTCATCTCGGATGCCGCCTACGCGTTCGGCACGCAGGCCATCGTGTGCGCCATCGACGCGAAGCAGGTTGCCGGCAACCCCAACAAGTGGGAGGTCTACGTGCACGGCGGGCGCACGGCCACCGGCATCGACGCCGTGGCGTGGGCGGCCGAGGCCGCGCGGCGCGGCGCGGGCGAGATCCTGCTGACCAGCATGGACCGCGACGGCAGCCGCGAGGGCTTCGACTGCGCGCTCACACGGGCCGTGGCGCGCGCGGTGGACATCCCCGTCATCGCCTCAGGTGGCGTGGGCAAGCTGGAGCACTTCGCCCAAGGCATCTTGGAAGGCGAGGCTGATGCCGTGCTGGCCGCGAGCGTGTTCCATTTCGGCGAGTTCACCATCCGCCAGGTGAAGGAGCACATGGCCAGCTGCGGCATCCCCGTGCGGCCGTAGGGGAAGCCGCCGCGGGTGTGCTATGATGCCCGCGAGCTCAGGGGCGCGCCCGATGCGTTGCCCGATGCTCCCTGACGAGGGCTGCCGTGCCAGGGTCGCAAAGACCTTCAAGCGCCTTCGGTCATCAGGCATGCTAGAAGCGCCGAGCTTGGCGATCCGTCGTCACACTGCTACTGCGCCGTTTCGAAGAGGCAGGTGTCGATCACGTCTTTGCCTCGCAGCGTCTCCACCCACTTGTCGGGGATCGCGTGGTACCCGTAGAGGGCTCCCGCAAGCGCTCCGGCGACGCAGGCGGTGGTGTCTGTGTCGCTGCCCAGGTTCACCGCCTCCTTCACGCATTCAGCATAGCTTTCCGATCTCAGGTTGCACCAAAGCGCCGCCTCAAGCGTGTGAAGGACGAACCCTGAAGATTGGATTTCGTCGCGGTCCTTTTCCTCGACGCTTTCCAAGAAGGAGAAGCGCTCGTCACTTGGGATGTTTCCGCGTATGGCGTTCGGAAGGCTCATGCCGCGAAGAACGTCTCTCAGCATGCTCACGAAGGCGACGCATGCCGTGACGGAGATGGGGTGCGCATGCGTGATGGCGGAAACCGCGGCGATCTGCGCCTCGTCGGCGTCGGTCAGAGCGAGCGGGGCTATCCGCATGAGCGAGCCGTTGCCGTTCGATCGCTCGCCGGTGCATCCGTGCCCTTGATCGAGCGCGGTCGCGACGGTGTTGCCCACGTCGAACACCCTTCCGTCGGGCGTGTAGGCTCCTTCGTAAAGCCATTCCTTGAAACGGTTGGCCATGTCCTTCGGCTTGATCTTGCCGCCGTGCGCCCTGATGCTGTCGCAGGTGGCAAGCAGCAAAGACGTGTCGTCCGAGAACGTGCCGGCGGGCATGCCGTGTACCCCTCCTGCAACCATATGCGTGCAGGCAAAGGTGCCGCGCCTCTGGAATTCAAAGGGAACGCCCAGGGCATCGCCCACGGCTGCTCCGTAGACGATCGCTTTGAGACGGTCGTCTTTTTTCGGCCACGGCATGTCGAATTCGATTCGGCCGAACTCGGCGCCGCATTCGTTGCAGTAGTATCGGGGCGAGCTCGAGTCGAAGCAGCATCCGCCAAGGCTCACGGTGCCGTTGTCGATCTTCTGTTTGAGCTCGTCGGTGAAAGCGGGTTTGCCCCAGAGGATCTCGGCAACATTGCCCGATCCGCAACGAGGGCACGCTTCACGCTTCGAATCGTCCATGACGTCTTTCCTTTCTTGAGCCGAGCGGCGGATTCATGCGGTCGCCCTGCCGTGTCCCGCCAGCACGGGAAACGGAGTCTGGCGGGCGCGGTGGAGCCGGCTTTGGAGCGCTGCGTCTTTCCGTTGCGTCCATTGTGCCATACCGGGATGCTTGCGGGTGACCGTTGAAAGCGTTGTGTTAGACCACTTTGGATAAGTGTCCTGCACGCAGTACACGCGACGGGGCCCCGGTTGCGACAATTCCATCATCAGGAGAGATGGAGGTTGCAATGGAAGACGTGCTCACCCAGCTGACGAGGCA
>DVIW01000032.1 GCA_018710945.1 Candidatus Aphodovivens avistercoris | reverse complement strand
GCCCGCCGTCGCCGAGAGTACTGCGGATGAGTCCGTGGGAGGGTAGGGAGTCGCGCCCATGGGGGATGCTTCTTTGCTTCGGAGAGCGAGGGGCCCTGCGGGGCCCCTTCTCCGTTTTTGGGGCCCTTGGGCTCCTTCGCCGTTTTAGGCAGCGTTCCCTCTTATCGGGGCTTTTCGCCGCTTCCGGGGCCCTTCGGGGCTTCTTTCCTTTTCCGGGGGCGTCCCCGCCGTGCCCGGCCCGGGGGCGGCGACTTTTCGGGAGTCCTTAGGCCTTTTTGCTTTGGGGCTTGGGGCCCGGCGGCCCTTTCCTAGGTTCGGGGTTTCTTCCGTGACGGCGGCCCGAACTCGTCCAGAGGCGCGCCGTGCGCCGGGATGCGTTCTGCTACAATCGGCGGCTGAAGGGCATCGGTCCGAAAGGGGATCATATGCAGCAAGGTTTTGACGCGTTGGCGCAGACGGGCGACAGCTTCCTTCCGTTCATCGTGGGCGGGGTCGTCGTGGTGGCGCTGATCGTGGCGGTGATAGCGTTCGTTCTGATGAGGCGGCGCTAGCTCATGACGGAAACGGCTAAAGGGGGCGGGCGCTTGATCGTGGTGCCGACGCCTTTGGGCAACCTTGGCGACATGACGATGCGAGCGCTTGACGCGCTTCGACAGGCCGACACGGTGTGCGCGGAGGACACGCGCGTCACGGGCAAGCTGCTGTCGGCGTTCTCCATTAGCAAGCGGCTAGAGCGGTTGGATGAAGCCCTCTCCGCTTCCCGCGCGGAAGGCGTGGCCCAGCGCGTTCTGGATGGCGAGGTGATAGCCTACTGCAGCGATGCCGGCATGCCGGGCGTTTCCGATCCGGGCATGCGTCTGGTGCGCGCGTGCCGTGCGGCGGGCGCGGCGGTGGAGGTGCTGCCTGGCCCGACCGCCGTGGCGACGGCTTACGTGGCAAGCGGCTGCGAGAACCCACGCTTCTACTTCGGCGGCTTTTTCCCGCGCAAGGAGGGCGAGCGGCGCGCGATTTTGGAATCGCTGCGGACGCTTGACGCCGTGCTCGTCTTTTACGAAAGCCCGAACCGGCTGGCGGCGGCGCTGCGCGCGATGGCGGAGGCGTTTCCCCAGCGCGAGGCGGCGGTATGCCGCGAGCTGACGAAGCTGCATGAGGAGATATGCCGGGCGATGCTGCCTGAGCTGGCGGATGAGTTCACGCGCCGCGTCGATGCGGGCGGCGTGAAGGGGGAGATCGTCGTCGTGATCGACGGTCCCTCGGAGCACGAAGGGTCGGAGCGTGCGGAGCAGACGGCGGCGGACGCGCGTCAGCGCGCGGCGGAGCTTGCTGGAGAGGGGCTGCGCGCGAAGCAGATCGCTCGTCAGCTGGTCCAGGAGTGCGGCATCGCCCGCAACGAGGCATACGAGCTGGCGCTGCAGGCGGGACGGTCGTGACGGGAAGCGCGCACGTCTCCGCCGAACGGCACCTGACAGTGGACGACCTTGAGGTGCGGGTCGTGCGGAAGCGCATCAAGAACGTGAACCTGCGGGTGAAGCCGCCTGAGGGGCGGGTTGCGGTGTCGGCGCCGCTTCGGACAAGCGACGCCTTCATCGAGGCGTTCGTGCGCGAGAAGCGCTCGTGGATAGAGAAGCAGCGCCGCCGCATCGCCGCGTCACCGCGCGCTCAAGCGGCCGAGGCGTCGCCGGAAGAAGTGGCGCAGTGGAAAGCCGTCGTGTCGTCATTCGCACCAGTGCTCGTGGCGAAGTGGGAGCCGATCATGGGCGTGAAGGCGGGGAAGCTGGCCTACCGCAACATGACGAGCCGGTGGGGAAGCTGCCAGCCGGCCACGGGCCGCATCTGCCTGAACGTGCGGCTTGCGCTCTATCCGCCCGAATGCTTGGAGTACGTGGTGGTCCATGAGCTGTGCCATCTGCTGGAACGCGGGCATGGCCCGCGGTTCCGCGCGCTGATGGACGCGTTCTTGCCGGGGTGGCGGGAAGCGCGGGCGAAGCTGCGCGGCTGACGGGCTGTCTGTGCGGACGGCGAAGGTCTTGCCAGGCTCGCCGCATCGGGCGGTTTCCGCATCGCTTGCGCAAGGAGCGCCCGCGCGGCGGCGCGATGCTGCTACGATGGGGGCATGGACGGCGATTTTGAACAGACCGAACGGCGAGATGCAGGCAAGGCGCAGGAGGCGGCGCCCGTGTCGGCTCACAAGCGCCATGTCATCCTGGGCATCATGATGGTGGGCACGGGGGCCGCCTGCATCTCGCAGAGCATGATGATCTCGGCGCTGCCCGCCATCATGGGCGAGTTCTCCGTCGATGCGACGCTGGGCCAGCTGCTCACCACGGCCTACATCTTCACGCTGGGGCTGTTCTCGGCGGTTTCCGCGTTTTTGATAAACCGGGTGAACGCCAAAACGCTGTTCTTCGCGGCCATCGGCATATTCATCGCGGGGTGCGCCGCGGCGCTGGTGGCGCCGAGCTACGGGCTGCTGCTGGCGGCGCGCCTGTTCCAGTCGGGCGGTGCGGGCATCCTGCTGCCGCTGGTCCAGGTGGTGGCGCTGTCGGTGTATCCCAAAACGGAATACGGCAAGGCTATGGGCATCGTGGGCATCATCATCGGGTTCGCGCCCGCCATCGGGCCCAGCATCGCGGGTTTCTTCATCGATGCGTGGGGATGGCGCTCGGTGTTCGTGGTGCTGGGCGTCGTGGCGCTGGTTCCCGCGCTCATTGCCGTGCCGCTGCTGCCGCGCGACATCGTGCCGAAGGCGCGCCATCGCGAGAAGTTCGACCCGCTGTCTGTCGTGCAGTACGTGGCGGGGCTCGTGTGCTGTCTGGTGGCCGTCACGATGATGGAGGCATCCGGCTTCTCGCTGACGGCGCTGGGCGTGCTGGCGGTGGGAGCGGCGGTGCTGGTCGTGTTCGTGCGCCGTCAGCTGCGCAGCGACGACCCCATGCTCAAGCTGTCGTGCTTCAAAAGCCGCGTGTTCGCGGTGTCCACCATGTTGGTGCTGGTGGGCCACATCGCGTTCATGACGGGATCGGTGATGGTGCCGCTGTTCGTGCAGGACATCCAGATGGATTCTGCCACGGTGTCAGGTCTGACCATCCTGCCGGGCGCGGTGCTGCTGGGGTTCCTGAACCCCGTCACGGGGCGCTATCTGGACAAGCACGGGCCGAAGCCGCTGGTGATGGTTGGCGGCACGGTGCTGGTGGCGGGCACGCTGGCGTTCGCCGTGCTGGACGCCGAAACGCCGGAGTGGGTGGTGACGCTGCTGTACGGCGTGCGGACCGTCGGCGTCGCCTGCCTGATGATGCCGCTGACCGCTTACGGGTGCGCCGCCCTGCCCGCCGACGACCTGGCGCAGGGCAACGCCATCATCACGTCGTTCCGCCAGATCTTCGGCTCGCTGGCGTGCTCGGCGTTCATCGCGGTGATGTCGGCGAACTCTCTGAACGAGCTGGGCGTGGATGCGCACGGGTTCGGCGTGAGCTTCATCGCGATGACGGCAGTCATTGGGGCGGGCTGCATCGCCGGGCTGCTTTTGCTGCCGCGGCGGGGAAAGGCGGAGAAGGGATAGGTGGGTGGCCGCTTGGCCTGATGAGGGGCGTGTTGCCGTCTGTGCTTTTCATGGCAGGGGCGGGTGCGCTTCGGGGCTGCCCCTATAATGGGAGACTGGACGAAGCTGCCAAGCGCCTTTGCGCGCGGCGGTCAATCGAGCAGACAGGCCCTTTATGCAGATGAACGCACCACAAACGCACTTCGATGCGCCGGCGGGCGAAGAGGCGTCCGCTTTGCAGCGCGCTCGCACCGCCAAGCCGCTTTCCTCCCTTGCGCGCGCCGCCGCTGCGGCCGTTGTGACGCTTTCCCTCGTGTTCTGCGGTTCGTTTCCCCAGATCGCGCTTCCCCAAAACGCCTTTGCGGTCACCGAAGAGACGGAGGCCGAGCCCGACGAGCTCCAGCAGCGCGTCGAGCAGACGGCTGCCGACTACGATGCCGCCGTCGAGCGCGTGGGCGAGCTGGAGGACCAGATAGCCGACAACCGCCAGAAGATCGACGAGATAGAGAAAGAGCTTCCCGAGCAGGAAGAGCGCGCGGCCGACGCCATGCGCGAGCAGTACAAGCTGCAGCGCGAGGCTCCGGGATTGGTTGAGCTGGTGCTGGGGTCGGGCACGCTGGCGGACTTTCTGACGACGTTCGATTACATCTCGCATGTCCAGAACAGCAACTTTGACGAGCTGGACCGTCTGACGCAGATGAAGGCCGATCTGGAGACCACGCAGAGCGAGCTTGACGCCGCGATGGACGAGGCTGAGCAGCAGCAGGCTGCCGCCGAGCAGGCGCTGGCCGATGCCCAGGCGGCGCGCGAGGAGGCGCAGCGGAAGGCCGAGGAAGAGGCTGCGCGCGCGGCGGAGGAGCAGGCGCGCCTTGCAGCCGAGCAGGAGGCCGCCAGGGCGGACGAGGCGAACGGCGAGGCCGATGCGCCTTCCGAAGGTTCTGGGTCCCTTGAGCCTCCGTCGAGTGACGGCGCCGATTGGAGCTCGGACAAGGAGACGTTCGTCGCGCAGTGGGCGCCGCGCATCGACGCGTACCTGGCCGGGTCGCCCATGGCGGGGCAGGGCACCACGTTCGCCGCGGCGGCGTGGGACTACGGCGTGGATCCGCGCTGGTCGCCGGCTATCGCCAACACCGAAAGCTCGAAGGGGCTGTACTGCTTCCTTCCGTACAACGCGTGGGGCTGGGGCTCGTACAGCTGGGGCAGCTGGGAAGAGGCCATCAACGACCACGTACGCGGGTTGGCGCGCGGCTACGGCTACACCATCAGCGTGGAGGCCGCGCAGAAGTACTGCCCGCCGAACTGGGAGCACTGGTACAACGCCACGTTGGCGCAGATGAATTTAATATAAGCGCACTTCGGTGCGGCGGCGTGCCTGCCTGCGGGCCTGCGGGCGAGCGCCTCTGCGTTTTCGTCCCGCCTTGCTCAGGTGCGGCATTGCTTCGCGCCCGGCATCTTCGCGTGCGGCTTGCGCCGTCTACTGCACGGGTGCGGGCGCGGACTTCGCCAGGTCGCTCAGCGTGATCCCTTCCAGATATTTCCGCATGCAGTCATCGAGGCCTGCCCACAGGCCAAGGGCGGGGCAGGTGCTGCTGCGCTCGCAGGTGACGGGATCGGCGATGCAGGCAAGCGAGCTCAGCGAGTTCTCGGTGGCCTGCACCACGTCGGCAGCGGTTATCTCGTGCGGATCGCGGGCAAGCTGGTAGCCTCCCGAGAAACCGCGCGTGGCTTTCAGCAGCTTGTGGGAGGTGAGCAGCGACACGATCTGCTCCAGGTACTTCTTGGAAATGCCCTGACGCTCCGCGATGTCCTTCAGGGCGATGTGTCCTTCGCCCCAGTGCTGCGCAAGGTCGATCATCAGGCGCATGCCGTAACGGGATCTCGTCGAAAGCTTCATAGGCGCCTCCAACCGCCGAAGTAACTGGGGAACGTGACACTATTGTACGCATTTCCCGGCGTTTTTGATGGTTACTTATGGTTGACCAACTCCTGATCGGCGTCGAGCGGCTGCTCCTTGGGGTCGATGGCGAGGTTTGCGGTGTAAAGCGGCTTGTAGATTGCGCCGTCGGGGGCAAGCGTGCTTTTGAACAGCGTCATGCGGTCGGCGTGCGCCGGCAGGGGGAACGGAAGCCCGTCAAGGGAGTCTTTCGGAACGCGCGCCCGTCGCGCAAGGGTGATGTGCGGCACGAACTTTTTGCGGTCGAAGGGGATGCTGCGCTGCGCCAGCTCGTCGCGCAGGGAGGCGGCGAGCCCTTCGAGGGCGCCGTTCGCGGCAAGTCCCAGCCAGAGCGTGACGTCTCCCTTCCGGCCGAAGGTTCCCAGGCCGTTGCAGCTAAGGGCGATGGGGTCGCGGTCCGCGCCGGCGACATCCATCGCGTCCATGGCGCGGCGCAGCTGCGTTTCGTCCATGTCGCCGAGGAAGGCCAGCGTGAGGTGGTGCGACTCCTGCCGCACGAAGCGCCCCTCGACGTGCCGCGCCAAGCTGCGGGAGAGCAGCGCGACCTCGTCGGCGAAGCCAGCGGGAAGCTCAAGCGCGATGAAGGTTCTCATAGGTGCCTCCTGTCGGTGCCGGGTTGGGCGCGGGTGGGGGTAAGGCGCCGTGGCGTTGCGGCGTGCGGGCGCCTTTGCCTTGCGAGCGAAAGCTGGACGCTCCCGCCCGCTTTCCTTTGCAAGTATACCGGCACGGGGTGACGCGTGACATACGCAGCCGGCAGGGCGGGGCAGCATAGGCGATGCGGCGCATCCCGCTTGACCGATATGCAATTGGACTAGCGAACTAGTACAATATGATTAAGAAGGAAAGACGACGCGTCTCGGGCGGTCGTGCGGGATAGGGTGCACATGGACGATTTCACCATCGACGAACAGAGCGGCGTGTCCATTTGGATGCAAATCCGCAACCGCATGATCTACCAGATCGTGTCGGGGCGCTATCGGCCGGGCGAGAAGATGCCCACGGTGCGCGAAATGGCCGTTGCGTTCGGCGTGAACTACAACACGGTCAGCAAGGTGTACCAGAGCCTCGAGCGCGATGGCTACATCAAAACGCAGCGCGGCAAGGGGACGTTCGCGGTGGGCATGCCGGAAGGCGAGGACGACCCGCAGGGGTCGGCGGTGCATCTGGCCGACGATTTCATCCAGCATTGCGCGGTGCTGGGGCTTTCCTCTGACGAGATACTTGCGTTGGTGAGAGACCGTCTGAAGTAGACGCATTCTGCAGGGCAGGAGGGGACATGGCGTTCTGGAGAAGGAAAGAGAAGGAGCCGCGGAAGGCGGAACCGAAAAAGGATGTCATCGAGCCAAACGTTTCGTCGCGTTCGGGACTGTACCTGTTCGGCTTTTTGATGTTCGCGGTGGGCTTCGCCGTTGTGTTCGCGGCGACGTACTGGGCGGTCGGGCTGTTCGTCGCCGTGCTGGCGGGCGTAGCGGCAGGCTGCTTGCTGGCGTACGGCATCAAGGTGGCGCCGCAGTGGGAGCGCGTGGTCATCCTGCGCATGGGCAAGTTCCATCACATCGCCGGACCGGGCCCCTACGTGTGCATTCCTTTCGTCGATTACGCTTCGAACCGCGTTGACCAGCGCGTCATGGCGTCGTCGTTCACGGCGGAAGAGGCCCTTACTAGCGACTTGGTGCCCGTCGATGTCGATGCGGTGCTGTTCTGGATGGTGTGGGACGCGAAGAAGGCGTGCTTGGAGGTCGAGAACTACCCCGTGGCCGTGTTGTGGTCGGCCCAGACCGCCATGCGCGACGCCATAGGCCAGCTGTCGCTGGGCGACATTTCGCTGCGCCGCAAGGCCATCGACCACGAGCTTGAGCAGATTCTCGGCGAGAAGTGCGAGGCGTGGGGCATCACTGTGCTGTCGGTGGAGATCCGCGACATCGCCGTGCCCCAGGACCTGCAGGACGCGCTGTCGCGCGAGGCCCAGGCGGAGCGCGAGCGCAACGCCCGCGTGATGCTGGCGGAAATCGAGAAAGACATCTCCGAAATGTACGTGGAGGCGGCCGACACCTACGAGCGCAACGGCAAGGCGATGGAGCTGCGCGCCATGAGCCTGGCCTACGAAAGCGCCAAGGAGGGGAAGGGCACCGTTCTTCTGCCGTCGGCGCTGGCGGAAGGGTTCGTCGTTCGCGCGGAATAACGGCTTGAAGGACGCGTGCGCATGCGGGCGTGCGAGAAAGACCCCGCTCCTATCTATCCTTGAAATAGGATAATTATATCGGTGTGCAGCCTTGAAAAAACTACACAACTATGACAATATATCAATAGTTCAATTTCAATAAGGCTTGCTATCGAGGGGAAGAGGTCTTATGGAAGAACGATTCACGTTGCTGCACTAATCACCTGCCACAACCGAATCAAAGCGCACGCGCGCTAGCACGCAGGGGCATTCGCTCCCGCTGGGCGGAGCCATGCCGATAACGCCGTGCTGCGCAGTTCCTTGCGAAAAACCCGTCAGCTGACGGGAGGGGTCTTTGCGTCTTGATTCACAGAAACGTCAGCCATAGCGCGAGCGGTGCTGTCGGCTTGTGGAGAAGGGGAATCCGTCGGCGCTCGGCGCCGCGAGGAAGACGAGGAGGCGGATGACGGGACAACGAAACGGAACGGATGAACGGCAGGAAAGGGAAGAGGAGGAAGGGAAGATGTCCGAGAAGAAGCTGACCAGGCGTTCGTTTCTAGCGGGCACGGCCGCCTTGGGCGCGATGGCGGCGCTTGCCGGCTGCACCGCGCAGGAGACGCTGGAAGAGGCGCCTGCCGGGCAGGCAGGCGTGGAATCTGGCGACGCGGAAGTGCGCCATGCTTGGTGCCAGATGTGCGGTCCGGCTTGCACGTACTGCTCGACGCTGTGCTACGTGAAGGATGGCCGCTGGGTGAACGTGGAGGGAAACCCGGAGGCCGGCAACAACTGGGGCGTGGGCAGCCGATCGCTGTGCGGCAAGGGCAATTCGGCCATGCAGGTGCCCTATTCGCCCAACCGCCTGATGTACCCCATGAAGCGCACGGGCGAGAAAGGCGAGGGAAAGTTCGAGCGCATCACGTGGGAGCAGGCCATCCAAGAGATCGCCGACAAGCTGACCGAGCAGAAAGAGCAGTACGGCCCCGAGTCGCTGGGCGTCTTGTCACCTCAGGCATGGGCGGTCATCCAGACGCTCGGTCGCCGTTTCCTCAGCGTGCACGGCAGCCCGAACTACATGCACAGCGCCATTTGCGCCATGCAGCGCGCTGCGAGCAAGGTGATAAGCATCGGCAAGCAGGCCGACTGCTACCCTGGCCAGATCGACAAGACGAAGCTGCTGGTGATATGGGGCGCCAATCCGGAGAACTCGGAAATCAACCGCGGCAAGCCGATGAAGATCCTCGACGCGCGGCAAGCGGGCATGCAGATGATCGATATCCGTCCCATGCGCGAGGGCATCGGTTCGAAGGCCGACATCTGGGTGCCGGTGCGCCCTGGCACCGACCTGGCTTTGGCGCTGGCGGTGCTCAACGTCATCTGCTCCGAGGGTTTGTACGATGCCGACTTCACCGCCAACTGGTGCAACGGCTTCGACGAGTTCGCGGCGCACATTACGAAGTTCACGCCGGAGTGGGCTTCGCCCATCACCGGCATCCCGACTGACCAGATCTACCAGATCGCCCGCATGATGGGCACCACCAAGCCCATGGGTATCCTGTACGGCAACGGCATCGGCGACCAAGCCAACGATGGCAACTGGACGTGCATCTGCATCTGCCTGATCGAGGCCATCACGGGCAACCTGGACATTCCGGGAGGCGGTGGCGCCGGCATGACGCTGCCTCCGTCGCTCATCAAGACGAACGCCATCGAGATGCTCACCGACCGCTTGGAAGAAACCGAGGAAGACAAGGCCAACGGGTACTTCCGCGGCATGAGCAAGCTGGTGGCCAACGAGTTCCCGCGCTGGTACCAGAACGCCGACACGTTCGGTGGCGGCCCGGGGCCCACGAGCGCTTATTACAAGGCGTTCATGAGCATCCTCACCGAGGAACCTTACCCGCTGCGCTGCGTCATTGGCCAGAACTCCAATCCGCTGTCGGCCACGCGTCAGCCGAAGAACATCGTGGAAGCGCTGAAGAAGCTGGAGTACTACGTGGTGGTGGACACCGCCTGGAACACCTCCTGCGACTACGCCGACATCGTGCTGCCGGCCTTGACCAACTACGAGACCAGCCAGCAGTTCGCCATAAAGAACCGCGTTGACGGCACGTGGATCGGCATGAACCAGGTCGTGGTGGATCCCATCGGCGAGGGCAAGTCCGACTGGGACTTCTACATGGATTTGGCGGCGGCCATGGGCTACGGCGACGACTTCTGGGGCGGCGACATGGACGAGTGCCTGCGGTGGCAGCTGGAGCCGTCGGGCATCTCGCTGGACGAGCTGCGCGAGAAGGGGCAGATCTTCGTCGAGCGCACCGATGGCGCCACGGCCACGGAACCCAAGTACCGTCGTTACGACACGCTGTTCGCCAAGCTGCCCAACGGCAAGGTGCAGTGCTACAACGAGTACATGGGCGGCAAGCTGAACAACCTGGAGACGGGCACGCTGCCGTACCTGCCTGAATACCAGGGCCCGCCGGAGGGCATCGCCGAGACGCCGGAGCTTCTGGAGGAATACCCGCTGGTGTTCTCGGACGTGCACGCGTACCGCCTGTGCAACCACAGCTGCTATGTGGACGTGCCCTACCTGCGCGAGCTGCAGCCGTATCCGTGGGTGAAGATCAACCCTGAAACCGCGAAGAAGTACGGCATCGGCGACGGCGACTGGATGAAGGTGGAATCGCCCCATGGCTGGGTGAAGATGGTCGCCCGCTACTTCGACGCCATTTCGCCCGAGGTGCTGATGGCGCGGCGCGGCTGGTGGCTTCCCTGCGACGAGCTGGGCCTGCCCGGCTACGGGTGCTTCGACGGCGGCAGCGAGGTGAACGTGCTCTACGACACCACCATCGAGAACTTCGACCCGTTCCATTCCGCCATGGCGAAGCAGACGCTCGTGAGGATCAGCAAGCTGGAAGAGGGTGACGGCAATGAGTAAGCAGTACGGCTTCCACATGGATACCGGGCGCTGCATCAAATGCTGGGCGTGCGAGATAGCCTGCAAGCAGTGGAACGGCATTCCGGCGGGCGGCATCAAGCGCCGCACCGTCCACGAGATCGACGAGGGGACGTTCCCGAACGTGTCGCGCACGTTCGTGTCGCTGTCGTGCCTGCACTGCGCAGAGCCGGCATGCGCGGCGGTGTGCCCGGCGGGCGCCATCTCGAAGCGTTCCGAGGACGGCATCGTGGTAGTGGACAAGGACAAGTGCATTGGCTGCCACTACTGCTTCTTCGCCTGCCCCTTCGGCATCCCCCAATACGACGAGAACGGCATGGACAAGTGCGACTGCTGCATCGGCAATGGCGTGACGCCGGGCGACACTCCCCATTGCGTGGCGGCGTGCCCGACGCAGGCGCTCAAGTTCGGGCCGCTGGACGAGCTGGCCGCCGAAGTGTCGGAGCAGACGGTTCTGCAGATGGTCACGGCGGACACGGTCCCTTCGATCGTCGTTTCGTAGCGCGGTGCCGCGCGCGGGCGCGGGGCGGAAACGCTTCGCGCCTGGCGTGGCGGCGTTCCTGAAGATAGGAGGTTCGCTATGGGCGAGCTGCAACAGGTATGGGGTTGGCAGCCAGCCTTGTACCTCTTCCTCGGCGGATTGAGCGCAGGCGCGTTCCTTGCGGTTTCGATCCTGCGCCTTGCGAGGCCGGGCAAGTTCTACAAGACCATCCGCGGCGGCGTGTGGGTGGCCACGGGGGCGTTGGCGCTGGGGCTTCTGGCGCTCATCTCGGAAGTGGAGAAGCCGTTCCAGGCGCTGCTGCTGTGGCAGAGCTTCGTGAACGGCTCGTCGTGGATGGCCATCGGCGCGTGGTTGCTGCTGGCGTCGTTCATCGTGTTCGCGCTGAGCGCCCTGCTCACCACCGACAAGGTGGCCGAGGCGCTGAGGGTGAAGGAAGAGGCGCGTGCTGCTGCGAACAAGGTGCTGGCCATCATCGGCATCCCCTGCTCGCTGGCGGTGGCGGGCTACACGGGCATCCTGCTTTCCATGGCGCCTGCCGTGCCGCTGTGGGACACCTGGCTTCTGCCGGCGCTGTTCACGGTTTCGGCGTTGGACACGGGCGTGGCTGCGGTGATGCTGTTCGCGGTGCTGGCGGAGCGCGATGAGGGCATCGGGGCAGTGAGGCGCGCGTTCGAGCTGGCGGTGATAGGGCTGGTGGTGCTGGAGGCCATCGTGCTGACCGCGTTCGTCGTCTCGCTTCAGTCGGCGGGCGGTGCTGCGGCAACGTCGGTGGGCATCCTTACCGGCGGCGCGTTGCAGGCTCCGTTCTGGGGGCTGTTCGTAGCCGTGGGCCTGGCGGTGCCGCTTGTCGCGGCGGTCGTTCAGGTGGTGGCGGCGAAGCGCATCGACAACGAGCTGATGCGGGTGGCCGTTCCCGTGGGTGGTTCGGCGTGCGCCTTGGTGGGCGGCCTGACGCTTCGCTTCCTTATACTGCTGGCGGGCGTGCATGCGGCGCTGGCCAGTCCGGCGGCGCTGCAAGCCATCCAGGGTGCGACGTTTCTGATTTCGTAAACCGAGCGGCCCGCACGGTGCAGGGCGCCGTGCGGGCGCAAAAAAGGAGGGACCATGGAGGCGCAGGAGCGGAAAAACGTTCTGGCCGAGCGTGCGGCGACGTACGAGCTGCTGGCCGGCTTGTTTCTGCAGGAAGCAACGGCGGGGTTCCTGGAGCGCTTGCGCGATGACGCCGCTTTCGCCGACGGACCGCTGGGAGACTACGCCGCGTCTTTGAGCGGCGTGGATGCGGAGCAGGCGCGCATCGAGGCGGCGGCGGATTACGCTGCGCTGTTCTTGGGGATGTCGGCGCAGCCGGTGCCTCCTTACGAATCGGTCTACACCAGCGAACTGCAGCTGCTCATGCAGGAGGCACGCGACAGGGCGGTGGAGACGTACCGCGCGCATGGGTTCACGGCGGCTGCGGATTTCAACCTTCCTGAGGATCACGCCGGCGTGGAGCTGCAGTTCATGGCGCGCTTGTGCCGAGCGGAGCTCGCGACGTTGGATGCCGGTGATGAAGCCAAAGCGAGGCGACTTGCTGATGTCCAGGCGACGTTTCTGCAAGAGCATCTGCTTTCCTGGATGCCCCGGTTGTGCGATGACGTGGAAAAACGTGCGAAAACGGGCCTGTACCGCGGCTTGGCCCGGATGACCCGCCAGTTCCTCGAGTTCGAGCGGGAAGAGCTGGCGGAATAGGCTGTCGCTGAAAGGATGCTCCGCTGAAGCGTTCGCCGGGTTCTTGCGCTCGGCTTTCGCGGCGACGGATGCCGCTCGCCCCTTCGATGCCCGATTCGGCAAGCCCCTCTACGTTGTTTTCGATATTTTCGGAATCCAAGAGCCGATGTTTTCGTATGAGTCAATCCGATATTTTCGGAAACCCCAGTTCATTGGTGCTAACTGCGGTTCAAAGCGATGCAGCTCTTGTTGACGGGATTGCTCTATCGGTATGGTTTCTGCATTTAGCCCAGCGCCACCTCCGCCCAATTCTCCAGGGTGAGGCCGGGGACGCGCTGGAACTCGCGGACGTTGTGGGTGACGAGCGTCGCTCCGTGCGATAGGGCTGTCGAGGCGATGAGCAGGTCGTTTCCGCCGATGACGCCGCCCTGCCTCTCACTTGTAAACAGTTTCGACGCAAGTTGGTACTTTTCGACCGCCTCCGAGCGCGCTGCGCGTTCTGCGAAGCGCAAGGATCTTTTCGCGCGCATCGAGCGCATGAACGCCGACAGAACCGATCCGCTGCCGTCCGATGAGCAGATTGCGAGATGGATCCGCGAAGACCGCGACTCCGACCACGGGAGGGACGGCGCGCGGCTTGCCCCCGCATGCGAGGCGGGAGGGCCGAGATGATCGCGCTCGACGTCAGCGCCGCCTACGCGACAGCGAACGGGACGGACAGGGGCCGGAGGATGCAGGCGCTCATGGTCGAGGACGAGAAAGTGGTCGCGCCCACGCTGTTCTTCTCCGAGGCCGCAAATGCGGCGTGGAAGCTTGCCCGCTTCGGGGGAGCAGACCGCGCTTTCGCCGTCGAGAAGATGAAGATCGCCGTGGAGCTTGTCGACGAGTTCTTCCCTGACGAGGAGATGATGGCCGAGGCGCTGGACGAGGCGATCAAGTTCGGGCATGCGGTCTGCGACATGCTGTACCTCGTGCTGGCTCGCCGCACGGGGGCGACGCTGTTCACGCTCGAAAAGAAGCTGGCAGCGGTTTGCCGCGAGGCGCGCGTGAACTGCATTGAGGAGGTCGCGCTGTAAAACCCCGCTCGCCGCGCATCCCGTGCTAGAATGAGAGGCTGTTCGCGAACCGCCTGCGTGTCGTTAGGCCGCGCTTCGCCGCATTTCCCGACGAAGCGACCGCCGCTGCGCGCGCCGTCTCTGCCAAGGGTTCCATTCGCCCGCGGTAGGAAGGAGCACACGTCCCATGTCCAAGGGAACCTATTCCATCACCACCCCCATCTACTACGTGAACGCGGCGCCGCACCTCGGCACCGCCTACACCACGGTGGCCGCCGACACGGTGGCGCGCTACCAGCGCATGAACGGCTACGACGTGGCCTTCGTCACCGGCATGGACGAGCACGGCCAGAAGGTGGCCGACACCGCCGCTGCCAAGGGCATGCAGCCCCAGGAGTGGTGCGACTCGATGGAGCCCGCCTTCCGCGACGCGTGGAAGATGCTCGACATCACCTACACCGACTTCGTGCGCACCACCGAGCCGCGCCAGGCGCGCAGCGTGCAGAAGTTCTGGCAGGCCATCTACGACAAGGGCTACTGCTACAAGGGCAGCTACGAGGGCTGGTACTGCGTGCACGAGGAAACCTACTACGCCGAAAGCGACCTGGAGAAGAACGAGGACGGCGTGTACGTGTGCCCCGACTGCAAGCGCCCCGTGCAGAAGTCGGGCGGCGAGGAGAACTGGTTCTTCAAGCTGTCCGAGTTCCAGCAGCCGCTGCTGAAGTTCTACGAGGAGCACCCCGACTTCATCCGTCCGGAGACGCGCCGCAACGAGATCGTGGCGTTCGTCGAGGGCGGCCTGAAGGACCTCTCCATCAGCCGCTCCACCTTCGACTGGGGCATTCCGCTGCCCTTCGACGAGGGGCACGTGGCCTACGTGTGGGCCGACGCGCTGCTGGCGTATCTGACGGGCATCGGCTACGGCGACGAGGGCGAGCGCGCCGGTGAGTTCGAGCAGCGCTGGCCCATGCAGTACCACTTCGTGGGCAAGGACATCACGCGCTTCCACTGCGTCATCTGGCCGGCCATGCTCATGGCGGCGGGGCTGCCCGTCACGCACACGGTGTTCGGTCACGGCTTCCTGCTGACCAAGGGAGAGAAGATGTCGAAGTCGAAGGGGAACGGCATCATGCCCGCCGACCTCGTGAGGATCTTCGGCGTGGACGCCTACCGCTACTACTTCATGAGCGACGTGCAGTTCGGCCATGACGGCAACATCTCGATGGAGCGCATGGTGCAGGTGTACAACGCCGATCTGGCGAACACGTGGGGAAACCTGTGCAGCCGCGTGTTCAACATGACGAAGAAGTACTTCGACGCCAAGGTGCCCGAGGTTCCCGCCGAGCTGCGCGATGCGGCTAACCCGCTGCGCACGGCGACCGAGGGGCTGTACGAGGCGTACGACGCGTGCATGGTGGACGTGGACTTCACGGGCGCGGCCGCGGCGGTGCGCGCGGTGGCCGAGGCGGCCAACCTCTACGTGGAGGAAAGCGCGCCGTGGGCGCTGGCGAAGGACGAGGCCAGGGCTGGCGAGCTGGCGTTCGTGATGTACAACCTGCTGGAGTGCATCCGCATCATCGCGCTGTACATGGCGCCGTTCACGCCGCACGTGTCCGACGAGGTGCTGCGCCGACTGTCGTTGGGCTCGGTGGCCGACGTGACCGACATCCAGGCCGCTACCGCGTGGGGCCAGCTTCCCGCCGGCAACGCCGTGGAAGTGGGCGATCCGCTGTTCCCGCGCCTGGACGTGGACGCGGTTTCCATCGAGATGTAAGGGGCTGAAAGGCGGGAAGGCGGGGAAGGGCCAGCAGCCGGCTGCTGGCTGGCTGCCCGCCGACCCGTCGACCGGCCGTTCCGCCGCCCGTTGCCCGTCTGGGGCGGCGGGGCTGCTCGCCCGTTGAAGGAGGACCAGCATGGCTGACGAGACGCGCGGCGAGGGCCGCGAGGAAGAGCCGCTGTTCTACGACGCGTTCTTCCACCAGAAGCGCAAGAAAGGGCAGTGGCGCATCATCGACGCGCCGTTTTTGGAGGCGGCGGTGGCCGACACCCACGCCCATGTGCACCTGCTGAAGGACCCGGCGCTGTCGCTGGCGCGCGCCGGGGCTAACGACGTGGGCTTCCTGTGCGACATCGTGGACGTGTTCGAGGACGGGCGCGCTCCGCTCGACGGCATGGAGGCGTGGCGCCTGCAGGGGTCGTTCCAGATACGGCAGATCGCCCGGGGCGGCTGTTGAGGCTCGCCCTCCCCGCGCGTGCCGCGGGTTCGGTTTGCCGTGGGGTGCCATCCCCACAACGCGAAGCACTACGACGACGCCCTTGAGCTGAAGCTGCGCGAGCTTTTGGTCGACCCGCGCGTTTCCGCGGTGGGCGAGATCGGGCTGGACTACCATTATGACTTCTCGCCGCGGGAGGACCAGCGCACGGCGTTCCGCCGCCAGATCCGCGTGGCGAAGGAGGCGGGGCTGCCGTTGGTCCTTCATGTGCGCGAGGCGCATGACGATGCGTTCGCCATCCTGCAGGACGAAGGCTTCCCCGAGGCGGGGACGCTGCTGCACTGCTTCAATCTGGATTGGGCGGAGCTTGAGCGCTGGGTGGACGTCGGCTGCTACGTGGCGTTCGGCGGGCCGCTGACGTTCAAGAAGGCCGACGAGGTGCGCGACGCCGCCGCGCGCGTGCCGCAAGATAGGCTGCTCACCGAGACGGACGCACCCTACATGACGCCCGAGCCGCTGCGCGGCGCCGTCTGCGGGCCGGAGCACGTGGTGTTCACGGTGGAGAAGCTGTGCGAGGTGCGCGGCCTCTCGCGTGGCGAGGAGCGCGAGGCGTTCCTGAATGCGCTGATGGCGAACGCGCGCGGGCTGCTGGACCGCGAGCCGACGCCGTGGCAGCGCGAGCAGGCGCGCCAGCTGGGCGTGGAGGAGCTTTCGCCTGCCGAGCGCGCCCGGGCTGCCGTGGCGCAGTGGAGGGCGGGCCGCTAGGCGGATTGGCGGCTGGCCTTGGTTGAGTGGCTGGGCTGCACGACGGGCGCTGCGTCGCCGAGGCGCCGGTGCAAAATGAGAAAAGGTGCCCGTCCTTTTTCTCATTCCGCAATGAGAAAGGGTGATGGGCTGTGAACCGTGTGATAGTGGTGGGCTCGCCGCGCGTGGACGGCCGCAGCGCCTCCCTGGCCGACGAGCTGCTGTACGCCTGCATCGAGGAATGTCCCGACGACGGCGTGTCCATCGTGTCGGTGGCCAGCACCGACGTGCGTCCCTGCACGGGCTGCGACGCGTGCGCGCGCGCCCTGGGCGCCGCGCCGGACGCGCTGGAGGAAGGCGACCCGCTGTGGCCGCATCCGTCCGTCGAGAAAAGCGACGCGGCGCTGCACCGCTGCGTCATCGACGACGACATGGCCGAGGTGCGCAAGCACCTGGACGCGGCCGACGAGCTGATCGTGGTGAGCCCGGTGTACTTCGCCAGCGTTCCGGCCCAGTTCAAGTGCCTGCTTGACCGGCTGCAGCCCTATTTCCGCTCCGACGTGCGCACGCGCGCCAAGCGCCCCCTGATCCTGCACGTGGTGGGCGAGGGCGGCGATCCGCACGGCTTCGACCCGCTTGTCGGCACGGTTCGCTCGGCGTTCTCGGTGGCCGGCTTCCAGCTGGAGGCGGTCTTCGATTGGGTGGGGGCCATCGACGCCGACGGCGCGTTCGTCGGCGACCCACGCGAGTACCCGGTGCCGCCGGCGGGGCCGTGGTTCGCGGCCGGCGCGGATGCGGCGGCATCGGGCGCCGAGAGCGTTGCGGACGAACCGGGTGCTTGCGGCGAGGACGAGGGCGCGGCGGTGCGGCAGATGGGCGGCTCTGACGCTGCGACGGCTGCGACGGTTGCGGCGCCAAGGCCCGCTTCGGGCAAGGAGAAGCCGCGGCTTTCCCTGGCGCAGCCGGCCAAGGGTGCGAAGGGGAAGCGTGCGAAGGCGAAGGGACCGAGCGATTCGGGCCGCGGCAGCGCGTCGGAGGGGAAGCGCCGGGGCTCGAGCGACGGCCGCGGCGGCCAGCGCGGAAGCAAGGGCGACGCCAAGGCGGGCCGGCCGGGCTCCGCTGGCGGACGGCGCGACGAGCGCGGCGGCAAAGGCGGCGCGCGGAAGGGAGGCCGTCGTGGGTAAGCTGTCCCCGCTGGCGAGCGTAGCTGCCACGCGCGAGGTGCTGCAGGCGCACGGCCTTGCCACGAAGAAGGCGTTCGGTCAGAACTTCCTCATCAACGACGACGTGCTGGCGAAGATCATCGACTTGGCGCAGGTGCAGGGCTCGGACCGCGTGCTGGAGGTGGGTCCGGGCATCGGCACGCTGACCATCGCGCTGCTGAAGCACGCGGGGCGCGTGGTGTCGGTGGAGCGCGATGCCGATCTGCCTGCCGTGCTGGCGGAAACGTGCGCGCCGTGGGCGGACCGCTTCGCCCTCATCGGGAAGGACGCGCTGGAGCTGTCGGCTGACGAGCTGCGGGCCGCTTTCGCGGGGCTGGCTGGGCTGGAAGCGGAGGCGCAGCGAGCGGCGGGTGCCCCCGCCGACTGTGCGGACGCCCCGATGCCGAACAAGTTCGTGGCGAACCTGCCCTATGCCGTGGCCGCCACCATCGTCCTTGATTTCTTCGAGCGCTTCCCGTCGCTTCAGAGCGCTACGGTGATGGTGCAGAAGGAAGTGGCCGACCGCATGGCGGCCGAACCCGGCACGAAGAACTACGGCGCCTACACGGTGAAGCTGCGCCTTCATGCCCAGCCGACGGGGCGTTTCGCGGTGGGTCCGGGCAACTTCTTCCCACCGCCGCACGTGGACAGCGCGGTCATCAGGCTTGATAGGCGCACGCCCGACGAGGTGACGGCCGCGGCCCGCGCGCTTGCGGCCGAAGGTGTGCTGCTGGGATGCGTCGGCGGGCCCGATGCGGACGACCCCGCCGCTGGCGAAGCCGCAGGGGCGGCCGAGCGCGCTCTGGTGCGCGCCACCTGCTTGATGGCGGACGCGGCGTTCGCCACGCGCCGCAAAACGCTGGCGAACTCCTGCAAGACCTTCTTCGCAGGCAGAGGGGCGGCGGGAAAGCGCTGCGCCGAGCAGCTTCCCTGTTTGTTCGAGGGGGCGGGCGTCGATCCGAAGCGCCGCGGCGAGTCGCTTTCCTTGGGCGAATTCGTCTCGCTAGGGGCGACGTATCTGCGCTTGACCTGCGCGGAAGGGTGTTAATGGAGAAATGCTACCTCTGACCATGCAGATTCGATGAAGGATTGACGAGCGTGGTATAATCTCAGTTCGTCACTTTACTATGCAGGTTTGAGCGAGGTTGAGCACTAATGGATTTAGCGAAGCAGGCCGGCATCGTCGGCTCCATCCATGATACGTTACATGATCTTGTGGGTCAACGCCTGAAGGTCCGTGCGAACATGGGCCGTTCCAAGATCGTGGAGAGCGAGGGCGTGCTGGCGCAGGTGCACCCCCAGCTGTTCATCATGGAAGTGGATCGCAAGCGCGGCCGCACGGCGCGCCAGTCTTACCAGTACGTCGACGTGCTGACGGGCATGGTGGAGCTGTCCCAGAACGGCGAGCCGTTGTTCGAGCCCTTCATCCCCGACGCGGACGACGCCGAGGCTTCCGCCCCGGCCGACGAGCGCGAGGAAGAGAAGGTGCTGTCGTAGCGACGCTGTTTGCGAAGCATTCTGGCGTGAAGCGAGATCGAGGCGGGTGCCGAAAGGCGCCCGCCTCGCGTTTTGTCGGGAAGGGAAAGGCTTGGCAGGCGCTTTGGCGGATGGATGGTGTCTCGCATGGGGGTCTTTTCTTTGCCGAACGTGCGGCGGGCGGCGTCCTTGGCGGCTTTGTGTGCGAAGGATGTGCTGCTGTTGACAAGCGGGGCGAAGAAGTGCAAAATACTGCTCTGCGCTTCGGCGCGCATAACCCGTGGGGATGTAGCTCAGCTGGGAGAGCATCACGTTCGCAACGTGGGGGCCGAGGGTTCGAATCCCTTCATCTCCACCATGGAAATCAGACAGGCTTGGCACTGCGCCAAGCCTGCTTTGCTTTCGGCTTGAAGGGATTCGAACCGTGAGGTCAGACGCCTACCGCACCTCGACCACGCCGTAGGGGGCGCCGTCGGCTTCGGCCAGAACGACGACGGTGCGGTCGGCTTCCTGGGCGATGCGCGGCTGGATGATGTCTCCCATCACCGCAGAGCGGCGGTAGTCCACGCGCGCCTGGCGTGGCCGCAGCTCGCAGGGCAGGGCCCCCAGCGCGATGCGCACGTACTGGCTGTTGTTGACGTGCTCGTTGGTGTCGATGAGGTCGCGCCTCACTGCGAAGGGCTTGCAGGCTTCGAACTCGTTTGGCAGGGCGATCTTGCGGCTTTCTTCAGGCATTTCAAGCGGCGTGCCGATTTGGTAGGCCGCCACGTGCTCAGCCGAGGGGCGCGCGGGCTTTCCCGCGGCAAGGTCGATGAAGCCCCAGGTTGAATGGGCGCGCGCAACGAGGGAACCCGCTGCGTCGCGCAAGTAGAAGTTCCTTGTGGCGGAAACCGTTTTGAATCCGCTGGCGAACGTGCCCGCCGTCACCTGCTCGCCGAGGCGCGGGTAGCGATCGATCACGAGGTGCCAGTGCGTCAGCACCCAAGCTTTGCGTTCGCGCTTCAGGCGCTCGGGGCCGAAGCCTATTTCTTCGGAATGGAAGATGCTGCAATCCTGGAACAGGTCGATGAGCGCCGGCAGCGTCATCAACCCATCGTGTGCGATCTCGCTGTAACGGATGCGCGTGGCGAATTCGAATGCTGCTGGATCGATCTTCTCCATGATGCCCCTTCTCAAACGGCGCCTGTTTTCGAAAGGAAAGCATAGCACGAAGTCCAGGCGTGAACGCTTTGCCGCAGCGGGGGCGTCGTCGTTGCTGGCTTACAGGTGCTTAGATGTTCTGCCGCATCTCGTCAAGGAACGCTTGCGCAGCTCCCGTGAGCGTCTGGCGGTCCTTCCAGGCGAAGTCGATGGGCGACACCACGGGCGGGTACAGCGGCCGGAATTCAAGCCCCGTGCCGGCGCCCGTCGCCACGAGCTTCTCGAGCGTGAGCGCGCAGCCGACGCCCTCGCGCACGAGCTGTGCCGCGTTGAACGCCAGGTTGTAGGTGGCGGCTACGTCCAGCTGATCCCTCTGCTCGCCGAACCACTGGGAGAGCTCGCCTGTCTCGAGCGCCTGTCCCGATGCGATGAGCGGCACGCCTGTCAGATCGCGCGGCGCCACGGTCTCCTTCTGCGCGAGGGGGTGGTCGGCGGGCATGAGCGCGCCCCAGGCGTCGGTGGGGCGCAGGCGGATGTGCTCGAAGCGGTTGATCTCGGGAAATGCGATGAGCACGGCGAAGTCCACGAGCCCGCGTTCGAGCCATTCCAGCACGTCGGTGCTGTTGCCGCTGCGCAGGTGGAACCGCACGTGCGGGCAACGTTCGCGAAACGCGCGGATGCGCGCCGCCACCTGCCGCATGCCCTCGCTCTCACCCGCGCCGATGAACACGTCGCCTTCGATCACGTCGTCGCCGTGCGTCAGCTCGGCGGCGGTCTGGTCGGCGAGCGCGACGATCTCTTCGGCGCGGCGGCGCAGGTAGAGCCCCTTCTCCGTGAGGGTGACGCTGCGGCTGCCGCGTTCGAGCAGCGTGCAGCCCAGCTCGCGCTCGAGGTCGGCGATCTGACGCGAGAGCGTGGGCTGCGTCACGTGCAGCGTCTGGGCGGCGCGCGACAAGTTCCCCTCGCGGCAGATGGCCAGGTAGTAGCGCAGCACGCGGATGTCCATGACGTCTCTCTTTCATGCTTAAACTGCATAGTTATTTATAAACTATAAGTAATTGTATTAGAGGAGGAGACGAAAGAGAATAGGGAGAGCCGATAAGGCGATCGACTGCGGCGTTTTGTCGGGTTGACCGAGCAAAGCACGACGCGGCGGATGCGTCGGACACGTTAAAGGAGGTGGAGGCATCATCATGGCGAAGGGCAGCGAAAAGCTTCTCATCTTCATCCTGGCCGTGGGCGTGTTCGGTATCCTCAACACCGAGATGGGCGCCGTGGGCATCATCCCGCAGGTGGCCGAGCGCTTCGGCGTGAGCGTGCCCGATGCGGGACTGCTCGTAAGCGGGTTCGCGCTCATCGTGGCGCTGGCCGGCCCCACCATGCCGCTGTTGTTCTCGGGCATGAACCGCAAGCACGTCATGCTGTTGGCGCTCGGCGTGTTCTCGGCGTGCAACGTGGCGGCCGTGTTCGCGCCGAGTTTCGAGGTGCTGCTGGTCGCGCGCGTGCTGCCGGCGGCGTTCCACCCGCTGTACGTGTCGATGGCAATGGCGATCGGCGGCCAGACGGGCGCCACCGAGGCCGAGCGCGCCAAGAACTCGTCGCGCGTGTTCGTGGGCGTGTCGGCGGGCATGGTGCTCGGCGTGCCCGTCGCCAGCTACCTCGCCAGCACGCTCATGCTGCAGGCGGCGCTTGCGTTCTTCGCCGTGGTGACCGTCGCGGTGCTGGCGGCCACGGTGTTGTTCGTGCCGTCGATGCCCGTAAGCGTGCGCATGACCTACGGCAGCCAGCTGCGCATTTTGAAGAAGCCCGTCGTGTGGGCGTCGGTTCTGGCAACGGTTGCCATCAACGGCGCCATGTTCGGCTTCTACAGCTACCTGTCCGACTTCTTCGGTGCCGTGTCGGGAATGGACGCCGCCTGGGTGAGCATTTCGCTGCTCGTGTACGGCGGCGCGAACATCGTGGGCAACGTGGTGTCGGGGCATCTGCTCGGCAGGCGGGCGAACGCGACGCTCGTCATCATGCCGCTTGTGCTCATCGGGCTGTACGCCGTGCTGTTCGCCGTGGGGCAGCTGTCGTGGGCGACGGCGGCGATCACGCTCATGCTGGGCGTGGCCGCGGGCATCGCGAACAACGCGAACCAGTTCATGGTGTCGCGCGCCGCGCCCGAGGCGGCCGACTTCAGCAACGGCCTCTACCTCACGGCGGCGAACCTGGGCACCACGCTGGCCACCTCGATCTGCGGCGCGTTCATCACAGCGGCGGGCACGCGCTTCGCCGTGTTCGGCGCGCTGATCTTCCTGGCCGCCGGCGTGCTGTTCGTGCTGTGGCGCGTAAGGTGCACGCGACACGCGAACACAGCAGATGCAGAGGCCGCAACCGCAGCGACCCCAGCGGCAAGCACTCCCGCCCAACTCGAAGGCGGCGCGGCGTAGCGGCTGCAGTTCAGGGAGGGGGCGGGGTGCCGCGGGGAGCACGGGCGCCTCGCAGGTGGGGCCGCTACCTCTTCCGCTCGTGCGTGAGCTCGATGGCCTCCTTGCCGGAAAGATGCTCGATGCGCAGTTCGAACATGAGCAGCGCGTTCCAGAAGCGCTCGATCTCGGCGGCTTCGGCTTCGCGCGGCATGTCGGGCGCGTAGCGGCGGCTCAGCAGCTCGATGGCAGCGCGCTTCTCGGCGGGGTCGCTCAGCACGCGGATGCGTCCGAACGTGATGACACTGCGGAAGCGCGTGGTGAACTTTTCGGGCGCCACGTCGTCCTGGTCGATGACGCAGAACGAGGCGCGATCGTCGCGCGCAATCGCATCAACTTTGTGGCCCGCCGCAGCGCTGTGGAAGATAAGGCGCCCGAGCTCGCCACCTTCCCCGTCATAGGCGTAGCTCAGCGGCACTGCGTAGGGGTAGCCGCCGTCACCTGCCAGCGCCAGCACGCCCGACGTGCCGCGCCGCAGAATCGCAACGGCTTCCTCCTGCGGCAGCTCCTGCTTCTTCCTTCTCATCGGTCGAAATTCCACCGAGCCCTCCTCTTTTCGCCGCGATCGAACGTCGGATTCCCATTGTACGGCCCTTCTGCGCAGCAGGCAAGTTTCCGTGCTCGGTATGCGGCCAGGAGGGCGGATGCGCTGCGTTTCCGTACGCTTTGCTCCATGCAGTAGCGCGCACCCTGCCGTTTTTGGAGGATAATGGGTTCGCAAGCGCAAACCCGATGACGGGAGGCCCGTATGGAAAAGAACAGCTACCTTACCCTGCTGGGGCACCGCTACTCGTGCCGCCAGTTCGGGGAGACCCAGCTGACCGACGAGCAGCTGGGCGTCATCTTGGAGGCGGCGCGGAAGTCGCCGCCAGCGCGCAATCTGCAGCCGCTGCGCCTGTGCGTGGTGCAGAGCGCCGAGGGCCTGGCGAAGATCGACGAGTGCACGAAGTGCCGCTACGGCGCCCCGACGGTGATCATCGCCGCCTACGACCACGACGAGTCGAGCCACCCCACACCTGACCACGGCCCCGAGACCTGCGACTTCGGCGACATCGACACCACCATCGCGCTGACGAACATGGAGAACGCCGCCGCCAGCTTGGGGCTGGGCAGCTGCTGGGTGGGCGCGTTCGATCCGCGCGCGGTGCGCGAGCGCTTCAACGTGCCGGAAAGCTACCGTCTGGTCGAGCTGTTCATGGTGGGTCACTGCGCCGCCGAGCCCGGCCCGCAGCACGCCAAGCGCAAGGACCTCGACCAGTTCGTCGTGCGCGAGACGTTCTGATAAGGGTTTCGCCCGGCAAACAGTCTGCGGCGCCGTGCGCTGTGCAGCACCGTTTCTGCTGAAAGGCCGCCCCTCGATGCTGCGAGGGGCGGCCTTTCGCTTGTTCGGCGGTCAAGAGGCGCACCTGCGTTAACGGGGCGACCGCCGCAAGCGACCGGACGGCCTGCGTGCTGCCGCCAGCGCAGCGTTAATCGTTTGCGTGGACGTCGAAGGCGCTGATGAGGAACTCCGCGACGCCCGGCGCATCCGGATCGTGGCTTCCCTTGCCCTTGTCAAGCGCGCGCATCGCGTCCATCTCCTCGTCGGTCAAGGCGAAGTCGAAGATGTCCATGTTGCTCTTGATGCGCTCGGGGTTCGTGGACTTCGGGAAGATGATGGCGCCTTCCTGGCACTCGAAGCGCAGGATGACCTGCGCGGCGTTCTTTCCGTGGGCTTCGGCGATGCGCTGGATCGCAGGCTCGGAGAACAGGTCCTTGTTGCCCTGGGCCAGCGGCCCCCAGCTCTCAAGCCTGACGTTCTCCTTCGCCATGATGGCGCGAAGCTCCCTTTGCTGGAAGTAGGGGTTGAACTCCACCTGGTTGACGGACGGCATGGTGTCGAACTGCGGCACGAAGGCGCTCCAGATGGCCGGAGTCATGTTGCTCACGCCGATGGAGCGGATCTTGCCGTCCGCCTTGGCCTCCTCCATCGCCTGCCATGCGCCAGGCACATCACCGTAGGGCTGATGGATCAGGTAGAGATCCACATAGTCGAGCCCCAGCTTGCGCAGGGAGGTCTCGATACCCTTTCGCGCAGCCTCACGGCCGTAGTCCTGAAGCCAGAGCTTGCTGGTCACGAAGATCTCCTCGCGTGGGATGCCGCTTTCGCGGACGGCTCGCCCGACTTCCTGCTCGTTGAAGTAGGCGACGGCGGTGTCGATGTGCCGGATGCCGAGGTCGAGCGCTTCCCTGACCGCCCGATACGCGCTGCCGTCGGCAGGGATCTGGTACGTGCCGAATCCGTAGACGGGGATGTCCACACCGTCGTTGAGCCTTGCTGTTTCGATGTTCATGAAGCGGAACTCCTTTCCGGTTGAATGCGGTCGCGCGCTCGAGAAGGGGCACGCGACCGTTCGTTCGACGGTTCCATTGTGCGACCGCCCGACGGCGAAGTGCAATGCCGAGAGACCATCCCAGTATGCGTGCAACGTATACTGGGAACAGGCAGTCGCGATGCGGGGCGCGCGACGCGTCGAAAGGCGCGCGACAGCTGACAGAAGGAGGCGTCCATGGAGTTCGAGCAGCTGCGCCAGCTTGAGGCCATCGCGCGCGAGGGCACGTTCTCGGCAGCAGCGGAGGCGCTGCACACCTCGCAGCCCTCCGTCAGTCGCTCGATGCGCGCGCTCGAGCGCGAACTGGGCTGCGAGCTGTTCTCGCGCACGCGCAACCGCGTGGAGCTCAACGACGAGGGGCGTCGCGCGCTCTCCCACGCGCGGGCCATCCTGGCAGAAGAACGGCGCATGCGCGATGCGTTTGACGAGATCGCGCGCAAGAAGCGCACCATCCACGTGGTGTCGGTGGCGCCGGCGCCGGTGTGGCGGCTCACCGCTCAGGTGGTGGGGCGCTTCCCCGGAACCATACTCACCTCCGAGCTGGTGGACGATGGGCGCGAGGCGGAACGGCGCCTGTTCGACCGCTCGGCCGACATCGTCATCACGCGCCGCCCCCTCGGCCTTCCGAACGTGGCGTGCACGCCGTTCATGGTTGAGAACCTGTTCGCGTATGTGCGCGCCGACGACGAGCTTGCCTCCCGTACGAGCGTGCGCGCCGCCGACCTCGACGGGCGCACCTTCCTCATGAGCGCGGAAGTGGGCTTCTGGGGCGATATGGTGCGTCGCGCCATGCCCAACGCGCGCTTCATCGAGCAGAACGACCCGACGGTGCTCGCGCAGCTCATCCGCACATCCGACCTCCCGGGCTTCGTCACCGACGTGTCGGAGTTCGAGCGTTCCTTTGGCGGGGAGCCGGATCGCGTGCGCATCCCCATCCAGGATGCGGACGCGCACGCGACGTTCTATGCGGTGGCGCTGCTCGACGCGCCGCAGGCGGTGGCCGCCATCGTGTCGGCGCTGCGGCGGTGCGGTGCCGACACGTCTGCTGCCCGCTCGGCCGTCGCGGATTTCGGCGCGGGAGGCTGCGAGAGGGCTGGGAGCTAGGGTCGGGGAGCTAGCCGATCTGCCCTTTCACCATCTTCAGCAGTCCTCCGATGAGCTGGGCGTCGGTATGGTCAAAGCACAGCGACCGCCCGCAATCGAGCTCGGCGATCTTCTCACGGTCGTCATCGTCCAGCGCAAAGTCGAACACGTCGAAGTTCTCGGCCATGCGCTCGGCGCGCACGGTCTTGGGGATGACGATGACGCCTTGGTCCAACTGATAGCGCAGCGCCACCTGCCCCACGCTCTTGCCATGCTTTGCAGCGATCTCCGCCAAAAGCGGGTTCTCGAAGAATCCGTTGGCTCCCTCGGCGAACGGGCCCCAGCCCATGTGGGCCACGCCGAGCTGCTCCATGTTGGCGTGCGCGGCGCGCTGCTGCCAGAACGCGTGCGTCTCGATCTGGTTGACCATGGGAGCCACACGGGAGAACGTGCACAGGTCGATCAGGCGCATCGGGTCGAAGTTCGACACGCCGATAGCGCGCACCAGCCCGTCGTCATAGGCGCGCTCCATGTCGCGCCACGCCGCGTGGTAGTCGTTGTAGGCCTGATGCAGCAGCATGAGGTCGATCTGCTCGAGGCCCAGAAGGTCCAGTGATCGCCTGATGGAGTCGTAGGTGCGGCCCTCGCCGTACTCGGACACCCACACCTTGCTCACGACGAAAAGCTCGTCGCGCGCGATGCCGCTTTCCGCGACGGCGGCTCCCACGCCGCGCTCGTTGCCGTACGCTTGCGCCGTGTCGATCAGGCGGTACCCCGCTTTGAGGGCATTGCCCACGCAGCGCTGCGCCTCGGTGTCGTCGATCTGGAACACGCCGTATCCCAGCTGCGGCATCTGGATGCCGTTTGCAAGCTCCACGTACTCCATGTCTCACCTCTCCTCCTGCGCGGATCGTCCCGCGCATCGCCAGTCTCAAGCGATGGCTTTTCGCCATCCGACGGCCTTCATTGTGCGGGCGCGGCGCGGCGAAGTACAATGCCGGATGCCTATCCCAGTATGCGCTTGGAGCATGCTCGACCCTTGCCCTGCAGCGGCGTGGTGGATAGCCCGCCGCGCCGTCCCCGCATGGCGAAAGGGACGCGAGCGAGGGACGCAGACTCCAAGGTAAGGCGGTTCCGCCCGCCCTTCGCCCTCGCCGCGCCGCACGTGGAAACCCTAAGGTGGCATCCCCGCCAACCAACCGGCACTGCCCCGGCGGGGGCGGAACCGCTATCATGGTCGGCGAAAGCGGTTCGCGCAAGGAGCGGGGTTCCCGCCTCGCTTCGAGCCGGATCGAGCCGATGTCGCGATCCCGCGCCGCATGCGCGGCGGCGGAAAAGGGGGCGGGTATGATCTTCTACTTCACGGGGACGGGCAACTGCCTGCACGTCGCGCGGGAGCTCGCGGGGGGCGAGGGCGGAGGCGCGCAGCCGGTGAGCATCCCGCGGCAGATGCGCCGCGAAGGCGAGTTGGCGTACGCCGACGACGCGATCGGCATCGTGTTCCCCCTGTACGGGCACCTCATGCCCGCGATGGTCCGCGAGTTCATCCACCGCGCCTCCTTCGACACGCCCTACTTCTACCTGATCGAGACCTACGGGCGCCGCCATGCCAACGGCGTCGAGCTTGCCCAGGAGGAGGCCCGCGCGGCAGGCGTCGAGCCCGCCTACATCTCCACGCTGCTGATGGTGGACAACTGGCTGCCCAGCTTCGACATGGACGAGGAGCGCGCGCTCATCCCCGAGAAGCGCATCGACGAGAACCTCGCGCGCATCAAGGCGGACGTCTCCGCGCGCAAGCGCTGGATCGAGCCCGTCACCGATGCCGACCGCGCCGCGCACGAGGAGTTCCTGCGCTTCGGCATGCGCTTCGAAGCGCCCGACCTCGGCGGGTTCCTAAGCATCGACGGGGACCGCTGCACCGGCTGCGGCGCTTGCGCGCGCGTGTGCCCTGCGGGCTGCATCTCCCTGGAGGGCGGCATCGCCCGCCGCGACGCCTTGGCAGGCTTGGGCTGCAACGCATGCCTTGCCTGCATCCACGCCTGCCCCGCGCACGCCATCAGCCTGCCCATGGGCGAGAAGAACCCCTCCGCACGTTTCTGCAACGAGCACGTGCGGCTTGCCGACATCGCGAAGGCGAACAGCGGCGAGTAGCCCGGGCCGCGGCCTGCGGCCCGGCGCGCCTAGCGAGCGGGGTCGTTGTAGGTGTCGCGGTCGGTGTACCAAGCGTAGGAGTAGGAGTTGCCGAATTCGCAGGAACCGAACGCCTCGTCGAACTCGTCGGCGGCGCCGCCCATCCCGCCGCGCCGCTGCGCCTCGCGCTCCTCGTCGCGCTTGATGCGGGCGATGGCGTCGGCGTGGCGCTTCTTCTCGGCTCGGTCGCGCCTGCCGCGCTCCTCCGGCGTGAAGCGGCACAGTTTGGCCCGTTGCGGCTTGAAGAACAGCCGCCGCGTCGTGGGCGCGTCCAGCATCGCGCTGAAATCAGCCGCCACCTGCACGAGGCTCCATACGTCGTCGTAGCAGGCGTGGGTGAGCATGTTCAGCTCGCCGTAGAGCAGGATGAGGCGGCGACCCCAGTCGGTGCGCAGGGCGTGCCCGTCGGCGGGCCCGCGTCCATGGTAAGGGCGCACCCACCCTTTCTGCCGCCCGTAGGCGAATCTCATGTTGCGCGAGAACGTGCCGAACGCTTTCCAGAACGCGCGCTCGCAGGCGAGGATGCGCTCGGAGGGCAGCGCGCGGTCGAATGCCGCGGTAAGGTTGGGCAGCGGGGGCAGCGCGCTGCCGGCGACGATCGCCGGCCCTTGGGGCCCCTCTCCGGCAAGGCGGCGGCGCAGGTTGGCGTGCAACGAGGTCACGCGTCGCACGTTGAAGGGGGGAGGGGCGATCCTTTCGAACACCTCCGCCTCGAGGGCGAAGTAGCATGCCGTTTCGCGACGATCGAGCGCCGGCGGCGCACCGTCCACGAGCGCGCCGTACAGCTCGCCCGCCTCGTTCCACGAGGTGTCCAGCCCCCAGCTGTTCTCGAGTTTCTGGAACAGCCGGTGCGTCCAGTCGGTGTCCGTCTTGAGCTCGGCGAAGTTTTCGAGCACCTTCGCGGCGGCGTCCTCGGGCAAGGTGCAGGGCGTTTGGGGGTAGGGGTTCGCCCGGTCGAACGCGAGCACCGCCTCGAGCGCCCATTCCCGGTAGGGCGCTTCGAAGTAGGGGATGCCGTAGCGCTCGCATACGGCGGCGAGGCGCTGCGCCTCTTCGTAGCGCTTCTGCGCCTTCCCGAAAGGCAGGAAGGGTTTGGTAGCGCCCGAACGGACGTCTTCCCACATCTCCCGATTGGCGTGCTTGATGAGTCTGAAATCTTCCAGGAACGAGGCCATCGTCTGCTCCTCTCGGACGCGCGCCGCAAGTTCGGGCGCTTCATCTAAGCATAGCGCAAAGGCAGCCGTCCTGCCATTCCGGATTGCGGTGGCAAGCGGAGAGCCGGTACCCTTAGCAGCCGAACAGCTCGGCCGCCTTCCCCATCTTGTCGGCGATCTTCACGCCGAAGGGGCAGCGCTCCTCGCAGGCGCGGCAGGCGGTGCAGTCCGCCGCCGTCGCGTCGAGCGCGCGATAGTGCTCGCGCAGCGAGTCGGGCACCTCGTCCTGCATGACGGCCAAGTCGTAGTACTTGTTCGCCGTGGCGATGTCGATGCCCACGGTGCAGGGCGCGCAGTGGCCGCAGTAGGTGCATTGCCCGAAATACGCGTGGCTCGGCGCGCCCGCCAGCACGCTGGCGTAGTCGCGCTCGTCGGGGGTTGCGTCCTCGTAGGAGGCGGCGTCCGCCACGTGCTCCACCGACGAGAAACCCGCCATCACGCTGGCGACGGCGGGACGCGTGAGCGCGTAGTGGATGCACTGCGCCGCGGTCAGCGCCACCCCGAACGGCGACGTGTCCGCTGCCAGCAGGCGCCCGCCCGCGTACGGCTTCATCACGGTGAGCCCGGTGCCCGTCTGCTCGCACAGCGCGTAGAGCTCGGCCCGATCGGCGTTGATGCCGCCGGTCGTCGCGCTGTAGTCGCCGAACAGGTCGTTGATGTCGTCGCTTGCCGGCAGCATGTCGAAGGCGGGGTTCAGGCTGAACATGACCACCTCGATGGCAGGCTCGGCAGCCGCCAGCTTGGCAACGTCGGGATTATGCGTCGAGAGGCCGATGTGGCGAATGGCGCCGATTGCCAGCAGCGCACGCACGTATTCCATAAACGGCCCGTCCATGATCTGGTGGTATTCATCCGTCTTATCGACGAAGTGAATCATGCCGATATCCATATAGTCGGTATGGAAGCGCGCGAGCAGGTCCTCGAAGGCCGGCTTCACCCAGTCCATGTCGCGCGTGCGCACGTACTGGCCGTCCTGCCAGGTGGATCCGATATGCCCTTGGATGATCCACTTGTCGCGACGGCCTTCAAGCGCATCCCCCAGATTGGAGCGGCGCGTGGGGTCTGCCATCCAGCAGTCCAGGATGTTGATGCCCGCCGCCTCGCATGCGTCCACCACCGCGCGCGTCTCTTCAAGCGACTTGTCCATCCACTCGCCGCCGAAGCCGATTTCGCTTATCTTCAGGCCCGTGCTCCCCAGTTCGCGATATCGCATGATCCCCTCCCTTGTCCGCATGGGCGTTTCCCCAAGGGTAGCGTTTCGCGGCGCGGTTGGGAACCGCCGTTGCGTGAGGCGTCGCGCACCCTCGGGTTATAATGCGGATCCAGCGCTTCGGGGGGGGGGCTTCCGCGGCCCGCCTTCAGCCGACCGTTCTTCCCCGGATGCCGCCCGAGCCCGCTGCATCGCCCCGTCCGATGCAGCCGCCCGACGCGTTCATCGCTCCTTTCGGGATCCCATCCAGCTGGCAAGCGAGCCTACGGCCACCAGCGCGGCACCCGCCCAGAACACCGGCCCGGGAGCCGCTGCCAGGATAACGGTGGTGGCGACGGTGGAAAGCACCGGCGTGGCGTACGAGGCGATGGAGAGCACGCGAAGGTCGCCCTCCACGATGGCGCGGCCCCATAGCGCGTAGCCCGCCGCGATCGCGGCGGCGGTGGCGACGAGCGGGATTAGGTCGGACGGCGCGATCGAGCGGGGCATCGGGGCGCCTTGCGCGAAAAACGCAGCCCAAAGCGATGCGGCCACCGCCACGAAAAAGTACGCGATGGCGTTGCCTCCGTCGGACACCTTCGGCGTCACCGTGTTGTAAAGCCCCCACAGAAGAGCCCCCGCAGCGGCGAGCGCATAGGGCAGCGGGTTCATGAAAAGCTCCGCGAACGGCGCGCCCTGCTCCAGCAGCTGCTGCCCGCCCACCGAAAGGCCCACGCCTGCGGTGGCGACAAGGGCTCCGGGCAGCACGCGCAGCAGCGCCCTGCCTCGCCGCCGGCCGTTAAGCAGCGCCCAGAGCAGCACGGTGAAGGTGGGCCACAGGTAGTTCAGCATGCTCACCTCGAGCGTCTGGGCGGGGCTGGCTGCGAGACCCACGGCAAGCGCCAGCAGCACCTCGTAGGAGACGAACAGCGCGCCGCTGGCGAGCAGGAACCTCTTCGACAGGCGTCGCAGCGGGGTGGGCCGGTTAACCAGGAACAGCATCGCGGCTCCCAAGGTGTAGGTCAAAGCTCCGCCCAGCTGCGAGCCGAACGCGTCCATGGTCGCGCGCAGAAGCCCGATCATCAGGCTCCAGCACAGGATGGCGGCGATGCCCATCAGCGTGCCGCGGCGTTTCATGGCGTTTCCTTTCCGTGCATCGGCCGCAAGCGCGTCGATGGTGGCGTGGTGGCATGCGCGCCGCCCAAGGGCGCGCGGTTTCAGCTTCGCGGCTCGTCTTGCGCCAGGCAGGCGTCGAGGGCGGCTTCCATCGCGGCGCGATCCAGGTGTCTCCCGATGACGCACAGGCGCGTCCCGCGGTCGCCCAGCTCGGGATCCCAGAACGCCTCAAGCGACGGATCGGCGGCCAGCTCGGCGGCGCGCTCTTCTTCGGGCATCGCGGCCGCGAACGGGCCGGTGCCCGTCACGGAAATCTGGCGCCCGGCCTGTTCGAACAGCAGGCGCTCGTCGAGGTCCTGCACCGCCCAGACGATGCCCTTCGCCCGCACGATCTCCCGCGGCCAGCTCTCGGCGAACGCGCCGAGCTTCTCCAGGTCGAAGGGCTGGCGCCGTTCGTAGACGAAGGTGGAGAAGCCGTACTCCAGCACCTCGGGCTCCTCGTGCTCTTCAGGATGCTCCATCGCCGCTATCCAAGCGGCGGAGTTGTACGCGTCGTTGAAGTCGAATCGGCCGGTGTCCAGCAGCTCGCCCAGCGGCACCTCGCCGCGCACCGCCTCGATGATGCGCGCGTCCTTCTGCAGGCTGCGCACGATGGCCTTGATCTCGGCCAGCTGCTCGGGCGTCACCTGGTCCGTCTTGTTCAGCACGAGCGTGGTGCAGAACTCGATCTGCTGGATCAGCAGGCTTTCCACGTCGTCTTCGTCCACGTCGCCCGCCGCCAGGGCGCGGCCGGCATCGAATTCGTCCAGCAGGCGCGCGCAGTCCACCACCGCGATGATGTTGTCCAGCGCCAGCGGCGCAGGGCCGTTGCCGGTCTGATCGCAGAATCCGCTGATGGTGTAGGCGATGGGGATGGGCTCGCAGATGCCCGATGCCTCGATGAGGATGCAGTCGAAGTCGCCCGACGCCGCGATGGCCTGCAGCTGGTTCGCCAGGTCGTCGGACAGCGTGCAGCAGATGCAGCCGTTGGTCAGCGGGATGATGTCGTCGGCCTGCGTCAGGCCGCCGTCGCGCACCAGCGCGGCGTCCACGTTCACCTCGCCGATGTCGTTGACGATGACGGCGGCGCGCACGCCGTCGCCGTTTGCGAGGATGTGGTTCAAAAGCGTGGTCTTGCCGGCGCCCAGGTAGCCGGTGAGCAGGGTTATCTTCACGGTTTTGCCGTCGGTCATGGGCAGGCCGCCTTTCGTTTCGGGGCGTCGCGCTTCGGCGCCGGGTGATCGGCTTCATCATACTCCTTCGCCGCCGGGCAGGGGCGCGAGGCGCTGTTCCGTTGGAGAATGCCCGGGGCGTCCGGGGCTCTTCGCGGCGCATGCTACAATGCGGAGGCGCGCTGCCGGAGGGGCCCGCTGCCCGCGCCCGTTGCGCGTCAGACATCGAAACAGGAGGTCATTCCCTATGAAGGCACTCATTCCCGCCGCGGGCCTGGGCACGCGGTTCCTGCCGGCGACGAAGGCGCAGCCCAAGGAGATGCTGCTCGTCGTGGACCGCCCGGCCATCCAGTACGTCGTGGAGGAGGGCCTTGCCTCCGCCGCCGACGAGGTGGTCATCATCAACAGCCGCGAGAAGAAATCCATCGAAGAGCACTTCAGCCCCAACCCCGAGCTGGTGGCCACGCTGCGCGCCCGCGGCAAAGACAAGTACGCCGACGTGGTGGAGCAGGTGGGCAACTACAACGTGAGCTACGTGTACCAAGACGAGCCGCTGGGCCTGGGGCACGCCATCCGCTGCGCGCACGAGAAGACGGGCTCCGAGCCGTTCTACGTGCTGCTGGGCGACGTGCTGGTGCCCGACAACAAGATGCTGCCGCGCATGCAGGAGGTCTCCGACGCGCACGGCGGCGCCAGCGTCATCGCCGTCATGCCGGTGCCCGACGACCAGGTGAGCCGTTTCGGCATCATCGCCGGCGCGGCCGTCTCCGACGACGTGTGGAAGGTTGATTCGCTGGTGGAGAAGCCGGCGCTCGAGGACGCGCCCAGCAACCTGGCCGTGTTCGGTCGCTACCTGCTCTCGTCGCGCGTCATGGAGCTTCTGGCCGACGTGCAGCCCGGCGTGGGCGGCGAGATCCAGCTGACCGACGCGCTGGACGCCGTGCTGAAGGAAGAGGAAATGTACGCGCTGGTCATCGACCCCGCCGACGGCTTCGACACCGGCACGGTGGAAAGCTGGCTGGAGACGAACAACATCCTGTTCCGCCGCAAGCAGGCGTAAGCGCTTCCGCCGGAGCGCCTCAGCTCGCCACGTTGCGGGGCGTTCCGGCAAGGAACGCCCCGATGTTCTTCGCGATCTCGTCCAGCAGGCGGGCGCGCGCCTCGCGGGTGGCCCAGGCGATGTGGGGCGTTATCAGCACGTTGCGGTCGCGCACGGAAAGCAGCGGGTTGTCGGCGCGCATGGGCTCGCGCGACACCACGTCGGCGTCGAAGCCCGCGAGCTTCCCCGTGCGCAGGGCGTCCGCCACGGCGGCTTCGTCCACCAGCGACCCGTTCCAGAAGCAGAAGTCGTTTGCGCGCACCCAGTCGCCGTCCATCACCATGCGCGTGTGGTCCTCCACGTGCAGGCACAGCCCCAGCATCAGGGCGAACGTCATTTGGGCCACATCGGGCGTGGAATAGGCCGGCACGTTGCACACCGTCACGCCGTGCGCGCGGGCGGCGTTCAGGTCCACCACGTTGTAGCCGGTGGAGGCCAGCGCGATCAGCTTCAGGCGCGGCGCCCACGAGAGAGCCTCTTCGTCCCACACCACCTTGTTGGCGATGGCGATGTCGGCATCGGCCAGGCGCTCGCGCAGCTCCGCGCGCGGCGTGCGCTCGTGCACCGTCACGTTCCCGAAGCGGTCGAGCGCGCTCCATGTCAGGTCGCCGGGGTTGCACACGTGGCCTTCCAGCACCGCGATGTTCATGGGGCTTCCTCCTTTGCTGCTGTTTCGCCTCCTACCATACGGGCAAGCGCGCGGCCGCGGAAGCGCTTCGGCTGGGCTGTCGGCCCGGCGGGGGTTTTCGGCCGTGGCGTTGCTTGGGTTGGGGGCTGGCCGGTTGCGGCGTTGCCCGGGCCAGGGCCGGCTGCGGCGCTGGTCGTGGTGTCGGGGCAAGCGATGCGTGGCGGCTTGGGCTTCGAACGTTCGCGCGTCCGGAAAAAGAAGCGGCCCGGGGGAGAGGGGAACTCCCGCCGGGCCCTAAGGAGGGGATAATGCGATGCTCTGCATCGCTCTGCTTTAAGGGATAAGCAGAAGCAAGGGGAGGAGGGGAACCTCTCGCTTGCTGGCTCACAGTATAACGAACGCCATTGAAGACCGTATGTGCTGGCCGTGCACGTTTTGTGAATCTGGCCCTTCGAAAGTAACAAATAGGTAAAGGGAAGCTGTCGGGCGCGTGACGGAAGGGGTTGGCGGGGCCGAAAGCGGAGCGCAGGCGGCAGCCGACGCGTCTGTTCTCGTGCGTGCGGCGGGTGGAGGTGTGCGCGCCGGCGCTAGGAAAAGGAACGCCCGGCGGGAGAGGGGAGCTCGCGCCGGGCAACAAGGAGGGGTGAGGCGATGCTGAAGCACCGCTTCCTGCGTGATGGCAGGGCATTCGAAAGGAGGGGAGCCTTCCGTTTGCCGATTCCGATTATAGGCCGCCCTTTCCGCCTCGACCTCCTTGCCCCGCCATCGGCGCAAGGAGGTCGGCGAAGCGCATGCGCTTCCGTTGCGCTTGCCGTTCGCCCGTCCGTTGCGCCCGGTTGCCCCTGAGGGGCTGTTCGGACTGAGGCGTCCGCGCCGGGCAGATCGGTGTGCTCCCTCCGCACCCCCGTTCTCCTGCGCAGCTGGTGGTGCCTCGCGGGTGGCGGGCGGGCCGCGCTTCCCGTATGATAGCCGGGAGGGGCCGCGCTCGCGGGCTCACACGCCCGCGCGCCCGTGCATCCGGCACGCGTCGGACCTGGCCCCGTGAAGCAAGAAGCGGCCGCGCGCCTGCGCGGCTGGCGAAGCGAAAACGTAAGGAGGCTCCGCATGCCCGACATAGCGATGCGGTTCCACAGAGATATGCTCGTGCTCTCGGCGCCGCTGGGCGCCCAGCTGACGCGGCAGGGAATGAACGTCGAAAACGACCTGGGCTACCTTATCCTGGTGGAGCCCGAGGCGGTGCGCGACGCCCTGCGCATGGAGAAGGTGGCGGGCGCGCAGTGCCTCGTCGCCGCGACGGAAGGCGTCGCCCCGGCGCGCCTGGCGCACCAGGGCCTTATGGACCGTGGGTCCGAGCTGGCCATCGCGGCATTGCGGGCCATCCGCCCGCTGCGTCCCCAGCATCTGCTGGCGGAAGTGGGGCCCTGCGGGCTTCCGCTGGACGGGTCGAGCAAGGCCTCGCTCAACGAGAACCGCGCGCAGTACGCCCGCGCCGCGCACGCGTTCGACGGCCAAGAGCTCGACGCCCTGTTCCTGAACGGCTTCGTCCGTGCCGACGACCTGAAGTGCGCGCTGATGGGCGTGCGCCAGGTCACCGACGCGCCCGTGTTCGCCTCGGTGACGGTGGACGCCGAAGGGCTGCTGTCCGGCGGCCGCGCGCAGCTGGAGGACGCCCTGGCTGTGATGGCGGAGTTCGGCGCCTCGGTGGCCGGCTTCGAAACCGCCGCCCCGCTTGCGGCGGCCGAGCGCCTGGCCCGTCGCGCCGCCGCGGCAACCGACGCGCCCCTGCTGGCGCAACTGCATGTGGGCCATCGCGACCCGAAGCAGGGCGTGGCCACCGACGAGAACCCCTACTACTGCGCCGACACGATGGTGGAGGCCGCCACGCGCCTGCGCGCGGCGGGCGTCCAGTTCCTGCGCGCCACCGGCGACGCCACCCCGGCCTACACCGGCGCGCTGGCGGCGGCCACTGCGGGCTTCGACGTGGTGGCGCCTGCGGCCGAGGAGCGCTAGGCCGTGGCGACGCAAGAGGGCGCGAACACCCGGCGCAGCCCGCGCTACGGCACGCTGCAGAACATCGTGGACGCGCTGTACGCCAGCGCCGACTCGAAAGACTACGCGGTGCGGCGCCTCGACGTCATCCTGGCCGCGGAGGCGGCCGACCCTGGCGAGGAGCTGATGGAGGTGGTGCGGCTGCTGCCGCCGGGCTCCTACACGCGCCAGCGCCTGTGCGACCAGCTGAACTCCGCCATCGGCGGGCACGCGTGGGGCCAGGTGTACGGCACGGTGGAATAGGCTCGTCCGCTTGCCGCTTCAGCAAGGCGGCGCGGGGAAGGGAGGGCGCCCCATGGACGGCGCAACGGAAACCGCCGAGGCGACCATACTGGAGGAACCGGCGGAGAACCTGCTGGCCTTCGTGAGCGGCTTCGTGCAGGTGGATTGGCTCAGCACCGCCATCGTGGCCGTCGTCGCGCTGGCGGTGACGGCGGTCGTTTCGCGCGTGGCGGCGAAGCTCATCCGCCGCGTGCTCAGCCACGATTCGGTGCCGCTGCCGTCCTCGTCCATCTTCGTGAACATCGTGCGCGTGGTGGTGTGGGCCATCGGCGTGAGCGTGGTCCTGTCGAGCTGCTTCGGCGTGGACGTCACTGCGGCGGTGGCGGCGCTGGGCATCGGCGGCATCGCCATCTCGCTGGGCTTCCAGGACACGCTGGCGAACCTCATCAGCGGGCTGCAACTGAGCATCATGGGCATCATCGAGCCGGGCGACAACGTGGACGTGGGCGGGCAGCGCGGCATCGTGCGCGACGTGACGTGGCGCCATACCACCCTGGTCACCTCCACGGGCGAGAAGATCGTCGTGCCGAACTCGGTGCTGAACACCTCGTCGCTCATCCAGCTTCCCCCGCCGCGCAAGGTGGTGGTGCCCATCTCGGTGGTGGCGGAAGGCGACGAGCTGACCCAGGCGTCCGAGCGCATCGCTCAGGCGGCCTCGGCTGCCGCGCACGGCGTGGGCGCGGTGGACGTGGAGCCGTCGGTGACGTTCTCCGACGTGACGGCGTTCGGGTTCACCGGCAGCGTGGTGGTGTGGATGGCGGAGGGCGTCGATCCGACGGCGGCCAAGGACGCTGTGGTACGCGCCATCGCCCCGCTCACGCGCGACGGCCGCAGCGCGTGAGCGGCGGCCGAGGGCAGGCAGGCCGCCTGCTCATCATCCGCGCTGCGCGGCTTTACCCGCATTTGACCGAAACCTGATGCGGTTTTGACGGAGAAGCCGCACTATAAAGTTGGTGCCCTGCGCGCGGTGCGAAGATGCGTGGGGAAGGAACGCGCGGCACGCTCCGCGCCACGGATTGGATTGCGACTGACGCCATGATCTACTACGTTGAAGACGAAACGAACATTCGCGACCTGACCATCTACGCGCTGCGTCAGGCAGGGTTCGAGGCCGAGGGGTTCGCCGCCCCCGGGGAGTTCTTCGAGGCGTGCAAGCACCGCCTGCCCGAGCTCATCCTGCTGGACATCATGCTGCCGGAGATGGACGGCATGGAGGTGCTGCACATCCTGCGCGAGGACGCGTCCACCAAGCACCTGCCGGTGATGATGCTCACCGCCAAGGGAACCGAGTTCGACAAGGTGAGCGGCCTGGACGCCGGCGCCGATGACTACCTGGCGAAGCCCTTCGGCATGATGGAGCTGGTCTCGCGCGTGAACGCGCTTCTGCGCCGTGCCGCCGCGCCCGCCGTGCTGGCCGACGACGAGCTGACCTGCGGGCCCATCGTGCTGAAGACGGGCGCGCACACCGTGGAGGCGGGTGGCAACCCGGTGTCGCTCACGCTGAAGGAATTCGACCTGCTGCGCACCCTCATGCGCAACAACGGCCGCGTGCTCACCCGCAGCCAGCTGCTGGAAGACGTGTGGGGCATCACCTACGTGGGCGAGACGCGCACCGTGGACGTGCACATCCAGACCCTGCGGCAGAAGCTCGCCGCCGCCTGCCCGGGCGCCGATGGCTGCATCGGCACCGTGCGCGGCGTGGGGTACTGCCTGAAGCGCCCCTCGTAGCCAAGCGGGGCGGGCTGTCGCATGAACGCGCGCTTCTCGGGGCCTTTGTGGCAGGCGAAAAGCCTGTCGGGACGCATATTCGCCAGCGTGCTGGCGTTCGTTTTGGCCGTCCTGGTGGCGGTAACGGTGGTGCTGACCGCCCTGTTCTACCTCACCTACGCCAACGACATGGAAGCCGACCTGCTGGACGACACGCGCGAGCTGGCCTTGGCGCTTGAGGCCCAGCCCACGCCAGAGGACGGCATCGCTTTGCTGGACGACCAGGTGGGCGGCGACTTCCGCTGCACGCTCATCGACCCGCAGGGCGAGGTGCTCTACGACACCGACGCCGACGAGGCTGCGATGGAAAACCATGCGGACCGTCCGGAGGTGGCCGAGGCGCGCGCAGACGGCGAGGCGCTGTCCATCCGCTACTCCGACACGCTGCGCACCGACACCGTGTACGCCGCCGTGTCGCTTTCCGACGGCGCGGTGGTGCGTCTGTCCGAATCGCGCTCGTCGCTGATGGCCTTCCTCGGCAACATGATAGGACCGGCCGCCATCATCGTGCTGGTGGCGGGCGTTCTGGTGTTTGCGCTGTCGCGCCTGCTCACGCGCCGCATCATGAAGCCCATCGACGCGCTGGACTTCTCGCGTCCGCTGGAGAACGAGATCTACGCCGAGATGGATCCCCTGCTGTTCCGCATCGACGAGCAGCAGCGCCTGCTGAAGCAGCAGAACGTGGAGCTGGCCCAGGCCGAGAGCATGCGGCGCGACTTCTCCAGCAACGTGAGCCACGAGATGAAGACGCCGCTGCAGGTGATCTCGGGCTACGCGGAGCTGATGAAGAACGACATGGTGGATCCGGCCGACCGCCGCAAGTTCGCCGGGCTCATCTACGAGGAAGCGCAGGCGATGCGCAGCCTCATCAACGACGTGCTGGCGCTCTCGCGCCTGGACGAGACCTCGCTTACCGAAGCCGACTCCAAGCCGGTGGACGTGGGCGCGCAGGCTCGCCGCGTGCTGACGCGCCTGGAAAGCTTCGCCGCCGACCAGGGCGTGAAAATGCGCGTGTCGGGCGGCCCGGCGTTCGTCATGGGCAACGAGACCATGGTGGAAGAGATGCTGTACAACCTCATGGAGAACGGCATCCGCTACAACCACCCCGGCGGCGAGGTGTCCATGGCGATAAGCGTCGAGGCTGCGGGTGCGGGTTCTGCGGCGGGCGAGTCGGTGGTCGTGCGGGTGTCCGACACGGGTCCGGGCATCCCCGAGGAGTACCGCGAAAAGATCTTCGAGCGGTTCTTCCGCGTGGACAAGAGCCGGTCGAAGGAGACAGGCGGCACCGGGCTGGGCCTTGCCATCGTGAAGCACACGGTGCTGTACCATCACGGCACCATCGAGGTGGAAAGCGAAGTGGGGAAGGGAACGACCTTCATCGTACGGCTGGCCGCCGTGAAACCGGAATAGGGCGCGCTGGACGCGCCGGCGGCGCGGGCGCACTGGACGGAGCGGCACCGGAACCGGATGCGGTGCCGGTTGGGCGCAGTCCGCATGTTCCTTCATCTTCCCCAGCGCGCTGGCGCATGTCAAGACTTTTCTTTGCCTTGGCAGGCCCTATACTCAAAAGCAGGTTCCACCCTCGCAGCCACATTTTTGCGATGGACCGACGTTTCAGCACAAGGGAGCTCAAGATAGCGCGGGGAACGGAGATTCGCATCCGTTGATGCGAAAGCCGGGAAGCGAGCTGCGAGCACCCACCTTTCGAGGTGGGTTCATCCTTCTGGCCGGGGGTGGGGCTTCTGCTTCGTGTGGTACCATGCCATTCATGGAAACGCTCTTCACTGAAATAGAGAAACAGGCGCGCCAGGACGTGGCGCCGCTTGCCGTGCGCATGCGCCCGCGCACCTTGGACGAGCTGGTGGGCCAGGGCGAGGCCGTGGGGCCGGGCAGCTGGCTGCGCACCGCCATCGAGCAGGACCGCCTGAGCTCGGTGATCCTGTACGGGCCGGCCGGCACGGGCAAGACCTCCATCGCGCACGTCATAGCGCAGGCCACCAAGGCCGCGTTCGTGGAGGTGTCGGCCATTGGCGGCACGGTGTCCGACCTGCGGCGCGAGATAAGCGCCGCCGAGAAGCGCCTGGCTTTGTCGGGCGGGCGTACCATCCTGTTCGTAGACGAGATCCACCGCTTCAACCGCAGCCAGCAAGACGCGCTTCTGCACGCGGTGGAGGACCGTGTGGTGGTGCTGGTGGGCGCGACCACGGAGAACCCCTACTTCGAGGTGAACTCGGCGCTGCTGTCGCGCTCGCGCGTGGTGGAGCTGCGCAGCCTCTCCGACGACGACGTGTCGCTGCTTTTGGACCATGCGCTGGCCGATGAGCGCGGCCTGGCGGGGCGCTACCGCCTGGACGACGCGGCCCGCGCGGCCATCGTGCTTCTGGCGGGCGGCGACGGGCGCGGCGCCCTTACCACGTTGGAGCTGGCCGCCGGCATGGTGGCGGAGGGAACGCCCGAGGCGCCCGCCGTCATCGGCGAGGACGCCGTGCGCGCCGCCGTGCCGCACCGCAACCTGCCCTACGACAAGAACAAGGACATGCACTACGACGTCATCTCGGCGTTCATCAAGTCGATGCGCGGCAGCGACCCCGACGCCGCGCTGTACTGGCTGGCGCGCATGATCGACGGCGGCGAGGACCCGAAGTTCATCGCGCGGCGCATGTTCATCGCCGCGTCGGAAGACATCGGCAACGCCGACCCGCAGGCGCTTCTGGTGGCCGAGGCGGCGTTCCGCTCGGCGGAGGTGATCGGCTACCCCGAGTGCCGCATCAACCTGGCGCAGGCGGCCATCTACCTGGCGCTGGCCCCGAAGAGCAACGCCGCAGAGGCCGGCATCGACGCCGCCCTGTCCGAAGTGCGCAACGGCCCGGCCCGCGCCGTGCCCGACCACCTGCGCGATCGGCACCGTCCCGGCTCGAAGGACTACGGCGCCTATCTGTACCCGCACGACTACCCCGGCGGCTGGGTGGAGCAGCCCTACCTGCCCGATGGGCTGGAGCGCGGCTGCTTCTACCGCTCCAGCGACCGCGGCTGGGCGGCCTACCGCGCCGACGCGACGGCACGCGATCGTGTTGCCCGGCGCGGCGGTGCGGCCCGGCCCGGCGCAGCGGGCGGGCCCGCTGCCGCCCCGGACGCGACGGCGGGCGAAGGCGGCGTCTCCTAGCGCGGAATCCGTTGCCGGATGGTTGCCGGAGGATGGCGCGCGCAGGCGGCCGGTAGCCGCCGGACGTGCTATAGTGAAGGCTCCGAGCGATCAGGAGGCTCATCATGGAATTCAGCGAAATCATCGGCATCGCATTGCCCGTCGTGTTCGTGCTGGTGGGCATCGCCCTCATCTGGCTCATCATCGAGATGGTCATGACCGCGCGCCGCGCGCGCCAGACGGTCGAGGAAGTGAAGAAGCAGGTGGAGCCCACGCTTGCCCACGTGGAGAGCATCACCGCCTCGCTTGAGCCCGCAGCGAAGAAGCTCGACCCGCTGGTCGACCGCGTGTCGCTGACGGTGGACGCCGCCAACCTGGAGATCATGCGTCTCGACCAGATCCTGGAGGACGTGGGCGAGATGACCGAAACGGTGTCGTCCACGGTCTCGACGGTGGACGCCATCGCCAGCGCGCCGATGGATCTGGTGAGCAACGTGGCGGGCAAGGTGCGCGGGGCCTTCAAGGGCCGCGCCGCTAGCACCGAGTCGATGGCCCTCGGCGACCAGCGCGCCGAGCAGGAGCGCGCCGCCGCCGAAGAGCGCCAGCGCGCCGAGAAGCGCCGTGGCGCCGTGGAACGCATCGAGCGGGCGCGCCAGGAAGAGCCGGCTGCTGAATCCGAGCCCGCGGCTGAGCCTGCGCCCGAACAGTCCGCCGCCTCGGCCGCTGCCCAAGACGGCTACTTCACCTACGGCGCCAAGCCCGCAGCCGACGCTGCCGACGTCGCCGCTGACCCTGCGCCCGCCGCAGCCGATGACGCCGCGGCGCCCGAGCCCGCGCGCCCCTAGGCGCGGAAAGCGACGACGATGCGCGAGCTGAACCTTCCCGAGCTGGAGCTTCTTCCCCCTGACGTGCAGGCCCGCGCGCTGAAGGCGCGCCGCCGCTTCCTGGGCGTGTGGACGGCGGTGGGCGCCATCCTGCTGGCCGCTGTGGTCGTCTACCTGCTGAAGGTCCTCTCCACCCCCATGGGCGTGGTCATCTGGACCGTCATCATCGTGTTCTGCCTGCGCGGCATCGTGAACGGCCTGGAGAAGTGGGGCGTCAACCGCGGAGCGGGCACCGCCATCGCCTACGTGGCCATGTTCTTGGTGCTGGGCGCGCTGAGCTTTTTGATGTTCTCGCCGGCATTCGGCTTCGGCGGACAGTTCGCCAACCTCATCGAGAGCGTCCCCGGCTACATCCAAAGCATCATGGACTGGGGCAACGCGCTCTACGAGCGCTATTCCGACCTCATGCAGAACGAGACGGTGCGCCAGTGGTTCAACGACGCCTTGTCGTCGGTGGGCGCGTGGGTGACGCAGTTCGCCAGCGAGGGGGCCTCGGGCGCCATCGCGCTGGGCACGGGCATCGCGAACAGCCTGCTGGCCATCGGCTTCGGGCTGGTGGTGGCATTCTGGATCCTCATGGAGCTGCCGGCGCTCGGCCGCGAGTGCAAGCGCCTCGCCGGGCCGCGCCGCCAGGAGGACCTGGAGATGCTGCACGTCACGTTCACGCGCGTGATGGGCGGCTACATCAAGGCTACCCTCATCCAGTGCGCCATCATCGCCGTGGGCTGCGGCGTGTGCTTCGCCGTTTTGGGCATCCCCAACTACGCCGCTCTGGGCGTCATCACCGGCCTGATGAACATCATTCCCGTGGTGGGCCCGTGGCTGGGCGGCGCGTTGGCCGCCGTGGTGGGCGTGTTCGTCAGCCCGCTGGCCGCCGTCATCGCCTTGGTGGGCACCGTGGCCATCCAGCAGATCGTCTACACCTTCGTCTCGCCGAAGATCATGGCGAACTCGGTGGACGTGCACCCGGCGCTTACGCTCATCGCGTTGCTGGCCGGATCGGCCGTCGGCGGCGCCATGAGCGGGCTGGTGGGCTCGATATTCGGCATGTTGGTGTCGATTCCCGCCGTGGCCGTGATGAAGTCGGTTTTCGTGTATTATTTCGAGAAGCGCACCGGTCGGCAGCTGGTGTCGGAGGACGGCGTGTTCTTCAAGGGAACGCCGTCCGAGGGCGACGCGGTGGATCCCCTTGCGGACGTGACCGCGCCCCACCCCGACGCCTCCGCCGCCATGGCGCGCATCGAAGAGCGCAAAGCGCACGCCCGGCACCGCATCCGCAAGCCGCGACGGTGAGGCGGCACGGTGGCGGACGAAACCGCATCTTCGCATCGCCCGGCCTCATCGCCGGGCGCTTCTCTGCCTGGGGACAGCGGGCTTTGCGCGTTTGACGGTGGAATGTGGCGCCAAGGGGCGCTTGGACGCATTAGAGAAGGGCACGCACGCATGGAGTACATGACCACCGCGGAAATCCGCGAGAAGTACCTGAAGTTCTTCGAGGAAAAGGGCTGCAAGCGCATGCCGTCCTCGTCGCTGATCCCCGACGACCCCAGTCTGCTGCTCACCAGCGCCGGTATGGTGCAGTTCAAGCCTTACTTCCTGCACACTAAGGAGCTCGACCCCGCCTACGTGGGCACCACCACCGTGCAGAAGTGCGTGCGCACCAACGACATCGACATCATCGGCACCACGGGCCGCCACCTGAGCTTCTTCGAGATGCTGGGCAACTTCAGCTTCGGCAAGTACTTCAAGAAGGAGATGTGCGCCTGGGCGCTGGAGTTCTCCACCGAGGTGCTGAAGCTTCCCGCCGAGCGCCTGTACTTCACCGTGTTCGAGGACGACGACGAGACCATCGAGATCTGGGAGGGCCTTGGCGTGCCCGAGGACCACATCTCGCGTCTGGGTGAGGGCGACAACTTCTGGCGTGCCGGCCCCACCGGCCCGTGCGGCCCCTGCTCGGAGATCTACTTCGATCAGGGCCCCGAGGTGGGCTGCGGCAAGCCCGACTGCGCGCCGGGCTGCGACTGCGACCGCTTCCTGGAGTACTGGAACTGCGTGTTCACCCAGTTCGACGGCCAGGAGGACGGCACGCTGGCGCCGCTTCTGACCAAGAACATCGACACCGGCATGGGCCTGGAGCGCATTGCGGCCATCATGCAGGGCGTCACGAACAACTACGACACCGACGTGCTGCGCGGGCTGGTGGCCGTGGGCGAGAAGCTGTCGGGCAAGACCTACAAGACCGATGACGCCGCCGACCTGTCGCTGCGCATCGTGGCCGACCACAGCCGCAGCGTCACGTTCATGATCGCCGACGGCATCCTGCCGTCCAACGAGGGTCGCGGCTACGTGCTGCGCCGCCTGCTGCGCCGCGCCGTCATGCACGGCCACAAGCTGGGCATCGAGGGGCCGTTCCTGAAGAGCTACATCGAGGCCATCATCGCCGAGATGGGCGACGTGTACCCCGAGATCGTGGACAACCGCGAGCTGGTGGAGCGCGTGGTGCTGTCGGAGGAAGAGCGCTTTGGCGCAACGCTGCGCCAGGGCCAGGCCTACCTGGACGACGCGCTGTCCAAGCTGGACGGCACGGTGCTTTCCGGCGAGGCCGCCTTCACGCTGCATGACACCTACGGCTTCCCCATCGAGATCACCGAGGAGATCTGCGCCGAGCGCGGCATCGCGGTGGACCATGACGGGTTCGCGGCGTGCATGGAGCAGCAGCGCGAGCGCGCCCGCGCCGCCACCAAGGACGACGCCGAGGCGGCCTGGAGCACCTACGGCGGCGTGCACGCTGACATCCTGAAAGAGGTGGGCGCCACCCGGTTCGTCGGCTACGGCCAGCTTGAGGCCGAGGCGACGGTCGTCGCGCTCGTCAAGGACGGCGCGCGCGTTGAAGCGCTTGCGGCGGGCGACGAGGGCGAGATCGTGCTGGACGCCACCCCGTTCTACGCCGAGATGGGCGGCGAGGTGGGCGACACCGGCGCCATCGCGTCCGAAGCCGGGCTGGTGGCCGACGTGGTTGACACCAAGGCGCCCGAGAAGGGCCTGGTGTGCCACGTGGTGAAGGTGCTGGATGGCGCCGTTTCGGTGGGCGATGCCGTCACGGCCGCGGTGGAGGCCAAGCGCCGCGCCCGCGTCACGCGCAACCACACTGCCACGCACATCCTGCACGCGACGCTGCGCCAGGTGCTCGGCGACCACGTGAAGCAGGCGGGTTCCTACGTGGGTCCCGACCGCCTGCGCTTCGACTTCACGCACTTCGAGGCCGTTGCGCCCGAGCAGCTGGCGGAGATCGAGCGCGTGGCGAACGACGAGATCATGAAGGCCACGCCGATGAGCATCTACGGGACCTCGCTTGATGAGGCCCGCGCCTCCGGCGTGACGGCGCTGTTTGGCGAGAAATACGGCGACACCGTGCGCGTGGTGGAGGCCGGCGCGTTCTCGCGCGAGCTGTGCGGCGGCTGCCATGTGGCCAACACGGCCGAGATCGGCTTCGTGAAGATCGTCTCCGAGAGCAGCGTGGGCGCGAATCTGCGCCGCATCGAGGCGGTGACCAGCTACGACGCCCTGGCATACGTGAACCGCTTCGAGGCCGAGCTGAAGGCTGCCGCGGCCGCGCTGAAGGTGAAGCCGCTGCAGGTGGCCGAGCGCACGGCGGCGAACCTGGCCGCCATCAAGGACTTCGAGGCCGAGCAGAAGAAGGTGAAGCAGGCCGCGGCCGAGGGCGACATGGCCGCGCACCTGAAGGACGTCGTGGATGCGGCGGCGGGCTACCCGGTGGTGGTCACGCGCATCGACGGCATGGACACCGGCGGGCTGCGCAACGCGTGGGACATCCTGCGCGCGCGTCTGCCGAAGCCGGGCGCGTGCGTCATCGGCACGGTGAACGACGGCAAGCCCGTCATCATGGCGGCCGGCACCGACGAGGCGGTGGCCGCGGGCTTCAACGCCGGCGCGGTCATCAAGGCCATCGCGGGCAACATCAAGGGCGGCGGCGGCGGCAAGCCGACGATGGCCCAGGCAGGCGGCAAGGACGCCTCCGGCATGGACGCGGCGCTGGAAGCGGCGCGCGAACTGTTGGTTGCGACGGCTTAACAGCTGTCGCAACGGGCCGACGCTGCGGGGCGCATCAGCGCCCCTCGCTGACGTTGTGAACGACCTGCGTGAAAAAAGGACCGGATGAGAATACTTGCGCTTGACATCGGGGAAGTGCGCGTGGGGGTGGCGGTGTGCGACCCTGGCGAGCGCGTGGCCAGTCCGGTGTGCGTGCTGCCGGCGGCCGAGGTGCTGGCCTGCGCCAAGACGTTCCGCCGCGTGCTGGAGGACTGGGAGCCCGAGCTTCTGCTGTGCGGGCTGCCGCTGACGCTGGCGGGCGAGGAAGGGCCGCAGGCTGAGCGCATTCGCGCCGCAGCGGCCCAGATCAGCGCGACGTGCGGCATTCCCCATGCGTTCGCCGATGAGCGGCTGAGTTCCGCTGCGGCCAAACGTAGTTTGCGTGAAAAGGGACTCAGCGAAAAGCAGATGCGCGGCAAAGTGGATATGATAGCGGCGAGTATGTTCCTGCAGGCGTGGCTTGACGCGCGCCGAAATCCCGAACCATAAGGAGCGTCCATGGCTCTGCGCAAACGGCAGATCACCTACTCGCAGCGACCCAACCACGCCGCCCGCTCGGCCCATGCGCGCGGCGACAAGATGTTCCGCACCTACGACACCAGCTACATCCGCCCGAAGCGCAGCAAGGCGCCCGCCATCATCGCCGTGGTGGTGGCGCTGATCGTGGTGGCCGCCCTCATCTTCGGCGCCGTGACGCTTCTGCGCGGCTGTTCCGGCCAGGCCACGCTCGCCGAGGGGCAGACGGTCCAGATCGAGGTGGCGGAAGGTTCCGGCGCCGGCGCCATCGGCGACCAGCTGGCGGAGGCGGGCGTCATCGGCAACGCGGGCGACTTCACCAACGCCGTGAACGCGCAGAACGCCGCCATGCAGCTGAAGCCCGGCACCTACGAGCTGACCGGCGGGATGACCGTCGAGGAGATCGTGGATCTGATGGTGTCCGGCCCCAACGTCATCGCCGGCGGCCTGACCATCCCCGAAGGCTACACTTTGGCGCAGATCGCCCAGGCGGTGCAGGAGAACACTGAGGGGCGCATCACCGCCGAGCAGTTCACCGCCGCCGCGTCCGACGCGAGCGTCTATGCGGCCGACTTCCCCTTCCTGGCCGATGCCGGCACCAACAGCCTGGAGGGCTACCTGTTCCCCAAGACCTACGAGGTGGCCGATGACGCCACGGCCGAGTCGCTCGTCCGCCTGATGCTGCAGCAGTACCAGGACGAGATCGCGACGCTGGACTTCTCGTACCCGCAGAGCCTGGGGCTGACCCCCTACGACGCGCTGAAGCTGGCCTCCGTCGTGGAGAAGGAATCCAGCGGCAGCGAGCAGATCCGCTCCCAGGTGGCCGCGGTGTTCTACAATCGCTTGAGCCCCGACAACCAGGAGACGTTCGGGTTCTTGCAGTCGGACGCGACGACGGCGTACGAGGTGGGGCATGATCCTTCTGCCGAGGAGGTCCATTCCGACACTCCCTACAGCACCTACAACAACGCCGGCCTGCCGCCTACGCCCATCTGCTCGCCGAGCCTTGACTGCTTGCAGGCGGTGTGTGCTCCCGCGAGCGACTACGAGGGTTATTACTACTTCATCTTCTGGACCAACGATGCCGGCGAGACCGAGTATGCGTTCAGCAAGACCTACGACGAGCATCAGGCCGCCATTGCCGAACACCTGCAGTAAGGCGTGCGCAGCCCGCTGCGCGGGGCGTGCTGCCATCCGGGACGCGCGCCGCTTCATGGGAGGGGCATGATGCCGTTTCTGAAACCGGACAGATACTTCTCGCGCATCACGCGCATCGACATCGAGCGTGACCTGGCGGGATGCGGGTTTACGTCGGTGCTGATGGACGTGGACAACACCATCCTCACGCGCGACACCCACGAGGTGCCTGCCGACGTGGCGGCGTGGCTGGCCCGCGCGCGCGAGGCGGGGCTGGCGTTCTGCCTGGTGTCGAACAACTGGCACGAGGGCGTCTACCATCTGGCCGAACGGCTGGAGCTGCCCATCGTGGCGAAGGCGGTGAAGCCCCTGCCGCCGGCGTTTCTGGCAGCGCTGCGCAAGATCGGCGCGAAGCGGGCGGAGACCGTGGTGATAGGCGACCAACTGGTCACCGACGTTCTGGGCGCGCATTTCCTGGGGATGACGGCCTACCTGCTGCAGCCGCTGGTGGAGCAGGACCTGCCCCACACGCTGCTGCTGCGCAACTTCGAGCGCCTGGTGATGGGGGATCGGCAGCCAGAAGGCGCTCCGGCGGCGTTCCAGACGGCGGAGCGTTCCGCTGCTGCGGCGGAAGGAGAGCGCGGCGCATAGCCTGGTCGGCGGCGCTTGGGCGCGGCGCGACGGGCTGCGCGGCATGCGGCGGGTTCGGGCGCCTGAGGGCGCGTTGCTCGCGGTGAGGCGCGGTGCGGATGCGTGCGGCATGGTACGGATGCTTGCGGCATCTCCGCTTCTGCAGGAGGATGCGAGCACGCCGAAGGCGGAAAGGCGAGCTGTCCGGGTGCTTTGCGACGCGAGTCGGGAAGGCGATGGCATCGGACGCTCGAGGGCGTTTGGAAGAAGGAGAAAAGGTCGGGCATGGAAGAGCAGCGGCTGTATCTGCTGGGTCATCCGGTAGGGCATTCGAAATCCGCCGTGATGTACAACGCGGCGTATGGGGCGGCGGGGCTGCCGTGGCGCTACGAGCTTTTGGACTGCCCGGCCGAGGATGATGCGCGCGCGGTGCTGGAGGTGCGCGACTTCCTTTCCGTGAACATCACCACGCCGTACAAGCCGCTGGCGTTTCGGATGGCCGATGACCGCTCGGGCGAGGCGCGGCTGGCCGACGGCGCGAACGTGCTGGTGAACCAGGGCGGGCGGCTGGTGGCGCACAACACCGACGGCGCGGGCTGCACGGGCTTTCTGGCGCAGCGCGGCTTTGCGTTAGCGGGGAGCCGCGTGGCCGTGTGCGGCACGGGCCCCACGGCGCGCTCGATCTTGGGCGCCTGCGTGCAGGCGGGCGCGGCGGACGTGCTGCTTCTGGGCCGCGACGGCGCGCGCGCCCGCGCGGTGCTGGACGAGTGGCGCGCTTGCCGCGGCTGGCTGGAGCGCGTGACGGGCTGGGACGCGCTGGCGGCGCAGGTGTGCGCCGCCTCCTACGCCGAGGCGGCGGAGGGCATCGCCGCCGCCGATCTGGTGGTGAACGCCACGCCGCTTGGCATGAACCCGGGCGATTCTGCCCCCTTCGACACGGCTCTGCTGCATGCGGGGCAGCGGGCGTTCGACTGCGTGTACGGCCACGGGCTGACGGCGTTCGTCGCCGGCGCGCGGCAGGCCGGCTGCCGGGCGCACGACGGCGCGGGTATGCTGGTGGGCCAGGCTGTCGAAACGGTGCGCATCGTCGCGCGCGCGGTGGGCGGCGACGCGGCCCGCGCGCTGGATGCGCTGGACGATGCGCGCCTGTTCGCCCTGATGGCGGACGCAGCAGGTTTCGCGCTGGACGACTAGGCGTTCGGCTGCGTGTGGCGCTGCAGGGGCGGGGCGCCTTCGTTTCCGCCCGCCGCGGCAAGCGTCTCGAACGATTTCAAGGAAAGGACCTTCATGTACGGGTTGAAAACGGAAGCTTGCTTCGATTCTGCCCATTTCCTGGCCGACTACTACGGCAAGTGCGAGAACCTGCACGGCCACCGCTGGCGCGCGGTGGTGTACCTGGCACAGGACGGCCTGCAGGACGAGGGAACCATGCGCGACATGGTGCTGGATTTCGGCGTGTTCAAGCGCGCGGTGCGCGGTTTGGCCGAAGAGCTGGACCACACCTTCCTTGTGGAAGCGGGCACCTTGAAGCCCTCGACTGCGGCCGCATTGGAGGGTGAGGGGTTCAGCCTGACCGTCCTGCCGTTCCGCACCACGGCGGAGAACCTAGCGCGCTACTTCTGCGACCGCCTGCGTGCCGAGGGCTTGCCCGTCTGCCAGGTGGATATGTACGAGACGCCGAACAACTGCGCCATCTACCGCCCGGAATAGGCTGCCAACTCCAACCCCAACTCCAACCCCAACTCCAACCCCAACTCCAACCCCAACAAACAGCTTTTTTGCTATTTCGTCTCAGTTTTTTCGAATTTTGGGGTTCAATGCGTCTCGGGCGCGCTGCAAGCGGAGTGCGCGCTTGCGGGTCGTTTGCGCTTCCGATTCCGTTTTCTCCACTGTGAGCTGGGGTTTTTGCGAGCTTTCTTCTTATTTGCGGCAAATCGGGCACCGGATCCGTCCCGCTTTCTCTCCGGACGATTCCCCAACTTTCGTCTTTTTCGCTCCCGAAAACCCCAACATTCGTGCTTTTTGCTCTAGCAACCCCAGAATTCGCGTTGTTTGATCCTGGGCAGCCAGCGGGTGGCGCGAGTAAGGCGCTCCGGCTCCGCCGGCCTGCTTCCCGTGGCGTGAAACATCGCGGCAACGGGGGCTGGGGTACAATAGCCCTCGACTATGACGGCAGCGAGTGAAAGCGACCTCCCTATGCGTTACTACACAGCGGGCGAAAGCCACGGCCAGGAGCTCACGGCCATCGTCGAGGGCGTGCCGGCGGGCCTGCGCGTCTCCGAGGAGCAGATCAACGCCGACCTGGCGCGCCGGCAGGCGGGCTATGGCCGCGGCGGGCGCCAGAAGATCGAGCGCGATCAGGTGCGCGTGACCGCGGGCATCCGCTTCGGCCGCACCATCGGCTCGCCCGTGGCGCTGACGGTGCGCAACCGTGACTGGGCCAACTGGGAAGCGCGCATGGCGCCGTTCGGCGAGGCGCCGTCCGACCTGGTGCGCGAGGTGACGCCGCGTCCCGGCCACGCCGATCTGGTGGGCGCGTTGAAGACCGACACTGACGACTGCCGCAACATTCTGGAGCGCGCCAGCGCCCGCGAGACGGCCGCCCGCGTGGCCGCCTCGGGCATCCCGCGCGAGTTCCTGGCCGAGCTGGGCGTGGAGGTGCTGTCCTACGTGGTGTCCATCGGCGACGCCGCGCTGGAAGAGGACGACCCCCTCACGGCCGCCGCGCAGTGCAAGCCGCTGGACATCGAGCTGTCGGAAGTGCGCTGCCCCGACGCGCAGGCCACCGAGGCCATGAAGCGCGCCATCGACGCAGCGAAGGAGAACCGCGACACGCTGGGCGGCACGTTCCGCGTGGTGGTGCGCGGGCTGGTGCCCGGCGTGGGCGGCTACGCGCTGGGACGCGACCGGCTCACCTCGCAGCTGGGCGCGGCCATCCTGTCCGTTCCCGCCATCAAGGGCGTCGAGTTCGGCCTGGGCTTCCAGGCGGCGCGCCGGCCTGGCTCGCAGGTGCACGACGCCATCCAGCTGGATCCCAAGCGCGGCTTCACGCGCGGCGGCAACAACGCCGGCGGGCTGGAAGGCGGCATGACCACCGGCATGCCGCTGATCATCACCGCGGCCATGAAGCCCATCGCCACGCTCATGCAGCCGCTTGAGACGGTGAACCTGGACACGCTGGAGCCCGATGCGGCGTCGAAGGAGCGCAGCGACGTGTGCGCCGTGCCCGCTGCCGCCGTGGTGGCCGAGGCCGAGGTGGCCTTCGTGCTGGCCGACGCCTACCTGCGCAAGTTCGGCTGCGACAACATGACCGACATCAAGGCGGCCCTGCGCGCGTACCGCCAGCGCCTGCGCACCGCGTCGAGGTAGCGCGATGGCGGGGAAGAAAAACGCCGCATCCGCGGGCGGCCAGGGAGGCGCAGCGCGCGACGGTGGCGCGCAAGGCAGCGGCCGGCCGGCGAATGCGGTGCCCAGCGGCAAGCGCGGCGGGGCCTCGGGCGGCCAAGGCGCTGGCCACAGCAACAGCCACGGCCGCGGTCGGCAAGGCGCCCACCGCCGCAAGCCCGAGCGCGTCCCCTGCCGGCTGGAGCGCCCCGTGTTCTTCGTGGGCTTCATGGGCGCGGGGAAGACCTCGGTGTCACGTCGCTTGGCGCGGCTGTGCGGCATCTCGTCCATCGACATGGACTCCTACATCGAGCGCCGCGACGGCCGCCGCATCCGCGATATCTTCGCCGAGGACGGCGAGGGGTTCTTCCGCGACCTGGAAACCCAGGTGCTGCGCGAGCTGACGCAGGCCGAGCCGGCGCTGGTGTCGTGCGGCGGCGGCGTGGTGCTGCGTCCGGAGAACCGGGAGCTTCTGCGCGAAGGCGGCTTCACCGTGTTTTTGAAAGTGGAGGCCGACGAGGCGAAATCACGCATCAGCGACCCGAGCACGCGCCCGCTTCTGGGAGACGCGGAGGCGGCGCGCAAGACGAACGCCGAACGGCTGCCGCTCTACGAAGAGGTGGCCGACGCGACGGTGGACACGTCCGGCAGGGGCGTGACCGCCCTGGCGTTCGCGGTCCGCTCCATTCTTGAGAGGGAGGGCGTCCTGTGGCGACTAAAGTGATGGTGAACATCCCCGGCGAGAACACGTACAGCGTGCGCATCGGTGCGGGGCTGCTTGCGGGGCTGGGCGCGCACGTGCGCGACGCCTGCGGCATTCAGGGCGTGGGCCGGGCGCTGGTCATCACCGACTCGAACGTGGCGCCGCTCTACCGCGCGGCGGCCAAGGCGTCGTTGGCCGAGGCGGGCCTGCGTGCGAGCGACATCGTGGTGCCCGCGGGCGAGGAATCGAAGTCGCTGGAGGTTTTGGGCGAGGTGTGGGAGGCCATGGCCGGTCTGGGCCTTTCGCGCGACTGCGTGGTGGTGGCGCTGGGCGGCGGCGTGGTGGGCGACCTCGCGGGGTTCGCCGCGGCCGCCTACATGCGCGGCGTCGACGTGGTGCAGGTGCCCACCACGCTGCTGGCCATGGTGGACTCGTCGGTGGGCGGCAAGACGGCCGTCAACCTGGAGGCGGGGAAGAACCTGGTGGGCGCGTTCAAGCAGCCCGCCCACGTGTGCGCCGACACGTCCACGCTGGACACCTTGCCCGAGCGCGAGTGGCGCTGCGGGTTCGCCGAAGTGGTGAAGTCGGCGGCCATCGACTCAGACGACTTCTTCTTCTGGATGGCCGACCATGCCGAGGCGCTGGCAGCGCACGACGCCGACGCGGTGGCCGAGGCCATCGCGCGCTGCGTGGTGTTCAAGGCCGACGTGGTGGCGGCCGACAAGACCGAGAGCCGCGGCGTGCGCGAGTGTCTGAACTACGGCCACACGCTGGGGCACGCCATCGAGAAGCTGGCCGGCTACGGCACGTTCACCCACGGCGAGGCGGTGGCCGAGGGCATGCGCTTCGCCGCGCGGCTGGCGCAGGATGCGGCGGGCGCGTCGGCCGAGTTCGTGCAGGCGCAGGACGAGCTGTTGGACGCGTTGGGGCTTCCCGCGCTCGATTGGACGGCGGATCCGGCCGACCTGCTGGACGCGATGAAGCGCGACAAGAAGGCGCGCGGCGGGCACGTGCGGTTCGTGCTGCCGCGCGACGTGGGTGACTGGCAGCTGGCCGAGGTGCCCGACGAGGGCATCCTGGCGCATCTGCGCGCCTGGGCGGAGGCGAAGCAGGGCTGAGCCGGCGGCGCGCGGGTGCGCTGTGCGGGGGATTGCGCCGGATAAGGGCATTCAAGCGAAAGAGGCGGGAATGAAGAAGATCCTTCTGCTGAACGGGCCGAACCTGAACATGCTGGGCGTGCGCGAGCCGGAGGTGTACGGGCGCGACACGCTGGACTCCATCGAGGCCGAGGTGGTGGCCTACGGCGCCGAGCGCGGCGTGCAGGTGGACTGCTTCCAGAGCAACCACGAGGGCGTGCTCATCGACAAGATCCACGAGGCGCACTGGCGCTACGACGGCATCGTGTACAACCCCGGGGCGCATACGCATTACTCCTACGCGCTGCGCGACGCGGTGGGCTCCATCGGCACGCCGACGGTGGAGGTGCACCTGTCTGACATCAACGCGCGCGAGCCGTTCCGCGCGGTGTCCGTCATCGAGCCGGTGTGCATCGCCCAGATCAAGGGCAAGGGCAAGGACGGCTACAAGGAGGCCATCGACCTTCTGGTCGAGCGTTTCTAGCGGAGCGGGGAAGCGGACGGGCGCGCCTGCTGCGGGCGTGCGCCGGCGTGCCAGGCAGGCGCGCTGCAGCGGTGGGAGGCGGAAGCCGGCGCAGCGCCCGACGGTGCGCGGCACGCCAGATGGCGCGGGCTGCAGCAGCAACGGGAAGGAGCGGCGAAGCGGTGGAAGAGAGCAGGATCGCACGGCTGCGAAAGGCGTGCGCGCAGGCGGGGTTCGACGCGTTCCTCGTGCGCGACACGTCCAACATCCGCTGGCTGACGGGGTTCGACGGGGTGTTCGACGACGAGGACGCCCATGCGCTGTTGGCGCTTCCCGCCGCCGCGCGGCTGCACACCGACTCACGCTACGCCGAGGCTGCGCGCCGCGCGGCGCAGGCGGCGGGTGGCGCGGTGGAGGTGGACGACGCGCGCGTGGCGCATGCGCGGTTCGCAGCGGAAGGCATGGCGGCGTTCTTGAAAGAGGCTGCAACCGATTCGGGAACCGCAGCTGCGGAAGCGGAGGCCGCGCCGGTCGCGCCGGCGCCTGCGGACGCTGCCGGAGCCGGCAGCGCCGACGAGCTCGTCCCCGTCGCCGAAGCCGCGACGCTGGGCATCGAGGACGCCATCGCGCTGCGCGAGTACCGCGCGCTCTCCAAAGAGCTGGCGAAAAGGGTGCCGCGCGTGTCGCTGCGCGAGACCGACGGGTTCGTCCAGAAGCTGCGCGCGGTGAAGGATGCGGCCGAGATCGCGCGCCTGCAGGCGGCCCAAGCCGTTGCGGACGCCGCGTTCGCCCACATCGCGGCGTTCATGCGTCCCGGCATGACCGAGCGCGAGGTGCAGGTGGAGCTGGAGGATTTCATGCGCCGCCACGGCGCCGAGGACGTGGCCTTCCCCTCCATCGTGGCGACGGGCGCGAACGGCGCCAGCCCCCACGCGGTGCCGGGCGAGACGCGCTTGGAAGCGGGCCAGTGCGTGGTGATGGACTTCGGCGCGAAGGTGCAGGGCTACTGCTCCGACATGACGCGCACGGTGTTCCTCGGCGAGCCCTCGCCGCGCACGCGCGCGGCATACGAGACCATCCGCCAGGCGAACGAGCAGGTGGAGAAGCTGCTGGCTCCCGGCGTCACCGGCAAGCAGGCGCACGAGCTGGCCGAGCGGGTGCTGGCCGAGGCGGGGTTCGCGGGGAAGATGGGCCATGCGCTGGGGCACGGCGTGGGCTTGGACATCCACGAGGAACCGCTGCTGGCGCCGCGCAACCCGCTGCCGCTTGAGCCAGGCAACGTGGTGACGGTGGAGCCGGGCGTCTACCTGCCGGGAGAATTCGGCATGCGCTTGGAGGATTTCGGCGTGATCACCGAGGACGGCTTTATGGTCTTCACGAAATCGTCGCACGAAATGGTTATACTGTAGCGGTTTGGCACGAATCCGCGCGGCTGCGCCTGCCGCGCGGCAAAGCTTTGGGAATCGAAAGGAACCGACAGCATGGCAATCTCCACCGCCGACTTCAAAAACGGCATGTGCATCGACTACAACAACAAGCTGTGGACCATCGTGGAGTTCCAGCATGTGAAGCCCGGCAAGGGCGGCGCGTTCGTGCGCACCAAGCTGCGCGACATCCGCTCCGGCCGCGTGGTGGACTACACCTTCAACTCCGGCACCAAGTTCGACTCCGTGCGCCTGGAGACGAAGAAGCTGCAGTACCTCTACAACGACGGCGCCGACTTCTGGCTGATGGACAACGACACCTACGAGCAGATGTCCGTCCCCGCCGAGACGGTGGGCGAGGCCGCCAAGTGGCTGAAGGAGAACGACGAGGTGTCGCTGCTGTACGCCGGCGAGGAGCTGATCAGCATCGAGCCTCAGATGTTCGTGGAGCTTGAGGTGACCGAGACCGAGCCCGGTTTCAAGGGCGACACCGCTACCAACACCACCAAGCCCGCCACGCTGGAGACCGGTGCCACCATCCAGGTGCCCACCTTTGTCAACATCGGCGACATCCTGCAGATCGACACGCGCGACGGCCACTTCGTCAAGCGCGTGTAGCAAGCGCTTCACCGGCCGTCCGGCCGGCTGCAACCGTCAAGCTTTGCCGATGCGCCCGCCGCCGAGCGGGCGCATCGCTTTTTCGGGCGGAATTCCCTACTCCTTAGCAGCCCTTTCCGCGCCTGCTTCCGCGCTCTCGTCCGCCAGCTTCGTCTGTTCGATCAGCGTCAGCAGCTCCTCGCGCGAGCTCACGCCCAGCTTCTTGTAGATGTGGTAGGTGTGCGTCTTGACGGTGTGCTGCGAGATGTAGAGCTTCTCTTGGATGTACACGCTGCCGCGGCCCTTCGCCAGCAGGTTGAACACCTCTATCTCGCGCGCCGACAGGCCGTTCTCGCGGGCCAGCGCCTCGCAGCGCTCGCGCCAGGAAGCGCGCGTGGGCTGGGGCGTGCCGGGCGCGGCGGCCGGCCCCGGCGCGGGGTGGCGCTCGGATTCCAGCTCGTCCTTGTCGAAGTTGATGACGGTGACGAACGCCGTCAGCAGCACCACCAGCCCCAACGAGATGAACGCGAACAGCTGGTTTTCCAGCACGCCGGCGAACGCGGCGGCGTACCCGATCAGAAAGCCCAGGGCCACGCCCACCACCACCGGCGCGTGCCCGCGTCCCACCAGGTAGAACGGCGCCACGCGGTAGCGCTTCACCAGGCACAGCAGCGAGTCCAGATTCACCAGCGTCAGCCCCAGGTAGGCCGCCAGGATCAACAGCATGCAGGCCAGCTTCGCGGGGCCGTCCACGAACGGCACGGGCAGAAGCCCCACCACCAAGAAGGGGAAGATGAGCCGCTGCACCTTGCCGTGCATCATCTTGTCGGCGTTCTTCTCCAGATAGGGCAGCATGAGCGCCGCGCCGCACATGATGGCGGCGGCGATGCCCGCGAACAGCCAAAACGACGGCGGCTCCAGCGACAGCGTGCAGATGGCCAGGCCGAACACGCATCCGTAGAGGGTGTTCAGCGCGTCGATGGGCTTGGTGAGCTTGTGGCGCTCCAGCGACTCCGCGCGCGAGACGTACCCCGTCGCGCTGACCTCGTTCTCAAGCAGATGCAGCAAATACAGGCTCAGCGGCGCGGCCAAGGGCGGCACGAGCGCCTCCAAGCCAACGGGCGGCGCCGAGCCCTGCGCATCGGCGCCGCCCGTTGGCTTGGAGGGCTTCAGAGGGGAAAGGGGGAAGCGCGATGAGCGCTTGCAAACCGTACGTGCTGTCGTTCCTCATGGGCGGCTTCTACTGCTTCATCGGCCAGATCTTCCTGACCATCTGGTCGCCGATCTTGGGTCCCGCGTTCGGCATGCCCGCCACGCTTCTTTCCATGGGCGTCGTGGGCGTGATCCTCTACATCACGGGCATCCACCAGAAGCTTGCCCCGCACACCGGCTGGGGCTCCATCCTGGTGTTCAACGGCTTTGCCTGCGCGCTGGCAACCGAGTACGAGGAAGGCGCGAAGGAGGGCGGCGCCGGCAAGGGCGCGCTGCGCCTGCTGGATCTGTTCTTCTGGGTAGTGGGAACCGGCGCGCTGCTGGCCATCATCGTGGCCGTGGCGGCGTTCTTCATGGCGTAAGGGGGGGGTTGAAGATGGAGGCTGTCATTCCGTTCGTGGCTGCGTTCTTCATCGGCGGCGCGTTCTGCGCGTTCTTCCAGATGATCCAGGACCACACGCATTCCATTCCGCCGAAGATCCTGCTGGTGGGCATCGGCGCGGGCGCGCTGGCGGCGGCGCTGGGCATCATGGGCGCGCTGGGCGGCTTCGCGGGCGCCGGCACCGGCATCCTGGTGATCGGCTTCGGCGAGGCCGTGTACATGGCCATCCAGCAGCTGCTCGGCGGCGATTGGACCGGCGTTCTCACCAACTTCGTGGTGCTTTTGGTGTTCTGCCTGATGGGCGTCATCGCCGGTGCTGGGCATCTGGCGTGCACCAAGGGCCGCAAGGACGATTAGCCATCGAAGCCTGTTTCTGGCGCGCTTTGCGCCTTCGGGCGATGAGAAGATGCTACGATGAAAGCCCGCGCGAAAGGCGTGGGCTTCTCTGCATGGAGGGATGCGGTATGTGCGGGTACGCGTGCGTGAACTGCGGCAGGTGCCGCGGCGAAGAGCCCCAGTTCCAGATGGCCCAAAGCGAGATCCCCGGCTACTGCGTGGAATGCGGCGAGCTGAACCGGCCCACCGCGGTGGCGTGCAAGAAGTGCGGCGCTCCGCTGGCGAACTCCGCGGCGCCCCAGGTGCGCAACGCGGCAAACGGTGCCGTCGCGCGCTCGGCCTGACGGCGGGCTTGGCGACGGGGCAGAGCGCGGCGGGCGGGCTGCGGCGGCGGGGCGGCTCTGCGGCGGCCGGGCTGCGGCGGCGCGGTCCGGGTGCCGTACGGCGTTTGCGGTATGGGGGCCCGCAGGCCGTCAGCCGTTGAGGGCGCGCAGGCCCACCTCCCGCAGGGCCACCGTGTCGTCGTTCGTTTCCAGGATATAGGCGCTTTCGGCCAGTTCGGCGCGCGGGAAGTCCTCCCTCACGTTGCCGACGCAGCGCAGGGGGAACGCTGCCGTCCCCTCCGCCTCGTTGAACGAGCAGGGGAAACCGCGGTGCTCGGTCCAGGCGCGCACGCGCGGCACGTCGCTGCCGAACGCCTTCGCGCACTTCAGGAAGTGGTCGCCCTCGTCCTGGGCGAGCCAGGGGTAGTGGTCGCGTATGGCGGCCTCCTGCGAGAAAGGCCGGTTCTGCAGCCACACCTGCGCTGAGTTGCGGTTGTCGGCGCTGCAGTAGTGCACGCCCAGCCGCAGGTCCTCTTCGGCGGCGAATGCCACCAGGTCAAGCGCTTCGCGCTCGCTTTCCGCCACGGGGATGCCGCCGTACCAGTAGTCGTAGGGGTAGAGGAACGGGTGTTTCCGCAGCTTCAGCCTGCGTTTGGCGAACTCCTCGGCGTTGTGCAGTGGGAAGCGCAGCTCCAGCAGGTTCATGCCGCGCACGCCCAGCTGGTCGGCGCGCCGCATGAGGCGCTTCATCTCGTCGAGCGAATCGGGGATCACCGGCAGCTCTATCACCACGTCGGGCAGCGCCTCCACGGCCTTCTCCATGGCTTCCAGCACGCGCTCGCGCGATGCGTCCACGTCGGCGGGCTTCACGCTGAAGCGGATCTCGCGCAGCCCGCTTTCGGCCAGTTCGGCCAGCGTCGCGTCGTCCAGAAGCTCGCCGTTGGTGTACAGGCGCGTGTGCGCTTGGGGGTACAGCTGCCCCGCGCGGCGGAAGAACGCGGTCACGGCGTCCTTGTTCAGCAGCGGCTCGCCGCCCGTCACCGCCAGGTAGCGGTAGCGCGCGCCGGCGGCGTGGGCCTGCTCCAGCTCCAGCACGATGTCGCGCTTGTGAGCAAGGAAGTGCTGGAAGTGCGGCTGGTTGGCGTTGAAGCAGAAGTAGCAGTGCTTGGTGCAACGCAGGTCCACGAACAGCGAGCCGGTCTGCTGGCCGGTGCGGCACGCCAGGCAGGCGGGCGAGATCCAGTTGCGCCAGATGGACGCGCCGCCGTTCTCGCAGCGGCAGCCAGGAACGGCGGCGAAGGCTGCGCGCCGCTCCCGCGGCGACGACTCGTCCGCCTCGAACGGCAGGCCGTGGCGCTCCAGCGCGCGCTCGTAGGCGCGCTCGGCTTGCGCGAACTGCTCCAGATGCTGCTGCAGGCTCATGGCTGCCGCCCTTTCGTTTGGGTTGCCGGTTCGTTCTGGTTGCTGGTGGGCGCAATCGCCCCTTCGCCTTCTATGGTAGGGCATCCGGCGCTTTCCCGCCAAATGACGCTGCGGTGCAGGCAGGCGGAAATCATCCCAGGTCGTGCGCGCGTTTACTACTTGAAGGCATAGGGGGCGCGGAGGAAAATCATCGGTTGTTTCGCCCGTTGCGCGCGGTTTTGGACGGGGCGCGCGTGGCTGGGGCGCGTGAGGTGCGCGGCTTTTAGCAAGCGGCTTCTGCCGCGCCCCCGCGCCCGTCGCTCCCACCCCGCTCCAACCGAACCGACAGGGCCCCTCATCCGGCTGTTCTGTCCCTTATCCGTGGATTCGCCGTATGAGCGGCGTGCGGCGCGCCCCATCTTCTATAATCTGATCTTCGATCTTTGACTAGTCTCAATCCGAAGGGGGTGTGAGTTCATGCCAAGGCTTCAGATCATGGATACCACTATCCGTGACGGCCAACAGAGCCTGTGGGCCACGCGCATGCAGATCGGCGACATGCTTCCCATTCTGCCGAAGATGGACCGCGTGGGGTATTGGGCAATCGAGGCCTGGGGTGGTGCCACGTTCGACACCTGCCTGCGTTTTCTCGACGAGAACCCGTGGGAGCGCCTGCGCTCCATCAAGGCCCAGACGCCCAACACGCCGCTTGCCATGCTGTCGCGCGGCCAGAACCTCGTCGGCTACAAGCATTACTCACGCGAGATCTGCAACCGCTTCATCAAGGCGGCGAAGCGCAACGGCGTGCACGTGTTCCGCGTCTTCGACGCGCTGAACGACATCCGCAACGTCGTGGACAACGCCGAGGCCATCAAGGAGTGCGGCGGCCATTTCGAGGGCGCCATCTCCTACACCATCTCGCCGGTGCACACGTTGGACAGCTTCCTGGAATACGGCCAGAAGCTGAAGGATCTGGGCGCCGACTCCATCGCCATCAAGGACATGGCGGGCATGCTGACCCCCTACCGCACCGAGCGCATGGTGAAGGCGTTCAACGCGGAAATCGGCCTGCCGCTGCACGTGCACTGCCATTACGTGGGTGGCATGGCTCCGGCCAACATCCTGAAAGCCGCCGAAGCCGGCGCGGCTATCGCCGACACCGCCTCGGCTCCGCTGGCCTTCGGCAACTCGCACCCGGCTGTGGAGATGATCGTGGCCGCCCTGCAGGAGAGCAGCTACGACACCGGGCTGGACCTGGACCTGCTGTTCGAGATCGCCGAGTACTGGGAGGAAGTGCGCAAGCGCGGCCACTACAAGCGCGGCGTGTCGTCGCTCATCCACATGAAGGTGTACTCGCACCAGGTGCCGGGCGGCATGATGAGCAACCTGGTGGCCCAGCTTGAGGTGCAGAACGCCGCCGACCGCCTGCCCGAAGTGATGGCGGAGATCCCCAAGGTCCGCGCCGAGGTGGGCTATCCGCCGCTGGTCACCCCCATGTCGCAGATCGTGGGCACCCAGGCGGTGTTCAACGTGCTCACCGGCAAGCGCTGGAGCGTCGTGTCCAAGGAGATGAAGGACTACATCTGCGGCTACTACGGCAAGGCGCCGGGCCGCATGGACAAGGACGTGGTGGCGAAGGTTGCGGGCAACTCGCCCATCCTGCCGCCCGACGTGGCGCCGGGCTCGCTGGTCACCACCACCTACGACGAGGTTGCCGAGGAGATCGGCGATCTGGCCAAGAGCGAAGAGGACGTGCTGATGTACGCCCTGTTCCCCAACGAGGCGCGCACGTACCTGAGCAAGCATCGTGCATCCGAGAAGGTCGACTTCCTGTTGGAGCAGGAGTCCAGCAACACCAAGGAGGACGATTACGTGGACATCAACCAGATTCGCGAATTGGTTCGCGTCGCCGAGGAAAGCGGCGTCGGCGAGATCGTAGTGGAGGAAGAGGGAACCCGCATCGCCGTGCGCATGCCCGGCTCGATGCCCGCGCCCGCGCCCGTGGCGGCGCAGCCGGCCGTTCCCGCCGCCGCCCCGGTGGCCGCCGTGGCTCCCGCCCCGGCCGAGCAGCCTGCCGCCCCGGCGGCCGAGAAGGCGCGCCCTGCGTCGTGGCATTGCGTGACGGCGCCGATGGTGGGCACGTTCTACACCTCGCCCGCGCCGGGCGAGCCCCCGTTCGTGCAGGTGGGCGACGAGGTGACGGCGAACCAGACGCTGTGCATCGTCGAGGCCATGAAGCTGATGAACGAGATCTCCGCCGAGGAGATGGGCACCGTGCGCGAGATCTGCCTGGAGGACGCCACCCCGGTGGAGTTCGGCACCCCGCTGTTCTACATCGAGCCGCATAGCGAGCCCGCTTCGGCCCCGGAGACGGCATGATGTTCGACAAGATCCTGGTGGCGAACCGCGGCGAGGTGGCGCTGCGCGTGATGCGCGCGGCCCGCGAGCTGGGCGTGAAGACCGTCGCCGTGTACTCCACCGAGGATGCCGACACCTATCCGGTGCACTACGCCGACGAGGCGGTGTGCATCGGACCCGCTCAGGCGAACAAGAGCTACCTGATCATCCCCAGCATCATCGCTGCGGCGAAAAACACCGGCGCCCAGGCCATCCATCCCGGTTACGGGTTCTTGGCCGAGAACGCCGATTTCGCCCGCGCGTGCATCGACAACGACCTGGTGTTCGTCGGGCCTAGCCCGGAGTGCATCGAGCGCATGGGCGACAAGTCGTCCGCGCGCGAGACGATGAAGGCCTGCGGCGTTCCCACTGTGCCCGGCTCCGACGGTTGCCTGGACACCGTGGAGGAGGCGCGCGCCTTCGCCGACAGCGTGGGCTACCCCGTGCTGATCAAAGCGACGGCGGGCGGCGGCGGCAAGGGCATGCGCGAAGTGCACGACCCGGCCGACCTGGAGTCGCAGTACCTGGCCGCCCGCGCCGAAGCGGGCGCCGCGTTCGGCAACGACGGCGTGTACCTAGAGAAGCTGGTGCTGCGTCCCCGCCACGTGGAGGTACAGGTGCTGGCCGACGACCACGGCAACCACATCGCGCTGTGCGAGCGCGACTGCTCGGTGCAGCGCCGCCACCAGAAGCTCATCGAGGAGGCGCCCTCGCCGGCGCTGACCGACGAGCTGCGCCGCGCCATGGGCGTGGCGGCCATCAAGGCCGTGCGCGCCACGGACTACCGCAACGCAGGCACCATCGAGTTCTTGCTGGACGAGCGCGGACACTTCTACTTCATGGAGATGAACACCCGCGTGCAGGTGGAGCACCCCGTGACGGAGCAGATCACCGGCGTGGACATCATCAAGGAGCAGCTGCGCATCGCCGCCGGCGAGCCGATGAGCTGCGCCCACCGCGCGCCGTTCACCCCGTTCGGCCACGCGATGGAGTTCCGCATCAACGCGGAGGATCCGGCGCATGGGTTCCGCCCGTGCCCCGGCACCATCACGAAGTTCGAGCCGCCGTCAGGCCCGGGCGTGCGCGTGGAAAGCTACGTGCGCACCGGCTCGCGCATCTCGCCGTACTACGACTCGATGGTGGCCAAGCTCATCGTGTACGGGCAGGATCGCGACGAGGTGCTGGCGCGCGGGCGCCGCGCTTTGGACGAGTTCGTCATCGAGGGAATCGCCACTACGTTGCCGTTCCATCGCCGCGTGCTGGACAACGAGGTGTTCTGCGCGGGCGAGGCATGCACCGACTTCATTGAGACCCAGATGGGAGACGTGCTATGAGCGAATTGAACCTTGAGGGCATGGCCATCGCGCCCGGCGTGGTGGAAACCATCGTGTCCATCGCCGTGGGCGAGGTCGAGGGCGTGGCGGCCGTGGGCTCCACCGCTGCTGGCCGCGGCCTGCGCCAGGTGCTGGGCTCGAAGCAGTCCGTCCAGGGCATCGAGATCGAGGTGGCCGACGGCGGCAAGCTGAAGGTGTCGGCGCACATCGACGTGTGCTTCGGCCAGGCGCTGCCCGAGGTCGCCGAGCGCGTGCGCACCGCCATCGCCGACGCGGTGGCAAGCCAGGTTGGCGTGGGCGTGGCCGCGGTGGACGTCTACATCGACGGCATTCAGTAGCGAAAGAGCCTGTCGGCCCGCCGGTTGGATGGCTGGCGGGTCGAACCGATAGGTAAGGAACCATGGCTGCTAAACGACATCAGCGTACGGCGGCGCGGCGTGCTGCGCTCGCGCTGCTGTACACGAGCGAGATAACCGAGGAATACGCCACCAGCATTGCGGAGGAAGGGCGCGCGCTGGAAGAGGCCGGCCCGCTGACCGACTACGCGCAGCAGCTCGTGCGCGGCGTGGAGGCGCACATCGCTGCCATCGACCGCGAGCTGGCGTCCACGTCCGAGAACTGGTCGGTGAGCCGCATGCCCATCGTGGACCGCTCCATCCTGCGGCTGGCGGTGTACGAGATGATGTTCGTGGACGACGTGCCCACGTCGGTGTGCATCAACGAGGCCATCGAGCTGGCGAAGGACTTCGGCGGTGAGGACGAGTCGCCGCGGTTCATCAACGGCGTTCTGGGCCGCATCGCGCGCCGCCTGGAGGGCGAGCAGGGCGACGCGGCGCCGGCGGACGCGGACGCAGCGCCGGCTGGCGAGGCCGAGGCGGCTGCGGAGGCGCCGGAGGCCGAGGATGCGGCCGACGCTGGAACGGCGGCGGATGCCGCGGAGGGCGAAGCCCGTGGCGTCTAGCGAATACGGCACGTTCGGGGAAGTGAAGAGCCGTCTGGATGAGATCTTGGATGCGGTCAGCGACGAGTCGCTGCCGCTTGACGATGCGCTCACGCTCTACGAGGAGGCTGTGAGCCTGGGCTTGCGCGCCAGCGACCTTCTGGAAGAGAACATCGAGGCGCACGAGGCCGAGCAGGCGGAAGCGGCGTTTGATGCGGAGCCGTCGGCGGCGCAGGGGGAAGCCGCGGCCGAGAGCGCCGCGCCCGCGCAGGGCGAAGGCGCTGGTGGCGCCGCAGAGCCCGCCGATGCGACCGGGGCGGCTGCCGCGGCAGCAGGCGCCGACGCCGCCGACGCAGCGGGCGCCGCAGAGTGAAACGGGGGCGTTCATGGAGGGCAAGCGAATTCTCGACGCGGTGACGTCACCGGCTGACCTGAAGCTGCTCACGAACGAGGAGCTGGGCATCCTTGCGGACGAGATCCGCGGCGAGATCATCGATGTGACCTCGCGTACCGGCGGGCACGTGGCCTCGTCGCTGGGCGCGGTGGAGATCATCCTGGCGGTTCACAGCATGATCGACTGCCCGCATGACCGCTTCGTGTTCGATGTGGGGCACCAGGCTTACGCGCACAAGCTGGTGACGGGCCGCCTGAAGGAGTTCGCCACGCTGCGCCAGTACGGCGGGCTGTCGGGCTTTCCCAAGCCCAGCGAGAGCCCCTGCGACGTGCATCCTTCGGGTCACGCGTCCGATTCGCTTTCCGTCGCCTACGGCTTGGCGATGGCCCGCGACATGGCGGGCGGCGACGAGAAGGTGGTGGCGCTCATCGGCGACGCCGCGCTGTCGGGCGGCATGGCTTTTGAAGCGCTGAACAGCATCGGCCAGACGCAGACGCCGATGGTGATCATCCTCAACGACAACGAGATGTCCATCTCGCGCAACGTGGGCGCGCTGATGAAGCACCTGGGCGCGCTGCGCACCTCGTCGCAGTACCGCGAGACGCGCGACACGCTGCAGGCGCGGCTTGAGCACACCGGCCCGGCCGGCAAGGCGCTGGTGAACCTGGGCCGCAACGTCAAAGAGTCCATGAAGCAGTTCGTGATCCCGCGCACGATGATCTTCGAGCAGCTGGGCATCCTGTGCACGGCGCCCGTGGACGGCCACGATATCGGCGCGTTGCGCGAGATCCTGGGCACGGCGTTAAGCGCGAACGTGCCGGTGCTGGTGCACGTGGTCACGCGCAAGGGCGCGGGCTACCTTCCCGCCGAGCGCAACTCCGAGAAGTTCCATGGCGTGTCAGCGTTCGACCCGCTGACGGGCGAGATGAAGAAGAAGGCCGGTGGAGCGCCGTCCTACACCGACGTGTTCGGCCAAGCGCTTGTGCGCGAGGCGCGCGCCGATGAGCGCATCGTGGCCATCACCGCCGCCATGAAGGGCGGCACGGGTCTGGGCGCGTTCGCGAAAGAGTTCCCGAAGCGGTTCATCGACGCGGGCATCGCCGAAGAGCACGCGGTGGGCATGGCGAGCGGTTTGGCCGTGGGCGGGCGCAAGCCGGTGTGCGCCATCTACTCCACCTTCCTGCAGCGCGCCGTGGACCAGATGATCATCGACTGCGCGCTGCCGAACCTCGATGTGGTGTTCGCCATCGACCGCGCGGGCATCGTGGGCGAGGACGGCCCCACGCATCATGGCATGTTCGATTTGGTGTACACGCGCATGGTGCCGAACATGCGCGTGCTGGCGCCCTCCGACGAGGCCGAGCTGGCCAGCGCGCTGCACACGGCGCTGGCGCTGGGCGGCCCGTTCGCCATCCGCTACCCGCGCGGCTCGGCGGTGGGGGTTCCGGTTCCCGACGAGCCGGAGGTGTTCGAGGTCGGTCGCGCCGTGGTGCGCCGCGAGGGCGCCGATGCGGCCATTCTGGCGTTCGGCAGCATGGTGAAGCGCGCGCTGGACGCCGCGGAGCTGCTGGCGGCCGACGGCGTGCAGGCGCGCGTGGTGGACATGCGCTGGGCGAAGCCGTTGGACGCGGAGGCCATCCGCGCGGCGGCAGCCACGGGCTGCGTGGTGACGGTGGAGGATGGCGTCATCGAGGGCGGCGCGGGCGAGGGCGTGCTGGCGCAGCTGTCCCGCGACGGCCTGACGCCGCGCACGGCGACGCTGGGCATCGACGACCGCTACGTGCACCAGGGCAAGCCCGACCTGCTCATGCACGATTTGGGACTGGACGCCGAGGGCATTGCCGCGGCGGTGAGGGCGCACCGAGGATAGGCGCGTCACTTCCGGCGGAAGCGCCGGCGCGGCGACGGGCGCAACGCTTGCCGCGCCTGGACGGTTTCTGCGGCGACGGGCGCTCCGCTTGCCGTCTCCGGGCGGATTCTGCGGCGCCAACGAAAAGCGAATGCGAAAAAGGGGAGGGTTCCGTCCACGGTGAACGGAACCCTCCCTTTTCAGATGCCGGGTGTGTGGCGCTGGCCTTAGGTCTCCTCCTCCACGATCTCAGCCTCGGGAGCGTTGTGCTTCACGCTCTCGATGCCCTTCTTGCAGGAGTCCTTGGACTTGTGGTGCTGCGACGTGGCGATGATCTCGCCGTTGTCGGCCTTCAGTACGAAGTGGCAGCCCTTTTCAGACGTTTTGATGACGAACTTTCCCATGGTTCCCTCCCTTTTGATGGCGTTTTAAGGATGCGCTGGATGTTGCCGCTTCCGACGCGTCCGCTTCAGCGCGCGGACGTGGTTGGAGGAAACGTTGAACGACGTCGGCGGCGTTATGTTTCGAGGAGATGCGCAAACGGTTTCCCGCCCGTTTCGATTCGTTTCCCGCTGCGTTAACCGGCGCTGCGGGCATCGTTTGGAAACATTCCCTCGACATCATCGTCTTGTCGGCGCGCAACGACAGCAGAGCAGGCGCCCGGCTTTCAAATGGCCGGTGCGCAGGGAGAGGGCTTGGCGGCTCTCGACTGCCCGCTTGGGAAGCGGGCGCATCCGAGAGGGAGGTTGATGAAATGTTCGATACCGGCATGACGGGCTTCATGATCATCTGCGCGATGCTCGTCTTTCTGATGACGCCAGGGCTGGCGTTTTTCTACGGGGGGTTGTCGCGGCGCAAAAACGTCGTGAACACCATGTTGATGTCGTTCGCGGTGGTGGGCATCGTGGGCGTTGCCTGGGTGGTGGCCGGGTGGTCGTTCGCCTACGGGGGCGATGGGTCGCTTCCGTTCTTCGGCGGCATCGACCAGCTGGGGCTTGCGGGCTTGGTTCAGGACATGATCTCTGCCAACGCTGATCCCGCAAGCGCCGGCTCTTACCCCGGTTTGGTGGACGTGGCGTTCCAGGCGGCGTTTGCGATGATAACCTGCGCTATCATCACCGGCTCGGTGGCCGGGCGCATGAAGTTCGGCGCGGTGGCGGCGTTCATCGCCGTGTGGGTGCTGGTGGTGTACGCGCCGCTGGCGCACATGGTGTGGGGCGGCGAGGGCAGCCTGATCGGCGACATGATAGGCGCGCTGGACTTTGCGGGTGGCGATGTGGTGCACATCAGCTCCGGCCTGACGGGCCTGATCCTGTGCCTGCTTTTGGGCAAGCGGCGCGAGTTCGGCATGATGAGCTACCGTCCGCACAACGTGCCGTTCGTGGCGCTGGGCGCGGCGCTTCTATGGTTCGGCTGGTTCGGCTTCAACTCCGGTTCCCAGTTCACTCCTGACGGGGTTGCTGCGCTGGCGCTGCTGAACACGGTTGCCGCGTCGGCCGCTGCGCTGGTGTCGTGGATGGTGGTGGAGCGCGTGAAGGTGGGCAAGCCCACGCTGGTGGGCGCTGCGACGGGCCTGGTCGCGGGTCTGGTGGCCATCACGCCGGCAGCGGGCTTCGTGGAGCCGTGGGCAGCGGTGGTCATGGGTCTGGTCGTGTCGCCGATCTGCTATTTCGCCATTTCGTTCCTGAAGAAGAAGATCGGCTACGACGATGCGCTTGACGCGTTCGGCTGCCATGCGGTGGGCGGCGTCACGGGTGGCATCCTGACCGGCGTGTTCTGCGTGCCCGAGCTTTCGTGGACCGACTTCGGCGGGCTTTTGTACACCGGGGACTTCACGTTGCTGGGCGCCCAGGTGGCAGGCATAGTGGTGACGATCGTGTTCGTGGGCGTGCTGGACGTGGTAATCGGCCTGGTGGTGAAGGCGTGCTTCAAGGGCAAGCTGCGCGTGAGCGAGCAGGACGAGGCCATGGGCCTGGACGTTGCGGCTCACGGCGAGAGCGCGTATCCGGCGTATCTTGGGTTGGACTAGGGCTGAAGCCAACGCGCCCGTTGCGGGAGCTGCGCGTTCCCGCTGGCGCTGACAGGAGAGGAGCGGTTGCTTATGAAGAAGGTCACGGCCATCGTGCGGCCGGAGAAGCTGGAGCCGTTGAAGGATGCGCTATTTGCAGCGAAGGTCACCGGCATGACCGTGTCGCAGGTGCAGGGCTGCGGCAGCCAGCACGGATGGAAAGAGTACTATCGCGGCACCGAGGTGCTGCTGAACATGATTCCGAAGGTGAAGTTCGAGCTGGTGGTGGCCGATGAGCGGGTGGAGGAGCTGGTCGAGCTGATCTGCGCCACTGCCGCCACAGGTGAAGTGGGCGACGGCAAGATCTTCATCTTCCCGGTGGAAGAGGTGGTGCGCATCCGCACGGGCGAACGCGGCGAAGCGGCGCTGTAGCGGAGCGCGGGGCGGCGAGCGCGGCGATGACGCGGTGGTGGGCGCGATTGGCGGTTGACGCGGCGGCTGCTTGGTTGCCGGTTCGCGGTACGGTGTTTGCTTGGCGGTGCGGCGTCTGCGCGGTCGGGGTTGATTCGCGATGCGATGCTTGGCTGTCTGCGACTGTCTCGCGTTGCCGCCGGTGGCGCGTCCGCCCGCATCCGCCGCGCGCGTTGAGAGGCGCGGCGGATGCGGGCGTCTGCTACCATGGATGCCGCAAAAGACGAGCGAGTGGAAGGGCGGGCATCATGCATACCTACATCCCCCGCGGCGTGTGCGCGCGCCGCATCGACGTGGAGCTTGAGGGCGACACCATCAAAGAGGTGCAGTTCACGGGTGGCTGCAACGGCAACTTGAAGGCCATCTCCAAGCTGGTGAGCGGCCAGAAGGTGGACGACGTGGTGGCCCTTCTGCAGGGCAACACGTGCGGGCCGCGCTCCACGTCCTGCGCCGACCAGCTGACCCTCGCGCTGCGCGAGGCCCAGGCTCAGCAGTAGCGTGGGTGTTGCAGGCGTATCCTCGCGAACGGAGCTTCGCAGACGGAGCGGACGGAACCAAACGTGTCCTAATCCGACGTTTTTGCGCACACCTGGCGCACGTTCTTTCGGATTAGCGCGGTTGAAGACGTCGGAAAGCTGTCGCAATGCCGGAATCGTGCGAAACGGCTTGCAAATCCCCAGCTCAAAGGCTCGTGCACTAATCCGGCAAAACGTGCGTCGCGCTAATCCGGACGTTTGCGCAGCGTCAGCGCGCATTATAACGGATTAGCGCGATCGAGCGCGCGGCCAACGGGTTCTTGCTCGTTCCGGGGCGTCTGCCGCGAAAGCGACGGGCGCCCCGGCCCGTTTGTGCGGGGCGAACGGTCGGCGAGAGTGGTCGAAGCGAACGGTTGGGGCAAACAGGCAGGGCGGACTGGCTGGTTCGTCGTGCGGACAAAACAAGTGGCTCGAACGAGCGAGCAGCTCGCAATGCGGGTGGGTGAGGCGGTCTGGCAGACAAATCGGCGGCTCAGCAGGCGAGCTGGCAGCCCGGGCAGGCAAGCGAACGGGTTGTGGCGGTTTCCCGCAAGATGGGCGCGGGTTGCCTATTGAGATATAATCCTAATAGATACCCATTCCCCATTGGGGAAACCGCGCGATCCAAGGAGGTGCAGCCATGGCCGTTTCGAATCCCGTTTCCGCGAAGCCGGAGGCAGAGGCGAGTGCGTTCGACAGCCGCACCTCGCGCAACACCATCCAGCGCGCGCTGGTGCTGGAGGCGGTGCGGTCGCTGCGCAACCATCCCACCTCGGCCGACGTGTACGAGGCCGTGCGCCAGCGGCATCCGCGCATCTCGCGAGCGACGGTGTACCGCAACCTGGCGCTTCTGGCCGAGCGCGGCGAGGTGCTGCGCGTCGAGCTGCCCAACGGCGCCGACCGCTACGACTTCTTCAGCCAGCCCCACTACCACGCGAAATGCCGCAGCTGCGGCCGCGTGTTCGACGTGGACATGCCCTACCACGCCGACATCGCCAACGAAGTGGCCGACGCCCACGGCTTCGCCATCGAAGGCCACCAGATCACCTTCACCGGCCTGTGCCCCGACTGCCAGAGCGCGCAGGCATAGCATGCAGGTTCGGCGCCGCTGTTGCGGGCGGCAGGAATGCCGAGCGTCGGCGGTTTCCGTCTGTCTGCGATGCCGAGAGCGGCATGGATTCGGCATCGTGTGAAGAGGGGTGACTTGCAGCGTCGGGCCTCCCGCAATTTCTCGTGTGGGGGGAGTGAATTCGGGGGTTGGGTGCGGGGGTGCGTGCTATACTGATTCGGCTTGTGGGAAAGGCCCGCAGGCAGTAGTAATGTAGGCCCCCGAGACATGTTTGTAGCACGGCCCCACAAGGCGAGCTTTCTGCATAAACGAACATGGTGAATGCAGCGATCAATCATGGCGAAGGGTCCCCGGAACACTTGAAAGGGGTCCGTTTTGACCGAAATCAAGAACCCGTCCATCATCGACTTCAGCGACATCGATGACGATCAGATGAACGCGCTGATCGACGGCACGCTGACCGACTTCGACGAGGGCGATCTCGTCGACGGCACCGTCGTCAAGATCGAGCACGACGAGGTGCTGGTGGACATCGGCTTCAAGAGCGAGGGCGTCATCCCGCTGCGCGAGCTGTCCATCCGCAAGGACGCCGATCCGTCCGACATCGTGAACCTGGGCGACAAGATCGAGGCCCTGGTGCTGCAGAAGGAGGACAAGGACGGCCGTCTGATCCTGTCGAAGAAGCGTGCCGAGTACGAGCGCGCTTGGATCTCCGTCGAGGAGAAGTTCAAGGCCGGCGAGACCGTCACCGGCGAGGTCATCGAGGTCGTCAAGGGCGGCCTGATCCTGGACATCGGCCTGCGTGGCTTCCTGCCTGCCTCGCTGGTCGACCTGCGCCGCGTGAAGGATCTGGACATGTACCTGGGCACCGAGCTGGAGGCCCGCGTCATCGAGATGGACCGCAACCGCAACAACGTGGTGCTGTCCCGCCGCGTGCTGCTTGAGGAAGGCCGCAAGAACGAGCGCGCCGAGATCCTGGCCAAGCTGTCCAAGGGCATGCGCCTGAAGGGCACCGTGTCCTCCATTGTGGACTTCGGCGCCTTCGTTGACCTGGGCGGCATCGACGGCCTGGTGCACATCTCTGAGCTGTCCTGGAACCATGTCAACCATCCCTCCGAAGTCGTCAAGGTGGGCGACGAGGTGGAGGTCGAGGTGCTCGACGTCGATCTGCAGCGTGAGCGCATCTCCCTGGGCCTCAAGCAGACCACGCCCGATCCGTGGATCAAGCTGGTCGAGTCCTACCCGGTGGGCACCATCGTGGACGGCCGCGTGACCAAGGTCGTGCCGTTCGGCGCCTTCGTGGAGCTGGGTGCGGGCATCGAGGGCCTGGTGCACATCTCCGAGATGGCTCCGCGCCACATCGACACGCCGGCTCAGGTGGTCAAGGTGAACGACGCCGTGAAGGTGAAGGTCATGGACGTGAACCCCGAGCGTCGCCGCATCTCGCTGTCGATGAAGGCCGCCGCCGAGGAGCTGGGCTTCGAGATCGAGGTGGACGAGTCCATTCAGGCCGAGGAGCGTCCGGCCAAGCGCAAGGACAAGAAGCGCGACGAGAAGAAGGCCGAGGCTGAGGCTCCCGCCGCCGAGGAGAAGGCCGAATAGCTTTCCGCTCGAAAAGCCTGACGGCTTTCAGCTAGCATGAGAAGCGCCCCGCAGAGTGAACTGCATCCCAGTTCTTGGACAGGCCAATAAGGACTAAGCCGCAAGGGACTGGCCCCGGAATTCCTCCGGGGCCAGTCCCTTCAGCTTAACTTGCCTCCTCCTCGTGTTCCAATGGACGACGTAGGCGTCCAGATCGCGTTTGAGCTCCTCGAAGCTCGGCCATGATCGACCTTTGAAGAATTCGTCTTTCAGGTGGCCGAACACCTGCTCCGTCGCTCCGTTGTCGATGCAATTGCCCTTGCGCGACATGCTCTGCACCACTCCGGCCTTCTCCAGACGAGCGCACCATCCGGGCTGCTGGCACTGCCAGCCCATATCGGAGTGAAGGATGGGAGCCGATCCCTCGGGCATCTTCGCCAGAAGCTGGCCAGGCAGCTCGTACTGCTGGGCCATGTTCGGATGCAGCGATGTGGACCATGCGGCGATCTCCTTGCTCGCGAAGTCGTAGACCGGAGCGAAGTAGGCCTTGCCCCAAGGCTGCTTGAACTCGGTGACGTCGGTGCCCATCTTCTCCCAAGGGCCGGCGGCTCCGAAGTCGCGCCCGATAACGTTCTCGAAGGTCTTTCCGACCTTTCCTTTGTACGAGCTGTATCTGTGGTAGTCGGTCTCGCGACGGATCCCGCAGCTTATGCCCATCTCGTGCATGGTCTTCAGCGCTGTCTTGTCGGCGATGACCGCACCTTGCTCGGCGCGCAAGCACATGGCTGTCTGGCGATGGCCGCATCCGTTGGCGGTTCGCGAGAAGATCTCGGCTACGGCCTCCCACAGCTCGGGCCGCGTGGGCGCTTTGGGGTGCGCCAAGGCGTAGTGGTAGCTGGATCTGGGCAGTCGGGCCGCTTCAAGCAGGTCGGAAAGGGGATACGGCCCTGAAAGCTCGCTCACGACCGCTGCTTTCTCGCGG
>DVIW01000031.1 GCA_018710945.1 Candidatus Aphodovivens avistercoris | reverse complement strand
TTCTCCCTCATGATCCGGCATATCCTGCGCCTGGAGGCGGTGATGCCGGCCCTCTCGAGGGCGACCTTCAGCCTCCGGGCACCGTACCCGCCGCGCGACGCCTCGAAGGCGCCGAGCACGTCGGGCTCGATCGGGTCGGGCGCCTTCGGGCGCGGCGGATGCGCGAGCATCCGGTAGTACGTGGAGCGGGGTACGCCCAGGATCCTGCACTGCGCTGATACCGGGTAGCGGCGGGCGTTGGCCGCTGTCACCGTCACTTTCGTGCGAATATCAGCGCCGCTTGTTTTAGCACATCGACCTCCATTCTGAGGCGGGCGTTCTCCCGCTCCAGCTCGATGAGGCGGTTCTGCTCGGGCGTCCGGTTGTCCGCGGCGGCGGTGGAGCCGCACGCGTGCACGCGGCGGATCCAGCGGTCGAGCGTCGACTTGCCGAGGTCGTACTCGCGCATCACCTCGGCACGGGGCTTGCCGGAGTCCACCAGAGCGACTATCTGCCTCCTGAACTCCTCGGTGAACTGCCTGGGGTGCTTCGGATCCCGCATGGGGCCTCCCTTCCTCGAAGGGCCCTCAGAGTCTCATCAGGCTGTCCAAATAAGTATAGCCACATCAGCCACATCAGCCACATCAGCCATATCACTGACGTCCTCCTTCCAGTCGAACCGCAGCTGGCGGCCCGGCGGGGTCTCGAACCGGGGGTGCGCCTCGGGGACGGCGGCCCCGAACGCCAGCCCCGTCCTCCGGCACCACGCGGTGAAGGCGCCGTACCGGGGAGCGGCGGGTCGTTGTGCATGTGGAGCAGGAACTCGTACACCGCCCTCTTCGTCATCCCGGGCAGCGCCGCCTTCTCCGCGGCGACGTCCCAGACGCGCTCGAAGGCGCTCTCCCTCTCCGACCTCCGGTCGCGGGCGTCCGGGCCCTCCGACCAGCACCTCGCGACCGTGTGCCTGTCCATTCCGCGCCTCCTCGCTATGTCGCTGAAGTTCGGCTTCGCCCCAGCTCCCCTGTACATGTTCAGCTCTCCCATGACGTTCCTCTCCATGCGCGCTCCCTCCGAGGGCCTGCCCTGCGTCAAGAGCGTATTTGCGTTTGCGCGATTGGCGAAAGTACGTTTGCGCGAACGGCGGTTGTTCGTTAGCGCGGATGGCGGGATGCGTTTGCGCGATTGGTTGTTTTTACATTAGCGTTATCAGCAAGCAGTACGTCGGGCTGAAGAAATACGCTACGCGAACCAACGAGTGGCGCGGGTTCTACCTCGGCGGGAGGCTGCTGACCCTGTCGGGCAACTCCATGCAGCCCCCCCCTCCTGCCCGAAGCCGCCCGACGGCCTGGTCGTGCGCATAGAGGAGTTCGCCAGCCCTTTCTGCACCGTCGGCTTCGGGGAGCTGGAGAACGGCGCCTGGACGGTCCTGGAAACCGGCGACGGCCAGGTATCGGGACTCGCCACGGAAATCACGCCCGAGGCCTTCTGCGCAACGCTGACGGAAAGGCTCGCGACCGACGTCGAGGCCCGCAGCATCCTCCCGCCCACCTGCATCTGATGCCCGACGAAAGCGAGCTCGGCATCCGCCGCCATCGCGACACGAATCGCGCGCAGGCAACGGCCCGTATCAGCGATGCTCCTTAACACGGCGCGAGATCTCGCGAAGCTCCTCCTTGGAAAGCTCGTCCAAATGCTCGAGGTCGTAAGCCAGCTTCACGACGCTATCCTTGCTTTCGGCTTGGATCAGCTGGTTGCAGTAAGCGACGACCACGCCGGTGACGACGGCGAGGTAGAACACGCTGACCAGGCTCAGGAACACCAGGATGGCGCGACATATCGGGCGATACGTCGGCAGGTCGCCGAAGCCGATGGTGGTCATGCTTTGGAAGCAGAGCCAGAGGGAATCGCCGATCGTGCCGATTTCGGGACATGTGATCTTAATGCCCGCCGCGCACAGGAGGAACAGCGCGAAGAAGACGATCGTAACGTGCCCCAGGCCCGCCTGCCTGATGATTTTTCCGATCATGCGCAGTCTGAACATGCGTCAAGCCTCCTGTTCCTTCGTAGTTCGCCGCGATGCCTTCAAATCGCCAGGTAGGGGAAGTGCTGCCCCGATAAGACAGGCGACGCCGATCCAGGGAATGCTTTGCACGGGGAAGCACAGCAGCAGCATCGCAATGGCGACGAGCGCTTTTCGCTGCACGCCCGCCACCAGCGTTGCGGTTGTGATGGCGACGCAGAACATGGGCTCGAAGCCGCCTATTGAAGCGATGCCGTAGCCGAGGGCGACTCCGGCGAAGATCACGGGAAAGAAGTGCCCGCCGCGCCATCCGAGGTTGATGCACAGCGGAGTGGCTGCGCACTTCACGAGGCCGGTGGCAACAAGCACTGCGCCGGAAACGCTCGCCCAACTGCGCATCAGCTCGAACGACTGCACCTCGCCGGGAAACAGCACGTAGGGCAGCGGAACAGCGAGAGCCCCTAAAATCAAGCCAGCTGCGACGGGCTTGGCGACAAGATGATCGCCCAGCCGCGCGCCGACTTTCGCGAATCCAAGCGACGAAATGCGGAAAATCAGCGTCGCAAGGTAGCCGAGCAACATGCAGGGCAGCGCCCACCACAGTTTGTTGATGCCGGGCGTTACTCCGTCGAAACGGGGAATGCCGCTTTCCTTCCCGAAGCCCGAGGTGAACAGCGCAATGCCGACGATTGCGCCAAGGGCGGATGCCGTATACAGGACGAGCTTGGCCTTGCGACGAAGCTCGTAGTCGTTCGGCTCGAGCGCGGGCATGCCGTCTTCAGCCGTGGCGACAACTCCGAGAAACGGCGAAGCGAACACGGCGGAGAGCGCCGCCGAAACGGTGACGTCGGTGATCCGCTTGGCGCGAATACCCGCAGCCCTGAGGCTGGCGCCGATGCGCGTGCAGGCTGCAGCGACGATACCGGTAAGGCCCGCTTCAGGTCCGATGGATCCGCCGAAGACAAGGGGAAGCAGAAATCCGACGACGCTCGCTCCCGGGCGTTCAAGGCGGTAGCCGCCCGTGGACTTCACCGACGCCATCACGTTCTCGAGGCTTTCCGGCTGACCGCCAAAGAAACGGGTCCAAAGCCCGATGGCAAGGCCGCCGATTCCGCAGAACGCAATCGGAAGCCACCACGCCGTAACGCCCGCCTGCGAAAGGACGCCTTCAAGGTACGCGCGCCCGTCAACCCACAGCAATTCGGTAAGCGCGGACGAGGCCCAAAACACAGCCCAGACCGCAAGGCCGATCGCGAAGCCAACAATGGTCGCAAGCATTACCATGCTGAAGCCGACGCCCGCTTTTTGAGCGGTCGTCTCCAGGGGAGCCCCCACATCCCCCACGTACGGTTTATGCTCGCTGGTTTTCTTCATGCGTTGGATTATAGGAGATCAGCGGCTAGAAGCCGGCTGCAACCGAACGCGTGCGTCTTAAGAATGGAAGCCGACTTGTCGGCGATGACCGCACCTTGCTCGGCGCGCAAGCACATGGCTGTCTGGCGATGGCCGCATCCGTTGGCGGTTCGCGAGAAGATCTCGGCTACGGCCTCCCACAGCCCGGGCCGCGTGGGCGCTTTGGGGTGCGCCAAGGCGTAGTGGTAGCTGGATCTGGGCAGTCGGGCCGCTTCAAGCAGGTCGGAAAGGGGATACGGCCCTGAAAGCTCGCTCACGACCGCTGCTTTCTCGCGG
>DVIW01000004.1 GCA_018710945.1 Candidatus Aphodovivens avistercoris | reverse complement strand
ACCAACCAACCAACCAACCAACCAACCAACCAACCAACCCTCTTTCCTTCCTTGGGAAGCTTGTTCTCTCCTGCTACGAAGAGTCTGGTATCATGGCAGCTTGCGACAACGGCAAGCGCTTCGATGCCTTGCCAGAGCTTTTCTCTGCTCGCCTTCGTCTTTTCTCAGCGGAAGTTTCACGTGAAACATCCGCTTGTCATGGTCTTTGGTTCAGGTGCCGTTCGTTTGTGTTTCACGTGAAACACAAAGCGGCTATACTACAGTCGATATTCGACGAAGGGAGTTCTTGTGGGTTGGTTTGAGAATCTCAAACGCGGCATCGCATCGGAACACGAGGAAAAGCAGCCACTCCAAGAAGAACCGCCGGCGGCAGATGCGGGCGGGGAATCCAAGATTTCGGAAGAGCGGACGGTTGAGCCGATTGTTGACGAGTCTTTCGAGATCGAATCCATCTCCGTCGTGGAGCGCGAGGTGGCGGCAGAGCCGGAGCCGAAGCCGGTCGAGGAAGAAGAGTACGTCAGCCGCCCCATCAAATCCTATGCAGACAAGAAGCCGGTGACGCACGTTGTCGGCCAGACGAAGATTATCGCGATCATCAACCAGAAGGGCGGCGTAGGGAAATCGACTACGGCGGTGAACCTTGCTGCAGCGCTCGGCGAGATGGGCAAGCAGGTCCTTCTGGTCGACTTGGACCCGCAGGGAAACAGCTCCAGCGGCTTGGGTATCGACAAGCGCCACGTCCGGCGTTGCGTGTACGATGCGCTTCTTGACGACGTTCGCATCGAGGAGGTCATCATCCCTGACGTGTGCGAAGGGTTGGACCTCGTGCCCGCCACCATCAACCTTGCCGGCGCCGAAGTGGAGCTAGTGTCGGAGATGGCGCGCGAGAACCGCTTGAAGGATGCGGTGGGCAGCTTGCGCGGGCGTTACGACTACATCTTCATCGACTGCCCTCCGTCTCTGGGTCTTCTTACCGTGAACGCACTTGTTGCTGCGGATAAGCTGCTCATCCCCATCCAGTGCGAGTTCTATGCGTTGGAAGGTGTGACAAAACTTCTTGAATCGATGAAACGTGTCAAAAGCCGCCTGAATCCGACGTTGGACATCTTCGGCGTGCTGTTGACCATGTACGATGGCCGCACCACGCTGTCGAAGCAGGTTGTCTCGGAAGTGAAGGGCTATTTCGGAAAATCGGTGTTCGAAACGCTTATCCCTCGCACGGTGAAGCTGTCTGAAGCGCCGAGCTTCGGCCAGCCCATCACGCAGTACGACCCGACCGGAAAGGGAGCGCTTTCCTATATCGACCTTGCAAAGGAAGTGATCAAACGTGGCTAAATCGAACAGAAGTGGTCTGGGAAGAGGTCTCAACTCCCTTCTGGGTGGATACTACGATGAACCTGAGCGTGATATGGTGGAAACGCCTGCCCGCAAACAGGCCGAACCCGCCCTGGCTCCCGCAAAACCGCAGGCTGAGCGCGTGGTGGTTGAGTCTTCCGACCTGCAGGAGGTCATGAACAGCGAGGTTGCATCCGGAAAGACCATGCCGGCGAACCCGCGTCCCGTCCGCGTTGCCCAGGAGGCACCCAAGCAGGAAGCCAGCCAGGAAACCGTGCAGCCCGCCTCGCCTGAATCGGAGGCGCCTGCAAAGGAGGAACCGGTTGAGCCCGCAGCTCTGCGTGAGACCGACGAGGTGCCGCTGACCAGCATCAGCCCGAACCCTGATCAACCGCGCACCAACTTCAAGCAGGAAGAAATCGAAGAGCTGGCCGCCTCCATTGAGAAAGACGGCTTGCTGCAGCCCATCGTGGTGCGCCCCATGGGTGAGGGATCCTATCAGATCATTGCTGGCGAGCGTCGTTGGCAGGCGTGCCGTTACCTGAAGATGGAGAAGGTGCCCGTTCGCATCAAGGAGGCGGACGGGGACAAGGCGCTGGAGCTCGCGCTTATCGAGAACATCCAGCGTTCTGACCTTAATCCCATCGAGGAAGCGTATGGTTACCGCCGCCTGATGGAGCGCATGAATCTCACGCAGTCCGAGGTCGCCCAGGTCGTCTCGAAGGGTCGTTCGACCATCGCCAACGCCTTGCGCCTTCTGGAGCTTCCTGAAGAGGCTCAGCAGCTGCTGTTCGAAGAGAAGATCACGGCAGGTCACGCCCGTGCCATTCTCTCCATTCCCACGGCGGAGGGCCGCCAGAAGTTGACGGCGAAGCTCATGGCTGAGAAACTGTCCGTCCGTGAGACGGAGGCTATCGCACGTCTGTTGTCCGGCAAGGTTTCCTCGTCCTCCACGACGCGCACTCCCTCGCCTGCTTCTTTCAAGAAGGTTGCGAAGACCCTGCGTGAGGTTCTGCATACGAACGTGAAAGTGAAGACGGTCCAGGGCAAGAACAAGATCGAGATCGAGTTCAAGGATGAAGAAGACCTGGAGCGCCTTTTCCGTGAGATTACAGCTTCTGAAGAGCAGTGACAAACAGAGTAGCCTGTTCTGAACGAACGAGCTTATGAAACAAGGCCCGATGTTTCACGTGAAACATCGGGCCTTGTTGTTTTAGCGACGGTGGTTCTTCAACTGACCGCAAGCTCCGAATATATCTTGACCTTTGGAGTGCCGAACGCTGGCTTCGACGCCTCGTGCCGTGATGGCTTCAAGCCAGCGTTCAATGATGCCATCATGCGACGGTTGGAAGGGTGAATCCTCCACCTTGTTGAGGGGGATGAGGTTCACGTGGCAGAGGAGACCGCTGAGGAACGACAGCAAGGCGGAAAGATCCTTGTCGCTGTCGTTCATGCCGTCGATGAGCGTGTATTCGATTGTAACCCGTCGATTGGTGGCTTCCAGATAGTCGATGAGCGCCTGCTTCAGCTTCGCAAGAGGTTGGGATGCCGCATGCGGCATGATGAGGTCCCGAACGGACTGACGCGCCGCATGGAGCGACACGGCCATGGTGTACTGCTTGTCGATCTCGGCGAACTTCTGAATGCCGGAAATGATGCCGCATGTCGAAACCGTTATCTTACGGGCTCCGATGTTGAGGCCCTTCTTCGAGTTGGCAATGGCGAGCGCTTCCGCCACTGCGTCGAAGTTGAGGAACGGCTCGCCCTGTCCCATGGCGACCAGGTTGGTGATGCGCTGTCCGAAATCATCTTGAACGAGCGTCAGCTGTTGTAGGATCTCCCCGCATGAGAGGTTGCGCGTGAAGCCTTCGTATCCAGTCGCGCAGAAAACGCATCCCATCGGACAGCCGACTTGGGTGGAGAAGCACACGGTGAGGCGGTTGTCACGGGAAGGGATGCCGACGGTTTCCACCAGCGCGCCGTCAGAAAACGAGAGAAGGTACTTCCTTGTTCCGTCCGAAGAAATCTGACGGTCAACCATGGAAGGTGCTTGCAAGGGATGAATCTCAGCAAGCTGCTCGCGCAGCGATTTCGGCAGATCGGTCATCTGATCGTAAGACGAAGCGCCTCGCTGGTAGAGCCATCGGATGATCTGGTCAGAACGGTACGACGGCTGACCAATGGTGGAAAGTGCTTCCTTCAGCTGCTCGCGCGTGAGCGAGGTGAGCGGCGTGGGGGCGGAATCGGATGCCATGACGTTCCCTTTCTCAGAGGGGATGTTTCACGTGAAACATCGACATTATATGTCAACCGAGCAGCATGCTTCGGTTTGCTATACTTGCGAACGCAGGAAGGCGAAGGAAGCCGCAGGCATCCCGACAACAGAATGCGAGGAACCGCAATGCCGAACGCCATCAACCGTGACGAATGCAAGATCGCCGTGCTGTGCGGCGGAAAGAGCGAGGAACGCGAGGTTTCACTGAACTCTGGAAAAGCCGTCAGCGAGGCGCTGAAGGGCGCCGGTTACGACGTGACCACGCTCGACCCTGCTTCCAAAGAGGATTTGAAACAGCTCATCGATGGTGATTTCACCGTCGCGTTCCTTTGCACCCACGGCAGGTACGGCGAGGACGGAACGCTGCAGGGCTTCTTGGAGATCGTCGGCATTCCCTACACGGGATCCGGTGTGCTGGCGAGTGCGACGGCGATGAACAAGTGCCGCGCGAAGGAGACGTACCGCCTGCACAACCTTCCCACGCTGCCCTCGCTGACCATCGAAAAGGGCGAAGGGTATTCGATTGACGAGATCGTCGAAAAGCTGGGTGACCACTGCGTCATCAAAGCGGCGAAAGAGGGAAGCTCGATCGGCCTCTACATTGAAGAGGGGCGCGATGCCATTGCGGCGGCGATAGAAAAGGCCCTTGGGTTCGATGACGAGGTGCTGGTGGAGCGCTACTGCAAGGCGCGTGAGCTGACGGTGGGCGTGCTGGGCAACGACAACCCCGAAGCGCTTCCGGTCATCGAGATCGTGCCGAAGGAAGGCTTCTACGATTACGAAGCGAAGTATGCGCCCGGCGGCTCAAAGCACCTCTGCCCGGCGCCTCTGGACGAAGAGCTTTCCCAGCGCGTCCGCGCCACCGCCGAAGCGGCGCACGCGGCGCTGGGCTGCAAGGGGGAGTCGCGGACCGACTTCCTTCTGGAAGAGGACGGGACGTTCTGGATTCTGGAAACGAACACGCTTCCCGGCATGACGGAAACCTCGCTGCTTCCCGATGCAGCTTCCAAGAAAGGGATGTCGTTCGCCGCGCTCTGCGAGCACCTGATCGGCTTGGCGCTGGAGGATGCCGCTAGATAACGCCGAACGAGGACAGCAAAAGCCACCCGACTGCGACAAGGGCCGCTACCACGGCAAGGATGAAGATCCAGCTGAGAAGGTAGCAGCCCTTGTTCCCTTTTCGGGCCTGCTCGACCAGCGACTCGTTGAGGCTGCGGCCTTGCTTGAGGATGGCGGTGTTGTCGTCGGTTTTCGGCAGCGGAATGCGTCCCGTGGGCTTCCAGGTGCCGCCGCTTGAGACGATATGGGAAACGCCGTCTTTGCCAAGGGAGATGTCCGGGCGGATGGATTCCCTCATCATCTCCCCGATGGTGGCGACGAACGCGTCAAAGGCTTCGCCATGGTCGCTGGGATCGTAGCAGACAAGGGCTGCTTCCCCCCAGTAAGAGCGGTTCGCTCCCTGGTTCGAAGAGGCGACGAAGGAGAGCAGCGCCGTGACAACCCAGCCGCGCGCCTGGAATATCTGGAGCTGGCGGGATGTTTCAGGGTCGAAGTAGCCGACCAGCCCGCCAAAGCGGTTCTTCATCCAAGCCGTTGAAACGCCGTTTTTCGTGATGAACTCTATCTCGAAGCGGTCTCCGACAAGGTTGTCGGCCCCCAAAAGCTGCGGCGCATCCTTTTTAGAAACCGTGTCGAATCTTTTGTAAGTCCCGTAATACCCGAGGAACATATCGGAGCTCATGGCGTATCCTTTCAGGAGACGAATCGGCCGCACGGTGATCGACGGAGCGGCGCCACGATGATTGCTTTACAGCATCATGATAGATGATAGGTTTTTGCAAATGGACAATCGATACGGTCAAGCGAAGGAAAACCTGCTGAGATTCATCAGCGATGGGACGACGCAGGAGATCATCGACCGCTATGCGGCGCTGCCTGCCCGTGCCGCTGCAGCGGATTTCGGCGACCTTGACGACGACATCGTGGTGGTGGATACCGAGACGACCGGCTTCAGCTTCCATCACGACGAGCTGACGCAGATCGCCGCCGCGCGCATGAGCAAGGGCGAGATAACGGATTGGTTCATCACGTTCGTGAACCCGGGCAAACCCATCCCCGAGGATGTGGCCCATCTGACGAACATCCATGACGAGGACGTGGCGGACGCTCCGCAGCCTGAGGAAGCGCTGGCGGCGCTTGTGGCGTTCGTCGGAACGTCCAAGGTGGTGGCCCACAATGTCGAGTTCGACCGCACGTTCACGACGCGCCACCCCAGCGGCTACCCGCTGCTGGAGAACACGTGGATCGACTCGCTTGACCTGGCACGCATCGCCTTGCCGCGACTGAAGTCCCATCGGCTCATCGACATCGTGACGGCGTTCGATGCGCCGCTCTCAACGCATCGCGCCGACGCCGATGTGGCGGCCACCTGCGCTGCTTTCCGCATCCTGCTGGCGGCAGTTGAGGCCATGCCGCAGGAACTGGTGAGTCTGATCGCTTCCATGGGAACGCGCGACCAGTGGCAGACGCGCATGGTGTTCGAGCATTTCGCCGATGCCGCGCAGGACGGGCAGACCGGTGCGGGCGACCCGCAGGAAGAGGGTGCGGACGCCCGCGAATCGTTCTCGCTGAGGAACCTGCGCTGGCAGCGTCTCCAGGCGACGGAGGGCGCGTTGGAGCGCAGGGAGGCTTCGGCGCCGAAGGAGGACGCCGCAGCCGCCGTTCCAACAGAAGGCGAGCTGGCGTCCGCTTTCAGCGTGGACGGCTTGGTGGGGAGCCTGTACCGCGACTTCGAGCTGCGCAACGAACAGCTGCAGATGGCGCAGGCGGTGCGCACGGCCTTCGAGCAGGGTGAGAACCTGGTGGTGGAAGCCGGCACGGGCGTGGGCAAGTCGATGGCGTACCTGGTGCCCGCCGCGCTGCTGGCGCAGCGGAGCGGGCAGACGGTGGGTGTGGCAACCAAGACGAACGCGCTGCTGGACCAGCTGGTGTACCACGAGCTGCCCGCGCTGTCGGCGGCCTTGGAAAGCCAGCCGGGCGGACGCCCGCTCACCTTCGCGCCGTTGAAGGGCTTTTCCCATTATCCCTGTCTCAGAAAGATAGAGCGGATGGCCCAGGAAGGGCCGCAGGAGCGCGAGGTGCAGGGCGTCGTTCGGTTCCAGGCCGCCGCGCTGGCTGCGCTGCTGTCGTACGTGGAGCAGACGGCCTACGACGACATGGACGGACTGAAGATCGACTACCGCGTGCTGCCGCGCCCTTTCATCACCACGACGAGCCACGATTGCCTGCGGCGGAAGTGCCCCTACTTCGGCACCGCCTGCTTCGTGCATGGCGCCCGCCGCGCAGCGGAGGAAGCGGACATCGTGGTGACGAACCACAGCCTTCTGTTCTGCGACCTGGCAGCCGACGGCGGCCTGCTTCCCCAAGCGAACTACTGGGTTGTTGACGAGGCCCACAACGCCGAGGGCGAGGCACGACGCGCGTTCTCCATCTCGCTGGCAGCGGAGGACATCCTCAAAACGGTGCGCAAAGTGGACGCTGTGGAAGCGGGCACGACGGTGTTCGCCCGCGCCGAGCGCCGCGTCAAGGCGCGCCTGACCGAAGAGAAGGCGACGCTGTTCCATGCGCTGGCGGCGAAGGGCAAGGCGGCTGGAGCGGCCTATGCGCTGGCCGCGCGCGAGTTCTGCGCCCATATGAAGGACCTGCTGTACTTCGACGGCAACAAGCGCAGCAACGGCTACGAGTACGTTGACCTGTGGGTGAACGACGACATCCGCAGAAGCGAGGTGTTCCGTGCGCTGGCGGGCTACGGCGTTTCCATGAAGGAGGCCGCTGAGAAGCTGGTGACGGCCTGCCAGGAGCTGGTGGGCTACCTGGAGGAAGTCGAGGGCGCGGCTGACGTGCAGCGCGAGCTGGCGGCCACGGCTATGGATCTGAAGGATCTCATCGGCGCGGCAGAGGTCATCTTGGAGGTGGCGCCGGACGGGTTCGCCTACTCCGCGACGCTGTGCCGGAAGCGCGACCGCGCGGTGGAGAAGCTCGAAGCGCTGATGCTGAACGTGGGCACGGCGCTGAACGAGACGCTGTACGCAAAGGCGCGCGCGACGGTGTTCACCTCGGCTACCTTGTCGGTTGACGGCAGCTTCAGCCCCTTCGAGCAGGCGCTGGGCTTGGGCGGCGAGGGCCAGGCTGCCTGCCAGGTGAAGCAGCTGGATTCCAGCTACGACTTCGACAACAACATGATCGTGTACGTGGTGGGCGACATGCCGGAGCCGAACGATCCCAAGTATCTGCCGACCCTCCAGCGCCTGCTGATCGACACGCATCTGGCGCAGGAAGGGTCCATGCTCACGCTGTTTACGAACCGCCGCGAGATGGAGAAGTGCTTCGATGAGGTGCAGCCGGCGCTGAAGCAGCACGACCTGCGTCTCGTGTGCCAGAAATGGGGCGTGTCGGTGAAGGGCCTGCGCGACGACTTTTTGGCCGACGAGCACCTTTCGCTGTTCGCGCTGAAAAGCTTCTGGGAGGGCTTCGACGCTCCCGGCGCCACGCTGAAGGGCGTCATCATCCCCAAGCTGCCGTTCTCGAAGCCGACCGACCCGCTGTCGTGCGAGCGCGCGGCGCGGGATGACCAGGCATGGCGCCACTACGTGCTGCCGAAGGCCATCATCGAGACGAAGCAGGCTGCCGGTCGCCTGATCCGCAAGGCTGACGACAAGGGCGTGCTGATCCTGGCCGACCGCCGCCTGCTGTCGAAGGGCTATGGCAAGGCGTTTCTGAACTCGCTGCCCAGCCGCACGGTGAAGGTGCGCAGCGCCGCCGAGATCGCCGCAGCGCTGGCGATGATGCGCTAGCGATAAGCAGAACGGGGACGTTCGCCCATGCGGAAGAGCAACGACAAGCTAACCCACGCGGCGCACATCAAGCGCAACACGCGCGGCACGTCGAACGAGCTGTCGTTCAGCGTGCTGGACGCGGTGAAGAACGCGCTTGACGAGGGGAAGGACGTTCCCTCCGACCAGGTGCGCGGCTTCGGCCGCATCAGACTGTTCACGCTGCCGCTTGGTTTGGGGAAAAAGCCCGCCGCCACGCCGAAAAAGGACGGATCGCTGCCCGTGTCGTCCGGCGCGGCGCTCCCCCCTGCCTCGTCGGGCACACCGGAGGTGCTGAAGCCTCCTCGTTCCCATGCTGAAAGCGCGGCGGCCTCGGCGGCGGCTGCACCGTCCGTTCCTGTCGCCTCGGCCAGCGCGTTTTCCCGCTCCCAAGCGCGCTCCGGTCGGACCTCGCAGGAAGAGATCGCTTGGCGCAAAGGCCGCCGCCGCAAGCGGCGGGTGGCCGCCGCGGCGCTGTGCGTGCTGCTGCTGATCGGCCTTGCCGCCGCGGGCGTTCTGTACCTTTACAACGACACCCTGCGCTACCAGCAGAACGCGGAGCGTCTGGGCGCGGCGGCGGAGAATCTGGCGTCGACCGACCAGCTGCTGCTGGAGCTGGACGATGCGCTGCAGGATCCGCTGGGAGAGGAAGCCGCGGCGTTTCTGGACAGTCAAGGGGCGGCTCTCGACGCAGCGGAAGGGACGTTGAAGGATGTGGGCATCCAGGCATCCGCCGCAACGGAGGGTTTGCGCGAAACAGAGGAGCGCGAAGCTGCCGACGCGCTGATGACCGGCTCTTCCGCGCGCCTGACGATGCTGCGGGAAGGGCGCGCCATCCTGGAGGACGGGGTAGCCGCCGCCGAGCTTTACGATACCCTTGCCGACACCTGGCAAAACGTGGTGGATGCCGACGAGCTGGGGCGCGAAGCGGCCGAGCTGGCATCGCAGGATTCCCGAGACGCCATCGGCCTATCGAAGGAGAAGACCCAGCAGGCCTACGATGCGCTGGTGCAGGCGCGCTCGGACGTTGCCTACATCGAGCAGCAGGTCGAGGGCATGGATCTGAGCGCCCATCTGGCATACCTGGACAAGAAGATAGAGTCGTTCGAATACGCGCTGGCATCGGACGAGGCGCTGCAGAACCGCGACACAGCGACGGCCGTGGAGAAGAACGACGCGTACAACGAAGCGGACCGCGCGGCGGCCGAGCTTGCGGCTGCGTTGCCGGAGGATCCGGCCCAGCCGGTTCTGGACGCTTACGAGGACCTGGCGGCGAGCGCGATAGAGTCCTACGAGGCGGCACGAAGCCAAGCGTCCACCTCTGATGCTTTTCTTCGCGATTATTTGGGCAGTTCAGGCAAATAGCGTATACTTTCTAAGATATGCATGGTCAATGCAAACTACCTGGCGAGAGCGGAAGGCAGACACCATGGCCGATGTGATGGAGCATGTTGATTACCTGTCTCGGGAGATAGGGCCCCGGCCCGCCGGCACCGAGGAGGAGCAGCAGGCCGCCCTGTACATTACCGAGCACATGCAGAAAGAGGCGGGCCTTTCCACCGTCATCGAAGATTTCACCGGCGTGGCGAACGCTGAGAACGCCCGCGCCATCTGCAGCGCGCTGACGCTCGTGTTCGGCATCCTGGCGCTGGCCCTGCCCGTGGCCGCGCTTCCCGCAGCGCTGGTGACGCTGGTGGCCGCCGCGCTCTGCGCAGCGGAGGCGTTCGACCGACCCGTGCTGACGCGCCTGTTCGCGCGCGGTGTGAGCCAGAACGTGGTGGCGAAGTACGAGCCGGGCTACTCGCCGGAGGCGGGGCGCACCCGCCGCCGCAAAGTGGTGGTGATAGCCCACTACGACAGCGGCAAGGCGCGGCCGGAGCTGTTCGGCCCTGTGGTGTCGGTGCTGCCGGTGCTGAAATGGGTGGTGCTCGGCGGCTTCATCGGCGTGCCTGTGCTGCTGCTCATCGGCACGACCATCCTCCTGCATGTTTCTGACGCGGTGGACCTGGTGCTGCGCGTGCTCACCATCATCTGCCTGGTCGTCTCCGCGCTGCCCCTCATCCAGTGCATCCTCCACAAGGCATCGTCGTACAACGACGGCGCGAACTGCAACGCTTCGGGCGTGGCCGTGCTGATGGAGGCTGCCGCGCGCGTGGGCCGCGGCCGGACGGACATGTCGGCGGGGGATTCCGCCGATGCGGTCATCCACGGCGAAGATGCCGCTCGCGAAGCTGGCTTGGTGCCGGAGGGTGCGGAGGTTTCCTACCACGTGGAACCGAGCGCGTCGCTGGGAGATGAGGCCTCGCCCGCCGAGCGCCTGGCTGCCGCGAAGGCGGCGGTGGCGGCGCTGTCGGGCCGTCCGGTGAGCGATTTCGTGTCCGAGGTTCCGCTGGATGACAGCCGTTCCGCTTCGGCGGAAGCGGGCCGTGACGCCGGCCATGCGGTGGAAACGCTGACGGCCGCCGAGGTGCAGGCTGCCGCGCAGCAGGAAGCCGCTGCGGAAAGCGGCCGTGCACAGCAGGAAGCGCCGGCGCAGACGGATGCTCCCGCGCCGGCAGCGGCGGCTGCATCCGATGACGATGACGCAGTGGTTGACGACAGCGGGCTTCCTGCCTGGTTCGTTGAGGCGCAGCGCAAGGCGAAGCGCACCGGCAGCGACTCCAAGCCCGTGCAGCGCTCCCGCTACGCGGAGGCGCTGGAGGCGGCGGTGTCGGAAAGCCGCGTCCATTTCGAAGAGGCGAACAACGCGGTGCTGAGCAACGCGAAGGACCGCATCGCCGCGATGGGCGACTCCTTCATGGAGGTGAAGCCGCCCGCAACCGCATGGGAGCAGGCGCATCCGGAGTTCGCGGCGAAGGATGCGGCTGCGGGACAGTCCGTTCAGCCGGCTCCCGCTCCCATGGGTGCGGTCCCTGCGGCCGCTGCGACCCCCGCAGTGGTGGAACTACCTGCCGATGCTGCCGCCGAGCCGTCGGCCCGACCGTCTGTCAAGATGCCGCTTGACGAGGTGATTCCGGTCGGCGGCGTGGCGGAGCTGCCGCAAGAGGACATCAAGCTGCCCTCGTTCCTCACCGAGCAGCCGGCGCGCCAGGTTCCTGCCGAGCCGCGTACCGGCAACCGCATCGACGTCACCTCCCTTGAGGTGGGAGACAGCGGCCGCATCGAGCCCGCGCCCGGCGCGTCCGTCGCGCCGGCTGCGGCGCCGGTGTTCGTGGACGCGGTGACTGTCGGCGCAGCCTCTGCGTCGGACGCGCCGGCGCAGTTCGTGCAGGCGCCCGGCCGCGTGCATCGCCGTTCCATCGAATTGCCGAGCATCCAGGCCGCCGACACTCCCTCGCCGTTGGGGGAGGGCGGCAAGCAGCGCGCGCCTCTGGCTGAGAGGGAAGAGTCCGGCCGCGGCGCCAAGGCGGTTCTCGGCGGGCTGCCGTCTATTGATCCCGCGCATCCCGAGGCGCCGGGCCGCCACGTTCCCAGCGCCGCCGAGCTGCGCTCGGCGCTACCGTCGCTTTCGGGCGCTCTACCGTCGGTGGAGCCTGAGCCGTCCACGGTCAGCAAGACCGGTTCGTTCGCTCCGGTGCGTGCGACGAGCGCGTTCGCGCCAGTGGGCGACGAGCTGCTGGAAGACGTGGAGCCCGACGACATCTACGTTGAGGATGCGGACGATTCCGACTACCAGGAGAACACGACGGAGACCGGCGCCTACGCCGGCCCGGATTATGTCGACATGCCGAAATCGCGCGTGGGGCGCTTGTTCGGGCGCTTCCGCAAAAAGGAGCAGCACGCCGAGCCCACGCCGCAGCAGTGGCTGGACGTGGACGATTCCTTCGACGCGCGCTCTGTGGGCGCTGCGCGCGGCGGCTGGGAGAGCTTCCGCGATGACCAGGTTGCCGAGCCGGGACGCAACCGGGCCCGCGCTGCTGCTGACGACGCGTTCGGGGACGGCATCGATGATTCCCAGCCCGACTTGGGTTCCACGGTGGCGTTCGACCCCCGTGCCGTCGATGCGTATGCGCCGGAGCAGACAGGAATGGAGTACGACGACGCTTTCGCGGTCGATGACGACGAGGTCTTCGGTGCTGGCGAGGACGACGGCGCGTTGGGCGGTCGTTCGAAGCGCCGGGGGAAGCGCGGCCGCAGCTGGTATGGCGGCGTGTTCTCGCGCGTGAGGATGGGCCGCGCCAACCTGCGCTCGGGCGAAGAGGCCGAGCTGCCGCCCGACGCCGAGGAACCGTTGCCTCCGCAGCCTGAGGCGCCGGAGATGCAGAAGATCTACCAGTTCCGCAACCCGGACATCGCCACCGAGGTGTGGTTCGTGGCGCTGGGCGCTGAGCTGTCGGGCCACAGCGGCTTGAAGGCGTTCATGGCCGAGCATGAGCAGGAGCTGCGCGGCGCCATCGTGGTCGAGCTGGAAGCGCTTGGCGCGGGCGATCTGTGCATGGTGGAGCAGGAGGGCAGCTACCGCGTGGCCAAAACCTCGTCGCGCATGCGCCGCTACACGCGCAAGGCGTCCCAGGTGACGGGCGAGTCGGTGGGTTCGGCCTCGCTTCTGTGGCGCAGCAGCGCTTCGTCGTATGCCATCAACCACGGCCTGCAGGCGATGCACCTGGTGGGCATGGAGGGCGGCAAGCCCGCCGGATTCGGCGACAAAACCGATGACGCCCACGACGTTGACGGCGCGCTTTTGGCCCAGCGCACGGACTTCGTTATGGAGCTTCTGAAAGAGATCTAGCCTGCGGCTTCCGAAGGAAGCTCGGTCTGGTCCCGTAACGAGCGTCCCCTTCCGTCTCGGCGGGAGGGGACGTGCTTTTTCGGGGCGCATCTGTCGGAACAACGGGTCATTCCGTGTGCAATTAAGCGTTTAAACAGGCGATTCTAATTCCAACCCGCAGAGGTTGTGATAGTATGATCGCCGCTGCTATCCTCCGGTTCGGAGGAATACCATAGAGCATCGTGTTTGGACGGGAAACGAAGGAGGCCTGCGCACCATGGCGATCGAGGCATATTGCGTGAAGTGCAAGGAGAAGAAGGAAATGGTCGACCCCCAGGAGAGCCTGACCAAGAACGGCAAGCCCATCACCAAGGGCAAGTGCCCCGTGTGCGGCACCACCATCTGCCGCATCGGCAAGGTGAAGTAACCTCGGCCTCTTCGCAAAGAAGCGCTTGCACCCCGCCTCCGCCCCGCCGGAAGCGGGGTTTTTCGTTTTCGGGAAGGCCGCTTCGTCTGCCAGCGTTCCGTTCCTACTTCCGCTTTTCCACCAGCGCGAACAGCTCCTTGCGGGTATGGATGCCCAGCTTCTGGTAGATGTGGTACAGGTGCGCCTTGACGGTGCCTACCGATATGAACATGTCGCGCCCGATCTGGGCGTTCGATTTCCCTTTCATGGCAAGGTAGAACACTTCCGTCTCGCGGTCGGTAAGGGAATACGCTGCGCTGATGGTGTTGATGCGCATTTCGAGCGATTCCGCCGGCGCCTCGTCCTTTTCTGACGGGCTGCCGTCTCCGGCCGCCTCGCGGGATTTGAAACCGCCCCATACGGAGAACAAGCTCTTCTCCGACATGAGCGTAAGGCTGGCGAGGATCACCAAAACGATGACGACGACGCTGATGGCGGTGAACTCCGAACCTCCCAGTTCGCTGTGGGCGAACGCCCCAAACGAGCTGCCGAGAGCGCGTGCAAGGAACTGCGTGCCGCCAAGGATGCCGAACAGCCAGATGGCGGACGTGCCCGAGCTGTAGGCGATCGTGCAGACGATGAGCACCAGCAGCATCTCCATGGCCGAGAAGCCAGAAGAGAGCATGAACGATGACACGCTGCGGACTTCGCCGGGTATGAGCGACACGAGCAGGAATCCGGCTACCATCAAGGGAAAGGCCAACCGCAGCAGCATGGAGATGTTGAACCGCCGCGTGTTCAGGAATATGAACGCCAATACGATGATGGCGGGCACCACGGCGGTGTAGCGTGCGCTGACGACGTTGATGCCTTGCGACGCGATGCCGTAGGCGAACGAGTACACGGCGATGAACAGCACTGCTTTGTAGGGGAACAGGAACCGCGCTTTGCTGACCGGCGTCGGAGGCTGCTCTTTCCGTCCGTCGCGTGCGGCAAGCAGGTAAAGCAGCGCGGTGATGCAGGAAAGAACCGCCATCACGGGAAGGATCCGCCACAGCTCGTTTCCTTCCACAACGAAGATGAGGGCTTGGGCAACGATGATGGTAACAGCGTTCAGATACGCCACGCGGACGGGGTTCAACAGGGAATACAGGTCGATCCAAAGGGCTGATAGGAGCACGACCCCGCCAACGTCGGCAAGCGATGACGCGATGCTGAGAGCGGCAGGGTGGAATCCGAAGGAAAGCGAAACAGCCAGCAAAGCTGCCGTGCAGAGCTGAAGCGCTACGCCGATTGCCAGCGCGTTGCGGCGGAAACGTGTGGAGTCGAACTTCAACGCAAGGAAGCCGAAGGCGAAGGCCAGCAGCGCATTCAACACGCCGCCAGGGAGAACGTCGATGTGCGGTGCGAGCGCCGCCGACGGGACGGACTCGATGGAGATCCACGCTTTCTGGAACGCGTAGCCGTAGAACGCAAGCGGGATGCCGGCCATGGAACGAAGAACGATGTTGAAACGCTCCGTCTTCATCGGCCTCCCCTCCGCTGCGGTTTTCCCCTGCAATGTAACTTTACTTGAAAATCACCTGGTGAAGGGAGTTGTAGGAAGGGGGGTTTAGCGGTTTACACCACTGATTCTTCATAGTTCGATGCGCGGACGCTTTCCTGAATCCAAACTTTGGTTCGTCGATAAGGAAGGGAGATCCCTGCCGGGAAGGAGGAATGCGGGGAAGGCGAAAGGTGTTCGGGCGGATGGTTGAAAGTGCGCGACGGCTTGTGGTTGTCGTGCGCTGTGGCAAAACGCTCCGAACAAGAATGATGGGGAGAGCCTATGGCAACGAAAGAAGAGAAGGCGGCCAAACGGGCCGCGCAGGCGGAGCGCGACCGCCTGATGGACGAGAAGCTCGCGCGCGACTTCCACGATCCAGAGAAGAGGAAGCGCCGCCGCCGCAACGTGCGCGTCGGCTGGTGCGTGACGCTGTGCATCGTGCTGATTGCCAGCCTCATCAACTGGGGTGTGGTGACCGGCTGGGGCAACGTGACCATCGACCGCATCAAACTGTCGGGCAACGACGGCGCGGAGTTCAGCGGTTTGGTGTACCGTCCGGCGAACGCCACTGACAAAGAGCAGGCGCCGGCCATCCTCATGTTCCACGGCAACGCCGGCAACGCGCGCAACCATGAATCGTGGGCGATGGAGTTCGCCCGCCGCGGCTTCGTGGTGGTAGCACCCGACCTGTTCGGCTCGGGCGATTCGCAAGGGTATTTCGACGGCGGCCAAAGCGGCGCGTTGTCGAGCCGCTCGTTGATCGATGAGGCGGAGCTGTTCTACGAGTACACGCTGTCGCTTCCCTATGTGGACACCGACAACATCCTGAGCTCGGGGCATTCCATGGGCTCGACGCCTGCCGCTGCGTTGGGCGCGCTGCATGATGCAAAGGGCATCCTGCTGGCATCGCCGGTCATCATGATACCGGAGGATACGGAGTACGCCGACGCGTGGAACAGCTACGACGGCAACGTGGCTGCGCTGATGGGCGCCGTGGAGCTTGACGGAACGACCCATGAAGAGAAGGTCTCCTCCATACAGGAGGAAGGCCTGTCGATGCTGCAGAAGTACCCGGGATACGAGGATGCGACCTCGGTTAAGGCCGACACGGTGTACGGCTCGTTCGCCGAGGGCGACGGGTTCATCTACCAGATTGAGTACAACCGCATCCATGAGGCCGCGTTCGTCACCACGCAGTGCATCGGGCATCTGCTGGACTACGGTCAGCAGATGGTGGGCGACGCGGTGCCCAACTACATCGACGCGAGCGACCAGGTGTGGCCGCTGAAGGACTACACCGGCCTGTTCGGCATCTTCGCTTGGTCGGCCTTCGTGTTCGCCACGGCGCTGCTGCTCATCGAAGAGGTGCCGGCCTTTGCGGCGGTGCGCCGTCCGCTGGCCCGCAACGTGGGCTTCCGCGGCACGGGGCTGGTCGTGGCCTCGCTCATCGGCTTGTTGGTGCCCTACCTGGTCATCAAGACCGACGCGTTCGGCATAGTGGGCGGGCGCTTCTACGCCAACCTGCGTGAAGCCGGGTTCAACATGGGCTACTCGAACATGGGCTTCGGCGTGATTTGCGGCCTGACCATCGTGTGCATCCTGGGCTTCATCGTGTTCATGCTCACCGAGCGGAAGAAGAAGAATATCGGGCTGGTCGAGCTTGGCTTGACCCCGGCGGATTACGCCGAGAAGACCACGCGCGGCGCGCGCGCCAAAGACATCGCGCTGATGATCGTGAAAAGCGCGCTGGTGGCGGCGATTGCCGTGGCGATCGGGTTCGGCTACACGCAGCTGCAGCTTAACGTGCTGGGCACCGACTTCTACGCCTGGTTCTTCGGCGTGAAGGACATTCCCATCTCGAAGATTCCGGTGTACCTGCCGTACCTGGCCGTGTTCATCATCGCGTTCGTGTTCCTGTCCTTCGACATGAACATCATCAGGCGCCTGCCCACGACTGGCAACGAGACGAAGGACCTGCTGATCGCCATGGCGGTGAACCTGGTCATCGGCGCGACGGTGGTCATCGTCATCGTGGCCGTGAAGTGGTACCTGCAGACCATCGGCTCGCCGGCCGACACCAACTGGCTGTGGAGCATGGGCTTGGACACCCAGCGCATCTGGGGCATGCCGGTCGGCATGACGGTGGCAGTGCTGGGCAGCACGTTCATCTACAAGAAGACGGGCAACATCTGGCTGTGCGCGCTGCTGGTGGGTACCATCGCCTGCATCATGGGCGTGTTGTACGGCGGCACGAGGTTCCACTACCTGACGTACTTCTACGCGTAAGGTTCGCGCGCCCTTTCGGCCACCCCTCCGGCCGAGAGGGCGCACCTCGCCCGAGGCGTACCCCTCCAGCGCCCAGGGTCTATCTGCTCAAATGACCTTTCCCGTTAGAGGCTATTGGGACCTGCCATTTCTTCCGTCACGCAAAACATCATGTAAGTAGGAACCTTCGTGCCGTCTTCTCCTTTGGAAAACGCCTTGGGATGGACGATGACGGAACCGCCCACACGTTTGCCGAAGCGTTGCTTGAACTTCTCGTAGGAAGTCGCCGAGTAATTCTTCGCCGACTTCACCTCGACGGGGAAGACCTTCATGTTGGTCTTGCTTTCGTTCGACAGAAGGAAGTCGATCTCGATGTCGTTGCGATGGCGGGCTTTGTCGTAATGCGTGTAGAAGTACAGCTTCCTTCCTGCCGAGGCGATGGTTTGCGCCACAAGGTTCTCGTGCAGCATCCCTTCATTTAGGGAAAGCTTGCCTGCCAGTATCTGCCGATACAGTTCCATGGAACCCAGCTCGTTTTCCGAAAACGCCAGGCTTACCAGCAGGCCGGTGTCCGCCATGTAGCATTTCACCTGCGCATCGTTTTGCGTGAGCGCCAGTCCGATGTTCGGATCGTTGCAGCCGTAGCACAGGTTGCACATCATGGAGTCCCCCAGCCAAAACAGGGGATCGTCATAGCGGCTGAACACGCCGTTTTCATCGATTTTGCTCAGCGTCATCTTCGTTTCGCGTAAGCGCTGCGTTCAAGTTCCATATCGGCCTCGCCTCAATCGTCGAGCATCGATGGTTTTACCAATACGCAGTTTATGAATTGTAAAAAAATGCGTCAGTACGCAGTTTGCAAAATGCCAGTATTGTCAGGAAAGCGCAATTTAACACGCTATCCTTTTTATTTGCCTGCGAGATAGAGGAAGCTGGGTTTTCCGCTAGACGCTGTCGGGACCCTTCCCTTTCTCGACAAGGGCCATCAGCTCCTTGCGGCTGTGGCTGCCCAGCTTGCAGTAGATATGGTGTGGCGGCGGGATATGATGACTCCTTCCAATCCGCCCTTCCCTACTTCCCTACGAGCTTCATCAGTTCGGTGCGGGTGGTGATGCCGAACTTGCGGTAGACGTGGTGCAGGTGCGTCTTGATGGTCCCCTCTGACAGCACCATGTCGGCGGCGATGGCGGCGTTCGTTTTGCCCTGCGCGGCCAGCTGCAGCACCTCCACCTCGCGGGTGGTGAGGCCATGCTTGGCGGCCAGCTCGTCCACGCGCAGCTTCAGCCGATCCTCGGGGACGGACGCCTCTGCCGGGTCGGCCGCTCCCTTCCAGAAGGCGGCAAGCGACTTCTCCGACGCCATCATGGGGCTAATGGCTGCCACGATGACGATGGCGAATATCTCCAGCACCACGAATGTCGCCGTGCCTTCTTGCGCGTGCAGCTGGCTTGCCAGGAAGAACCCCAGGAAGTTGCCGAAGAACTGCGAGGCGGAAAGCAGGCCGAACATCCAGATGGGCGACATGCCCGTGCTGTACGCCCAGCCGCACACCATGAGCAGCAGGATGATCTCGATGGCTCCGTAGCCGGTGTCCAGCATAACCGACGCGACGGGGTTGAACTCGATGGAGGCGAACGAGGCTAGCGTGAACCCGCCGATCATCAGCGGCAGCGCCAAGCGCGAAAGAGACGAGGAGTTGAACGAGCGCGCGTTGGCGACGATGAGCATCATCACAAGGGCGGCAGGAATGGCCGCGGCATAGTTGACATTGTTGGTGCGCAGCATGTAGGAGGCCATGCCGTAGGCGAACGCGTAGGCGGCCACCAGCGCCATCCCTTTGGACACCCAGCGCATCTGGGGTCTGCCGGTGGGCATGACCTGCGCCGTGGTTGGATCGACCTTCCTGTACAAGAAGACCGGCAACATCTGGCTGTGCGCGCTGCTGGTGGGTTCCATCGCCTGCATCATGGGCCTGCTGTACGGCAGCATGCGCTTCCACTACCTGACGTTCTACTGCTAGCAGCTTGCAGGTTGGCCGGGGCGATCCCTCAAGTTCCGGTCCCTGCCGCCGCGTTGCCTCGGCCGTCTCCCTCACGGCCGAGGCAAACCCCGACCAGAGGACCCTCCATCTCTGGCCGGGGTTTTCTGTTTTTGGAGGAAGAGGGGGGAAGGTCGCGAGAGAGCTGCGCTGGCGCTTCGGTTTTTAGGACGGACTACGGGATTGGGAGGATGCTCCTTTTTCCCGTTGACGGTCGTATTGCTAATATGTTAACGTGTAAACACTATAACGGAGGAGGGAGATACATGGCTACGGTGACATTTGCGGGGCGCACAAGAGAGCAGGATCTTGCCTTTATGAACGCGCTCACGAGAAAAGAATTCGGCGTTTCTTTCGGGCAGTATTGCGGCTCTATTCTGGTTGAGGCGGCAAGGCAGGGAATCGAGCTGCCGCGGCCTGATGGTAGAAACGCTGTTAGTCGTCGAGCGGCGGCTGTTGCCAAGATGAAGCTGCTCTCTCGGGAAAAAGGAAACCCGGCAATTGCTCGCATGTCCGACAGCGAGATCAAAGAGCTGATTGCGAGCCGCTATGAGGGTTAAGGCGCTATTTGACACGAACGTCTTGCTGGACGCTGCGATGTGCGAGCGGCCTGGTTGGGCGCCAGCGATGCTGCTGCTCGACGAAATCGCTTACGAGTCCATGGACGGTTTAATTGCCGCTACGACGTTGAAGGACTTGTACTACGTGTTGTCTAAATATCGCGGCGAAGCTGCTGCGCGGGAGTATGTCGAAGCTGTGATTGACGCTTTCACACTGATTGCGGTGGACGAAGCGGTTTGTCGCTCTGCGGCTAAATCGGACGAACCGGATTTTGAGGACGGTATCATCCGTGCTTGCGCGGAGGGCGCGAATGCGGATTTCATCATATCGCGAGACGAAGCGGCTTTCCGCACCTCGAAGGTTCGAAGGCTCTCACCGCAGGGGTATGTTGATCTTTTCTGCGACGTGGAAGAGGTTCCCCTGGATTGACAAGGGGAGCCGCAAAAAGACTTTCGTCTTGTCGCGTGTGTCATCAGACTTCTGAAACCAAAAGGGCCCGGGTCACGCGACCCGGGTCCTGCCGTCAGCTCTGTTTGCGCGGAGCGTCGGGCGCCGCTACGTGCGCGCTACACCTCCAGGTGCTTGAACGCCTCGGGCACTTCTTTGTAGCCCTTCGACTTCACAGCGCCGATGATCAGGCCGATGACCAGCCAGCACACGCCGACGATATAGGTGGACGTTTGGAATCCGGTGAACACGTACACCAAGATGATGATGCCGATCCACGGGCAGATGAGGTACTTCACCCAGTCGCCGAACGTCTTGCGCTTGCCCTCGCGCACGAAGAAGAACAGGAAGGTGGCGAAGTTTAGCATCACGAACGACGACAGCGCGCCGAAGTTCACGAACTCGGCCAGGTCGTTCATGCGGTCCATCAGCGGCAGCGCCAGGCACAGCGTCACGATGCCCAGGAACAGCGAGGCCACCCATGGGGTCTGGTACTTCGGGTGCACCTTGCCGAAGATGCGCGGGATCACGCCGTCGCGGCCCATCGAGTACAGCAGGCGCGAGGAAGCCAGCTGCGCGTTCATGATGTTGGCGATGCCGATGGCGATGATGTTGACGACCAGCATGAAGATGTAGAGGCCCTGCCCGCCGACGATCATGACGGAGTCGAAGAAGCCCATGTCGGGGTCGGTGTTGGCCCAATCGGGCTGCACGGCAGCGGCGATGTAGGTCTGCGCCACGAACACCACGATGATGAAGCACAGCGCGATGATGATGCCCTTGCCGATGTTCTTCTCAGGCTCGCGCGTCTCCTCGGCCAGCGTGGACATGCCGTCGAAGCCTAGGAACGACAGAGCGGCCAGCGAGATGCCGGAGGCAATGAACTGCGGCGTGACCTCGCCTTCCTGGTACAGCGGGGCGATGGTGAAGCCGTCCGCGCCGCCGTTGGCCAAAAAGCTGCAGCCCAACGCGATGAAGGCGATCAGCGCGACGACCTCGATGACGAAGATGACCCAGTCCATGCCGCGGTTCAGATGGATGCCGCGGATGTTCACGAACGTGTTGAACGCGATGAACACGATGCCCCACAGCCAAGCCGGGCTGTTGGGAATGAGCGCGGTGCCCCAGTTCATAACCATGACGATCAACAGACCGGGGACTAGGATATAGTCCAGCAGGATCAGCCAGCCGGCGATGAAGCCCACGTGCGGGTTGATGCCGCGCTGCACGTACGAGTACACGGAACCGGCGATGGGGAACCGCTTGGACATGCGCATATAGCTCATAGCCGTGAACAGGATGGCCACGAAGCCGATGATGTAGACCAGCGGCGTCATGCCGTGGCTGTTCAGCTGGATGCCGCCGAAGATGGACTGCGGCGCGATGACCACCATGAACAGCACGCCGTACAGCACGACGTCCCACAGCCCCATGCCGCGGCGCAGCTCCTGCTTGTAGCCGAAGCTCTCGAGCTCCTTCTGACCGGTGTCGACGGCTTGAGCCGCCTTAGTCTCTGCCATTGCTTCCTCCCTTGCTTGCTTACATATATAAGGTAGTGCGATCTATTTCAACGCGTGCCGGCCATCGCCGGGACCAGCATGCGGCGAAACCGGAAGAACCGGAATGTCGGAAGGGGCACCCGCCCGGCCGCCTCGCCGTCCGCCGCTTTGCAGCTGCGTTGCCGCGCTGCGCTGCTGCGGGATCGCGGTCGTCAGGGCCGTCGGGGGCCGCCCCTCCGGCGCGCGAGTCCTACGCCTGCGCGCCCTCGTTGCAGCGCGCTGACGCGACGGGCGTGGCGAGGCCGGGCACGAGCGGCGGGAACTCCGCCAGCTTCGGGATGCCCAAGCGCAGGCTCAGCTGCACCTCGCAGGGCTTGCAGCCCTGGTTGATCTCCACGTCGCCGGCCACGGACAGGTACATGTACGCCTCCACGCCGTCCCAGCCGGACACAGCGCACAGCAGTCGCTGCATCTCCTTGCTGGCGGCCACCAGCGCCTCGTTGTACTCCTGCGCGTTCGCGTTCACGTACCACTTGTCGGCGGTCTCCAGCACCGGCCAGTTCAGTTCGAAGCCTTTCACCAGGCCCACCTTCACGGTGATCTCGGCCGGGATCTCGATGCCGGTGCCGCACAGCTCGCCGTCGCCCATGGCCGCGTGCACGTCGCCCATCTGCAGCAGGGCGCCTGGCACGCGCACGGGCAGGTACAGCCGCGTGCCCGCTCCGATGAGCTTGTTGTCCATGTTGCCGCCGTGGCTGCCCACGAACCCGTCGATCACGTCCTCGCCGTCAGGCGCGCACCCGATGACGCCGATCATCGGCCGTACGGGAATTTTCACCTCATTGAACAGAGCGAACCCGTCTTTCAGGGGCACCTTTTTGGTCTGGTAGCCCGTGGTGTCGAACAGGGGGCCGCAGTGGTCGTCGGTGGCGATGGTGCCCTCGTCGGCCACCTGCACGTCGTAGATGTCCACCACCAGCACGTCGCCCGGCTCGGCGTCCTCGATGAACACCGGTCCGGCTGCGGGGTTGGCGAAGCCGTAGGTGTAGTCGAGGTCGGCCATGGTCACATCCTCGGTGGGGATGCGGTTGGAGAAGCAGTCGAGCGTCTTGAACAGCAGCGTCTCGCCCGGCGCAGCCGTGGCGCACGGCGGGTTGTCCTTCGAGAACGCGTACACTTGCTTTTCGATGATTTGCATGGAATCACTCCCCTCCGCGCGGCGATGCCGTGCCTCCTTCGCCCCGGCCGCCTTCCGCGCCTTGCAGGCGCGTTCCCCCGGCGTGTGTGGCGAAGCTCCGTTTAAGGTGATGCGGCATTGTACTACATCGTGGTAAAGCGTGCGATGCAGGTGCGGCGACTGGCTGTTTTATGGGCGACAGTGTGCCACCGCAGGGTTTCCGCCGTGTTTCCGAAGGAAGGGTTATGCGAGAGGGGGTCGGCTTTTCTGCGCGAAAGAGGGGTAGTGCGGGGCGGCGGGGCGTGTCGAGCGGGGCGTGAGACGCGGCGCGAGGGCGGGGTGCAGTACGGTGTAGTGCGGCGCGACGGCAGCGCGTAGCGTGGCGCTGGGCGAAGGCGACGCTCAGCGTGGCGCAACGCGATGTGCGAGACGCAGCATACAGCGCGGTGCGGGATGCGGGCCCAAAGCGAGGGGCAGTGCGCGACGACGCAGAACGGCCCGGCTGCGAAGCGCCGGACGCGGAAGGCTTTTCGGAAAACGCCTGCGGGCTCAGCGCTGCGTGGTGCGCGTGCTGCCGACGCCTACTTCGACGTGGGTGTCGATGTCGTCGAAGAGGTCGGAGATGCTGATGCCCAGCCCGGCGGCGATGCGTTCGATGGTATCCAGCGAGACGTTGCGGTGCCCGTTCTCCAGCTGGATGATGTAGGCCTTGCTGCGGCCCACCATCAAGGCGAACTCACGTGACGAGAGCCCGGCTTTCTCGCGCAGCTCTCGAACGCGCCCCCCGAATTCTATTTCTATACGTTCGCTCATGCTGGCATAGTACGGGCTAGACAGGGAAAACGGGTGCACGATAGTAGCCCAACATAAAAGAATTAAAGCCAAATTGCGGTATTTCCCACAATTGCCCTATTAAAACTAGGTTATGAGGAAGATGGGGGCTGCCTTTTTGCAGCCTTCTTGACAATACCCCTATGGGGTATATAATCCCCCATGAAAGACGACATACCCCCTTGGGGTATTTGGGAAAGGGTGAACGATGGAGAAAGCTTCCTCGGAAGGCGCGTGCGCGGGCGCCGCCTGCACGTGCCATCACAAAGAGACGCCCCGCGCGGCTCAGTTCCAGGCGGATCTGCAGAAGCGCCTGAACCGCGCCATCGGGCAGCTGAACGGCGTGAAGGACATGCTGGACGACAACCGCTACTGCGGCGACGTGCTCACGCAGCTGGCCGCCGCCGAAAGCGCCATCCACAACGTGTCGGCTCTGCTGCTGCAGGACCATCTGGAAACCTGCGTGGTGGAGCAGGTGCAGCGCGGCAACACGGAAGTCATCGACGAGGCCATGCAGCTTATCAAGCGCTTCGCCCGCTAGCGGAACGCGACGCGATGACGCGGCCAAGGAAGGCTCGGACGGGCGGGAAGGTCGGCGCGCTGCCGCGGCGGCTCGGGCTAAAAGCAGCGCGCGTCGGGTGACCGCGGGCGGGCGCGCTGCTGCGGCGCGTCACGGCGTACCATGCGTGCAAGGCGCCGTCCCATCGCCCTGCGGCCTGCCGCCCCATCCTGCGCATGAGGAGCATTCGGTAAGGAAACCATGATGAGGCAAACGTTCGACGTGACGGGCATGACGTGCGCGGCCTGCTCGGCACGGGTTGAGAAGGCGACGCGCAAAGTGGAAGGCGTGCAGCAGGTTGCGGTGAACCTGCTGAAGAACGCGATGGAAGTGGAATACGACGGCGACCCCGCCGTTGCGGACGCCGTGTGCGCCGCCGTGGAGAAGGCGGGCTACGGCGCCGCCCCCCGCGTCGCCGCGTCGGGCGCCACGGTTTCCGCGACTGCTGAAGCCGCCGGTTCTCCCGGCTCCGCCGCTCGCGCGACAGGCGGCAACGCGTCCCAGGCCGCTGCAGAGAAGGAAGCGCGCCAGGTGCGGATGCGCCTGATCGTCTCCTTCGCGTTCACCATCCCGCTGTTCTACCTGTCGATGGGGCACATGTTCGGCTGGCCGCTGCCTGCCGTGTTTTTGGGTGACGCCAACGTGCTGGTGTTCGCGTTCACCCAGTTCCTGCTGCTTCTGCCCGTCGTTTTCGTCAACTTCAAGTTCTTCCGGGTGGGGTTTGCTGCGCTGGCGCACGGCGGGCCGAACATGGACTCGCTCATTGCGCTGGGCTCCACCGCCTCTACCGTCTACGGCATCGCGGCCATCTACCGCATCGGCGCGGCGCTGGGCACGGGCGATGCGGCTGCGGCCCATGCGGCGGCGATGGATCTGTACTTCGAGAGCGCGGCGATGATCCTCACCCTCATCACGCTGGGCAAGTACTTCGAGGCGCGCGCGAAGGGCAAGACCACCGATGCGCTGTCGAAGCTGATGGACCTCTCTCCCAAAACCGCCGTGCGCCTGAGCGCCGACGGCGCGGAAGAGCAGGTGCCCGCCGAGCAGGTGCGTCCCGGCGACGTGCTGGTGGTGAAGGCCGGCGAAAGCGTGCCGGTGGACGGCACGGTGCTGGAGGGCGCGGGCACGGTGGACGAATCGGTAGTGACAGGCGAGAGCGTGCCGGTGGAGAAGGCGCCGGGCGACGCGGTGACGGGTGCCACCATCAACCGCACCGGCTGGTTCACGATGCGCGCCGAGCGCGTGGGGGCCGACACGGTGCTGGCGGGCATCATCCGCCTGGTGGACGAGGCCACCGGCACGAAGGCCCCCATCGAGAAGCTGGCCGATCGGATCTCCGGCGTGTTTGTGCCGGTGGTCATCGGCATCGCGGCCGTGACGTTCGTCGTGTGGCTGGCGGTGGGCGGCGGCGTGCCGGCGGCGGTGAACCACGCGGTCAGCGTGCTGGTCATCAGCTGCCCGTGCGCGCTGGGTCTGGCTACGCCCACGGCCATTATGGTGGGCACGGGCCGCGGCGCCACGCGCGGCATCTTGGTGAAGTCGGCCGAGGCGCTGGAGAGCGCCGGGACGGTGAAGACGGTGGTGCTGGACAAGACGGGCACCATCACGCAGGGGTGCCCCCAGGTGACCGACGTGGTGCCCGCGCCGGGGACGGACGAGGACGGCTTGCTGAAGCTGGCCGGCGCGCTGGAGCGCAAGAGCGAGCATCCGCTGGCGCAAGCCGTCGTGGCGTGCGCGCAGCAGCGCGGCGCTGACGCCGGGGCGCTGGAAGTGCTCGCGTTCGAGCAGGTGCCGGGCGGCGGCATCCGCGCCGAAGTGGCCGGCGTCGCCTGCGCCGCCGGCAACGCCGGCATGATGGAGCGCTGTGGCGTGGACGTGGCGCCGCTTGCCCGCCGCGCCGAAGCGCTGGCCGACGACGGCAAGACCGTGCTGTTCTTCGCGCGCGACGGCAAGCTGGAAGGCGCGCTCGCCGTGGCCGACGTGGTGAAGCCCACCAGCGCTGCGGCCATCGCCCAGCTGGAAAGCATGGGCATCGAAACCGTCATGCTGACCGGTGACAACCCGCGCACCGCCGCCGCCATCCAGCGGCAGGTGGGCGCCGGCCGCGTGGTGGCCGGCGTGACCCCCGACGGGAAGGAGCGCGTCGTGCGCGAGCTGGCGCAGCGCGGCCGCGTGGCCATGGTGGGCGACGGCATCAATGACGCCCCCGCGCTGGCACGCGCCGACGTGGGCATCGCCATCGGCGCGGGCACCGACATCGCCATCGACAGCGCCGACGTGGTGCTGATGCGCAGCGACCTAGCCGACGTGCCGGCGGCCATCGGCCTGTCGCGCGCGACGATGCGCAACATCAAGCAGAACCTGTTCTGGGCGCTGTTCTACAACGCCGTCTGCATCCCCGTGGCGGCGGGCGCGCTGACGGGGATGGGCATCGCGCTGAACCCGATGATCGCCGCGGCGGCCATGTCGGCAAGCTCGGTGTGCGTGGTGTCCAACGCGCTGCGCCTGCGTGCGTGGAAGCCCGCGCCCCTGCCGTCGATGCCGGTTGCGGCGGACGATGCGCCCGTTCTGGGCGACGCTGCCGCTGCGGGCGGCGCTGCCGAGCCCGCTGCGCTTTCCAAAGGAGCCTTCGCCGGCCCGTCCGGCGCAGAGCAAAGCGAACCGAACGAGAAAAAGGAGATCGTCATGGAAAAGACCCTGCATGTTGAGGGAATGATGTGCCAGCACTGCGTCGCCCGCGTGAAGAAGGCGCTGGAGAAGGTAGACGGCGTGGAGGAAGCCGTCGTGGACCTGGATGCCAAGACGGCTGTGGTGAAGCTTTCGGCCGACGTGCCCGACGAGACGCTGGTGGCCGCCGTCGTCGAGCAGGACTACGAAGCGGAAGTCGTGGCGTAGGGGGATTCGCGTTTTCCGCCATGCGTTTCGGATTACCTCGCCCGCGCGTTCCCTTCCTGCCGCCTTCGTGTGGCGTTCGCGTTGCGGGCCGTACCTTTCCCTAACTTAAACTATAATGCTTCCAGCCATCACGCCGCCGCCTTGTGCGGCGGTTTTGCATTGCCCGCCTCGACGCGAAAGGAAAGGAACGCGCGTGTCCGGCGAAAAACAGCTTCCCGTCTCCGCCATTCCGGCGAAGACCGACCGCACCGGCTTTCTGCAGGGGCTGTTCTGCTACCTGCTGTGGGGCTTCATGTCGCTGTACTGGAACCTGCTGTCGGCGGTGCCGGCGCTGGAGGTGCTCAGCTGGCGCATGGCGTGGTCGGCGGTGTTCGTCATCCTGCTGTGCGTGGCGGTGAAGCGCACGCGGTTCCTCTACCTGCTGAAAGACCCGCGCGCTGTGCGCACGTTCTTGGCATCGGGTCTGGTCATCACCGTGAACTGGGGCGTCTACGTGTGGGCGGCCAGCACCGGGCACGTGCTGGAGACCAGCGTGGGCTACTACCTGTGCCCGCTGTGCAACATCGCGCTGGGCATGGTCGTGTTCCGCGAGCGCTTGACCCCCATGCAGCTGGCCGCCACCGTGCTGGCCGGCATCGGCGTGGTGTTCTTCCTGGTGGTCAACGGCGGCGACATTTGGATCGTGCTGGCGCTGGCCGTCTCGTTCAGCGTGTACGGCGCGGTGAAGAAGCGCGGCGGCTACCCCGCGCTGCCCGGCATGGCGTTCGAGTCGCTTCTGACCGGCGTGCTGGGTTGCGTGATGCTTGCGGCGGCGGCCGCGTTCCCGTGGATCTGGCAGCTCACGCCGGCGGTTCCCAACGCCATCGCCGTGCACGACCAGGGGCTGCTCCTTGCGCTGCTGGTGGGCAGCGGCGTGGCTACCGCCGTGCCTCTGCTGCTGTACTCGGCGGCGGCGAACCGCATCAGCATGACGATGATCGGCTTTCTGCAGTACGTCAGCCCCACGATGTCGCTGATCCTGGCCGTGGCCTTCTTCGGCGAGGAGTTCACGTTGGCCCACGGCGTGTGCCTGGGGCTCATCTGGGTGGGCATCGTCGCCATCGCCGTGGAGGCCGCTTTGCGCACCCGCCGCGCGAAACAGGCGGAAGGGACGCGCTAGGGCTTGGGGCCGTTGCATTCCGCTTCGTTTCGTTCCGACCTGCGGCCGCGTGCCACCGCGTCTCGTTTCGCCCTGCGCCCGAGCGCCCTGCTCTGCCCCGCACTCACGCCCCGTACCCATGCGCCCTCGTCCGCGCTTCCGCTCCGCCCCACGCCTCGCGCGCTCCTGCGTGCTGTCCGCACGCCGTCTGACCTGGCCGCGATGGTACAATAGCCGCATCCTTTACGAGTCCGACGGCGGCAGGAGGCCCCATGGAGCAGTACAAGCAGGAATTCATCGAGTTCATGGTGGAAAGCGACGTGCTCAAGTTCGGCGAGTTCACGCTCAAAAGCGGCCGCAAGTCGCCGTTCTTCATGAACGCCGGCGCCTACGTGACCGGCGAGCAGCTCAAGCGCCTGGGCGAGTACTACGCGCGCGCCATCCACGACAACTTCGGCCTCGACTTCGACGTGGTGTTCGGTCCGGCGTACAAGGGCATCCCGCTGGCGGTGGTCACGGCCATCGCCCTGCACGAGCTGTACGGCAAGGAGGTGCGCTACTGCTCCAACCGCAAAGAGGTGAAGGACCACGGCGCCGACGCCGGCAACCTGCTGGGCTCCGAGCTGCACGACGGCGACCGCGTGATCATGGTGGAGGACGTGACCACTTCGGGCAAGTCCATCGACGAGACCTATCCCATTGTCACCGGCGCGGCGAACGTCGAGGTCAAGGGCCTCATCGTGTCGCTCAACCGCATGGAGGTGGGCAAGGGCGGCGTCAAGACGGCCCAGCGCGAGGTGCAGGAGAAGTACGGTTTCCCCGTGGCGTCCATCGTCAGCATGGCGGAGGTGACCGAGCATCTGCTGAACCGTGAGGTGTGCGGCCGCGTGGTCATCGACGACGAGGTGAAGGCCGCGCTCGACGCCTACTACGAGCAGTACGGCGCGAAGGAGTAGTGCGCCTCGGCGTTTTTCGGCGTCCTTCGGTATCCCGCCGTTCCAGCTCAACCAACGGCGCCGTCGCCCCATGCGGGCGGTGGCGCTTTTTCGTTCCAAAACCTAAGTGTGAATCGCTCATATTTTCTTCCCCATGGCTTGCGCCTGCGGGCGGGGGTGCTATAGTTACCACTTGGAATTAGCACTCGCGCACATCGACTGCTAACGCGACGGCCCGCATCGCGACAAGCGCCGCCGGAAGCCGTCCGCCAGCCGACCGTGCGAGGACCCGCCGCCGTGCAGGCGGCCGACCCGAGGAAGGAAGCGTTGCCCCATGCGCAAGTTCAAGACCGAGAGCAAAAAGCTGCTCGACCTGATGATCAACTCCATCTACACCAACCGCGAGATCTTCCTGCGTGAGCTTGTCTCCAACGCGTCGGATGCCGTTGACAAGCTCTACTTCAAGAGTCTCACCGACAGCTCCATCCAGCTGTCCAAGGACGAGCTGGGCATCATGGTGTCCTTCGACAAGGACGCCCGCACGGTGACCGTCTCCGACAGCGGCATCGGCATGGGCAAGGACGACCTTGACCGCAACCTGGGCACCATCGCGCACTCCGACAGCATGGCGTTCAAGGAGGAAAACGCCGACCAGCAGGGCGACGACGTGGACATCATCGGCCAGTTCGGCGTGGGCTTCTACTCCTCGTTCATGGTGGCGAAGAAGGTGCGCGTCGTGTCGCGCGCCTACGGCGAGGACGAGGCCTGGGCGTGGGAGAGCGACGGCGTGGAGGGCTACACCATCGAGCCCGCGCAGCGCGACGGCCACGGCACCGACGTCATCCTGACGCTGAAGGACAACACCGACGAGGACGACTACGACACCTACCTGTCCGAGTACGGCCTGAAGGACCTCATCAAGCGCTACAGCAACTACGTGCGCTACCCCATCAAGATGGAGGTGACCAAGAGCCGCCAGAAGCCCAAGCCCGAGGACGCCGGCGACGACTACAAGCCTGAGTGGGAAGACTACACCGAGATAGACACCATCAACTCGATGATCCCCATTTGGAAGCGCCGCAAGTCCGAGGTGTCGCAGGACGAGTACAACGAGTTCTACAAATCCGACTTCCACGACTTCGCTGACCCGGCGCGCACCATCTCCATCCACGCGGAAGGCGCGCTGTCCTACGACGCGCTGCTGTTCGTGCCCAGCCGCCCGCCGTACGACCTGTACGCGCGCGACTACAAGAAGGGCCTGGCGCTGTACAGCTCCAACGTGCTGATCATGGAGAAGTGCGAAGAGCTCCTGCCCGACTACTACAACTTCGTGCGCGGCGTGGTGGACAGCCAGGACCTCACGCTGAACATCTCGCGCGAGACGCTGCAACACAACAGCCAGCTGCGCGCCATCGCCAAGCGCGTGGAGAAGAAGATCACCTCCGATCTGGTGGCCATGCGCGACAACGACCGCGAGGGCTACGAGCAGTTCTTCGAGAACTTCGGCCGCGGCCTGAAGTACGGCATCTACTCCAGCTACGGCATGAACAAAGACGAGCTGGCGCCGCTGCTTTTGTTCTACTCCGCCAAGGAGCAGAAGATGGTGACGCTGGACGAGTACCTGAAGGCCATGCCCGACGAGCAGGCGGCCATCTACTACGCCGCCGGCGACTCGCTGGATCGCCTGGCGAAGATGCCCATCGTCAAGACGGTGCTGGGCAAGGGATTCGACGTGCTGCTGTGCACGCAGGACGTGGACGAGTTCTGCATCATGGCCCTGCGCGACTGGGGTGCCGACGAGAACGGCGAGGGCGCCAAGGAGCTGAAGAACGTGGCCGGCGGCGACATCGACTTCGCCACCGAGGACGAGAAGAAGCAGGCCGAGGAAGCCACCAAGGAGAACGAGGACCTGTTCGCCGCCATGAAGGATGCCCTGGGCGGCAGCGTGACCAAGGTGGCCGTGAGCTCGCGCCTCACCGACGCGCCGGCGTGCATCACCGCCGAGGGCCCCGTCTCGCTTGAGATGGAGAAGATCATGGCGCGCAACCCCGAGGGCGGCGACGAGGTGAAGTCGCAGCGCGTGCTGGAGATCAACGCGCAGAGCCCCGTGTTCGAGGTGCTGAAGAAGGCCCAGGCCGACGGCGACGCCGACAAGGTGCGCCTGTACACCAACCTACTGTACGACCAGGCGCTGCTGGTGGAGGGCATGCCGGTTGACGACCCGGTGGCCTTCGCCCAGAACATCGTGAAGCTGATGGCGTAAGCGCCAAATGGGCGGTTTGCCGCGGCGCGAGCCGCGCGCCATAGTAGAATTGAGGGCGTAGCCTGAAGCGCCGGTCGCAAGGCCGGCGCTTTTTCTTTTCCGCAGAAAGGACTCCCCATGGCCGCTTTCGATTTCGAGAGCCTCATCACCGACATCCCCGACTACCCTGAGCCGGGGGTGGTGTTCAAGGACATCACGCCGCTGCTGAAGGATCCTGACGGGTTTGCCGCTGTGATCGACGCCATCGCCGATCGTTTCGCCGGGCGCGGCATCACGAAGGTGGTGGGCGCCGAGGCGCGCGGCTTCATGGTGGGCGCGCCGGTGGCGTACCGCCTGCACGCGGGATTCGTGCCTGCGCGCAAGCCGGGCAAGCTGCCGCGCGAGACGTACCGCCAGAGCTACGATCTGGAGTACGGCACCGATGCGTTGGAGATCCATCGCGATGCCCTGCAGCCGGGCGACGTGGTGCTGGTGGTGGACGACCTCATCGCCACGGGCGGCACGGTGGGCGCCACGGTGAAGCTCATCGAGCAGGCCGGCGCGACGGTGGCGGGCTTCGGCTTCTTGCTGGAGCTGGCGTTCCTGCATCCGCGTGACGTGGTGGCGCAGGTCAGCGACGCCGAGGTTTTCTCGCTCATCCAGGTGGGCTAGGGACGCCGCGCCGATGGAATCCTACGCCACGGTCGAGGGCCGCGCGTCGGCCGAGATAGAAGAGAAGAAAAGCCGCTTCATCGCCAGCGTCGCCCACGTGGAGACCGAGGAAGAGGCGCTGGCGTTTCTGGAAGAGGTGCGCGCGGCCAACCGCATGGCGCGTCACAACGTGTACGCCTACGTCCTGCGCTCGGCCGACGGGGCGGGCACCGGGGGCGAGCGCGTGCGCTACTCCGATGACGGCGAGCCGCAGAAGACGGCGGGGCTGCCCACGCTGGAGGTCATCCGCCATGCGGGCCTGACCGACATCGCCGTGGTGGTGACGCGCTACTTCGGCGGCGTGCTGCTGGGAACGGGCGGGCTGGTGCGCGCCTACACCCAGGCGACGCAGGCGGGCATCGCCGCGGCACCGCGCGTGACGGTCTCGCGCTGTGCAGACGTGCAGCTGCAGCTGGCCTACTCCGACTACGAGCCCGTGCGGCGCTTGGCGCTGGAGTGCGGGGCGAAGATCCTTGACGAGCAGTTCACCGACGAGGTGGCGCTGACGGCGCGTCTTTTGGACGGCCAGCAGGACGCGTTTCTGGCGAAGCTGCGCGAGCTTCTGCACGGCAAGGAGCGCGTGCGGGTGGAAGGGCCTTTCGACGCGGTGTTCTAGCGGGGGGGGGACTTCGGACTGCGGCGGTGAGCTGCGGCGTGGGGCCGGGGAGTCGGCTGTGGCAGCCGTCGCAGCTCGGGGCCGGAGCACCTGCCGCGCCTCGCCTTGTTCCGTGTAACCGGTCGGCAACGTCGCGGCTTGTTCCCAACGCGTTTCTCCCGCCTTCCGCGCAAAGCCTTATACTGGAAGAGGACATGCAGCACTGCATGCGCAACGGCAATCGCCTCGCCAAGGTTGCGGGCGCGGCGCGGGAAAAGGGAGGTCGTTATGGCTATCAAGAAGATCCTGGTGGCAGTGGACGGTTCCGAAGGCGCCGATCGCGCGCTGGAGCTGGCGCAGGAAGTGGCCGAACCCAACGCCGAAGCGCACGTCGATTTGGTGTACGTAGTGCCCATCCCGCTTCTGGACGACAACCAGGCGGCGAACTTCAAGAGCATCCTGGACATGATGGTGGCCGACGGCAAGGACCTGTTGGCCGAGGCCAAGGAGAAGGTGCCCGCCATCGCCGACCGCACCGACACGCTCATCATCACCGGTACGAACCCCGCCACGGAGATCATCAAGCTCATCGACAAGGGCGGTTACGACCTGATGGTCATCGGCAGCCGCGGCCTGTCCGGCATCAAGGCGTATCTGGGCAGCGTCAGTCACAAGGTGCTGAACGGCTCGAAGGTGTCGGTGCTCATCGCCAAGTAGGTTTCGCCGGCCTGCGGGCCGGTGGCGCGGGGCCGCGTGGCGCGCGTGCTCCGCGGCGCATCCAGCGCACAAGCGCCCCTGGGCGGATTAAGGTCCAGCCCAGGGGTGCTTTCACGTCGGCGGCCTTCGCCTAGCGCCCGCCGCCGGCAACCACTCAATCGAGAACGAGGGACAACGGGAGGGCAATCCACCATGAGGACGCGGAAGAACACGCTGCTGCTGTTCAGCAAGGTGCCCGAGGCGGGGCTGGTGAAAACGCGGCTCACCACGCTGAAGGACGGCGTGTTCGAGCCGGAGGTGGCCTCGGCGCTGTACCACTGCATGCTGTTCGACGTGGCGGAGATCTGCTGCGCGGCGCTGGCGCAGCTTGAGGCGCGCCCGCCCGCCGTCGATCCGGCTACGGGCGAGGACGTGCGCGACGTGTACGAGCTGCGCATCTCCACCGCGCCGGCCGAGAACCTTCCCGCCATGCGCAAGCTGTTCGCCGATTCCGGCACGTGGCCGCGCGAGATCGTGTTCGACGCGGACGAGGGCGCCAGCTTCGACGCGCATTACAACGACGCGTTCCAGAAGGCGTGGGACGCCGGTGCCGACACCATTCTGTCGATGGGGGCCGACATGCCGGCCCTTGCCGTGCCCGACGTGGTGCGCGGCTTCGACGCGCTGCACCAGTTGGACGCACGCGAGCAGGGCGGCATCGTGCTGGCGCCCGACCAGGAGATGGGCGTCTCCATCATCGGCTGGCCGCGCAAGACGGCGTTCTCCCACGACGGCGTGTTCTACAACCAGCAGGGCCTCACCGTGCTGCCCGCCTACATCGCGAAGGCGCGCGAGCTGGGGCTGCCCGCAATCTACCTGCCGCCGGTGCCCGACGTGGACACCATGGCCGACCTCATGCACAACATCACGCTGGTGGAGGCGCTGAACTACTGCGCGCCCTTCGACGGCAACACGCCGCCGTGGCGCACGGCCGATGCGCTGAAGCAGATGGGCTGGGACGAGGTGCGCGTGATGCCCAACGAGCTGCGCGACCCGCGCGGGGCTATCGACAAGTAGCGCGGCCGCGCGCCCGCGGGCGGAGGCCGGCCGTCCGCCCGCGTGCCCGTGCCCGCGGCTGAGTGCGCCTGCGGGCGTCTACCGCCCCATCACATGTTTGAAGTGCCAGAACGCCACGGCGCTGGCGGCGGCCACGTTCAGCGAGTCAACGCCGTGCTCCATGGGGATGCGCACCGTCCAGTCGCAGCGCGCGATGGTTTCGGGCGCCAGGCCGTCGCCCTCGGTGCCCAGCACCAGGGCCAGGCGCTCTTCGCGGGCGAGCTGCGGGTCGTCCAGCGGCACGGAATCGTCCGACAGCGCCAGGGCAGCCGTCTTGAACCCCAGCTCATGCAGCAAGGGAATGCCCTCGTCCGCCCATGCGGCGCTGGGATGCCCCGGGGTGCCCGCCGCTCCCGCGCCTTCGCCAATGCGCGTCCAGGGCACCTGGAACACCGTCCCCATGCTCACGCGTACCGCCCGGCGGTACAGTGGATCGTAGCAAGCGGGCGTCACCAGCACGGCGTCCACGCCCAGCGCAGCGGCCGAGCGGAAGATGGCGCCCACGTTCGTGTGGTTCGTGATGTTCTCCAAAACGGCGACCAGCCGCGCATCACGTACGACATCCTCCACGCTGCGCAGCGGCGGGCGGCGAAACGCTCCCAGCGCGCCGCGGGTCAGCTCGAACCCGGTAAGCTGGCGCAGCAGCTCTTCCGGCGCGACGAACAGGGGAACGTCGGAGAAAACGCCGTACTGCGCAGCGTCGCGTTGCGCATCGCCGCACGGCGCGGCGCCGTTCGCGGTCGGAGTGCCCGCGCCGGACAGGCTGCCGTCAGTGCGCCCCGTGCGGCCCGCGGCAGCCAGCAGCGCTTCGATCTGCGGCAGCCACTTCTCCGCCATCAGGAACGACAGCGGCTCCATTCCGCCCGTCAGAGCGCGCTCGATGACCTTGGCCGATTCGGCGACGAACACGCCCTTTTCCGGCTCCAGCTTGTTGCGCAACTGCACTTCCGTCAGCCGCGCGTAAACGTCCAGCCGCGGGTCGTCCAAGCGGTCGATGCGAACGATGGGCATGGCCGCTCCTAGCTTTGCGCTTCGCGATAGGCGGCCACGGCGGCCTTCACCTGGGCGGTTACGTCAGGAACGCCGTCCAGACCCTTTTCGCAGAACGTGGCGCAGTCCATGATGTGCGCGCCAATGAACGCCATGTCCTCGATGTTGGCCGCCTGCACCTCCGGCGTGCGCGACGACGTGCAGTCCTCGATGACCGCCACGTTGTAGTTCAGCGACAGCGCGTCGTAGCAGGTGGAGCGGATGCAGTTCGGTGTGGTGGTGCCGATGAGCACCACGGTCCCGATGCCCTCGCGGCGCAGCACCTGGTCAAGCGGCGTGTCGAAGAAGGCGGAGAAGCGCGGCTTCAGCAGCATCCGGTCACCGTCGGCGGGCTTCAGCAAATCGGGCGCGTCCAGCGAGTCGGGGTCGTCGCCCTCGACGCACAGGGGGCGTCCGCCCTGCAGCCAGACGGCGTGGCGCACCGGTTCCACGTCCGAGCCGTCGGCCGCGTAGCTGCGGCGCACGTGGAACACCGCCATGCCCAGCTGCCGCGCCTTCGCCAGCGCCCGTGCGCATGCGGGCACGGTGGCCGCCGCCCCCGCCACGCACAGCGACGACGACGGATCGATGAACCCGTTCTGCATGTCGATCATGACAAGCGCCGCGCGCCTCGGGTCGATTGCAGTCATGATGCCTCCTTTTGAAACAGCGCCCCAATCGGCACTATGCAATATATCGCGAATTGCAGTATATGGCAGCAAAGGGAAAGGAACGGACGGTGCCCGGCGCGTCTACCGTCGTCCGCCCCGCCTGCTGGCGCACAGCCAGGCGAACGCGGCTGCCATGACGGCCAGGCCGGCTGCGTCGAAGGCGATGAACCGCAGGATGCTTCCGGCCAGCACGTCGTGACCGGCGGGCAGTCCCAGCAGGATGGCGGTTTCGCCGACAAGCCCGATGGCCTGCTGCACCAGCACGACGGCGAACAGGCTGCGGAACCGACGCGGGCTGGCGATGACCGCCGGATACGTGGCGTTCCACATGAGGAAGGCCACGCCGAGCCCGCGCACTGCGGCCTCGCCGGCGATGCCCGAAAGCTCGTAGGCTCCGGCGAACGACTCCGGCCACAGCACGAACTGGACCGCGCACTGCACGTTGAGCGCGAACACCGCCGCTACGGCGATGCGCGCGGTGATGGCGGGTACGTCGCGTGGGGTTGGTCTGCGTTGTCCGGCTTCTGACATGGGCTTCCTTGGGGTAGGTTGGGTTCCTGTGCGCGTCGCGCCGCGCTCGCTTGCGCGCGGTTCGCTCGGCCGGGCTTGTCCGCGTTTGGCCGACCTCCCCGTTCCGATTCCCGAACCGGAGCAGACGCCTTCCGGCCGCACCCGTTTGCGCTTAGCCGTCGCATGCCGTCAGCCCCGGCCTTGCCGTTCTCGGCTCTCGGCTGCGCCTGTCCGCGCTTGGTCGCTGCGCGAAGTTCTTTTCTCCCGATCTTCAGCAGGTTTCGCTGCTTCGTGGCAAGTTTATCCCAGAAAAGCACGCCCCGGCACCTCGTTGGCTGAATAGGCGGAAAGCGGTGATTCCATGAGCTGGGGAAACGGAGAAGAGAGTCAGGCGCTGTCTCGCTGAAGCCCTTTCAAGACGTTCTTTTCTGGCCTGTTCCGCTACAGGAGGACGAAGGGATGCAGCTTTTTGCGAGAAAAGAACGTGGGAAGGACTGCGGCGGCGGCCGCGTCGTTGGAGAAGGTGATGTTTGGCTGATAAAAGAATGCGGAAGGCGAATACGGCGGCCGCCGCGAAGCGAAGCCGATACAATGCGGAAGGGAAGACGCAGCGTCGGACGGCGAACGGGCGAGAGCGAGGCGAAAGCAGCATGGATGCAAAGCGGAATGCGCGCGACGACCAGGCGAAGGGCGCGGCCCTCAGGTCGGAGCTCATGCGCGGAGGCAAGCGGAAGGTGCCGCGGAAGATCCTCGTTGCCGCCGTCGCGGGACTGCTGCTGTGCGTTGCGGTGATCGTCGGCGTGGTGCTGGCGTTCAGCGCGTTCGGCGGCCGCGACGGGTCGGTTGGCGCCGACGATATCCCGCCGCTGCTTTCCGTCGAGGGCAACCAGATGGCGGCCGACGACCCCATCGACGCCGACCAGGTGGTCTACCTCCGCATTTCGAACTATCCCGATTTGAGTTTCGAACCTCCGGGAACCGCGCTTGCTTCCGATCGGGAACTTGTCCAACGCGCTTGCGACCTGCTGTCGGGCGCGCGTTTCTCCCGATGGGACGGCTATGCGCGCTATGAAGAGGAAACGCAGTACGCGGTTGGCGGCTTCAGCTCGAGTCTGGCGCTGCTCGATGCCGACAGGAACGTGCTGCTGAAGGTTGGCTACGACCCCGGCATGGCGAACTACGACTCCGACGCTGAGGGCCTCTACGTGAACGTGGGCGACCAGCGCTGCGTGATGGAGGGGGATCAGCGTGCGGTGAGCGATTTCATCCAGGAGTGCGTCGACTCCGCGCTGGCTGAATACGAGGACGGGGTTTCGGGCGATTACTACGACTTCGATCCGACGGTGCCCCGCACCTGGGTGAGCGAGGACGATTTGGACGCCTACGAAAGCGCGCAGCCGGGCGCGTCCGCTTCAGCTGCGTAGGCGTGCGCCGCGACGGCGCTTGGAATTGCAGGCTGGCGGCCGTTAGCCGATGCGGGAGGGATGACGGGTTGGTCGCGCATCCGCCTCGGCGCACGACTGCGGCTTGCCGGCTTCGGAAAAGTGTGCGGCTGGACGGGCGTTTCATCTTTTTTGGCGAAAGGGAAGGGGAGGACGGCTATGACCGACGAGGGGAAGAACCTGGTGAAGCAGGAAACCGCGGATGTGATGGGTGCCGCCGTGTCGCCCGAGAGCGCGCCGCTTACGGCAGCCGAGCGCGTGGCGAATCCGCAGCCGCATCCCAGTTTCGACGCGTTCGTGGCCACCATCTCGGCCCTGCGCGCGCCCGACGGCTGCCCGTGGGACCGCGAGCAGACGCACCAGAGCATCGCGCACAACATGATCGAAGAGGCCTACGAAGCGGTGGATGCCATCGAGGCCGCGGCTGCCGCAGCCGACGCTGACGCCGCGGCGGCAGCCGAGGGGTCCGATGATTCCGCAGACTCTGCGCCGTCCGCCTCGCGCGTCGCCGTCTCCCATCTGCGCGAAGAGCTGGGCGACGTGCTGCTTCAGGTGGTGCTGCAAAGCCAGATCGCCGCCGACGCCGGCGAGTTCACCATAGATGACGTGTGCGCTGACGTGAACGCGAAGATGATCCGCCGCCATCCTCATGTGTTCGGCGAGGCCAGCGCGGCGGATGCCTCCGCCGTTCTGAACCTGTGGGACCAGGTGAAGCTGGCGGAAAAGGAAGCGGCCGACGATGCGGCCAGCGCCCAGGGCGCCGCGCGGAAGGGCCTGCTGGACGGCGTCCCTACCAGCTTCCCTGCGCTCATGCAGGCGCAGAAGATCTCGCGCAAGGCGGTGGCCGCCGGTTTCGAGTGGGACACGCTTGACGACGTGTGGTCGCAGGTCGCCGAGGAAATCGCCGAGCTGAAGGAGGCCTACGCCGCCGCTCCCAAGGGCTCCGACGGCAAGGTGAGTCCCACGGGCGCCCTGCCGCAGGGCGCACCCGCCGCGTGCAGCGCTGCAGGCGGGTCGGGCCCTGCCGCTCCGGACGGCGCCGCTCCTGCCGCCTCCGCCGCCACGCCCGAAGAGCTGGCGGCCGCCGTGGAGATGGAGTTCGGCGACGTGCTGTTCGCCCTGGTGAACGTCGCGCGCAGGATGGGCGTCGATGGCGAAAACGCCCTGCGCGCCACGTGCGGAAAGTTCCGCCGCCGCTGGACTTTCATGGAACAGGCCGCATGGAACGAGGGACGCTCCATCGAAGAGCTGACCACTGCCGAGCAAGAGGCCCTCTGGCAGCAGGCGAAAGCGGCCGAGTAGCAGGCTGCCGCCGCAGCGTTGCCCCTTGCGGCCCGGCGCCCGCCGCGACATCGAGTCCTGGGATCCGTCCGGCGGGCGCATCCGCCGCGCCCTGAGCCCTGCCGCCCGCCCTGTCGTCCCTTCCCATTCGTAACGATTCGGTGTGATCGGCGAATGATGCTGCGCGGTCAAAGCGCATCCACTATCATGGTCGCGCCATTCCCGCGAACGCGAACAAGGAGAACCATCCCATGACCGATGCCGCCGTTTCCGGCTCCACCGAAGGAAAGCAGCCCTCGAAGGGAACGCGCATCGCGCTGTCGTCTATGCCCGCCTGGCCGGCCACGCGTCCCACGGGTTGGAGCGCCCACACCTCCACCGACTGGCCGCCGGCATCCGAAGCCTCGCGTCCGAAGGTGGCTGTGGCCCCACTCATGCCCCACGCTTCCGGTGCGGCCGGCGCCGATGCCGATGACCCCATCGAGCACGAGCCCCTCATGGCGCTCGATGCGCTGGACGAGCACTCCGTCCCGGTGGCGAACCTGGCGCGCGTGAAGAGCGCCGAGCTGCGCACGCGCGAAATCCTGCAGAAGTACCGCGCCGCCATGCGCGAGATGCAGGTGCGCTGCGAGATCATCGACCAGGACCTCAGCCTGAAGAAGCACCGCAACCCCATCCACCACGTCGAGTCGCGCATCAAAAGCCCGGAGAGCATCTTCGAAAAGCTGGGCCGCTACGGCAAAGAGCCCACGCTGGAGAACATGGAACGCTACATCATGGACATCGCGGGCATCCGCATCATCTGCTCGTACATCCAGGATGTCTACAACATGCTGGATTTGCTGCGCCGCCAAGACGACCTGGTCATCGTCAACGTGAAGGACTACATCGCCAATCCGAAGCCCAACGGCTACCGCAGCCTGCACGTCATCGTGCGCATCCCGGTGTACTTCCTGGACAAGAAAGAGCTCATTCCGGTGGAAATCCAGCTGCGCACCATCGCGATGGATTTCTGGGCCAGCCTGGAACACGACCTGAAGTACAAGGCCGTCCGCGAGATCGAGGGCATCGACTCGTTTCGCGAGCTGAAGGACTGCAGCCGCATCATCGAGGAAGTGGAAAGCCGCATGCAGGTGCTGGCCCGCGCCCTCGACGTGGACGAGGGCTAGGGGGCCGCTCGCAGCGCGCAGGCGCGTTTCGTCGTTCGTCGCCTGCTCGCCGCGCCGCTCAGCGGCAGCGAGTTGGGTTTTTGCCGTCTGCCTTTGGCGCTCGTTTTCGGCCGGGCCCTGCTGTCTGCCGACTGCTGCCCGCAGACCGCGCGCCCCACCTAATGCTGCAGCCCGCGCGCGATGAGCGCCGCCAGCTTCCCTTCGCGCTTCACCGCCACGTCATCGGGCGTCTTCACGCTGCGGACGAAGAAGCGCGCGTAGTGCACCGTCACGAACAGCACCATCGCGCAGGCCAGCACCGTTTCAGCCACGAGCAGCACGTCCAGCGCGACGGACAGCGCGCCCGGCTGCAGCAGCCCCGCCTCGCGCAGGAACGCTGTCGCCTTCCCCAGCGCGGTGGCGGTGATGACGAAGGGGAAGGTCATGGCCGCGAAGCTGGGATAGAAGCGCAGCTTCATGAACAGCGGCAGGCGCGCCAGCACCAGCACCAGCAGAAGCTGCGCCAACACCAGCAGCGCGACGACGAACGCGGCGTTCGGCTGCTCCATGCACGACAGGTAGCCCGCCAGCGACAGGCTCATGGGCGCCGTGTAGATGCAGAACAGGGGACGGGCCGCCTCGGGGATCTCGTGCTTGACGTAGCGCGCGCTGACGACCACCAGAAGCACCAGGTAGCAGAAGAACCCGAACCAGAACAGCGTCTGGCCGACCGCCTGCATGCCGAACGCGGGGCAGGTGACCGAAGCCACCACGATGCCCACGTAGCAGATGAAGTAGGTGGGGAACACCTCAGCCAGCTTGAAATGCAGGATGTAGCGCACGGTGAACCACGCCATGAGCACCAGGTGTCCCGCCACCGCCGCGCACCACAGCGCGAACGCCGCCTGATGCAACGCGGGCGCCAGGTAGGTGGCCAGCTGCATGAGCGTCATGAACAGGGTGGCGCTGACGCTGGCGAAGATGGAGTTCTTCAAGTCGTCGCGGATCATGCCGGGGAACAGGACGATCTTCGCGACGAGCAGCGCCACGAAGCAAAGCGACAGCACGCCGCAAACGACGTGGGCGGCCTCAGCGTGCGGCTGCAGCAGGTTGCCCAGGGCGGCCAGGCCCAAGGCCACCCCTGCAGCCGGGATGGGAACGCTTTTGATGAGGGTGCGCATGCGGAACCCTTTCGGTCGGGGCGGTTGGCCGGAATGTCGCCGGCCGTCGGGATGATCGAGCTGTCGGATCGGCTTTCCGGCGCTGCCGCATCGGCCGATCGGGAAGGCAAACCCCGGTATTCTCGCATAGCGCCCCGTGACGGTCGATCCCTTGTCGCAATGCACACAAAAAGGCCGGCGCCCTTTGGAGGGCGCCGGCCACGGCCCGCGCCGGTCCTAGCGGATGCCGGCGCCCTTTGGAGGGCGCCGGCATCAATGGGAGGATCGTGCGGTTCAATCCGCGCAGCCTAGTCGAAGGGGAGGGGTCGGCTGAGCTGCGCCAAGGGGGATTGCGCCGCCGAGTCTCAGTTAGCCGGCACAGCTGCGGCCCAGCGCGAAAACCGCTCCGCGCCGCAGCTTCGAATCGCCGACCGCGCAGCTTACGAAACCACGCTCATGCCGATGATGAAGGCGCTGGCCACGACGACGAACACCGCCAGGATGGGGATGCCGTTCTTGTAGATGCGGCCCCACGACTCGTTCTCGTTGAAGAACAGCAGCGGGCATGCGCCGGATCCGCCGGGGGAAAGCACGGCCACGTTGGAGGCCATGACGATGCCCACGGCCATCGCGGTGGCGTTGATGCCCAGTTCGGGGCACAGCGGAATGATGGCTGCCAGCATGATGAGCGAGGTGCCCACGTTGCTGAAGAAGCCGGTCACGATGACCGTGACGGTGAGCGTCAATACGACGACCAGCGGCCAAGGCAGCCCGTTCAGCGCGCCGCCCAGGATCATGTTCAGCCATGCGGTGATGCCGGACGCCTCGGTGGAGAACTGGCCGGCGATGGCGACCATGGCGCCGACGCCGATGATGATGCCCCACGGGCATCCGTCCTTCATCGCCTGCGCTAGGTTCATGGCGGGCTTGCCGTCCACGGTGATGACCGCCAGCGCGATGGCGACGACGGTGAAGATGCCGTTCGCGCCGAAGCCGTTCAGGATGATGCCGAGATCGCTCTTTGCGGGCACGAACATCTGCACCATGAAGAAGATCATGATGACGGCAAGGCCCATCAGCAGGATGAACTGGCGGCGGTCGAGCTTGGTGTCGCCGAACTGCTTATGGAAGTCGAAGCCGGCGACCTTGCTGAAGTCGCAGCGCTGCAGGTAGCGCATCAGGAACGGAATGGAGACAGCGACGATCAAGCCGACCAGGATGGCGATGGTCAGATACACCGGGCCGTCGATGGGGTAGCCGGTCAGGCTTTCGAACGGGGCGATCATGGCCGCGACCAAGCCGCGGTAGGGGATGGCGGCGGAGCCGATGAGGGCGCAGATGAAGCAGCCGACGCAGGTCCCCGCGGACCACTTGTCGCCCTTCTCGTAGCCCATCATGTCGCGGATGCTGTTGATCAGCGCGAACATCAGCACGATGGTCGCCGTCGCGCTGATGAGGATACCCACGATCAACGTGGCGACGAACAGCATGATCATGATGCGCATCGGCTTCCCTTTGACGAAGCTGAGCGTCATCAGCTTGCCGGCGACCTTTTGCGCAGCGCCGCTTGCGGAGATGGCGTGGCAGATGGGGAACAGCACGATCAGCTGCCACATCACCGAGTTGCCCAATGCCGCCATGACGGTGTCGCTCAGGCTGCCGGTGGCTCCCGAGTAGCCAAGGGCCAAAAGCGCCAGGAACGAGGGCCATAGCATCCCGCCTACGGTGAACAGGTAGATCGTGCCGAAGAAGATGCCGATCAGGTTCATTCCCAAAGGCGTGATGGGGGCGGGGGCGGGGATGAACTGGAAGCAGAACACGATCAGCACGCCGATGATGATCTTGATGACGTACTTGGCCGTCGGGTTCATGGTTGATTTCTCTGACATGGGAGTCCCTTCTCCTAGGATTGCGGGCGAATCCCGTCCGGCGGCGATTGGGAGGAAGCCGCCGGACGGGGATGCTGCGCCTAGCGGCGGTCGGGAAAGCCGCCGCTAGGCGCTAGGGGCCTCCGCCCGCCTGATGGTTGTGCTTGGAGGGGATGGTTCACCGGTTTTGAGCCGGTTAGTTCTGGAACGACGTCTCGCCGGAAGGCTTGCGCACCACGGCCATGTCGTGAAGGATGTCCAGCTCGCCCTCGGCATCCCGCGCGGCAGCCCAGTAGCCTTCGAGCGGCTGGTCAAGCGGCACGTCCTGCTGCTTCTGCATCTCGCGCACGGCTTTGCCGTCGGCGTTCCAGGCGTTCTCTTGATGCTTGACGCACCAAGCGGCTGCGTTGGCAGCGGCTTGGCCGGTGGTCATGCAGGTGGCGATCACGCGAGCGCCGCCGATGGCGTGCCAGTCCGCCGAGAAGTTGCGGCCGACGCCGAACAGGTTGTCGATGTTCTCGGCGACCAGCGCACGCAGCGGGATCTCGCTGAAATCGCGCGGGTTCGGGCGCACCTCGTAGCCCTCCATGGGGGCGAAGGGGTGCATATGCCAATTGCCGTCATCCTGCGAGGGGCGGCAGAATGCGGGCTCGATGGGCTCGGGCGCATGGATGTGGCGCATGGCCGTGGTGCGGTCGCTGGTGGGATGGTGCGAATCCAGCGGTTCGGGGTAGATGGCGATGCCGTCCTCGAACTTCTTGGCGGCGCAGATGTCGCGAGCGGTGAACACGTATTTGCCCACCATGCGGCGCGTCTCGCGCGTGCCGTTCTGCTCGGCGAAGTGCGCCAGCGTGCAGTTTTCGAAGCCGGGGGCGTACTTGCGCAGGAAGTCGACGAACATCAGCACCTTGTTGTGCTGGTCGACGATCTGCCGCGTCAGATCCTCGGCGGAGGTGTTGCGGCAGTCGTAGGTGTGCGTGGCGTCCAAGCACACGTCCATGCAGGTCTGATCTTTGCTGCCCACCACCGGGTACACCAGGTTGCCGGGAGACACGATGCAGGGCAGATCGCCCGCCGCGATGGCCTCGTGCTGCTTCGCCACGAAGTAGTTCACGCGCTGCTCGGGAGGCTTGGACAGATTCGCCTTTTCGTATTCGCCGCGCACCTGCAGGAACTTCTCGTAGTTCACGTAAGACAGGCGGAAGCCCATGGAGGTGGACTCGTTCATGCCCATGAACTCGATGTCGCCCACGTCGCAGGGCACTCCGGCGGCGGACGCCACGATGGCGTCGCCGGTGGCGTCGATGACCATCTTCGCGCGGATGACCATCTTGCCGTTCACGTTGTAGGCCACCACGCCCGCGATGCGGTTGTCCTCCACGATGCATTCGGCGATGTGGGTGCCGTACAGGAAGCGGGCGCCGGACTGGATGAGCATGCGCTCGAACATCACCTTGGCTCGCTCGGGTTCCACGGCGGGAAGGTGGGGTTTCATGATGGCGCCGTTCTCCTTCACCAGGCGCTCCACCCACTCCTTGCAGACGCCGTCCACGTGGCCCGCGATGCCGGTGATGTAGCCGTTGGTGACCAAGCCACCGAACGACTCGCGCTTCTCGATGAGCAACGTGCGCATGCCCTGCCTCGCTGCGGTGATTGCCGCAGAGCAGCCGGCGACGCCGCCGCCGCACACCAGAACGTCCACGTTGTAGTCGCTGTTGATGTTCACACGATCGCCTTCCTTCGACTCGGGCGGCGCGATCGGGCGGGGAAGCACGGGGCGCTCAGGGCCCCTAGGCAGCAAGCTTCCGCAGGCCCTTCCCTTAGAGGGCCGCCGCGCGATCTGCCGCTATAGGTTTTGCGTGCTTCCGAAGCGTCTTCAGTATAGGATGCGTTCTACCAGGTATTTCATTCGATGGGTTCCGCTTTCATCGCCGATTCGTCAACGAATCCAGCGTGCAGCCCTGTCGCTTCAGGTGGTCGATCATGCTCACCACCAGCGGCGCGTGGCGGCCCTTCGGCACGGCGCAGTAGGCCGACAGCGTGGTGGGCCAGTCGGTCAGGCGCACGTAGCCGATGCCTTCGATGTCCACCTTGCGCACCGGCTGCGGAATGGCCAGCCGATGCGCGCGGGCAAGACGGAACGCGCTCTCGTCGCGCGTGTTCATCGGCTTGGCGTTCAGGGCGAACCCGTAGCGGCGCGCCAACATGAGGAAGGGTGCGGCGTGGTTTTCGAAGATGTCGCCGTTCTCGTCCACGTTGAAGGCGATGGAGAAGTTGCGGAACGCCTCCAGCGTGGCCTCGCCCAGCGCGGCCTCCGGAAAGCGCGTGCCCACTGCCAGAAGCATCTGGTCCACGTGGTCGACCAGGTAGAAGTCGAAGCGGTCCAGCAACGTGTCGGAGTTGCGTTCCACCAGGTCGGAAAGCGGTCCGTTGAACGAGAGGAAGGCCAGATCGTAGCGGCCCTGCAGAAGTCCCTTCACCAGTGGGTCCCACGATTGCTTGATGATGATGACGTTCGCGTCGCGGTTCTTCGCCATGAAATCGGTGATGATGGCGTCCTCGCGCGTGGGCCAGAACTTCGCCAGCGACCCGATGCGCAGCGTGCCGTCGGAGGCGCGGTCGGACAGCAGCGTGGCGGTGTCCTGCGCGCGCAGCCAGGCGTCCTCGATGGCCTGCAGGTCAGGGAACACCGCCTCGCAGGCGGCGGTGGGCACCAGCCGGCTTGATTTGCGGCCGCGGACGAACAGCTCCACGCCCAGTTCGTGCTCGGCTTTCGCAATGCGCTTGGAGATGACGGACGGCGAACATATCAGGGCTCGCGCGGCCTCGGAGTAGTTTTCGCAGTGGGCGACGGTGAGGATCGTTCGGATGGTATCGATGTCCATAGGTGCACCTTCCGGGAGCTGCCGGATGTTTACTATACTGTTTGCTGCCTCGGAAGCGTGTTGCTGCGTCATCATAGCAGCAAAGCGCGCCCGACGGCAAACGAAAACGCCCGCACCCGCGCCGCCCGCCGCGTCGCGCGCCTATCGCAAAGGGGTTCCCATGAACGACGAGTTCGCCCGCATCGCCAAGTTCGGCTTCGGCTGCATGCGCCTGCCGCTTACCGATCCAAAAGACCAGACCAGCATCGATATGCCGCAGTTCGAGCAGATGGTGGACGCCTTTTTGGAGGCAGGCGGCACGTACTTCGACACGGCGTTCCTCTACCACGACGGCGTGTCGGAGACCGCGCTGAACAAGGCGCTGGTGCAGCGCCACCCGCGCGAGTCCTACGTGCTGGCCACGAAGAACCCGGCTTCGGCCTTCAAGACGCCCGAAGAGGCGAAGGCCTGCCTCGACACCTCGCTTGAGCGGCTGGGCGTGGACTACATCGACTTCTACCTGCTGCACAACCTGGGCGCCGAGCGCACGCAGAAGTTCGAGGACTTCGGCATGTGGGACTTCCTGCTGCAGAAGAAGGCGGAAGGAGTCATCCGCCACATCGGCTTCTCGCTGCACGACGGCCCGGAGGCGCTGGAGCAGCTGCTTTCCGCGCATCCGCAGGTCGATTTCGTGCAGCTGCAGGTGAACTACCTGGACTGGGACGACCCGCTCACGCAGTCGCGCGCGCTGATGGAGGTGGCCGCCCGCCACGGCAAGCCGGTGGTCATCATGGAGCCCGTGCGCGGCGGACGCTTGGCGGAGCTGTCGGAGGACGCCGCCGCGCCGCTGCGCGCCCTGGACGCGCAGGCCAGCTTGGCATCGTGGGCGTACCGCTTCTGCTGGAACCTGCCCAACGTGCTGACGGTGCTCTCCGGCGCCTCCACGTTGGAGCAGATGCGCCAGAACGCCCAGGCGTTCCACGAGAACCGCCCGCTGTCCGACGCCGAGCGCGCCGCGCTTGACGCGGTGGTGGGAAAGCTGCGCGCCGTGTCCAGCATTCCGTGCACGAACTGCGGCTACTGCCTGAAGGGTTGCCCGCAGCAGGTGGCCATCCCCGTCATCATGATGCTGCTGAACCTGGAGGCCATGACGGGCAACGCGGCGTTCTCCAAGCACAACTACCAGTGGCAGGCCACGCCGGCGAAGGCCTCGGCCTGCATCGAGTGCGGCGCGTGCGAGCGCGTGTGCCCCCAGGGCATCGCCATCGTGGAGCACCTGCGCGAAGCGGCGGAAAAGTACGAGTAAACGGGCTGCGCGCGGGCGGGGCGCCGCGTTGCGGGTTAACGTGGCGCCGCGCTGCCGGACAGAGGGGAGCTGCGCGAAGACCTCCCTCTGTCCGCTCCGCGGCTTCCCGTTCACCTGGCTCTCAGCACGACATTTTACAGGGAGGGTACTCCTTCGGCTTTATAATGGCGGTAGGGGAAGGCTGAGCCGTCGAAGCGCGGTTCGCTCTTCAAGGGCTCGCCAACGCCGCCGCGCATCCGCGGGGCTGCGGGTCGCCGCGACGCGGGTTGGGCTTTTGGAAGGGGGAACCATGAGGATGAGGAAAACGTGCGCGCTCGTCGCCTGCGGCGCTCTGGTTGCAGCGCTGGGGTTGTTCGGCTGCTCGTCGGGAGGCGGCGAAAGTCAGCCTGCCGCCGGCGACGGATCTGCCGACGGCGCGGCAACCGAGGAGCCGGCCGCCAGCCAACCCGCTGGTGAGGACATCGTTCCCGTCGAGGGAACGGTTGAGTCGCCCGCCCAAATGGGCGAATGGCTGCCTGCCACCATCTACTCGGTCGAGGACGATGCCGACCACATCATCTACTACCGCTTCACCAGCGTCGAGACCGACGCGGCGGCGGTGCAGGAGGCCATCGACGCCTACAACAACTCCGACAGCATCTTCTACATTTCGGAACTCGATGCCGATGACGCCGACGACATGATGTACATCACCGTGGGCTACGAGATGTACATTCCCGAAGACACGGTGCTAAGCGAGTACGGAGCCTCGGTGCCGAACCTGTACTTCTCGCTGTACGGCACCGACGGCGGTTCCATCGAGGCCAACGGCTACACCTACATCGGCCTGCACGGCGAGGACATCACTGTGGACGGCCCGGACAGCGTGTTCCCCGGCGACGCGATAACGGGCACCTACCTGTTCTCAGCTCCGCAGAACGTTTCCGAGATGCTGATCCAAGGCGACTACACCGATCCGGAGACCGAGGAGTCCATCGAAACGAACACGCTGCTCAAGCTGTAGAGTCTGCAATCGCTCCGGCGCGGTTTGCCGACGAAGGACGAGATGTCGAGCGAGGGCGCGTCCCCCGATGAGGACGCGCCCTCTCTTTTTTGCGCAGGTGGTGCCGCTGCCGATGCGGAAAGCGGTGCCGTCGCCCGTGGGAAAAGCGGTACCGTTGCCCGTGGGGAAAGCGGTGCCGCCGGTTGTGCGGAAAGCGGTGCAGGCGGCCGTCCGATGCCCTCCTTTCGCTCGCTGAGCTTCACGCGACCCCAACAAACAGCTTTTTGCTCTTTGGGCTAGAAAATTGCGAATGTTGGGGTCGCGTGGATCAAAAACGCCAAATGTTGGGGGCGCGAAGGGTCTTGCTGACAAGCGCACGTCCCTGGTGGGTTTCACCGCAAACCGAGCGAACCGGGAAAACACCAGGTAAAGATGTTGCTGCGAAAGATGCGCGATCTGGAGGCGAAGGGCATTTGAAGCCGAAGCGCTTTCTCCGACCCCAAGATTCGTAAAAACCTATCCGAAATCTCAAAAAAAGCTGTTTGTTGGGGCGCTGTTTCAACGATGCGCCGCGGCGAGTTCGTCTCGGTGATCGGCCCCTCGGGTGCCGGCAAGTCGACGCTGTTGCGCTGCGTGAACCGGCTGATCGACCCCACCGAGGGCTCGGCAACCTTCGACGGCGTGGACGTGACGGGCCTGAAGGGCCGCGCGCTGCGGCAGGTGCGCCGGCGCATAAGCATAGTGTTTCAGCACTACAACCTGGTGTATCGCGCCACGTCCATCGAAAACGTGCTGCAGGGGCGGCTGGGGTACAAATCCGCCGCCGCAGGCCTTCTGGGCCTGTACACCGAGGAGGAGAAGCGCGCTGCGTTCGAGGTGCTGGCCGAGGTGGGCCTGGCCGACTTCGCCTACACGCGCACCGACCGGCTTTCGGGCGGGCAGAAGCAGCGCGTGGGCATCGCGCGGGCGCTGGTGCAGGATCCGCTGCTGGTGCGCGCCATCGCTTCGCTGTTCCGCAACATCCCCACGGTGGCGTGGGCGTTCATCCTGCTGTTCTCGTTCAAGCAGAGCGATTTCACCGGCTTTCTGGCGCTGTTCCTCACCAGCTTCGGCTATTTGGTGCGCTGCTTTTTGGAGAACATCGACGAGCTGGCCGCCGGCCCCGTGGAGGCGCTGCGCGCGGCGACTGCATACGCTATCGAAGCCCGGGCGAACGCCCTGCTGCTCGCATCCGAGGTGGGCGCGCCCGCGCGGACCCGCCTCACCGGTGCCCTGTTCGAGCGCTTCGGCTGGGGCGCCGGATCGGCGGGGCGCGTCGCCGACGATGCGCCGCATCCCGTTCGCCATGCCTACGAGGCGCACAGGGAGACGGAGCGCCTCTGATGGACGGGTCGAACCTGCCCGGGGCGCGCTACACGCGCGGCGAGAAGATCAAGACGCGCGTGATGAGCGGTCCCAACCTGGCGTTGGCGGCAACGGTTGCGGTGCTTGCCGCGCTGACGGCGGTGGCGCTTGCCACGATGGACTACGGCAAAGTGTCGTTTTTCGAGGCGTTGGGCGAAGCCGGCGGCGATTTCCTGACCATGATGACCCAGCCGGGGCTCGCCGGGCATTTCACGCTGGTCGATGTGGTGACGGGCCTGTTCGTGTCGCTTGCGTTGGCGCTGCTCACCACGTTCATCGGAGCGGTGATCGCCTTCGTGCTGGGGCTTCTTGCGGCGCGCAACCTCACCAACGGCGCGGTGAGCACCGTCATCAAGGCGGTCATGTCGGTGGCGCGCGCGGTGCCCACCATCCTGTGGGTGATGGTGTTCAGCGTTGCCATCGGCTTGGGCGCCGAAGCCGCTGTGACCGGCCTTCTGTTCCACAGCGTCGCCTATCTGGTGAAGGCGTACTCGGAAAGCTTCGAGGAGGCCGACCCCGGGGTGCTCGAGGCGCTGCGCGCTTCAGGGGCGTCGTGGTGGCAGGTGGTGTTTTCCGGCGTCGTGCCCGAGAAGGTGAACGAAATGCTGTCGTGGACGTTCATCCGCTTCGAGATCAACTTCGTCAACGCCGTGGCGGTGGGCGCGGTGGCAGGTGCCGGCGTCATCGGCTACCAGCTGTTCCTTGCGGGCAGCTTCTACCTGAACATCCATGAGATAGGGCTGATCGTGTACCTGTGCCTGGCGGTTGCGGTGACGCTTGAGGTCCTCGCGACGCGCCTGAGGAAGCGCTACATAGTCCAAAAGTAGTCCAGAAGCAGGCGCGCGGCTTCCTGCCGGACGGCGGGGTGCTGCAAGATCGCGAAGAAGGACGGAAAGGGATTTCACGTGAAACGGTACGAACGGACCCGCGTGCTGGTGGAGGGGGATCCTTCGCTTGCACGCGAGATCGTGCGGGATGTGGAGCAGCGCGGCGGAGGTTCGGCCTCGGCGGTGACGGTGCTGGACGAGCAGCACATCATGGCCGCGCTCACGAATGCCCCCTACGGGTCGGAGGAGTACGCGACGCTGTATCGCGGCCTGCTCAAAGGGCATGGCATCTGCGCGCGCGACATCGACTATGTGGATGCCCGCGACGCCGTGCGCGCCATCGCAGCCGACGGCGGCATCCCCGCCGTGGCGCATCCCGGTCAGCTTGACAGCTACGACCTCGTTCCCGAGCTGGTGGAATGCGGGTTGCGAGCCATCGAATGCCACCACCCCGACCACACCCCCGTCGATCGCGTGCGCTGCGAGCGCCTTTCCGCCCGCTTCGGCCTGCTTCTCACCGGGGGGTCCGACTACCATGGCGCATACGGCGCTCCGCCGCATATCGGCTGCCGCTACGTGGCCCTTGAGACGGGCAATCCCCTGCGCCGCCTTGCCGAAGAGGCGCGCTAGGCAAGTGGGAAGCGGCTGCAAGGGCCGGATCTCGTTCCTGCCTCGCTCGGGATCGCCTCTGTCTTGCCAGCGCTTTGCCTGAGCCTCGCCCCGATCTCGCCCGCGCATTTGCAAAAATGGGGCCATTTCGTTGAGAAATATGCATAAAAAGCGTATAGTGTTCCAACTGTTGCAAGTATGCCGCGAAACGGGGGCGCGTCCCCGCAAACGCACAGGCCGGCAGGCGGGCTTGACGAGAGCTCCCCTGCGGGTGCGGCGAACACCTTGGAAAGGGGAAAGAGACATGAAGTTCAACAAAGTGGCGGCGGTTGTCGCCTGCGGCGCCCTGACGGCGGCGCTGGGCCTGTTCGGCTGCTCTTCGGGCAGCAGCGAGCCCGCCGAACAGCAGGGTGGCAGCGAGCCGGCTGCCGAGGAAGGCAGCTATACCCTGGTGAACGATGGCGTTCTGACCGTCGCCACCTCGCCCGACTTCCCGCCGTTCGAGAACCTCGAGGGCGACGAGTACGTCGGCTTCGACATCGAGCTGGCCAAGGCCATCGCCGAGCAGCTGGGCCTTGAGTGCGAGTTCACCACCATCCAGTTCGACGGCATCGTGCCGGCCATTCAGGCGGGCGGCCAGGCCGACGTGGGCATCTCCGGCATCACCGTTGATCCCGAGCGCGCCGAGTCCGTCGACTTCACCGACCCGTACTACATCGCCGACCAGTCCGTGGCCGTGATGAAGGGCGGCGACGTCACCGCCGACAACGCGGCTGACGCGCTGAACGCCGAGGGCATGATCATCGCCGTGCAGTCCGGCACCACCGGCGAGACCTTCGCGCAGGAGAACTTCCCGAACGCCACCATCCAGCCCTACGGCAACGCCACCGATGCCTTCGCCGCGATGCAGGCCGGCCAGGCCAACGCCGTGTGCATGGACAAGGCCGTTGTGGAGAAGATGCTGGCCGAGGCCTACACCGACGCCGAGGTCGTGCTGAGCGCCGCCACCGGCGAGGAGTACGCCGTGGCCGTGTCGAAGGACAACCCCGAGCTGCTGGCCGCCATCAACGAGGCCATCGCCACGCTGCAGGAGGACGGCACCATCGACGACCTCACCGCCCAGTTCCTTGCCTAACGGAAGGTAGGAGCCCTGCCGCCCCCTTGGGCCGCGAAGCCCAAGGGGGCTTTTAACGTCAGACCACCTGCCGCGAGGCTTTCCGTATGACGCGGGAAGCCTCGCGGCAGTTGATCGCTTTGGGAGAAACGAGAACCATGCAACACGAACGACACGGACGAACCAACCGCGCCGCCACCTTCCTGATGGCGGCGTTCGCGCTGCTGATGGCGGCCTCGCTGGCGCTTGCGGCCGTTCCCAGCCAGGCCAGCGCGCTGGAAACGCTGAAGTGCTCGGCGCGTCCCAACGCCGATGCCGCCGGCGACAACAGCGTGCTGGGCGCCACCGAGACGCGCATCACCTGGGACGCCGACGTGGCCGACGGCGAGGGCATCGCATCGGTGGACCTGGTGCTGCCCGAAGGCACCACGTTCTCGCTGGAGGACGCGCGCGCCACGCTGCTGACCGGCGCCGACCGCATGGATCGCAACTACCCCGACGTGGAGTTCTCCATGGACGGCCAGACGTTCACGGCGACGTTCGCCGAGCCGGTGTCCACGGCGGGCACGTTGCGCCTGGAAGTCTACGACGTGTTCTTCCCCGGCGCGGGCGGCGACATGCAGCTGACGGGCGCCTACACCCTGGCCGACGGCTCCACGCACGACATCGAGGGTATCCCCTCCATCGCCGTGGCCAGCGTCGACCCGTTCGAGCAGTTCTCCAGCTACCTGTCCGAGCAGGACTGGGTGCAGGCGTGGAACTCTAACAAGTTCATGAAGCTGTTCTTGGATCCCACCATCCTGGTGACCAGCCTGCCGGTGGTGTTCTGGGGCTTCCTGCAGGCGCTGCTTATCGTGGCGTGCGCGTTTCCGCTGGCCATCCCGCTGGGCTTCGTGCTGTCGCTCATGCGCATGTCGAAGTTCCGCGTGCTGCGCGGCATCGCCACCACTTACGTGAACGTCGTGCGCGGCACGCCGCTGTTCCTGCAGATCTACATCGCGTTCTTCGGCTTGCCGCTGGCGGGCGTGCAGATCCCGTCGTTCCCGCTGGGCGTCATCGTGCTGTTCATGAACTCGGGCGCCTACCTGTGCGAGATCTTCCGCGCGGGCATCCAGTCCATCCCGAAGGGGCAGTTCGAGGCGTCGCGCAGCCTGGGCATGAACGGCGCGCAGACCATGCTGTTCGTCATCGTGCCGCAGACGGTGCGCCGCGTCATCCCCACCATGACCAGCGAGTTCATCCTGCTGTACAAGGACACCTCCATGCTGGCCGCGGTGGGCGTGATGGAGATCGTCATGTACGCCAAGACCATCGTGGCGGCCACCGGCTCCATCACCCCCTACATCGTGGCGGCGTTGTTCTACCTGCTCATCACGCTGCCTGCCGCCAAGCTGGTGGGCAAGCTTGAGGCGAAGCTGGCGGGCAACGACACCGGCACCAGCGTGGGGAAGAAGAAAAAGAAGGCCGCGAAGGGCAAGAAGCGCGGCATGGTGGACGAGCTGGCCGAGCGCCCCGCCGTCGAGACGCGCAACGCCTCCGAGGCGGCGCATGGCGGTGACGGTTCCGGCCGCGCCATCACGCCCGAGCAGATGTCGAGCCTGTAGGGAAGGGAGCCGACATGACCGAGAACGAGATCAAGCAGACTCCCGAGGCCGAGGCGGCTGCGGCCGCTGCGCCTGGCGCTGCCAACCCCAACGGCTACATGCACCACGCCTCCGTGGCCGTTGAGGAAGAGCGCAAGGCCGCTGGCGAGCAGCCCGTCGTGCGCATCCGCAACTTGCAGAAGAGCTTCGACGAGCTGGTGGTGCTGCGCGGCGTCGATCTGAACGTGTACCGCGGCGAGGTGGTGGTGATCCTGGGGCCGTCCGGCTCCGGCAAGTCCACTCTGCTGCGCTGCATCAACCGTCTGGAGGAACCCACTGGCGGCCAGATCTTCTTCGAGGACACCGAGATCACCGCGAAGGACACCGACATCAACAAAGTGCGCGCCAAGGTGGGCATGGTGTTCCAGAGCTTCAATCTGTTCCCGCACCTTACGGCCAAGAAGAACGTGATGCTGGCGCAGACGAAGGTGCTCAAGCGCTCCAAGGAAGAGGCCGAGAAGATCGCCATCGAGCAGCTCACGCGCGTGGGCCTGGGCGAGCGCGTGGACTACAAGCCCAGCCAGCTTTCCGGCGGTCAGCAGCAGCGCGTGGCCATCGCGCGCGCGTTGGCGATGAGCCCGCACGTGATGCTGTTCGACGAGGCCACGAGCGCGCTTGATCCCGAGCTCGTGCGCGACGTGCTCAACGTCATGAAGGAGCTGGCGGCCGAGGGCATGACCATGATCGTGGTGACGCACGAGATGGGCTTCGCCCGCGATGTCGCCGACCGCGTCGTGTTCATGGATGGCGGCGTGATCGTGGAGCAGGGCACCCCCGATGAGGTGTTCGACAACCCGCAGTCCGACCGCACGAAGGACTTCCTGGGGCACATCGCGTAGGCGGTGAGCGCGATGGGCGGGGCAAGCGGAAACGGCGGCACCGCGCGCGAAAGCGCGGGCGACCGGATCTGGAACAAGGCGTTCATCAGCATCTTCATAGCTAACGGTGCGTTGGCGATGGGCCAGCAGATGGTGAACGTGCTCATTGCCCTGTACGCCGACTCGCTGGGCGCCTCCACCACGCTGGTGGGGTTCGCCGTGAGCGCGTTCGCCTACACCGCCCTTGCCCTGAAGATCGTCTCTGCACCGGCCATCGATGCGTTCAGCCGCAAGAAGATCCTGGTGGTGGCGCTTCTTGCCGTGGCAGCGTCGTACTTCGTGTTCAGCCTGTCCAGCAACATCGTGGTGGTCATCCTGGCGCGCCTGCTGCAGGGGTCGGCGATGGCGTTCACGTTCACCTGCTGCCTCGCCATGGCAACCGACACGCTGCCGCGCAGCCGCGTGAACTCGGGCATCGGGTACTTTTCGCTGGCCCAGGCGGCGTGCATGGCGATCGGCCCCATGGTGGGCCTGACGCTGGCCGATGCGCTGGGGTACAACGCGGCGTTTGGCATCGCCGGCATCATCATGCTGGGAGCGGTGGGCTGCGCCCTCATGGTGAAGGAGCCGCCGCACAAGCGCCGTCCGTTCAAGATAACGCCGAACAGCGTGTTCGCCTTCGAGGCCGCGGTGCCGGCGCTCATCGCGGGGCTTTTGGTCATCGCGTTCTGCAACGTGAACTCGTTTTTGGCCCTGTACGCCGCCGAGCGCGGGGTGGACAACATCGGGCTGTTCTTCACGGTGAACGCATTGCTCATGCTACTGTCGCGTCCTCTTACCGGGCGGCTGGCCGACAAGTACGGGCTGGTGAAAGTGGTGCTGCCGGCCATGGTGAGCTTCGCGTGCTCGTTTTTGGTCATCAGCCAGGCCGACGCGCTGTGGATGTTTTTGGTGGCCGCGGCGCTGTCGGCGTTCGGCTACGGTGCGGCCGGCCCGCTGCTGCAGGCGTGCTGCATGGAGTGCGTGCCCCCCGAGCGGCGCGGCGCGGCGGGCAGCGCGTACTTCATCGGCATCGATGCCGGCAACATTATCGGGCCGGTGCTGGCGGGCTCGGTTGCCGAGGTGACGGGGTACCAGCCCATGTGGCTGATCCTGCTGGTGTTCATTGCGGCCGCGTTCGCGCTGACCGTGGCGTTCCGCAAGAAGATCGCCCGCATCGAGAGCGATTTCGCGCGCGCGGGAGCGGACGGAGCGGAAGGGGAAGCGGATGCGGACGGCGCTGCGGGCAAGGGCGGTGACGCGGGCAAGGGCGGAGTCGCGTAGCGCGGATGACGTGGCGGATGCGGCGGGCGAGCTTTGCGGATAGGGGCGCGGGAGCGGATTGCTCTCATCCGCCTGGTTGGCGCTTGCGTATACGACAACCGATGGGGCCGCGGTTGTTCATTGTGCCGCCTGCAGCTGGAGGGAGGCAGCAGCGATTCTGACGGGAAAACTGCATTTCTCTATGGCATGTGCCCGGAGTCCCCTATACTGGCATGAAGGATGTGGAGAAGGAGCTTTTATGGTACGCGCATCATTCAAGTCGGTTGCGTCGCTGCTGTTCGCCGCCTGCCTCGTCGCGGCCGCGCTTGCGTTCGTCGGGGTTTCGCCGGCCTATGCCGCGGATGGCCAGGTGACGGTGACGGTAAAGGTCAACATGCCCTTGGGCGTGGTTGATGTGGCCGAGGGAGATTTCGGCGCCGATGCTGGAAGCGCCGATGCAGGGTATTCCGACACCATCACGTTGCAGAACGTGGATCCGGACAAAGGCGGCATGGTGGACTTTGCCGCTCGAGCCACCGAGCCTTTCGGGTGCATCGAGTCGATAACGATTACCTGCGACGGAAAAACGTACGAGGTGGCGTCTTGCAAGGAGGGCGATCCCGCTGACGGTTTCTACGATGTTAGCGCTGGCTATCTCAACAAGGACGAGGGGATCCTCTACATAGATCATCTAGGCAGCGCCTCATACCCCAACGTGACGTATCCGAGCGCTGCGCCGGGCGAGTCTTACAAACGCTACGCCTCTTTCACGCTGTCTCATATCGAAAGCGATGTCACCATCGAAGTTGACTGCGATTTGACGTCGCAGCAGACGGTGACGTTCCACCGCAACTACGATCCTTCCGATTCGGACACCTTGAAAACTCCCTACTACCGTCATTACGGTGAGCAGCTGGGCGCAGCTCCTGCCGTTCCCGCACGCGAGGGCTATACGTTCCTGGGCTGGGCGACTTCCCCCGACGGCGAGCCTGCGGAGTGGGACCCCGAGGCTCTCATGTACGACAAGAGCCTGAACTTCTACGCGATTTGGCAAGCGAACGAGGAAGCAGAGCCGCTTCCGCCTGCGGACGGCGAGGAAGAGAACGACGGCAACAACAACGACTCTCCCGAAAAGAACAACGCAGCTCCCAGCGAAGACGAGGCACCTGCTTTAGCCAAGACGGGCGACGATATGACGGCTCTCGCAACGGCTGCGGCCATGGGTGCCCTCGCATCTCTGCCGGTTGCCGGCGCCGCGCTTGCCCGTGCGCGTCAGCGCAGTGAGCGCTAGCGAGAACGGCAAACGCACGGCGGAAGGGGCATCCATGATCGTGAACGAGCGGGATCTGCGTCAGGGCCAAGCGCGCGACATCGCGGAGAAGATGCTGGTGGCGGCGCGGACGGCGCCGAAGGGCAAGGGTGTCGACATCATCGAGTGCGCCGTGGCCGACGGCGACGACAAACAGCGCATCGCCGACGAGATGCGCGCCATCGCTGCGGAGCGCGGCTTCAAGTTCTTCCTGCGCGACGCGCTGAACGTCGAAGCGGCACAGGCCGTGGTGCTGGTGGGCACGCGAGAGCAGGCGCTGGGCCTGAACTGCGGCCACTGCGGCTTCCCCACGTGCAGCGACCGCGCGGAGGGCGTGCTGTGCGCCATCAACAGCGTGGACGTGGGCATCGCCATCGGCTCGGCCTGCGCAAAGGCGGCCGACTACCGCGTGGACACGCGCGTGATGTTCTCCGCCGGCCTGGCCGCCCAGCGCTTGTCGCTCCTGGGCGCCGACGTGCGCCAGGTCTACGCCATCCCCGTAAGCATCGCCTCCAAAAGCCCCTTCTTTGACCGCAAAGCTCCCGAGGGGAAATAGGGCTTTCCGCGCTATGCGCGTGCCAGAATCACTTGCTTGCAAGAACAATTCTATTCGTGAATAATGCAAATAAGCATATTCACGTGGGAAAACAATTGCGCAATGTACACTTTGTGAATAATATGATCATGCGCTGTGTGCGGCTCTTCCCAAGGTCTATAGTCTCCAACCGCTGAATGCAATGGATGCGAAAACCAAGAAGGAAGAGGAACACCATGAACGAATCCGCCCGCACGCTGGCGCAGCTGAAGAAGGCCAGCAAGCTCACCCGCCTCGCGTTCCGCAAGATGGGCCCGAAAAGCTACAAGCGCGGCCAGGGTGCGCTGATGAACGCTCTGCTGGAGAACGACGGCGCTACCCAGCGCGAGCTGGTCGAGGTGCTCGGCTGCGACCGCGGCGCCCTGAAGGACGTCGTGAAGAAGGCGGCGCGCAACGGCTACGTGACCATCGGCGACCATGCCGACAAGCACACCTACACCGTCAGCCTCACTGACGAGGGCCGCGCCATCGCCCAGAAGCGCGCTGCCGCCAACGACAAGGCCGCCGATGAGATCCTGAGCTGCCTGTCCGAGGAAGAGGTCGCCCAGCTGAACGCCCTCACCGAGAAGCTCATTCTGTCGGTGAAGGACAAGGGCGTCAACGGCAAGAAGAAGGGCCGCAAGGCGCATCGTCATCACTGCTGCCACTGCTAGCAGACCTTCCGGCACTGCGGCGTGCTGCTTGCGCGCCTCTTCGCGGCAGGTAGCTGTGGGTGCACGGTGGGATGCTTGATGTAAGCGGCGTGTTACGGGCTCGACAGCCTTCGGGGCTGCCGAGCTTTTTTGTGCCATAATCAGGTGCGTGCTGCTTGACGGCGCAAGCTGCGGTCGCCGCCACCGTGCTAATCGCGGTGTTCTTGCCACCTGACGGGCGAGAAAGGCGCGATTAGCACGGTCGCGCGTTGCAGATGGCTGCATGGTTGGCGCTATGGCCTGCTTCGTCGTCAAGCCGCTGCGCAGTCAGCGCGGTTGCGCCGCTGAAAAGGGCAACGAAGCCGCAGTAAACGCCCGCGCGTCACGTGGCTGCGCAAGCGCGACAAAGCGTGCGCGCGGCGGCAAAAACACGACGCGCGGCAACGTCGGCTGGAAGATCGTGAAAGGAACGTGGTGCACATGGTGAACGAGAGGATGCTCGCGTTGGGCAACGAGCCGTCGGCTATCCGCGAGCTGTTCGCGTACGGTCTGACGCGCAAAGCCGAGATCGGCGCTGACAAGGTGTTCGACTTCAGCCTGGGCAACCCCTCCGTCCCCGCGCCCGCTGCCGTGCGCAGCGCCATCGCCGACGCGCTGGGCGAGCCCGCGTGCGCGTTGCACGGCTACACGCCCGCCCAGGGCACGCCGGCTGTCCGCCAAGCCGTCGCGCACAGCATCCAGCGCCGCTTCGGCTGCGAGGCGTCGCCGGATCGTATCTACATGACCGCCGGTGCCGCGGCGGGTCTGGCCATCGCGCTTTCCGCCGTCACGCATCCGGGCGACGAGGTGCTGGTCGTCGCTCCGTACTTCCCCGAATACAAAGTGTTCATCGAAAGCGCCGGCTGCACCTGCGTCGAGGTTCCCGCGCGCGCGAACGATTTCCAGTTGGACGTGCCCGCCATCGCGGCGGCCGTCACGCCGCGCACCAGCGCGCTGATCATCGACTCGCCCAACAACCCCACCGGGGCCGTGTACGGCCGCGCGGCGTTGGAAGAGCTGGCGGCCGCCCTGCGCCAGAAGGAGGCCGAGCTCGGCACGCGCATCTACCTGATCAGCGACGAGCCGTACCGCGAGATCGTCTACGGCGCCGAGGTGCCCTGGGTTCCCGCCGTTTACGCGCGCACGATCGTGTGCTACTCGTACTCCAAGTCGCTGTCGCTGCCGGGTGAGCGCATCGGCTGGCTGTACGCCGCCGACCAGATGGGTGCGGAAGAGTCCGCCGACGTATATGCGGCCATCTGCGGCGCGGGCCGCGCGCTGGGCTTCGTGTGCGCGCCGGCGCTGTTCCAGCGCGTGGTGGAGCGCTGCGTGGACGAACCCAGCGACGTGGCCGCTTACGCCGCGAACCGCGAGCTGTTGACGAAGGGCCTGTCTGAGCTGGGCTACGAATACGTGGAACCGCAGGGCGCGTTCTACCTGTGGGTGCGTGCGCTGGAGCCCGACGCCGAGGCATTCGCCGAGCGCGCGAAAAAGCACGAGCTGCTGCTGGTCCCCTCTAACAGCTTCGGCGTGGAGGGCTGGATCCGCATCGGCTACTGCGTCGATGCCAGCGTCATCGAGAACAGCATGCCCGCGTTCAAGGCCCTTGCGGAAGAATACGTGCAGTAGGGGGAGGTTGCCATAGGCCGCAGGCACCAGCGCGAAGCGCGAGGCCGCAACCGTCGGCTCGCCGCGCGCTGCTCATCGTCGTATCTCGCCGCGCCGCCGCCGTACTGCGTCCCGAGCGTTGCGGACGGGGCTGCCTGCCCGGACGCCCGCCCCGGCGCTCGCTGTCCCACGCGATTGTGCGGACTTTGCAAGCTTGCCGCGTCTTGCCGAAAGGTTGATCGCGCGTTAACACGGCTGCGCTAGAATGCCGTTCGTTTTGCTTCCGCCTGCCTCGTCAAGGCGGTGCGGAACGCGGAAAAGAGCAGAAACGAACACAGGCAAGGAGCGGAAGGGCGGCATGGCGCGCAAGGATTGGCTGGTGCTGGCGGGGCTGGCGTTTTCGGCGTTCATCATGAACACGTCGGAGTTCATGCCCATCGGGCTGCTGGTGGACATCGCGGCCGACTTCGGCATGACCGAGGCGGGCGCAGGGCTCATCATCTCGCTGTACGCGTGGGCGGTGGCGCTGCTTTCCATCCCGCTGATGGTGTTCGCCTCGCGCTTCGAGCTGAAGCGGCTGATGCTGGCCGTCATCGCGCTGTTCGCCGCCGGTCAGGTGGCATCCGCTCTGGCACCGACGTTTCCGCTGCTGGTGGCGGCGCGCCTGATGGTGGCCGCCGCGCACGCCGTGTTCTGGTCCATCGCGTCGCCGGTGGCGGTGCGCGTGGTGGGGCAGCGCCATGCGGAAGCGGCCATCGGCACCATCGCCACCGGCTCGGCCATCGCCATGGTGTGCGGTCTGCCGCTGGGGCGTGCCATCGGGCTGGTGCTGGGCTGGCGCATGACGTTCGCCTGCGTGGCGGCGGCTGCGGTCGTGGCGCTCGTGTTCCTGCTGACGGCCATGCCGCGCCTTGCGCAGGGGCAGCGCTTCTCGGCGCGCCAGCTGCCCGAGCTGTTCAAGATCCCCGCGCTGCGCAACATCTACGTGGTCACGGCCCTGTTTGCCACGGCGCATTTCACCGGGTACAGCTACATCGAGCCGTTTTTGCAGCAGGTGGCGGGCTTCTCGGAAAACCTCACGACGTTCGCGTTGGTGCTGTTCGGCGCTGCAGGCGTTGCGGGCAGCATGGTGTTCTCGCGCACGTACCGCCGCACGCGCTTCTCGTTCATGCGCGGTGCGGTGCTGGGCGTGGTCGCCTCGCTTGCGCTGCTGCTGACGGCCTCCATCGGGCCCGTGGCGGTGCTGGCGGTGTGCGCGGTGTGGGGCGCATGCTACACGGCCTACAACGTGGCGTTCCAGGCCGAGGTGGTAAGCAACGCGCCGCAGCCGGCGCAGACGGTGGCGATGGCTGCGTACTCGGGCATCTTCAACCTGGGCATCGGCAGCGGCACGTGGGTGGGCGGCGTGGTGACGTCGGCCGTGTCGGTGGCCGACGTGGGCCTGGGTGGCGCCGTCATCGGCGCGGCGGCGTTCCTGGTGTGCTCGATGGCGCTCGTGCGCTCCATCAAGCGCGCGGAAGCGGCCGCGTAGGGCCGCCCGCTCGCGGGACAGGACGTAGGCGCTCGGCTTGCGGCGCTCTGTCCTGCCGCACTCGCACTGCAGCCCGAATGCGCCGGAGGGCCGGCAGCGTGCAGCTGCCGGCCCTCCGTGGCAACGGGGCGGCGCGTCGGACGCGCCCCGGAAACCCGCCCGCGCGCGACGGCGGGGCGGATCGTGGTCGCCTCCCTGCGGCAGCTGCCGCCGTGCGCAGACAGCGCGGGCGGCGCAGGCGCAGGGTTGCGGCGAGCTACTCCTTCGGCTTCAGCAGGCCGTAGCCGCCGTTGGTGCGGCGGTACAGCACGTTCACGTTGCCGCTGTCGCGGTCGGTGTACACGAAGAAATCGTGGTCCAGCAGGTCGATCTTCACCAGCGCCTCCTCCTCGGTGAGGGGCTCGAAGTCGATCTCCTTCACGCGCAGGATGGCGTCGTCGGCCGAAAGCTCTTCCATCAGGGCGTCGAAGTCGGGCTCGCCCGCGCCGCCCTCAGCCGCAGGAGCCTTCTCGCTGGCGCGCATGCGGTGGTCGATCACGCGGGTCTTGTACTTGCGCAGCTGGCGCACCACCTTGGCGGCGGCCACGTCGATGGCGGCGTACATGTCCTCTTCGTTCTCTTCCACGTGGATGACGTGGCCCTTCGTCCACAGCGTCACCTCGCAGGTGGCGGGCAGGGGGTTGGCGGGATTCTTCTCGACGGAGAGCACCACTTCGGCATCGAGCGGGTTGATGTCCATGACCTTCATGGAGTTGCCGATCTTCTCTTCGGCGTACTGGCGCAGTGCATCGGTTACAGGCATTTTGCGGCCGGTCACGGTAATGGCCATGAGATCACCTCTTACCTCGGAACGAATAAAAAAGCAGCGGAAAGGGGCCGACCCTCCCGTCTCGTGCGGGGAGGCGTATGCTCTTCGGCACGGTCCGGGGCTGGCTCCTTTCAACTGCTGCTGCACGTAAAGTCTAGCGCAAAACCGGTGTGCGTGCGGGAGGTTTTTCCCTTGTTGCCCATTTGCAAGAATCGAAGAACGCGCAGGTGAAGCGCCCGGTAGCGCCACGCGTCCGCGCGTGTCCACGCAACGGAGGCCGATGGGCGACCGGCGCGCGCCGCGCCCATGATATGATGGGCCGAAACCTCGGGAAGACGGGCGGAACATGACCGACAGCCTTTTCATTGACAAGGTGCAGGGGCACCAGAAGCGCTACCGGCGCTTCATCGACTTCACGCACTCGTCCACGCGTGCGGCGTTCGTCATGCTGCTGGCCGCCATCGTGGCGGTGATCATCGCGAACACGCCGCTGCACGAGCCCTTCGAAGAGCTGCTGCACGTGGAGGTGGGCGTGTTCTTTGGCGGCGCCGTGGCCGGCATGTCGGCGGCGCACGTTATCAACGACCTGTTCATGGCCTTGTTCTTCCTGCTGGTGGGCCTTGAGATCAAGTACGAGATGACGGTGGGCGAGCTGACCAACATCCGCCAGGCCATCCTGCCCATCATGGGTGCGGTGGGCGGCGTGTTGGCGCCTGTGGGCGTGTACCTGGCGTTCAATGCCGCCAGCCCGGAAACCGCCGGCGGTTGGGGCGTCCCTACGGCTACCGACATTGCCTTCGCGCTGGGCATCCTGGCGCTTCTGGGCGAGCGTGTGCCCAGCGGGGTGCGCGTGTTCCTGAGCACCCTGGCGGTGGCCGACGACATCATCGCCATCCTGGTGATAGCGGTGTTCTATGGGCATGCGCCGTCGATGGGCTGGCTTCTGACGGCTGCGGGCGTGATGCTGGTGCTGGTGGCCCTGAACCGTGCCCACGTGTACGCGCTGGTTCCGTATCTGCTGGTGGGCGCTGTGCTGTGGTACTGCGTGCTGATGTCGGGCGTTCACGCCACCATCGCAGGCGTGCTGCTGGCTTTTGCCATCCCCACCGGCTCGCGCGTGAACCTGCACAGTTTCATGGACTGGTCCGGCGAGAAGGTGCGCCAGGCGCGCGAAGCCTTCGAGCCGGAGGTGCCGGTGCTGGCCCAGGGCGACTACCTGGACACGGTGAAGAGCCTCAGCCGCGTGGCGCGCCAGGTGGTGCCGCCGGCCATCCGGCTGGAGCAGCGGCTGCACCCGTGGGTGTACTTCGCCGCGCTGCCCCTGTTCGCGCTCACCAACGCGGGCGTGCGCTTCGTGGACGCCAGCCCCGCCGCGCTGATCGCCGACCCGGTGCTGCCCGGCGTGATGCTGGGCCTGCTCATCGGCAAGCCGGTGGGCATCATGCTTTTGAGCTTCCTAACGGTGAAGGTGAAGGCCGCCAGCCTGCCGACGGGCGTGACCTGGGGGCATATGCTGGGCGCGGCCATCTTGGGCGGCGTGGGCTTCACCATGGCCATCTTCGTGGCGAATCTGGCCTACGCCGACCCGTCGCACGTCGCCACGGCGAAGCTGGGCATCCTGCTGGCGTCGCTCGTCGCCGGCGCGGTCGGCTTCCTGTTCCTGTTCGTGCAGGCGAAGCGGAAGGCGAAGTAGGGCTGCGCCTCCGCTTCTCGCGCGGCTGCGTTGCCGTTCGCCCGCGCCCGCGCCGTCTCTATCGTTCGCGCGTACCAGCGTTGGCGCTTTCGCCCGCGCCTGCGCCGCCGCTTCCGCCCGCGCAGGTGTCCCCTACTCCGAACTTTTGCAAATCATGCAAAAGTTCGGAGTAGGAACGCTTCTCGTCCCCTTTCATGTGGCATACTGTTCACAAAGATGCTCCGAACTTTTGCATCAGATGCAGAAGTTCGGAGCATCTAGGTGCGCAGAAGCAAAATGAAGGGAGGCGGCATGTCCTTCATACGACGAGATCGCTATGTGAAGCAGCTCCTTGCCGCACGTACCAATGGGCGCGTGAAGATAATCACGGGGATTCGACGCTGCGGAAAATCGTACTTGCTGTTCAAGCTCTTCAAAGAGCAGCTCCTTTCCGAAGGCGTGGATGAGGCTCACATCGTGGAAGTGGCGCTCGATCGGAAGGAGTTCAGCCGCCTGCGCAATCCCAACGAGCTCTACGAGCACGTGATGGCGCGCGTTGTCGATGACCGAATCCATTACGTGTTCGTGGACGAGATCCAGCTGAGCTATCGCGTTAAGCGCGCCGATGTGGATGAATCGCTCGTGCCGCCTGAAGACCGAGACCTTCTCTATGTGACGTTCTACGACGTGCTGAACGATCTCATGGCGCGTCCCAATCTGGACGTGTACGTCACGGGGAGCAATTCGAAGATGCTCTCTTCCGACATAGTCACCAACTTCCGCGACCGCGGAACGGAGGTGCGCGTGGAGCCGTTGAGCTTCGCCGAGTTTCATGCTTGGTCGAAGGGGGAGAAGGCCGAGGACTGGGATCGCTACCTGGTGTACGGTGGCATGCCTGCTGCTGTGTTGGAGCCCGACGACCGCGCGCGCGAACGCTACTTGCAGGGGCTGTTCCAGAAGGTCTACAAGGCCGACATAGTGGAGCGCTATGGGATAGACAACGAATACGTGCTCGATGCGCTCATGGATGCGCTTTCGTCGGCAGTGGGCTCGTTGACCAACCCCTCTAAGCTTACGAAGACGCTGAACAGCGTGGCTCACGCGAAAACCACCGACAAGACGGTGAAGCGCTACCTTGACGCGCTGGTCGATTCCTTCTTGTTCCGCAAAGCGGCACGCTACGACGTGAAAGGCAAGCGCTATTTCGACTACCCCATGAAGTACTATGCGGTGGATGCGGGGCTGCGAAACGCGCGGCTGAACTTCCGCCAAGTGGAGGAAACCCATCTTATGGAAAACATCCTCTACAACGAGCTCGTGATGCGCGGCTACTCCGTTGACGTGGGCGCGGTTCGGTTCGCAGATGCGGAAGAAGGAAGCAAGGCGGCCTCGATGCACGAGATCGACTTCGTCTTGAACATGGGCGCGCAGAAGCTCTACATCCAGTCGGCGCTTTCCATCGAGGGCGAAGGCAAGCGCGCGCAGGAAACGTCGCCGCTGCTCAAAACAGGGGACTTCTTCCGCAAAATCGTCGTGACGGGAGGCAGCAGGCGGCCGTCTTATGACGAAAACGGCATCATGTACGTGGGGGTCATTCCGTTTCTGTTGGACGAGTCGCTGATATAGGCGGAGGCGTCAAGGCCGTCCGTTTCGCGCCGGGACACGAGGTTCCTGGGTGGACGCGCCATTCCTGCTTTGCCGTTGCTCCGAACTTCTGCAAGAAATGCAAAAGTTCGGAGCTGCTTTCCGCGTGCCCCGCGCCTGCGCCGTCCTCGGCGTCTGCCGGAGATCGCGTGCGGGTTCGGGGCGCGCGGGCGCGGGCGCGGCGGCGTGCGCTATACTTTTCCGAAGCGATCCGCTTTTAGAGAGCCGCGCGCCCGCGCATCCCGCGTGCGGCGCGCTTCCGAAACGGCGTTCGCCGCAGCAGCGGCGCGCCGGTCGCGTCCGCCGGGCGCTCCTGCCGGGCTGGGGAAAGGGAGGTTGCCATGGAATCCGCTGCAATCGTTTTGGCCGCCGGTGCGGGCACCCGCATGAAGTCGCGCAAGCCGAAGGTGGCCCACGAGGTGCTGGGCAAACCGATGGTGCGCTGGGTGGTAGACGCCGCGCACGAGGCGGGCCTGAACCGCATCGTCACCGTGGTGGGGCACGAGCGCGACCAGGTGATCCCCCTGGTGGAGTCCGATACGGAAATCGCCGAGCAGTACGTGCGCCGCGGCACGGCCGACGCGGTGAACTCCTGCCGCGAGCAGCTGGGCGACTTCACGGGCTCGGTGGTGGTGCTTTCCGGCGACTGCCCGCTGATCACCGCCTCCACCATCCGCACGCTGGTGAAGACGCGCGAAGAGGCCGACGCCGCCGTGGTGGTGCTGACCATGCAGCTTGACGACCCCACCGGTTACGGACGCATCGTGCGCGACGAGGCCGGCGAGGTGGAGCGCATCGTGGAGCAGAAGGACGCCACTGCCGAAGAGGCGGCCATCACCGAGTGCAACTCCGGCTTCTACTGCTTCGACGGCAAGGCCCTGTTCGACGCGCTGCTGAAGGTGAGCAACAACAACGTCCAGGGCGAGTTCTACCTGACCGACGTGCTGTCCATCTGCCGCGAGGCGGGCCGCTCGGTGCTGGCGCTGGCCACCGACGACCCGGCGGAGTGCTTGGGCGTGAACTCGCGCGGCCAGCTGGCGCAGGCCACCAAGCAGCTGCAGCGCCGCATCAACAGCCGCCTGATGGACGAGGGCGTCACCATGACCGACCCTGACCTGGTGTGGGTGGGACCCGACGCGAAGGTGGCACGCGACGTGGAGCTTCTGCCGCTCACCTTCCTGTACGGCAAGACGAGCGTGGGCGAGGGCAGCGTCATCGGCCCGAACACGCGCCTGGTGGACACCGCCGTGGGCCGCGGCTGCACGGTGGACGAGACGGTGGCGCTGGAATCGGCCATCGACGACGGCGCGACGTGCGGCCCCCGCGCTTACCTGCGTCCCGGCGCGCACCTGTGCGAGGACGCCAAGGCGGGCACCCACGTGGAGATCAAGAAGTCCACGGTGGGCAAGGGTTCCAAGGTGCCGCACCTCAGCTACATCGGCGACACGCTCATCGGCGAGGGCGTCAACATAGGCGCCGGCTCCATCACCTGCAACTACGATGGTGCGAACAAGCACTCCACCGTCATAGGGGACGGGGCGTTCATCGGCAGCGACACCATGATGGTCGCGCCGGTGACCATCGGCGCCGGAGCCATCGTGGGCGCCGGCTCGGTCATCACCGAGGACGTGCAGGCCGACTCGCTGGGCATCGCCCGCGCCGAGCAGCACGAGGTAAAGGGTTGGGCCGAGAAGAAGCGCGCCCGGCTGGGCATTTTCAGCAAGAAGAAGTAGCGCGGTTTGAAGGGGCGTCGGCGGAAGCCGGCGCCCCTTTTCGCGTGCGGCGCATGGGCGCGGACGGGCTGCGTGGCCGGCGGGTCGGATTCGTCCGCCGGGCGTTTGGCCTCCTGCCGTCCCGTCCGGGCGGAGCCGTTCGACGTCGCGCGCCCCGCCTGGCGCCGGCCCCTTCGCCGCACCTGCGCCCTCGCGCCTCCGCGCGATCTTTCCGACCGTCCGTTTCGTTGAAAAGGGGATTCCGTCATGAAGCGCGACTATCCGCATCTCTGCGCGCCGCTTGATCTGGGCGGCCTTGTCCTGCGCAACCGCATGTGCTCGGCGCCGTTGGGCGCCACCGACTACTCCGCCGACGGCACGCCTGGCCCGCGCACCCAGGGTTTCTACGAGCTGCGTGCGCGGGGCGGCGCCGCCGTGGTGACGGTGAGCGAGCTGACGGTGCATCCCGAGACCGACTGCTCGCATATGCTGCGCTTGGGCTTGGAGACTCCCGGCCAGCTTGCCGCGTTCGCCTACGTGGCTGACGGCATCAAGCGCCACGGCGCCATCGCCAGCATCGAGCTGTCGCATGCCGGACAGTACGCGAGCGCCTACGTGGCCGACGCGTCCGAGCGCAGCGGCCTGAGCTTCTTCGGGCCAAGCGACGGCGTGCGCGCCGACGGCCTGCCTGTCACGGCGCTCGGGCGCGACCAGATCGCCTCCATCGTCCGAGCGTACGGCGAGAAGGCGAAGCTGGCCCGTCGCGCCGGTTTCCAGATGGCGATGGTGCATGCCGGCCACGGCTGGCTGCTGAACCAGTTCCTTTCGCCCTACTTCAACAAGCGCGATGACGACTACGGCGGATCGCTTGAGAACCGCGTGCGCATTGTGCGCGAGGTGCTGCGCAGCGTGCGTGCCGCCGTAGGCCCGGGCTTTCCCATCGAGCTGCGCATGAGCGGCGCGGAGCTGTTCGAGGGCGGCTACGACATCGACGAGGGCTGCCGCATCGCGCAGGCGCTGGAGGATCTGGTCGACCTCATCCACGTGTCCGCCGGTTCGCACCAGTTCGGTTTCGAGCGCACGCATCCTTCGATGTTCAGCGATCACGGCTGCAACGTGCCTTTGGCCGCGCGCGTCAAGCAGTGCGTGAAGAAGCCGGTGGCTGCCATCGGCGGACTGTCCGACCCGGCGCAGATGGAGGAGATCGTCGCTTCAGGGCAGGCTGACGTGGTGGTAATGGGCCGCGCGCTGCTCGCCGACCCCGAGCTTCCCAACAAGGTGATGGCGAATCGCGGCGACGAGGTGCTGGGGTGTTTGCGCTGCTTCACCTGCATGGCCGAGCGCGGCGTCACGCAGACGCGCCGCTGCGCCGTGAACCCGCGCATCGGCCGCGAGGGCGAGGGGTTCGAAACCGTTCCCGTCCTTCCAGCGCGCCGCAAGAACGTGTTGGTGGCGGGCGGCGGCATCGCCGGCATGGTGGCGGCGTGCACGGCGGCAGAGCGCGGGCATGCGGTGACGCTGTGCGAGGCGGGATCCGAGCTGGGCGGCATCCTGCGTCTTGAGCGGGCGCTGCCGTTCAAGCGCGACATGTACGAGCTCGGCCGCAGCTACGCGCGCCGTTGCGAGCGTCTGGGCGTGGACATTCGCCTGAACACGCCGGTTGACGCCGCGTTGGCGGAGCGTCTGATGCCCGATGCCGTCATCGTGGCGGTGGGCTCTGAGCCGCTTCCCCTTCCGTTGCCCTGCGAGCCGGGCGCCCGCGTGGTGAACGTCGAGCAGCTGTACGCCGAAGGGGCGGATGCGGGAGACGAGCCGGTGGTGCTGGGCGGAGGCCTGACCGGCTGCGAGTGCGCGCTGTGGCTCGCGCAGCAGGGAAAACGCGTGCATCTGGTGGAGATGGGCAACGGCCTGGCGAAGGACGCCAACGGGCGGCATCGCCCCATCTTGCTGGAGCGCGTCGCCCAGGCGGGCATCGACGTGCAGCTGGGCACGCGCGGCACGGCGGTGCGCTTCGACGGCTTGGCCGTCAAGGAGCCCGACGGCGTGCGCGGCGTGGTTCCCGGCGACGCGGTGGTGTGCGCCATCGGCCAGCGGTCGCGCGTCGAGGCCGTTCGCGCCTTGCGGGATGCCGCGCCGTTCGTGCGCGTCGTGGGAGACGCCGCGCGTCCGGCGAACATCTGCACCGCCGTGTACGAGGCGCATCACGCCGCGCTGGATATCTAGACCTTCCGGGGAAATCCGCGCGGTTTCGCGTTTTGGCAGTTCCGGCACGGTAGAATAGGCCCTGCGGCGCCGCTGCGCGCAAGCTGCGGCCGCTGCGCAAAAGCCACGGACAGCAAGGTAAGGAGCGCGCATAATGGCGGAAGAAAGAAGCATGGCCCTTTTCGCGGGTTCGGTGAATCCCGGGTTGGCCGACGACATCTCCCGAAAGCTCGGCGTGCCGCTGGGCAACGTGAAGCTGGAGAAGTTCGCCAACGGCGAGATCTACGCGCGCTACCAGGAAAGCGTCCGCGGCAAAGAGGTGTTCCTCATCCAGTCGGTGTGCTCCGGCAACGGCATGGATGTGAACGACTCGCTGATGGAGCTGCTCATCATGGCCGACGCCGCCAAGCGCGCCTCGGCGCACAACGTCTCGGCCGTCATCGCGCACTACGGCTACGCGCGCCAGGACCGCAAGGCCGCCCCGCGCGAGCCCATCACCGCCAAGCTGGTGGCCGACCTGCTGGAGGCTTCCGGCGTGGACAACGTCATCACCATCGACCTGCACCAGGACGCCATCCAGGGCTTCTTCAACATCCCGGTGAACCACATGACCGCCATGGGCATCTTCGTGGACTACTACAAGAGCATGGGGCTTGACCCCGAGCAGACCGTGGTCGTCTCGCCCGACGTGGGGCGCGCGAAGGCCGCGAAGAAGTTCTCCACCATGCTGGACTGCGACATCGCCATCATGCACAAGGACCGTCCGAAGCACAACCAGGCCGAGATCACCGCGCTGATCGGCGACGTGACGGACAAGATCTGCATCCTGAACGACGACATGATCGACACCGCGGGGTCGCTGGTGGCCGCCGCCGCCACGCTGAAGGCGAAGGGCGCCGCGAAGGTGCTGGCCTGCGCCACGCACGGCCTGTTCAGCGGACCGGCGTACGACCGCATCGAGAACTCCTGCATCGAAGAGGTGCTGGTGACCAACGCCGTGCCCGTGCCGCTGGAGCGCCAGACCGGCAAGATCAAGGTGATGTCGTTGGGACCGCTGTTCGCGCAGACCATCCAGAACGTCTACGCCAACGGCTCGGTGGCCAGCCTGTTCGAGTAAGGGTTCCGCCGGTCTGCCGACCGGCGGTGCGAGCTGCTGCTGCGGGGCGTGCCTGCACCGGATCTTCGCGCGATCCTGCGAACCTGCGCATGAGGATGCGCTTCGTTCGCGCGGTTTCGCGATCCTTCGGCGCGGGCGCGCCCTTCGCTGTCGTTGCGAGAGATCTGCGAGTCATCGAAAGGGATGTTCATGTACCTGATCGTCGGCCTGGGAAATCCGGGCGAAGAGTACGCGCACACGCGGCACAACGCCGGGTTCGACACCGTTGATCTGATCGGCGAGGACGTGGGCGCACGCTACTGGAAGACCGAGTGCGGGGCGCTTACCGCGAAGGGCGCCTACCACGACATCGACGTGGTGCTGGCGAAGCCCCAAAGCTACATGAACACCTCGGGCGGCCCGGTGAAGCAGCTGTGCAACGCCTACGGCATCGATCCCGACCACCTGGTCGTCATCCACGACGAGCTGGACATCGACCCCGGCACCATCCGCGTGAAGTTCGGCGGCGGGCACGCGGGCCACAACGGCCTGCGCTCCATCTGCGACAAGCTGGGCACGCGTGATTGGTTCCGTGTGCGCTGCGGCATCGGCCGCCCGCCGGGACGCATGCCGGTGGCGGACTACGTGCTGTCGCTTCCCAAGAAAGAGGCGGCCGAGGACTTCGAATACGCCTGCGACCTGGCCCGCCAGGCGACGCTCTACCTGATAGAGCACGGCCTGGAGAAAACGCAGCAGAAGTTCAACTAACGTGCACCGGTGCCCCCGCATCAGGTGGTCGCAGCGTTCCCGGATGCCGCAGCTGTTGCGGCATCCTGACCTATTCGAAGGATGGCGGGTTCAATCGCACGCGCAAAGTTTCCTGTCGGCATGCCCTGTTGCCGTTCGCTTCAATCGGTTGGGTCGAATGGGCGGTTGCGCGCTATACTGCAACTCGTCCCGCGCGGAAGGTGTGCCGACGGCTCGCGCGGGATCTGAGAACTCCGCCGAGCGGCATCGAGCATATGCGTCGGGCATATGCGGCGTAGTCGCAAGGAGGGCGCAATGGGGCTGATCAAATCTGAGCGCGGGCAGGTGTACGCACTGTTCGCCATCGTGGTGTTCGCGTGCGCGTTCGGCTCGCTCACGCAAACGGTGATGAACGCGATGCTGGGCGGCATCGAGTCCGACTTCGGCGTCGATGCCAGCACGGGGCAGTGGCTCACCACCATCTACATGCTGGCGCTGGGCATCACGGTGCCGCTGGTGACGTTCCTTTCGGTTAAGTTCTCCACGCGCGGCCTGCTGTTTCTGGTGCTGGCCGTGTTCTTCGCCGGCTCGCTTCTGGCCTATTTCGCGCCCAGCTTTCCCGTGCTGGTGGCGGCGCGCGTGCTGCAGGCGTTCGCTGCGGGCGTCACGCTGCCGCTGGTGCAGTCCATCGCCATGCTGCGCTTTCCGAAGGGGCAGAACGGCACGGCCATGGGCATCTCGGGCATCGCGATGGGCTTCGCGCCCAACATCGGCCCCACCATCGGCGGCGCGCTGGTGGACTCGTGGGGATGGCGCAGCTTCTTCGTGCTGCTGATGATCGCGCTGGCGACGCTGTTCGTGCTGTCTGTTCTGCTGGTGGAGCGCGAGCCGGCGCCCGATCGCCCCGCCGTACTGGACGTGCCGTCGTTCGTGCTTTCCACCTGCGGGTTCGGCGGGCTGCTGCTGGGATTCTCCAACGCGTCCAGCCTGGGGTTCGCAAGCCCCGCGGTGTGGGCGGCCATCCTGGTGGGCGCGGCGTTTTTGGCCCTGTTCCTCCGTCGGCAGAAGCGGGTGGAGCATCCGCTCATCAACCTGGGCATCTTCGCCTCGAAGCGCTTCCGTGCCAGCTTCGTCATCCAGAACTGCCTGTTCGGGTCGTTCATGGGCATCACGCTGATCGTGCCGCTGTACGTGCAGGGGCTGTGCGGCGGCAGCGCGCTGGAAGCGGGCATCGTGTTCATCCCGGCCACCATCCTGGCCATCGTGTTCAACCCGCTGGCCGGCATCCTGGCCGACAAGATAGGCCCGCGCCGCGTGACCATCGCCGCCGGCGCGCTTCTGTTCATCGGCGCGGCGTCGATGGCGTTCATCGACCAGAACACGCCGTTGTGGCTGGTCACGCTCATGCAGACCATCCGCGGCATCGGCGTGAGCTCGCTCATAGGCCCGTTGAACTCCTGGGGCATGTCGGAGCTGCCGCACGCCATCATGATGGACGGCAGCGCGTTCTTCGCCTGCGTGCGCCAGGCGTGCGCTTCGTTCGGCACGGCGCTCATGGTGTTCCTCATCGCCGCGTTCGGCGTGGCGGCGACGGGTGAGCCGACGGCTGTCGGCTACCAGCTGGCGTTCGGGCTGTCGGCCGTGCTGTCGCTGAGCGTCTTCGTGGGCGCGGTGTGGAAGGTGCGCGCGTAGCCGGACGGGATCGCGAGGTGCGCGCAGCGGGATAGGGCGCGCGGATCGCGTGAGTTACGCGGTCACGCGATGCCGGGTCGGCGCCGTAACCTGCGCGAATCGCGCGCGCCGTGCGAGTTGCGGCGGGCTATTCCCCCAGCGCTTCGGCCGCTTCCAGCCATTCCTCTTCAAGGGCGTCGATCTGCGCCTGCAGGTCGTTCAGCTGCGCCTGCAGATCGCCCAGCGCCACGAAGTCGGAGGGGTCGGCGGCGGTCATCTCGGCCCGCTTCGCCTCCATCTTGTCCCGCAGCGTTTCCATCTTTCGCTCGTTGGAGGCCATCGTCTTCCGCAGCGTTCGGATCTCGCCGCCAGAGAGACGCTTTGGGGTGGAGTCAGCCTCTTCTTCAGCGTGGTCGCCGCGGGCGGAGCCCCCCTCGGGGGTACCCAGTCGCTCAGACAGTCCTGCTCGCACGGAAGCGCCACTGGCGCTTCCGGCTCGTGCGGAACTCGCTTGGTGGACACCCCCGAGGGGAGCTCCGCCGGGCCGGGCCGGTCCGCTCTCCGCCAGCTCCAAATACTCGTCGATCCCGCGTGGCAGATGCCGCAGCTTGCCGTCGATGAGCGCGAACTGGTGGTCGGTGACGCGCTCCATCAGGTAGCGGTCGTGCGTCACCAGAAGCAGCGTGCCCGGCCAGCCGTCCAAAAGCCCCTCGACCGCCGCCAGCATGTCGGTGTCCAGGTCGTTGCCCGGCTCGTCCAGGATGAGCACGTTGGGCTCGTCAAGCAGGATGAGCATCAGCGCCAGCCGGCGCTTCTGGCCGCCGGAGAGGTCCTCCACCGGCTCGTTGAGGTCGTCGCGCGTGAACTCGAGCCGCTCCAGAAGCTGCGCGGGAGTCATCGCCTTGCCATCAAGCATCGTCCGACGGCCGAGCCGCCCGATGACCTCGCGCACGCGGTCGCCTTTGTACTGCATGAGCTCGTCAAGGTGCTGCGACAGCACCGCGAACCGCACCGTCTTGCCGATCTTGACCGTGCCGGCATCAGGCGCTTGCAGCCCTTGGATCGTGCGCAGCAGCGTGGTCTTGCCCGCGCCGTTGCCGCCGACGATGCCGTAGCGGTCGCCCGGCCCGATGATCCAGTCGAGCCCGTCGAGCACCGCGCACCCGTCGAAGCGCACTGTCACCTGCTTCAGCTCAACGACCTGCTTGCCCAGCCGCGCCATCGCCATGCGCTTGAGCTCGATGGGGTTGCGCAGCTCGGGAACGTCGGCGATGAGCGCCCGCGCCGCCTCCACGCGGAACTTGGGCTTGGTCGAGCGTGCCTGCGCCCCGCGCGAGAGCCAGGCCAGCTCGCGGCGCAGCGCGTTTTGGCGCTTCTCTTCGGCGAGCGCCGCCACGCGCTGCCGCTCGACGCGCTGCTGGATGTAGGCCGAGTAGCCGCCCTCGAATGGCTCGACACGGCGGTCGTGCACCTCCCACATGCTCAGACATACCTCGTCAAGGAACCAGCGGTCGTGCGTGACCACCAGCAGCGCGCCCGCGCCGGGCTTCCAGCGCTTCTTGAGATGCTCCGCCAGCCACCAGATCGCGCGGATGTCCAGGTGGTTGGTCGGCTCGTCCAGCCCAAGCACGTCCCAGTCGCCGATGAGCAGCCGCGCCAGGTCGACGCGGCGGCGCTGGCCGCCCGAGAGCGTGCCGATCTGCGCGTCCCAGGGGATGTCGGACACCAGGCCCGCCAGGATGTCGCGGATGCGCGCGTCGCCGGCCCATTCGTATTCAGGTGCGTTGCCTACCAGCGCGTGGTGCACGGTGTCGGCGTCGTCAAGCTGGTCGGTCTGCCCCAGCAGCCCCACGCGCACCGACCGGTTGCGCACCACGCGACCCTCGTCGGGATCCAGCACGCCGGACAGCAGGCCGAGCAGGGTCGATTTGCCGTCACCGTTGCGGCCGACGATGCCGATGCGGTCGCCTTCATCGATGCCCAGCGACACGTTGTCGAACACCGTCTTGGTGGGGAAGTCCACCCGCACTTTCTCGCAGCCGAGCAAAAACGCCATGCCATCCAGCCTTTCCTCATGAACCTTGCCATTATAGCGGCAACCTTCGCGGCCGCGCTGCTGGCGGGCGGCAGCCTCGCAACGGCACGGCGGGCGGGATTCGGCTCCTGTCGCCGCGACGCATCAGGCGAACGCCGTCCCTTGCCGCTACGGCGCCGCTGCGAACATCTGAAGCGTGCAAAATCGCTGTGGCGAGACCGTGGCGCCGGCCGCGTGCGGGCCGCTGCACCGTACAATGGCGGCGAAACGCGCCAGAGGGGCATCGCTTCGCCCATCCGTTGCGCGCGACGCATTCCGAAGAAAGGACGCACATGGATTCACCCGCGCTCTGCCAGCGCATCAAGCTCGTGGCCAGCGACATGGACGGAACGATGCTCGACCCCGAGGGCGAGCTGCCGCAGGAGACCTTCGAGCTCATCGACCGCCTGCACGACGCGGGCGTCCGCTTCGTCGCCGCTTCCGGCCGACGCTTCGACACCCTGCAGGAGTTGTTCGCCCCGGTGGCCGACCGCATCGACTTCGTTGCGGCCAACGGCGCGCAGGTGGTGGTTGACGGCCGGTTGATCGACCGCGAGGTGTTCTCGCACGCGGCGGTGCGCCGGCTGGCGCGCGCGGTCGATTTGTTTGACACGCTGCACCTGGCCCTGTTCGACGATGTGCGCAGCTATCTGTTGGACGACGAGTCGGCGTTCGAGCGCGAGATCGACAAGAACCTGCCGCTGCCGGTGCGCATGCACGACGTGCCGTCTCCCGAGGTGAGCATCGTGAAAGCGTCGGTGTACTGCGACGAGAGCGTGATGGACATGGCCTACGCGTTGACGCGCGAGCTGGGCGACGACTTCGTGTTCGCGCCCTCGGGCGTGCGCTGGATCGACGTGATGCAGCGCGGCGTGAACAAGGCGACGGGCATCGAGCAGGTCCTGGCCGCGCACGGCATCCGCCCCGACGAGGTGATGGCGTTCGGCGACTCCATGAACGACTACGAGATCCTGCGCATGGTGGGCCTGGGCTGCGCCATGGAGAACGGCCGCTCGGCCATCAAGCAGATCGCCCATCGGGTGATCGGCTCCAACGCGCAGCACAGCGTGCAGAAGGAGCTGGCGGCGCTGCTTTCCGCCCTCGGCCGCTAGAGCGCCGCGCGGCCGGGCGGCTTCGCGGGGCTTCCCGTTGCATGCTGCCCTCGGCTGCTCCGCACTCGATGCCCCTGGTGCGCTTCGCCCGGCCTGGGTGGTGACAATGTGTCCACCGCACAGGAAACAAGCTGTTGAGGGCTTCGAAAGGCATTCTTCCATCCGCCTGCCGCGAATCTCTTTATCATAGAGGGGAGGGCGAGGGTGCGGTTGAAGAGGGTGCGCATGGCGAAACGGGGCAGCGGGATCTGGAGCAAGTCGTTCATCAGCCTCTTCTTCGTCAACGGGCTGCTGTCGCTCGGGCAGATGATGATGAACGTGCTCATCGCGCTGTACGCCGACTCGCTGGGCGCCGACGCCTCGATGGTGGGCTTCACCGTCAGCGCGTTCGCCTACACGGCGCTGGCGCTCAAGTTCGTGTCGGCCCCGGCAATCGACGCGTTCCGCCGCAAGCGCATCCTCATTGGGTCGCTGTTCGTCCTGGCGCTGTCGTACCTGATGATGAGCGCTTCGTCCAACATCTTCATGCTGGTGTTCGCGCGCCTTCTGCAGGGGTCGGCCATGGCGTTCACCACCACCACGTGCCTGGCCATGGCCACCGATACGCTGCCGCCGGACCACATCAGCTCGGGCATCGGGTACTTCTCCGTCGCGCAGGCGGCGTGCATGGCGGTGGGGCCCATGATCGGCCTGAACCTGGCGGGCGCGTTCGGCTACAACGCGGCGTTCGCCACGGGCGGCGTGCTGATGCTTGTCGGCACCGCCGCGGTGTTCCTGGTGAAGGAGCCGCCACACAAGCGCCGTCCGTTCAAGCTGTCGCTGGGCAGCATGTTCGCCAAAGAGACCATCCTGCCGGCGTTTCTGGCAGGGCTTCTGGCCATCTCGTTCTGCAACGTGAACTCGTTTCTGGCGCTGTACGCCGGCGAGCGCGGGGTGGGCGACGACATCGGCTGGTACTTCACGGTGAACGCGATCTTCATGCTGTTCTCGCGCCCGCTGGTGGGGCGTATGGCCGACAAGCACGGCCTGGTGAAGGTGATGCTGCCGTCCATGTGCAGCTTCGCGCTGTCGTTCCTCATCATCAGCCAGGCGTCCAGCCTGCCCCTGTTCCTGCTGGCGGCGGTGTTCGCGGCGTTCGGCTATGGGGCGGCCGGTCCGATGATCCAGGCGTTCTGCATGAAGAGCGTGCCGCCGGAGCGGCGCGGGGCGGGCAGCAGCGCGTACTTCATCGGCATGGACGTGGGCAACCTGGTGGGGCCGGTCATCGCCGGGCATGTGGTGGGGCTGGTGGGCTACCAGCTGATGTGGGATGTCATGATCATCCCCATCGGGCTGGCGTTTTTGTTCGTGCTGGCGTTCCGCAAGCGCATCACCGAGGCGGACCGTCGCGCGGCCGCCTCGGCGCCGGATGCGGAAGAGGCGGCGCCCAGCCCGGCTGCGTCCGGGGAAGGCCCGTCTGGGGAAGGCGCCGAAGAGGGTGCCAAGGAGGCCGCCGGAAGGTAGCGCCGCTCTGGCGCGTCAGTTGCCGCGTGCCAGGTCGATGAGCTCCTGCTGGGAATGCACGCCGCACTTGGAGAAGATGTTGCTGGCATGGGTGTGCACGGTGTTCAGCGAGATCATCAGCGTGTCGCGGATGTAGGGGCGGCTGCGTCCCGTCAGCAGCAGCTCGGCGACTTCCGTCTCGCGCGCGGTTAGGCCGAACTCTTGCTGCAGCGCCCGCGCCTTGTTGCGCATCAGCAGCGCGATCATGTCCTCGTCGGAGATGTGGGGAAGCGCCTGCCCCGTCGCTTTCCCGGACCCCGCCGCATCCGCAGACTCCGCTGCGCCTGCGCCGCCCTTCGCTGCCCCGGACGCTTCGACGCGCTCCACACCGCCCCCCGCCTCGCTGAGCTCCTGCGCCCGCACGCCGGCTGCCGCGGACCGCATCACGCGCCGCACGGGGGCGGGCGTGCGCCAGTGGGGGCTGAATCCCAACAGCAGCGCCAGGAACGCGCACGCCGACAGCACCGCCAGCGCCGCGGCAAGCCGCTGCGTGCCGGAGAACTGCTCCCAGGCCACCAGTCCCAGCACGCACCCGATGACGATGCCCAGCCCGCTGGCGGCTGCATATCCCAGAAACACCCGCGCCGCCGCGCCGGGCTTGTTGTGGCTGAACTTCGCCATGGCCATCCACAGGCTCACCTGCACGCCGAACATTCCCAGGTAGTTGAGGGTGTAGGCGGCTGAATAGGCTTCCACTCCGAACGGGTTGAAGCTCACGGCGGCCAGCGACGCCAGAAAGAACGGGATGGCCCAGCGGAACGCCAGCGTCACGTTCACGTGCCGCGCCAGCCACACCAACGCTCCGAACAGCACCACCGATGCGATGCAGGCCAGGAAGAACGGCGCGAAGTAGTGCATGAACGTGTCGGCGGCACCGTAGGGCGTGTAGATCACGCGCAGAAACGCCGCGATGACCCACAGCGCCGCCACCATCGCGAGCGTCGATCCGGTGCCGCGCAGCTCGTCGCGCAGCTGGGACCGTCCAAGCGCCTGCGCGGCTTGCTGGTCGGCGAACGGTTCTGCGGCGGGGCTGCGCCGGTAGGCCAGCCAGGCCGACACGATGGGCAGGATGGTGGCGATGATGAGCTGGGGGATGCCGTAGAGCTTCATGGGCAGCGTGACGCAGTACAGCGCGAACGCGATGGCGAAGCTGCCCAGCACGTCGAACTCTATCTGGGAGAAGGTGCAGCGCGCCAGTCGCGCGCCCCATATCACGCTGAAAAGCGTCATGCTGATGCCGATGGAGACGCCGCCGACGGGCAGCAGCGCCCAGTACAGCTGGGGGCTTTTGAAGCTCAGCCACAGGGCAACGTTGCCGATGACGGCGGCGGCAACGGCGATGACGCCGAACACGCGGCTTGGCCTGAGCTTGCCCGTGCGCGCCAGCGCAAGCCCGACAAGGGCCACGGCGATCTGCACTGCGGCGCTGGCGGCCCACAGCCGCTCGATGCCGAACGGATCCCCCTCGCCGGTGTAGACGCTGGAGGTGAACACGGTCATGTAGCTCCACGCCAAGAAGAACGCCAGGCCTGCGTTGTCCGACCCGAACGCTTTCACGCGCACGACGATCTCGCCCAATGCTGGGCCCCCTCTCACCGGATAGGCGGCTTCTCCTCGTAGCCGGCCTCCCGTCATGGCGCGTCGCCGGCTGGCCCGATCCCGGCAGCCCGTCGCGCGTCCTTGAAAACCTAGCTTTCCACTGAAAATTTAAGCTTGCTCCACTATAGCATCAACAACCGGCGCATCTTCGCGCGATCGCGTCGGCGTTTCTCGTCCGGGGTGGCCCGTTTCGGTGGGCACCCTTCGACGGCACGGCGCTCACCAGGGGGTTTTCGTACTCCTAGTCATATCGCAGTGAGAGGAAGTCGCATGACGGGGTGGCCGCTCGTTGCCTTCTCACCTTTAAATGGTCATATCGTGGTCATGCTTTCGCGCGGCGCAGCCCCCATACTGTTCCGCACCATGTCCAACACGAGACGAGAAGAGGAGGAGGGTATGGAATCGATGAACATCAATCGACGCACGTTCGTCAAGGCCGCTGCGGCCGTCGGCGCGCTGTCGGTTGCCGGCGTCGGCCTGAGCGGTCAGATGAACCGCGCTTTGGCTGCGGATGCGGAATTCCCCGCGCCGAAGCATGGCCAGCCCATCGAGGCGAAGGTGGATCCTCAAACCGGAGACGTTACCGTCAACGAGGACGTCATCGTTCGCTATTCCGGCTGCGTGGGCTGCTACAGCTCCTGCGGCAACCGCGTGAAGATGGATCGCGAGACGGGACGCGTCCTGAGCGTGGGCGGAAACCCCTACAACCCGGCGTGCGCGTACCCCTATCTGGACTTCGAGGCGCCTCTCACCGAGGCGTACCAGTCCATGAGCTACGCGAACGGCAAGGGCAACCTGCTGCGCGGCAGCGTGTGCGGCCGCGGCAACGGCACCTTGGACGGCTACACCCAGCCCGACCGCATCACCACGCCGCTCAAGCGCGCGGGTGCGCGCGGCGAGGGCAAGTGGAAGCCCATCAGCTGGGACCAGCTGATCAACGAGGTGGTCGAGGGCGGCAAGCTGTTCGAGGAGATCGGCGAGGATCGCGAGATCACCGGTTTCCGCGCTCTGTACGACACCGAAACCCCGATGAACCCCGACGAGCCCTCTTTGGGCCCCGTGTCCAATCAGCTGGTGATGCTGGGCAGCCGTTCCGACGGCCGTGGCAACTTCTCCAGCCGCTTTGCCGGCAGCTTCGGCTCCGTCAACGCGTACGGACACGCCTCCAGTTGAGCGGTTGCCAACTCAGCGAGTTCGCTGGCAACCTCGGGTACTGGCCTCTCCCCCGACCCTGAAGAGGCCGAATACGCTATCTGGCTGGGCGCTTTCCCCGGCGGTAGCATGATCAACTACCAGAGCTCCGGCAAGCGCACCGCCGCCAACCTGGCTGCGGGCAAGCTCAAGATCGACGTTCTGGATCCGTCGCTGGCCAACGGCTGCGTGACCCCCACGCTGCCCGGGATCAACTGGATCCCCATCAAGCCGGCCACCAACTCGGCGTTCTGCGCGGCCCTCATCCAGAAGATGATCGCCGACCAGACCTTCGACGCCGAGGCGATGTCTTTCACCAACCAGAAGGCCGCTGTCGCCGCCGGCTACGGCGCGTTCTGCAACGGCACGTTCCTCGTCATCGACGACGAGAACCACCCGAACTACAAGAAGCTCATGCGCCCCGCCGACGCGGGCATCGACGCGCCTGAGAAGCTGGACAAGGACGGCAAGCCCGTCGACCAGTTCGTGTGCATCGACGCCGAGACGAACCAGCCCGCCATCACGGACAACTGCTCCAAGGGCGTGCTCGACTTCGAGGGCGAAGTGAACGGCGTGAAGGTGCGTACCGGCTTCGCCATCCTCACCGAGTCCGTCAACGAGTACACCATCGAGGAGTACTCCGAGATCACGGGCGTGTCCGTTGAGGACATCGAGCGCATCGCCAAGGAGTTCACCTCCCATGGCCAGAAGGTCAGCGTGTGCCACAAGGGCGGCGAGTGCGCATCGGTGCACGGCGTCGACTGCATGGTGGGCGCCAACATGCTGCACATGATGATGGGCACCAACCAGATGATCGGCGGCAACGCTCCCAACAGCCCCAGCCCCACCACGGCGGGCAAGGGCGTGCGCTACGACCTGGCCACCGTGGCCGGCAAGCCGAAGATCACCGCGCAGGCCATCTCGCGCACGAGCAAGGCGTGGGACAAGACCGACGAGTACAAGAACCGCGTGGCTGCGGGCGAAACCGACCCGAAGCCGAAGATGCCCTGGTTCCCGCTGGGCTCCTCTTCGGACAGCCAGGCGCTCATGTCCATCGTGAACCAGTACCCCTACCAGTGCAAGATCCTCACCTCGTGGATGGTGAACACCATCCAGGCCACCCCGGGCGCCATGCGCGACGAGGTCATCGAGCGTCTGTGCGACCCCGAGATCCTGCCGCTGCACATCGCGTGCGACGTGTTCGTGGGTGAGCACGCGCAGTACGCCGACTACATCGTGCCGGACGTGACCCCCTACGAGAGCTACGGCCTGCCCACCCCGGGCACCACGTGGGTCGGTTACGGCACCACGGTGCGCTGGCCCGTCAAGACTCCCGAGAGCGTGCAGCTGGACGACGGCCGCTACGCCAGCTGGGAGGCCTTCCTGTGCGACGTGGCCGAGTCCATCGGCATGCCCGGCTTCGGCGAGGACGCCATCAAGGGCACCGACGGCTCTTCCTGGCCGCTGCATGACGCGGGCGACTTCTACCTGAAGGCCGTGGCCAACCTGGCCTACGCCAACGATCCCGTCGCCGACATCTCCGACGAGGAAGCGCACCTGCAGGGTCTCGACGAGCTGCCCGAGGACATGAAGGCCACGGTCACCGAGGAAGAGTGGCCCAAGGTTCTCAACGTGCTTTCGCGCGGCGGCCGCTACTGGCCCATCGAGTACGTGCGCGAGGACGACGGCATCCACTGCCTCGGCTACGAGAAGGACCACCAGACCTTCATCTACTCCGAGAAGCGCGCGACGTACAAGAACTGCTACTCCGGCGAGGGCACCTGGCCGGTGCTCCACTACACGCGCGAGCGCCTGGCCGACATGTCCTACACCGAGGACATGTTCTCCCGCGAGGAGTACCCGTTCCTCAACTCGGAGCACAAGCCTCGCTTCCGCTCCATTTCCATGCTGTCCAACAGCCCCATCATGCGCGGCATCTGCGATCACAACTACATCGAGATGAACCGCGAGGATGCGGCCGAGCTGGGCATCAAGGACGGCGACCGCGTCCGCTGCATCACCCCGATGGGCGACGTCTCCGAGGGCGAGGCCATGGTGCGTGCCGGTCAGGCGAAGGGCGCGTTCGCCATCGCCTTCGGTTACGAGCACATCAACTACGGCGCCCAGGACATCGAGATCGACGGCGAGTTGACGAAGGGCAACCCGGCCATCGCCGCGGGCGTGCGCACGCATCAGATGCTCGATCCCGTGGTCAGCAAGGACGGCGTTTTGAGCATCTACTCCGAGAACGAGGCCGCATCGCCGGGACGCGTGGGCGGCATGTGGAAGATCGAGAAGGCGTAAGGAGGGTAAGCGAACATGAGCGAGAAAAAGCTTGGCATGCTGATCGACCTTGCCCTCTGCATCGGCTGCAACGCCTGCGTGGTGGCGTGCAAGTACGAGAACGGCGTGCCTGCCGACAAGTTCAACACCTGGATCGAGAGCTTCGACGTGGAGCGCCCCGACGGCCGCATCGCCCGCGCGAACGTGCCCAAGCAGTGCAACCACTGCGAGGACGCGCCCTGCGTGAAGGTGTGTCCGACGGGCGCCAGCTACAAGGCCGAGGACGGCACCGTGCAGGTTGACCTTGAGAAGTGCATCGGCTGCAAGTACTGTATGGCGGCGTGCCCCTACCAGGCGCGCTACCAGCTGGAGAGTGGCGAGGTGGAGAAGTGCACCTTCTGCCATCACCGCTCCAGCGAGGGCTTGCTGCCCGCCTGCGTGTCCACCTGCGTCACGAAGGCGCGCATCTTCGGCGATCTGAACGATCCCGAAAGCGACATCTCCAAGCGCATCCAGGAGGCGGGCGGCAGCGAGGCGCTGTACGCCGACCTGGGCCTGAACCCGCAGCTGACCTACATCGGCCTGTCCGAGGTGGATGCGATGCCGGTGGCTTCCGCCGTGCACCGCGGTGGCAACGTCGTCAAGCCGTACGAGGGGGTGAACTAGCATGGTGTGGGATGCGATCATCGCGATCTACCTGTTCCTGGCCGGTTTGGGCGCGGGCGCGTTCGTCGTGGGCGCGCTGACCAACTGGGCCAAGGCCCCCGCTCCCACGATGAAGAAGATCGCCTTCATCGTGGCGCCCGTCGCCGTGGCGGTGGGCACGCTGATGCTGGTGGTGGACGCCCATGCGGGCCTGATGAACCCGCTGCGCTTCTTCGGCCTGGTGGCGAACTTGAACTCCGTCATGGCCTGGGGCGTCATCATCCTGTCGCTGTTCTTGGTGGTCAGCGTCATCGACCTGGTGGTCCTGCTGGTGAAGAAGAGCTCGCCCAAGGCGCTCGACATCATCGGCGCGGTGCTGGCCGTGTGCGTGGCCGCCTACACCGGCGTGCTGCTGGGCGACGCCGGCATGGCCTTCCCGCTGTGGAACATGGCGGTGCTGCCGATTCTGTTCATCGTCTCCGCCGCCTCCACCGGCATTGCCGCCACGGTGCTGATCACGCGCCTGGCAGCCGCCGACGAGGTTGCCGCGCTGCCGTGGCTGGGCAAGTCCGGCCTGGTGCTGCCGGTGCTTGAGCTGGTGCTGGTGGTCGTGTTGCTGGCGGTTGCCGGCATGGCGGGCGGATCGGCTGCCGCTGCGGGCGCGGCTTCGGTCGCCAACCTGGTGAGCGGCCCGTATGCCGTGGCCTTCTGGCTGGGCCTGGTCGTCATCGGCCTGGCCGCGCCGTTCGCGATCGAGCTTCTGGCCCATCGCGGCTCGGCGAAGGGCAAGGCGCTGCCCATTGCGGGCGAGGCGTGCGTCCTGGTGGGCGGCTTCATGCTGCGTTACCTGGTCATCATGGCCGCCGTGGCGGTGGCTGTGGCGTAAGGCGCCTGGTTGGGGAGGGGCTGCTTCTGCGGCGGCCCCTTTCCTTTCGCGGCGGCTCCGTTCCCCGTCTCCTTTTGGGAGGCGGGGCGGGGCTGCTGCGGCGCGTTTCCCTTGCTGCTGGCGGCGCCTTCTTGCGGGCTGTTTGGCGGTTGCGCTGCGGCCTTTTCTGCGGGCCGCCCGGCTGTTGCGCTGCGCCCCATTTTGCGGGCTGCCTGGCAGTCGTGACGCGATCCTTCTTGCTTGCGCGCTTCGTCTCCTTCCTTCCAGCGCGCAAACAGGAGGGAATCGTTTCCCTGCCCTATACTGGGCTTTGTTGGAGCTTTCGATGTCGTGTGCCGCCTGAGCGGCTTTTCCAAAGGAGGACCACCATGACGGATTTTGCCGAAAAGGCTACCGAGGCGCGCGGCTTCTGCGTGGCGTTCGACGCCTGCGCCGAGGCGTTCCTTGACGAGCCTACGGAAGAAATCGTCGGCGATGTGCGCAAGGTCGCCCGAGCGCTGGGGCAGGGCGGCTTCGACGTTGCGGTGGACGAAGCGCTCAAGCAGCGCTATTACGACCGCCTGTTCGTCACGTCCACGCCCTGCTACGTGCCGCTTGTCGAGAGCAGCATCGCGCGCGGCGGCAAGGACGCCGACGGCGTGATGCGCTACGCCTCGACGCAGAGCGATCTGACCGACCACGTGCTTCTGTGCTACCGCACCGTGGGGTTCGACTATCAGGCCCTTTCCGGCTACAAGTTGGCGGTGAAGAGCCTGCATTCCGACTCCTTTGCCTCCGAGCTGGCGTTTCTGGCGTTCTGCAAGAAGCGCGAGGCCGAGTGCTGGGACGAGGGCGACGAGGACCAGGCGTCCCACTGGGCGCGGCTTGCGGCCCAGTTCGCCGACCAGCATGCTCGTCGTTGGATTCCGAAGGCGGCGGAGTGCCTGGCTGCCACGGATGAGGACTTCTACGCCCTGACGTGCGCGCTTGCGGCGGCGCTTGTTGCGGTTTTGGTTGAGGGCGAAGAGGAATAGCTGCCTGTTCCGGGTGCCTGGCTTGGCTTGGGGCGGCCGACTGGGTCGGCGCGCTCGCTCGGCGTGGCCGGCCGAGCTGACTGGCCTGGTGTGCCGGGCTGGTCTGGTGCTCTCGGCTGGTTGGGCGGGCTCGTCGGCTTGTTTGGCGGGCGACGCGGCCGAGGCCGAGGCTTCAGACGTTTCGGCGCGCTGTTCAAGCGCAACAACGGAAACGGCCGCCTCGGGGCGGCCGTTTCGCTTCTTCGAAGGTTGCCCCGGCGTGCGCTTGCGTGTGCCGCCGGGCGCCGTTCCGTTCTTGCTAGCGCTTGTTGAACGGGACGATGGTGGCCGGCACGGCGCCGTCCATGACCAGCTTGGGCTCGCCGGCCATCAGCGGCGCGAAGTAGTCCAACGCCTCCTGCGTGATGCCCTGGTAGTTCGGCAGGATCCACTCGGTGGGGAAGTGCTTCACGAAGTTCGCGAACTCGCTGGCGGGCTTGGCGAAGTAGCGGGCGCTGTAGTTGCCCTCGGCGTCGCCCGCGCGCTCCACGCCCACCACCTGGGCCGTGAAGGCCGGGTCGGCGCTGCGCATGTGCGCGCTCATGCCCAGCTCGTAGGCTTCCGTCACGTCGGTGAGGCTCTGCGCGAAGTTGCTGGAGCGCGCCGCGCGCGAGAGGTCCTGCACCACGCCGCGCGGCACGATGCCGGCGTCGATGATCATCTGCTTCAGCTGCAGGCCCGCGCCGCCCAGCACCGCGTGCGCGAAGCCGTCGTTGGCGCTGGCGCCGGCGGACAAGTAGGTGCCGTCGGCGTAATGCGCGCCCTCGGAGATGACGATGTAGCATTCGCCCTTTTCGTCGAACTTCTTCTGCACCTCGGCCAGGAACGCGTCCTTGTCGAAATCGACCTCGGGCAGCACCACCAGGTCAACGTCGCCCGTGCAGCAGCAGCTGGCGGCCAGCCAGCCGGCGTCGCGGCCCATCGTCTCCACGATGAACACCTCGGGGCGCGTGTAGGCGGCGTAGTCCAGGTAGGTGGCGTGCACGATCTGGTTGGCGATCTTCGCCGCGCTGGGGAAGCCGGGGCAGTGGTCCACCGGCACCAGGTCGTTGTCCACCGTCTTGGGGATGCCCACGAAGCGCTGCGGCATGTTGTGGGCCTGCGCCCATTCGGACAGCGCGTCCACCGTGTCCATGGAGTCGTTGCCGCCGATGTAGAACATCGTCTCGATGTCGTGCTTGTCCATGATCTCCACGAGGCGCTGGAAGTCGGTGTCGTTGCCGCGCTTCAGCTTGTAGCGACAGGTGCCAAGCGCGCTCGAGGGCGTCTGCTTCAGGATCTCGATCTCGCGGCCGGGTAGATCGGTGAGGTCGTACAGCTTGTCGTCCAGCACGCCCTCGATGCCGTGCAGCCCGCCGAACACGCGGTCGTAGACGGGGTTCAGCTGGTTGGCGCGGATGACGCCGGCGAGGCTGGCGTTGATGACGGCGGTGGGGCCGCCCGATTGCGCGACGAGGCAGTTGGCCATGGTGTGCTCCTTGGTCTCGCGGATGCGGATGCGCCGCGAAGGCGCCGCGTCGGGGCGGGTTTTCCGCTTCGGTTGCGGGCTCTTCGCGAACAGCTCCACTCTACACCATGCGCGCCCGCCGTGCCGCCCCGCCGCCCCAAGGCGCCCCCAATCGCCGGGGAAAGAACAGAGCGTTCGGCGCTGGAGGCGTGGGTGTGGGGTGAGGTGTGGAGCGGCGTGGGGCGGTTGTGGCGCGGGTGCGCGGGGTTCGTGGTGCGTGTGCCGCAAGGTCCCATTATACGGAAGCGCCGCGGCGCCGGGGCCGGCAACCCGCTGTTGAAAAACAGGTTGATGGCCGCTTCAGCGCGCCCGCTCCGGCGTGGCTGTTTTGGCGGTCCGTCCGGTTTTTTGCCTGCTGCCTGCTTGCGCTTACCCGATGCCGCGCAGGCGGGCTCCGGGCAGGATGGCTTGCAGTTCGGGAAGCAGCTTGCGCAGGTCGTCTTCGTCCCAGGGGTGCAGAACGTCGCAGCCGGCCAGCACGGTGTCGGCGTCTTTGAAGTTCTGTATGAACCAGAGCGCTGCGTTTTCGCGCTCATCGGTGGCGGCGTCGCTTTCGCTGCTGGTTGCCTTGGGGGTTTCGGCGGGTTCGTCCTGCTCGGCCGCTTCGCCACCCTTGCGGCAATCGCCGTTCGGCCTCTCGGCGCTCCCGGCTTGGTTCCCTTCTTCTGCATCGGTTTCGCCGCACGTTCTGGCCGTCATCGCTCGCAGCCAGCGTGCGAGGCTGCGCAGGTCGTCGGCTTCGTGCAGCTCGCGTACGACGGTGGTGCGCAGCTCGAAGGGGACGCCCGAGCGCACAAGCGCCTCGATGCTCGCGCGGATGGCTCCGCAATCGAACGAGGGCATCCCGACGGTTTCCCCGTAGCGCTCCGGCGCGTTCTTCACGTCCATGGCCACGAAGTTCACAAGCCCTGCGTCCAGCAGTTCGGCCAGGCGGTCCGGCAGGGTGCCGTTGGTGTCTAACTTCACGGCATACCCCAGCTCGCGCACGGTTTCGCAGAACGCGACAAGTTCCGGCTGCAGCAGCGGCTCCCCGCCCGAGACGCACACCCCGTCCAAAAGCCCGCGTCGCTTGCGCAGGAACGCTAGCACCTCGTCAAGGGGGAGTTCGGGGAAGGGGAGAGCGGCGTCGCCGGAAACGTTGTTGGGAACGTTGCCGGGAGCGGCGCTAGGGGCGGCGCCGGGAGCGCTGCCGGGAGCGGTGTGCGAAGCGCCGGGAGCGTTGCCGAGAACGTCGCCGCTCTCCGGCGCGCCTCCCGCTACCAGTTCGCCGTTGTGGCAGAAGGGGCAGCGCAGGTTGCACCCCGGCGTGAACACCGTCGCAGCGGTCTTGCCGGGAAAGTCGAGCAGCGTCAGCTTCTGCATGCCGGCTATCCGCATGACGCCTCCTCCTTCCTTCTTCGCGTTTGTCGCCACCGTTGCTTCCCATCATAGGCGATCTCACGCGTTTCGGCGCTCTCCCCGTTCGCCACAACCCGCTCCAAACCGCATAGCCCCAGGTCGCTTCTCGCAGCGCTCCTTCGTCCCGTCGCATTCCGCATAATACCCGGTAAACCACTACATATTGTTGCTGCCGAAAAACAAATACCCCATATGTTGATTCTCCATTGACGCTGGCCCGCCGCGCGACTAGGATGGGACGCATCCCTCCCAGCGAAAGGACGCGCCATGTACCAAGTCCAGAAACGCGACGGCAAGATAGCCGAATTCGACGTGGCGAAGATCTCCGCCGCCATCGCCAAAGCCTTCGACGCCTTGGGCAAGCAGTACCACCCGTCGACCATTGACCTGCTGGCGCTGAACGTCACGGCCCACTTTGAGCCGAAGATCGCCTCCGGGCTCATCGCCGTGGAGGACATCCAGGACAGCGTGGAGGAAGTACTGTCAACCGCCGGTTACGCTGACGTGGCCAAGGCGTACATCCTCTACCGCAAGCAGCGCGAGAACGTCCGCAACGCCAAGGCGACCTTGCTGGACTACAAAGCCCTGGTAGACAGCTACCTGAAAGTGGAGGACTGGCGCGTGAAGGAGAACTCCACCGTCACGTACTCCGTGGGCGGGCTGATCCTGTCGAACTCTGGCGCCATCACCGCCAACTACTGGTTGTCGGAGGTGTACGACGAAGAGGTGGCCACTGCGCACCGCAACGCCGACCTGCACCTGCACGACTTGTCGATGCTGACCGGTTACTGCGCGGGTTGGTCGCTCAAGCAGCTCATCCAAGAGGGGCTGGGCGGCGTGCCCGGCAAGATCACTAGCAAGCCGGCGAAGCACCTGGCCAGCCTGTGCAACCAGATGGTGAACTTCCTGGGCATCATGCAGAACGAGTGGGCCGGCGCCCAGGCGTTCAGCAGCTTCGACACCTACCTGGCGCCGTTCGTGCGCGCCGACGGGCTGTCCTACGAGGAAACGAAGCACTGCATCGAGAGCTTCGTGTTCGGCGTGAACACGCCCAGCCGCTGGGGCACCCAGGCGCCGTTCAGCAACATCACGCTGGACTGGACGTGCCCGGCCGACCTGCGAGATCAGCCGGCCATCGTCGGCGGCGCGGAGCAGCCATTCACCTACGGCGACTGCCAGGCCGAAATGGATCTGGTGAACAAGGCGTTCATCGAGATCATGATCGAGGGCGACGCGGAGGGCCGCGGGTTCCAGTACCCCATCCCCACCTACTCCATCACGCGCGACTTCGACTGGTCCGACACCGAGAACAACCGCCTGCTGTTCGAGATGACCAGCAAGTACGGCACGCCGTATTTCAGCAACTACATCAACTCCGACATGGAGCCCTCCGACGTGCGCAGCATGTGCTGCCGCCTGCGGCTTGACCTGCGCGAGTTGCGGAAGAAGTCGGGCGGCTTCTTCGGCAGCGGCGAGAGCACGGGCAGCGTGGGCGTGGTGACCATCAACCTGCCGCGGCTGGGCTACCTGGCCGCCGACGAGGCCGACTTCTACGCGCGGCTGGACCACCTGATGGATCTGGCCGCGCGCTCGCTCAAGACCAAGCGCGTCGTCATCACGAAGCTGCTCGATGCGGGGCTGTACCCCTACACGAAGCGCTATCTGGGCACGTTCGAGAACCACTTCAGCACCATCGGGCTGGTGGGCATGAACGAGGCGTGTCTGAACGCGGGTTGGCTGCACTGCGACCTGACCGACGAACGCGCGCAGACGTTCGCGAAGGCCGTGCTCAACCACATGCGCGAGCGCCTGAGCGACTACCAGGAGCGCTACGGCGACCTGTACAACCTGGAGGCCACGCCGGCCGAGAGCACGACGTACCGCTTCGCCAAGCACGACAAGGAGCGCTTCCCCGACATCATCACGGCGAACGAGAACGGCACGCCCTACTACACGAACAGCTCGCATCTGCCGGTGGGCTACACCGACGACGTGTTCAGCGCGCTGGACATCCAAGACGGGCTGCAGACGCTCTACACGTCGGGCACGGTGTTCCATGCGTTCCTCGGCGAGAAGCTGCCCGATTGGAAGGCGGCGGCCACGCTGGTGCGCAAGATCGCCGAGAATTACGAGCTTCCGTACTACACGCTGTCGCCCACGTACTCGGTGTGCCGCAACCACGGCTATCTGGCCGGCGAGGTGCATGAATGCCCGCAGTGCCACGAGGAGACCGAGGTGTACTCGCGCATCACCGGCTACTACCGCCCGGTGAAGAACTGGAACGACGGCAAGAGCCAGGAGTTCAAGGATCGCCGGCTGTACGACGTGGCATCGTCGCGGCTGACGCATGCGGGGCCGCTGGGGCGGCGGTCGAAGGTGGTGGACGTGTCCGCAGGCGCGGCGGTGGTCTCCGGCAACGCAGCGGGCGCGGCTGCGGGCTCGGTGCCGCGGACGGGCAGCGTGCTGCCGGCGGGGCGCTACCTGGTGGCGACGCGCACCTGTCCCAACTGCAAGTTCGCCGCCGCGCAGATGGACGCGGCGGGCATTCCCTACGAAGAGCTGCTTGCGGAAGAGAACGTGGAGCTGTGCCAGCGGTTCAGCATCATGCAGGCGCCCACGATGCTTGAGGTGGCGCCCGACGGCACCGTGCAGATCGTGGCCGGCGCCGCCCCGGTGCTGCAGCACGTGAACGAGCTGCGCGCCGCCGCCGTGACGGCGTAGCGTGGCGCGGGCGCGGCGTGGCGCTGCTTGCGATTGCGGCGAAGGGCGAAGGGCGACGCCGCGATAGCTGTTGCGTTTCGAACCGGCAACCGTGCTAATCGTGCGAAACTTGCCGCCGCGTTTGCAAGAAGGGCGCGATTAGCACGGTTTTCGATGGACCGTTGCCGGCAGGTCGCGCGATGCGAGAGAAAACACCAGGTCGCAAGAGCGCCGTTTTCTTGCCGGCCTGGAAAGGGCCGGACGCATCGTGCTAATCGTGCGTTTCGTGCCAGAGGGGTGGCAACAAGCGCGCGATTGGTACGATCGGCGCAGTCGAAGCGGGCTGCGTCGCAATGCGAGACCGACCGCCAGGCTTGCGCCGGCGGTCGGCCTGCTGGTGGAAGGCTCCCTTGTGCGACCCTTTACGCGATTTCCGTCAGCGTGTAGAGCGCAGGTTCCTCGGGGCGGTTTTCCGCTTTGGCGATGGCCTCGGCGGAGGGCTCTTCGCCGTTGTGCAAAGCAAGCTCGTAGTCGCGCCCGCTTTCCTCGGCGGCATTCCAATAGTCGGCTATGCGCTGCTCGTAGTCGGGCACCAGTCCGATGTCGTAGGTCTTGGTCTGCGTGCTGCCGTCGGTGAACGTGGCGGTGAGGGTGAGCGTGCAGTCGGCTATCGCTTGCGCGGCTGCCACGTCCATGTAAGTGTTGTATTGATGCCCGAGCGAAAACTCTTCATCAAAGGTCAGGTTGCCGGCAGTCATCGCGTCAACAAGAGAGAGGGATTCTGCAGGATAGGACATCTTTGCGCAAATTGACAAAATGACGTTGGCTTCGCTGAGCGAGGAGGAGGCGTCGTCTCGTATGGCCACATCTTCGCAGGGGAAGACGAAGGAGGTGCTGTGCGTTGGCATGTTCGTTGGGTCATCAGCGAAAAGAGCCTCGAGGTAGGCATCTCCCGAACCCCTCTCAACCGAATAGGAAATGCTTTCTACGTTGTTTCCCACGATTGCCGCATTGATGCCGCTTTTCGCCATGAACCACTCCGCCCGCGAGGCGGTTTCCCCGGTTTCCAGATCGACCCAGGGTTTCCCGAAGCCGCCCACCGAGCGAATCCCGCTGGCGTCCAGCTCGATGGTGGTTCCTGCGGCGGCGGGCTGGCTGGCTTCGTCGGCGTAGGCGGTCAGGGTGAAGAAGTTGCCGGATGGCAGCGCGGCGGACGAGACGAGGCCGGGCGTGCTGCCGGCGATTTTCGACGGGAGGGAGGTGGCGATCTTCAGCGAAGTGGGTGCTACACGGACGATCCCCGGCAAGGGCGGGTGCCGCATGGACGATCGCCGACGAAGACGAGTGTCGCGTGGGTGATCGTTGGCGGCCGTTGTGGCTGTTTCGGGCCGCTTCCCGATATCCGGCACGCCAATCCGTCAAAACGTGCAGCTTCGTTGCGCGAAACGCCGGATTAGCGCGCCGACACAGAACGGTTGGACGAAGAAGCTTCCGCCCGATTTGCATATTCGCAGGTCAAACGCATGGCGGCTTTCAGCGGGGAAAGGAAGCGCGAAAGTGGATCGCGCTAATCCGCACATTTGCGCAGCAGCGGTGCACGTTTGCGCGGATTAGCGCGATTGCCCAGGAGTCTGAAGGCGACGGCGAACGGAACGGCGCGCAGAACGTCAGAATGGCGCGGTTCCGCGGCGCCCCGCCCCGTCCCGCCCCAGGCCCATTCGCGTGCGCCTGCACCGTCCGGGAAGGTCGACGGCGCCCCAGTCCTCGGCGCCCCAGGCCCGTCTGCGTTTCCTGCGCCGTCCGGGCCGCCGCTCGCGCCGCGCTAGAACGCATGCGACCACGGGGCGGCAAAACAGGCCGCGCCATTCGGTCCGTCGCGCGCGTTGCGCTAGAACGCGCGGCCGAAGTCCCGTGCGTCCTGCAGGTAGTCGGTGTCAGCGATCTCGCCGCGGCCTCCAACGCCGGGGGCCTCGAAGGTGCCGCCGTTTTCCCACTTCAGGTAGTTGCACAGGTCGTGCAGCTGGGCGCGGGCCGCCGTGTACACATCCGGCGACGCGGAGACCAGCAGATAAGCCGCCTTCTTGATGGCGAACCCTTTTTCGCCATGTGCGTAGATGCGGTCGATGAAGCACTTCGCCTGCGCGGTCACGTCGAACCAGTAGACGGGCGAAGCGATGACCAGCGCGTCGGCGGCGGCGATGTCGTCCAGCAGCGCGTTCATGTCGTCTTTCTGCACGCACACGCCGTCGTGCTTGCGGCAGTATCCGCAGGCCAGACACGGCGCCACCTGATAATCGTAGGTGTGGCGCACCGTCACCTGGTGCCCCGCCTCGCGCGCGCCCTCGGCGAACGCGTCGGCCAGCTGGTCGGTGTTCGATCCCTTGCGCGGGCTTGCCGTCCAAACCAAGATGTTCATTTCTCCTCCTTCGTCGTTGCGGTTGCACGCCTTCATTCTACGCCGTGTGACCAGTTTTCGCGTCCGCCTGCTCGTCTCCGCCGCCGCGCGCGCTCGCGCGAAAAGGGCAATATCGTTCAAGAACGTCCGCGCGCGTTGCACTAGAATGGGACGCCGCAAGGGTCCGACGGCGGGAAAACGAGGTGGGAAATGGTTGGAAGCATTGTCGCTGCGCATCACGACGCGGCGCTCGGCGTGAGCGTGACGCGCTTCGCGCGGCTGTCCCAGTGCTTTCCGCCGCATTTCCACGAGCACTGCGTGGTGGGGCTGGTGGTCGAAGGATTGCGGCGCCTCATCGGGGGCGGTATACCGCTGCGCGAGGCTGCTGCATGCACGGGCTTCGCCGACCAGGCGCATTTCAGCCGTGCGTTCAAGCAGGTGACGGGTCTGACGCCGGGGCAGTACGCCCGCATGATGCGCGCTGCGGAAGAGGGTCCGCAGCGCGGCGGAACGTCTGGCGAGCGCGGTTCGGCTCCGCGTTCGGCGTCCGCTGCTTGCGGCTGCCCCGTTTCGCCGGCTGCTTCTGCATCCAAGGGAGGACGCTCATGATGGCAACTGCGAGCAAGGCGCGCGGGCATTTGTTGGCAAGCGCCACGGTGCTGGTGTGGGGCATCACGTTCGTGTCGACGAAGGTGCTGCTCACGGTCGCATCGCCCATTGAGATCCTCTTCCTGCGTTTTGCGCTGGGCTTCTGCGCGCTGTGCGTGCTGCATCACAAGGTGACGCGCTTCATGGGCTGGCGCACCGAGGCGCTGTTCGCTGCCGCCGGCGCCACGGGCGTCACCCTGTACTTCTTCATGGAGAACATCGCGCTCACCATGACCAGTGCGTCGAACGTCGGCGTCATTGTGGCGGTGTCGCCGCTGTTCATCGCCCTTATCGCGTCGTTCGTCACGCGCGAGGAGCGCGTGGGCGGCCGTTTCTTCGTCGGCTTCGCGCTGGCTATCGGGGGCATCGCGCTCATCAGCTTCGAGGGCGCCGAGGCGGGCGGCCTGGGGCTGGAGGGTTGCCTGCTGGCGCTTCTGGCGGCGTGCGCGTGGGCGGTGTACTCCACGCTGGTGCGGCGCATCGAGCGGCTGGGGTTGCCGGTCATCGCCACCACCAAGCGCACGTTTCTCTGGGGCTTGGTGTTCATGCTGCCGTTCTTGCCGCTGATGGGCTTTGGCCAGGGCGCCGACGGCGCGGGCATCGCCGGTCTGCTGGATCCCGTGATGCTGGCGAACCTGGCGTTTTTGGGCTTCGTGGCGTCGGCGGCCTGCTACGCCACGTGGAGCGCCGCGGCGCGCATCATCGGCGTGGTCAGCACGAGTGCCTACATCTACCTGGTGCCGGTGGTCACGGTGGCGTGTTCGGTCGCCGTGCTGGGCGAGCCGCTCACTTGGCGCATCGTCGTGGGCGTGACGCTCACCATCGCCGGACTGTTCCTGTCGGAGAAGCGCAGCGCGAAGAAGTAGGGCGGTGCGGGCTGCGCCAGCTGCTTCGCCGCCCGTCGAGCCTCCGTCCGCGCCCTTCGCGAAACGCCTCTCGAAACGCTCCGCCTGTGGAACCGCCGGCGCCATCGCGTTCCGCCGCGCTACAATGGGACGAAAGCGCGGAGCCTTTTGCATCGGTCGTGCGGCAAGCGGCCGTCGTGCTTCGCGTCGGGTGCGCGGCCGATGACGCTGCGTCCCGCATCGACTCAAGGAAAGCGAGGCTTCCATGGAGTACACGCTGGTCGAGTTCCCCGAAACGCGCGTGGTAGGCATGTGCGACCGCATCGAATCCACCACGGGCGAGTGCAGCCTGAAGATTCCGAACCTCTGGCGCGCGATGCTGGGCGCCCCCATGGGCCAGCCCGCCACGCCCGAGGGACGCGTCAACGAGATTGCGGGCCGCGCCCAGGAGCCCTACGACTTCTACGCCATCTACTGCAACTACGATTACGCGGTGTGGGAATACGACGCCGTGGTCGGTTGCGCGGCGGACGGCGCGGTGCCTGAGGGCATGGTCGCGTTCACCATCCCCGCCGGCACCTACGCGCGCTTCGACGTGACGCCCGACACCATGAACGCGGCCTGGGACATCATCTACGGTCCCGATTTCCCCCGCGGCGACGTGGCCGACTTCGAGGCATACTCCATCGACGCCGACGGCAACCGCATCTGCACCATCTTCAGCTCCGTGCGCTCCTAGCTGCGGCGGCGCGGCTGCGTCGCGCCGCTTCGGCAGCGTACCAGGGCGCGCTTTCGCGTCCTGCCTGTTCGCCTTGGGAAGGGGCCGCGTGCGGCTTCTTCCCCTTCGCGGCTCGTTCGGCCATGCCTTCCGAAGCTTTTTCTACTGCGCTTTCGCGCCCGTCCCGTCAGCGCTTTCCGCAGCTTCTTTGCTCGCTCTTTTTCCGCACCCCAACAAACAGAAAAATTGAGATTTTGGATAGAAAAAGTCGAATCTTGGGGTCTCGCGTCGGAGGTGCGATTTCCGCTCGCTTGCTGATAGATGCACGACAGCACTTTGAACTGCGGAAATGCCAGACAGGAAACCCAAGGCGATTTCCCTGTCCCCTCGTTCGAAGTCGAAGAACCCCAACAAAACGAAAAAACGAGCCCGAAAACCCCAGCTTTCGAAAAAACTGAGCAGCAAGTCGGGAAAGGGATGGGAGTTGCGCTCCCCCTGCGCTCCGCGCCCCCGCCTCCCTCAGAGTTTACGAAAACCTGACATGCGTCTGACATGGGCTTAATTCGCGGCCCATACAGTTCTCTACCGGCGAAAGCGCCGGCTGGGTAGTCGTGCGCCTGCGCCAGGAAACGAAGCGAAAGGAAAGTGAATGGTAGAAGCCAGCCTCCAGGGTTTCATGGGGAGCGGGTCGCGCGACGTCGAAGAGCCCGTCGCGCACTCCATCAAGATGGCTGTGAAGGATCTCGACCTGTACTACGGCGATTTCCACGCCCTGCACGGCATCAACATGGACATCCCCGAAAACCAGATCACGGCGTTCATCGGCCCGTCGGGCTGCGGCAAGTCGACGCTGCTGCGCACGCTGAACCGCATGAACGACATGGTGAACGGGTGCCGCATCGAGGGCTCCGTCACGCTTGACGGCGAAGAGATCTACGGCAAGGAGATGGACGTCAACCTGCTGCGCAAGCGCATCGGCATGGTGTTCCAGAAGGCCAACCCCTTCCCGATGAGCGTCTACGACAACGTGGCGTTCGGCCCGCGCACCCACGGCACCAAGGACAAGGCGTCGCTCGACCAGATCGTGGAGACGGCCCTGCGCAAGGCGGCCATCTTCGACGAGGTGAAGGACCGCCTGAAGGACAGCGCGCTGGCGCTTTCCGGCGGCCAGCAGCAGCGCCTGTGCATCGCGCGCGCCCTGGCGGTGGAGCCCGACGTCCTGCTGATGGACGAGGCCACCAGCGCTCTGGACCCGCTGTCCACCAGCCGCATCGAAGAGCTGGCAGTGGAGCTGAAGAAGGACTACACGGTGGTCATGGTTACGCACAACATGCAGCAGGCCGCCCGCGTGTCCGACAAATGCGCGTACTTCCTGCTGGGCGATTTGGTGGAGTTCGACGACACCGAGAAGCTGTTCAGCAACCCCTCCGACAAGCGTACTGAAGACTACATCACGGGAAGGTTTGGGTGATCGTCGCATGCCGCGTGCGAGATTCGATTCGCAGCTCGATCTGCTGAACGAGCAGCTTAAAGAAATGGCCACCGCCACCGAGGCGGCGCTGATGGGCGCCGTGGAGGTGCTGTCCACGCGCGATGCGGAGAAGGCGCGCGCCATCATCGCCGCTGACGACGAGATCGATCATCTGGAGCGCGAGGTGGAAAGCCTGTGCCTGCGCCTGCTGCTGATGCAGCAGCCCGTGGTGGCGGGCGATTTGCGCCGCGTGGGCGCCGCCATGAAGATCGTCGGCGACCTGGAGCGCATCGGCGACCAGGCCACCGACATCGCGGAAGTGGTGCTGACGCTGGAGGGCCACAGCCCCTTCGGCGACGAGCTGGGCGGGCACATCACGTCGATGGCCGGCCGCGCCAGCGCCATGGTGCATGAGGCCGTGGCCGCCTACATCCATCGCGACGGCGATCGCGCCCATGCGGTCATCGGCGAGGACGAGGGTGTGAACGACCTGTTCGAGCGCGTGAAGGCCGACGTGGTGAAGGGCATCAAGGACGAGACGGACCCCGCGTCCAACCTCGTGGAGGCGCTGATGGCCGCCAAGTACCTGGAGCGCGTGGGCGACCACGCCCAGAACATCGCCGAGTGGGTGGAGTACTCCGTCACCGGCCTGTACAAGGGCGAGCCGCTGAACTAGCCGACTTAACAGAGATTTTGCAGGCCTCTTAACAACCTTTGATGGCCGCTTCCTACCATTAGCTATCGCAAGAGGCGCCCCCGCGCCCAGCGAAACGAGTGAACGAATTGTTCTGAGGAAAGGAAACATTGATCATGCAGATCGCGAAGAATTCGATGAGCCGTCGTCGTTTCCTGACGGTTGCTGGCGGCACCGCCGCCCTGGCCGGCCTGGGCATGGTGGGCTGCTCCAGCAACGGCGGTTCCTCTGAGGGCGAGGCCGAGGGCGGTTCCGAGGGCGAGCCGGCCGCCGAGCTGTCCGGCTCCATCACCGCCGTGGGCTCCACCGCTCTGCAGCCGCTGGTCGAGGCCGCTGCCGAGCAGTTCATGGAGGAGAACTCCGGCGTTCAGATCACCATCCAGGGCGGCGGTTCCGGTCAGGGCATCACCCAGATCGTCCAAGGCGCTGTCCAGATCGGCAACTCCGATGTGTTCGCCGAGGAAAAGGTCGACGATCCTGCCGACGCCGAGAAGATCAAGGACAACCGCGTGTGCGTTGTGGGCATGGGCCCGATCGTGAATCCCGAGGTCTCTGTCGACGACATCGCCATCGCCGATCTCGCCAAGATCTTCACCGGCGAGATCACCAACTGGAACCAGGTGGGCGGCTCCGACCAGGAGATCGTGGTCATCAACCGCCAGGCCGGTTCCGGCACCCGTGCGGTGTTCGAGGCCGCCGTGCTGGGCGATCAGGAATCCGCCACCTTCCAGGAGCAGGATTCCTCGGGCACCGTCGCCAAGATGGTTTCCGAGACCCCCGGCGCCATTTCCTACTTGGCGTTCTCCTACTTCGATGACTCCACCAAGGCCCTGTCGGTGGACGGTGTTGCGCCCGAGACCGCCAATGTCGAGGACAACTCTTGGACCATTTGGGCTTACGAGCACATGTACACCGCGCTTGAGTCCGATGCTGCCACCCAGGCGTTCATCGACTACATGATGAGCGAAGAGGTCCAGGGCTCGCTGGTGGAGGAGAACGGCTACATCCCCGTCTCCGGCATGAAGGTGGAGAAGGACGCCGAGGGCAACGTCACCCAGCTGTAAAACTCTTTCCCTTCTTACAGCCCCCCGGGGCCACCTCGGGGGGCTTCTTCATGGGATGCGTCCGCGGCCTGCGCCGCCGGCGTTCGGTGCCCCGCGCACCGGCGCCAAACGCTCCCTCAACCGGTGCGGCCTGCATGCGCCGCGCCGCTTCGACCCTCCGCTTCGTGCGGCACCAAAGAGGAAGGTTCATCTGTGTCAACCGCACTGGACGCCCCTGCCAACGGCGGGCGGCGCAAGCTCAGCAAGAAAGGGCGCGTCGATCTTGCCGGCAAAACGGTGTCGGCGGCCTGCATCGCCGTCGTCGTGCTGCTGGTCATCACCCTTATCTTCATGGTCGCCCAGCATGGCCTGGCGACGTTTTTCGTGGACGGCATCAACCCCCTTGCGCTTTTGACGGGAACCGAATGGAACCCGCATGTTGACGACGCGAACGGCATGCCCACCGTGGGCGCCCTGCCGATGATCGTCGGCTCGTTCTCGGTGACGCTGCTGTCCACCGCCATCGCCATCCCGTTCGCCATCGGCTCGGCCATCTTCGTGGTGGAGGTGGCGCCGAAGTTCGGTCGCACGGTGTTCCAGCCGGTGGTGGAGCTTCTGGTGGGCATCCCCTCGGTCGTGTACGGCCTGTTGGGCCTGACCATCATCGTGGGCTGGATGCGCGACCTCACCGGCACCACCGGCTACGGCATCCTGTCGTCGTCCATCGTGCTGGCGCTGATGATCCTTCCCACCATCACCTCGCTTTCCATCGACGCGCTGACCTCGGTCCCGCGCTCGTACCGCGAAGGCGCCTACGGCGTGGGCGCCAGCCGCTGGCAGACCGTCTGGCACGTGGTGCTGCGCGCGGCCATGCCGTCGCTGTGCACCGCCGTCGTGCTGGGCATGACGCGCGCGTTCGGCGAGGCGCTGGCCGTGCAGATGGTGGTGGGCAACGCCGCCCAGATGCCCGACGGCCTGTTCACGCCGGCCGCCACGCTCACGTCGGTTCTGACCATGGGCATCGGCAACGAGATGACGGGCACCGTGTACAGCAACGTGCTGTGGTCGCTGGCCCTGCTGCTGCTCATCATGTCGCTCGTGTTCATCGCCATCATCCACTTCATCGAGCACAAGGGAGGGTTGAAGAAGAATGGCTAAAGACGCAAAGGCCTACGCCAAGCGCATCGCGGCGCAGAACAACGCGGCCACGGGCGTGCTGACCCTCATCGTGGCGTTCATCTGCGTGGTGCTGGTGGCCATCATCGCCTACATCCTCATCAACGGGTTCGGGAAGCTGGTGGACATCAACTTCCTCACCGGCGACCCGGAGCAGTTCAAAGCCGGCGGCGGCATTGGGCCGGAGCTGTTCAACAGCTTCTACTTGCTGGTGCTGACGTTGGTCATCTCGGTGCCCATCTCGCTGGGCGCGGCCATCTACCTGTCGGAGTACGCGCCGCAAAACCGCATCACTGCGGCGGTGAAGACGGTCATCGAGGCACTGTCGTCGCTGCCGTCCATCGTGGTGGGTCTGTTCGGCTTCCTGTTCTTCGTGCTGCAGATGGGCTGGGGCTTCTCCATCATTTCCGGCGCGCTGGCGCTGACGATGTTCAACCTGCCCATCCTGGTGCGCGTCATCCAGCAGGCGCTGGAGGCCATCCCCGACGACCAGCGCGAGGGCGGCCTGGCACTGGGCGCGAGCCGCTGGGAGACCACCATCCACGTGCTCATGCCGGCCGCGTTGCCGGCCATCATCACCGGCATCATCCTGTCGGCCGGGCGCGTGTTCGGCGAGGCTGCGGCCTTGATCTACACCGCCGGACAGTCGGCTCCGTCGCTGGACTTCACGAACTTCGACCTGAGCAGCCCGTCGTGCCCGTGGAACATCTTCCGTCCCGCCGAAACGCTGGCGGTGCACATCTGGAAGATCAACTCCGAGGGCGTGGTGCCCGACCTGGAGATGGTGTCGAACGGCACGGCCGCGGTGCTGATGGTGTGCATCCTGCTGTTCAACCTGTTGGCGCGCTTCTTCGGCCGCATGGCTTCGAAGAAGGTCTCGCCGGAATAGGGGAGGCGCGGAACGCGGAAAACGCTGCAGCGCCCAACATGCTGCGCCTTGGGCGCTGCGCGAGGGGCGCGATAGGGGCGGGGCTGTTTCGCTTGAGCGGAGCGGCCCCGCCTCTTTTGCGTTGCGTCCTAGAACGCCCTAGAACGACGCCTTGTGGATGAGGTTGCGCATCCGGCGGGCGGCGTCCTCGTTGATCTTGGGAATGTAGTTGTCCAGCAGATCCAGCATGCCCTGGTGATTCTGCGGGATGCCGCCGTCGAAGCGGATGACGTCGGTGTCGTGCGAGGCTATGACGTTCGTCTTGCAGGTGAGGTTCGCGATGAACGTGCGTATCTCCTCGGCGGCCTCGCGCTCGGTGAAGGGCACCCAGTCGCCGGAGGCGATGTCCGCGGCCAGCGGCCAGTTCTTCGCCGGCGTCAGCGTGACCACCAGGATGCGGTCGGGGGCCGCCTCGCTGAACACGCGCGCGGACTCAAGGGCGTTCTGCTGGCCCCTGCCGGCGCCCGCCAGTCCTGCCAGGTAGAAGAACGTGAAGCGGATGCCCGCCGCGTGCAGGCGCTTGCCCTGCTCAATGAGGTCGCGTGCGGTCTGCGCCTTGTCCATGTAGGCCAGAAGCTCGTCCCAGCCGCTTTCGGCGCCGATGGTCAGGTCGGTCACGCCGCGCGCCGCCAGCTGGGCCAGCTCGGCGTCGGTCTTCTTTGCGAAGTCGTCGATGCGCGCGAAGCCGCCGTAGCTGTTCACCGTGGGGATGCGCTCTTCCACGGCGTCGAAGATGCGGATGAGGTGCTCGTTGGGCAGCACGAAGGGGTTGCCGCCCGCCAGGTAGATGCGGCGGGTCAGCTGCGTGGCGCTCTTCGCGATCTCCTGGATGTCCTCCAGGATTTCCTCGAAAGGAACGACGCTGAACGCCTTGCCCTCCTGGATGTCGCAGAAGCGGCACTTGCCGTGCGAGCATCCGCGCGTCACCTGCAGAACGGGGCAGCCCATGTCGTAGGGCGGCCGATGGACCAACGTGTCGGTGTTCATGACGGCCCTCCTTCGTGTGGATTTCGCCCTTCCATTGTCTCACGTGGAGGCTGGCTATGGGGGATCGATTGCCGGCGCATCCGCGACGATTCTGAAAGGAGCGCCGCTGCGGATCGGCGCCGATGGCCGATCAGGGCGGCAAGGGGCGCGGGAGGGCACCCGACGCTGCGTTCCTAGATGGAGAGATGGAGGTTCTGACCGTTGCTGCGCGCCGTGGCGCCGACAGGGCGGCCCTGCTCGTCGTAGGTCAGGTAGTGCTCGGCCGGCGCGCTGCTGGGGCTGTCCTGCTGCGTGTTGCGCAACACCTTCGCGATCGGAGGCGAGGGACGGCTGAGCGCAGAGCGGACGGTCTGCGCTCAGAGGCGCGCCGAAGATGCGGCGGCGGGTTGCTACCCCTTGTGGCCGTTCAGGCGTTCGGCTTTCTGCGCCTTCTTCTTCCAGTTGGGGTGGTGGTGCACGAACACTGCATGGCAGATGCGCGTGATGCCCAGCGCGACGAGCGAGGTGACCAGGAAGCTGGCAACCAGCTCAAGCACCGGCAGGTTCCCGTCGAGCAGCGTGTACAGGCACATGAGCGCGAACGCGCCGCTCAAGACGCCCGTGAACCAGGTGAACACCCGGATGAGGATCTCTTTCGCCTTGTTGGGGGAATAGCGCCACGTTGCCACCAGGTACACGATGGCGGCCACCACGGCAAGCACGATGAGCAGCGGGATGATGCGGGTGAGCCGTGCGATCATGGCGTCCCTCCTTTCGTTCTTTCGCGTTGCGTCCGCGCCGCTGCGCGGAGTCTTTCACTGGCCTGCAAATGCTGTCGCCCCTTTAGGCTGGCACATCCGCGGGCCGTCAGCGTGCGGCTAGAAGCGCACCTCCGGAGCGCTTTCCGCCGCGGCGATGGCATCGAAGCCCTCGCGTTCCTTGAATCCCATCGCGCCGGCCAGCAGCACGGCCGGGAACGTCTGGATGGCGGTGTTGTACGTCATCACGGTGTCGTTGTAGCTCTGGCGCATGTAGCTGATCTTGTCCTCGGTGCTGGACAGCTCGGCCTGCAGCTGCTGGAAGTTCACGTTCGCCTTGAGGTCGGGATAGGCCTCCACGACGGCGAACAGGCTCTTCAACGCGTTCGTCAGCATGCCTTCGGCCTGCATCTTCGCGAAGGGCGACGGAGCGCTTGCCACCGCGGAGCGCGCGGCTACCACTTCGTCAAGTGTGCTGCGCTCGTGCGTCGCGTAGCCCTTGACCGTCTCCACCAGGTTGGGGATGAGGTCCAGGCGGCGCTGGAGCTGCACGTCTATCTGCGACCAGGCGTTGTCGACGCGGTTGCGCAGCTTCACCAGATTGTTGTACAGCGCGATGGCCGCCACGATGACGATGACGACGACCGCCGCTACCACGATGCCGATGATGATTGTCGGGTCCATTCGGTCTCCCTCCTCGAGTTCGGGCTAGCGCCCGGGGACTGCCGCTGCGCGCGCCGAGCAGAACGCCGTCGTGCGCGCCCACCATCCTTGCGCGCGGGCGCCCGCCGCCACGCGGCAGGCGGCGGAAAAGTCATCGCACACCACGAATACGGCCGACCCGCTGCCCGACATGAGGGCGTCTGCCACCCCTTCGGGCTGGCTCTGGACCCAGGCGCGCACCTCGGCGAGCGCGGGAAGCAGCAGCTCGGACGCGCACACCAGGTTGTTGCGCAGCGGCACCAGGGACGCGTCGGCGGCCTCCAGCACGCGCGCGCGGTCTGCGGCGTCGATGGTCTGGGGGCATTCGTCGAAGGCGCGGTACGCCTCCTTGGTGGAAACGCCGCCCTCCGGCTTGATGAGCGCCACCGAACCGGACAGGGGCGTCAAGCGGTGGTGCAGCTTGTCGCCCACGCCGGTGAGGCAGGCGCAGCCGCCATGCAGGAAGAAAGCCACGTCGGCGCCCAGCTGGCGGGCGGCTTCCTCGATGCGCGGGTCGTCAGGATCGAGGCCCCACAGCTGCGCCGCGCCCACCAGGGCCGCCGCCGCGTCCGACGAGCCGCCGCCTAAGCCGGCTTCGGCGGGAATGTGCTTCTCGATGATGACGCGCAGCGCCTCGTGCTCGTTGCGGCCGATGATCTGCGCCAGCGTGCGCACGGCCTTTGCAGCGATGTTGTCCTCGGGGGGAACGTCCAGCGGCGCAAGCCCCTCGCGCGGCACGCAGCGCACGTCCACGGACAGGCCGTCGCCGTCCGACGGCTCGCGCTTCATCCGCACCGCGTCGTGCAGCATGAGGGCGTGCATGACCGTGACGGCATCGTGGTAGCCGTCGGCGCGCTTGTCGCCGATCTCCAGGTACAGGTTCACCTTCGCCGGGGCGATCAGGCGGATCTCGCCCGGCTCCAGCCGGCTGTCGGCCATCTGCGCGTTGCGGGCCTCGCCTACCATGTCCACCTTCGCGCCGCGCGCTGCAACGGGGCGCGCGGCCTCGGATGCGGATTCAGTGGCCGCTGCGGCTTCGGCCGCGCCGGCCGTCGCGGTGGCGTTTTCTGAAAGGTGCTGCTCGTCGTGTTCCATCATCGCTTCCTCTTGGCCTTGAAAAAGCTGCGCAAAAGCGCAGCGCATTCCTCTTCCAAAACGCCCGGCGTCGCCTCGAACATGTGGTTCAGGCGCTCGTCGGCGTTTACCGCGTACAGCGTGCCCACCGCGCCGGCCTTCTGGTCCGACGCGCCGTAGACGCACCGGTCGATGCGCGCCTGGTGCATCAGCCCCGCGCACATGACGCACGGCTCCAGCGTCACGTAGACGGTGCAGCCGGTCAGCCGCCAGGCATCCAGCTCGCGCGCCGCCTGGCGCATCGCCAGGAACTCGGCGTGCGCGGACGGATCGCGCGTCGTCTCGCGCAGGTTGCAGGCGCGCGCGATGACGCGCGGCTCCTGCAGCGGGCGGCGCGTGGCCGGGTCGATGGGGTGGTACACCACCACCGCCCCGATGGGAACCTCGTCGAGGCTTGCTGCTCGCCGCGCCTCGTCGAGCGCCATGCGCATGTAGTCTTCGTCGGTCATGGTGCGTATTATATGGTATTCTGATGCGGCGTTTTCCGCGCGGAGGCAATCGCCACGCAGGCGTTACTTGCCCGGCGCGCGGACCGCAGCCAGCACGGAGGCGTGGCCGAGTGGTCGAAGGCGGCAGTCTTGAAAACTGTTGAGCCGCAAGGTTCCGTGGGTTCGAATCCTACCGCCTCCGCCAGAAAAGAGCCGCAGGCTCGGCACCGCGCCGAGCCTGTTTTCGTTTTGGGGATGAGTGCGGGTTCCCTACTTGAACAGGTCGCTGGGGTCGAAGGGAACGCCGTCGCGCTCGCACTGCAGCTGGTATTTGCGCTGGTTGCAGATGGAAACGGCCTTGCCCTGGTACAAGCCGTAGGATTTGAAGCCGCAGTTGCCGTATCCGCTGCACGAGCGGCACTTGATGTCGGCAAGGTCGAACCCGTCGAAGTCCTCTTCCGTCAGCTCCCTGATGGCGGTGCGGCCCTTCGGAAGCTTGCTGATGTCAACCATGGCGATCTCCTCGCGTTTCCGCGTCCGTTCTCTCGTTGCCGCCAATTGTACCCCGTCCCGCCGCCTGCTTTGCAAGCGAAACGTTCCCCAGGGGGCAAAAAATGTCGATAGCGCGCGGCCGGCTCTCGGCGGCCGGCTCGGCAGTTCCGCCGGCCGCGCTCGGCTAGCGCTCGGCGATAGGGCGGTACGGGCGCGACCCCTTCCGAATGGTCTTGTACGCGGGGCGAATGATGCGCTTGCCGCTGACCAGCTCTTCGAAGCGATGCGCCGCCCAACCCGGCATGCGTCCGCAGGCGAACAGGGGCGTGAACAGCTCTTCGGGGATGCGCAGCATCGTGTAGACGAAGCCGGAGTACATGTCCACGTTGGCGCACATGTCCTTCTTCGTGCCCTTCTCGCGCAGGATGACCTCCGGGGCCAAGCGCTCGATGGATTCAAGCAGATGGAATTCGGGCTCGAACTCCGTTCCCTCGGCCAGCCGGCGGGCGAAGCGCTTCAGGATGACGGCGCGCGGGTCCGACACCGTGTAGACCGCGTGCCCCATGCCGTACACCAACCCGGAGCCGTCGTAGGCTTCCTTGCGGACGATCTTGCCCAGGTAGTCGGCCACCTCGTCGTCGTTTTCCCAGTCCTGCACGTTCTCTTTGACCTCTTTTTGCATGGCGCGCACCTGGTGGTTGGCGCCGCCGTGCTTGCGGCCCTTCAGCGAGCCGATGGCAGCTGCGTAGGTGGAGTACGCGTCGGTGTCGGCCGAGGTCAGCACGCGCGTGGTGAACGTGGAGTTGTTGCCGCCGCCGTGCTCGGCGTGCAGGCACAGCATGATGTCGAGCATGCGCGCCTCTTCCTGCGTGAACTGCCGGTCGGGGCGCAGCATCGACAGGATGGTCTCGGCGGTGGACTGGCCGGGGATGAAGCGGTGCATGATCATGGAGCCGTTGGCGAACTGCGCGCGAGCGGCGTGGTAGGCCAACACCATGATGCGCGGCAGGCGCGAGATCAGCGAGACGGCGGTGGTTATCTCGTGCTCGGGGTCGCGGTCCTCGGCGTGCTCGTCGTAGGAGTACAGCAGCAGGACGGAGCGCGCCAGGGCGTTCATGATGTCGTGCGGCGTGGCGCGCATGATGGACGAAGCGGTGAAGCCGTCGGGCAGCTCGCGGTGCGCATCGAGCGTGGCAATGAAGCAGTCCAGCTGCTCTTGGGTGGGCAGGTCACCCATCAGCAGGAGGTAGGCCACTTCCTCGAAGTTGAAGCGGCGTTCGCGGTCGTCCACGTCCAAAAGGTCGCCGATCTCGTAGCCGCGGAAGCGCAGCGAGCCGGCATCGGCCATCTTCTCGTTGTCCGAGATCACGTAGCCGTGCACGTTGGCGACGCCGGTGAGGCCGGCCACCACGCCCGTCCCGTCGGCGTTGCGCAGGCCGCGCTTCACGTCGTACTCCTCGTAAAGCTTCGGGTCGATGGAGTTTACGGCGCGGAAGTTCTCGTACAGTTTGAAGTTCTTTTCAGCGGCCATGGGCGGTCCCCCTTCTGCGGAAAAGTGGAAAGCCCATCATAGCGCTTGCCGAAGGTGAAACGCGTTCGCGCCGGCGGTGTTCATCGACTAGTAACCCGTACGAAGCTCCGAAGGGCCTTGTTACGGCGGGGAAGCGGGGCGCGCGAAAAAACTTGCGTGTTCGCGAAAATTACCCCTTGCAAAGGAGACGGTGCTGGGATATTATGTCTAATCGCTTCGCAAGAAGCGAACGGATATGCGGGCGTGGCGGAATTGGCAGACGCGTACGGTTCAGGTCCGTATGGGGGCAACCCCATGGAGGTTCAAGTCCTCTCGCCCGCACCATCTGAAACTCGGAACCCGGCCTCGGCCGGGTTTTTTGTTGTCTCGACCGCCGCGTGCCATCGCCGCCCCTCTTCGCGTTCCCCCTCGCCTCCTCGCCGTTCCGAACCCCTTGGGGGCGAAACGAAAAACGGACCTGGCGTCGTGCCAAGTCCGTTCAGCAAGCGTGGCGGAGAAGCGGGGATTCGAACCCCGGATACCCTTGTGGGGTATACTCACTTAGCAGGCGAGCACCTTCGGCCTCTCGGTCACTTCTCCGTACTATAATTGGTGCGGTTAGCAATGATACCGTGACCCTCCGGAACTTGCAAGGAGCATGATGGAGCAAAACCGAAGCGCTTCGCAGAATCGACGCATGCCGGGCGCCGCCCTGGCGCGCCCGTTCCCGCAGCCCCGCCGCCTTGCGTTCCGCGCGTTCGCGCTCGCAGTCTGCGCCGTGCTGGCGGCCGTCTGCGCGACCTTCGCCATGCCGTCCGGCACCGCGCACGCCGACTCCTACACCATGCCCAAGGTGGACATAACCGCCCAGGCGGAAACCGACGGCTCGCTGCACGTTGTCGAGCAGCGCACGTTCTCGTTCGACGGCGACTTCTCCGCCGTGTGGTGGACGTTCGGCGATTTGCCCGACGGCGCCGAGCTGCAGGTCAACGCAGCGCGCATGGTGCCGGTTGACGAGGCGGGCGAGCCGGTGGGCGAGCCTGAGACCCTCGAGCGCGCGCCATTCGTGCTGTCGTGGCGCGACGAGGGCGGGCCAGAGCACGATGCGTACTCGGTGGACGTGGCGAAGGATACCGTGTACGTGTTCTTCGACGGTTCCGAAAAGCGCCTTCTGGTCGAGCTGGACTACACGGTGAAGAACGGCGTGCAGGCGTATGCCGACGTGGGGGAAGTGTACTGGAAGTTCGTCGGCGAGCAGTGGGGCGCGGATTCCAGCAATGTCACGCTGACGCTGGCGCTGCCGGTGCCGTCGGGCGCTACGGTGGAGCCGGGCGTCACCGTGCGCGCGTGGGGGCACGGGCCTCTTGACGGCGCCGTGGAGGTGAATGGGGACGGCAGCGTCACCTACACCGTGCCAAACGTCGAAGCGGGCGATTACGCGGAAGCGCGCGTGGTGTTCCCCGAAAGCTGGCTGACCAACCTGCCCAGCGGCACGGAGCAGACGCACCGCACCGAGAAGCATCTGGAGGACGCGCTGGCCGAAGAGCAGGCGTGGGCCGACTCGGCGAATGCTGCCCGCGTCGCGTCGCTGGCGTTCATCATCGCTGCGGCGCTGGTGTGCGTCGCCGCGCTGGCGGTGGGGCTGTGGGCCTACTTCCGCTACGGAAAAGAGCACGTGCCGACGTTCAAAGACGACTACTGGCGCGACGTGCCCAGCCCGTCGGTGCATCCGGCCGAGATCGGCCGGCTGTGGCGCTGGGATCACGCGAGCAGCGACGACTTCACCGCCACGCTGATGCACCTGTCGTGCACGGGGGGCCTGCGCATCGACCGGGCGCCCGCTGCCGAGGACGGCTCCGCCGCGGAGGGCTACGTACTCACGCGCCTGCCCGGCGCCGAGCAGGCGGCCAGCCATCCGCTCGACCGCGAGGCGTTGCGCATCCTGTTCGATGTGGTGGCCGAGGGTCGCGACGCCGTGCGCTTCGACGAGCTGTCGGCCTACGGCGCCGCGCATCCGCAGGAGTTCAAAGATGCGCTGGACGGCTGGCAGGGAATGCTGTCGGCGCAGGTGAACAAGCGCGCCTTCTTTGAATACGAGGGAAGCAAGTGGCAGTTCCGCGTCATCGCTCTGGCGGTGGTGCTGGCAGTGGCGGCGGTTCTGGCGTGGATCTGGGCGGGCAACCTGTTCCCGGTCATCTTCGCCATTCCCACGGTCGTAGCGCTGGCGCTGCTGGGCAACCACACGTCGCGCCGCAGCGTGGAGGGCAACGAGCTGTGCGCGAAGTGCAAGGCGCTGCGCAACTGGCTGCGCGACTTCTCCACCCTGGACGAGCGGCCGCCCACCGACGTGAAGGTGTGGGGCGCGTTCATGGTGTACGCCTACCTGTTCGGCATCGCCGACAAGGTGGTGGACGAGCTGAAGGTGACCATGCCGCAGCTGTTCGGGGACGAGGTGACGATGGGCTCGGGATACACCCTGCTGCCCTGGTGGTACTGGTACGCGGCTTCGACGGGCCATGCTGCCGGCGCGCCGGCAGGCGGGCTGTTCCAGGCGTCGCTTGACGAGACGATGCGCAGCGCGCAGGCGGCGCTTTCCGCAACGCCGGCAGGTTCCGGGTTCTCGGGCATCGGCGGTGGCGGTGGAGGGTTCTCCATCGGCGGGGGCGGAGGCTTCTCGTCCGGTGGCGGAGCGCGATAGAGTATACTTCCCGGGCGGGAACGGGCGACTGAAGCGACTGAAAGGGGTTCGCAATGGCGAACGGCGACAACATCATCCTCATCGGCATGCCGGGAGCGGGCAAATCGACGTTGGGCATCGTTTTGGCGAAGATCATGAACTATCGCTTCCTCGACGCCGACCTGGTTATCCAGCAGCAGTGCGATAAGACGCTGCAGAAGCTCATCGACGCGTGCGGACCGGAGGGCTTCATCCGGGTGGAGAACGAGATCCTGCGCGACATCGAGGCCGACCATACCGTCATCGCCACGGGTGGCAGCGCGGTGTACTCCGACGAGGCCATGCGGCACCTGGCGGAGATCGGGCGCGTGGTGTATCTGAAGATCTCTTACGACCAGCTGGTCAACCGGCTGTCCGACCTGCAGGAACGCGGCGTGGTGCTGAAGGGCGGCATCGGGATGAGCCTGCGCGAGCTGTTCGACGAGCGCAAGCCGCTGTACGAGCAGTACGCCGACGTGGTGGTGGACGTGGACGACCTGTCCATCACGGCTGCGGCGCGCAAGGTGGCCGACGCGCTGGCCGACTAGGGTCGCGTCTGCCGACGCCGCCCTCTTCGGGGGAGAGGTGGTCAGGGCGGCGGGGCCGAGAATGCCGAACGATCACGGGCGCGCGGCGCGCCGCTGCGCAAACAAGGAGGGGACGGAATCAATGGCTTTGCTGGAGGGCTCCGACGCCTACTGGCGTTTTGCGGGCACGTGCACGCAGTGCGGGCACTGCACGGGAGCGTGCGAGTCGCTGACAGCGGCGGGCATGTCACTCGGCGACATTGCGAAGGCGCTGCTCGACGCGCAGCGCGCATCGTCCACGAAGGAAGAGCTGGCGTACGCCATCGCCACCAACGGGCAGCTTGTGCAGGCGGTGCGCGGCTGCTTCTTCTGCACGTCGTGCAAGAACACGTGCTTCGCGCACAACGACGTGTGCGATCTCATCTACCGTGCGCGCGTCGACTTCCAGAACCTCGGGCTCATCCCGCGCGAGGCGTGGTCGAGCGTGCTCGTCGACCAGGAATGGGACATCTTCACGGCGTACCGCGCCATCCACGGCATCGGGTACGTGGACCTGGTGCGCCATAAAGCCTACGAGGGCCACGAGGTGGAGACGGGCTTGACCACGGCGTTCTTCCCCGGATGCTCGCTTGCCGCCTACGGGCCCGAGCTGTGCCGCGAGATCTTCGACGAGGTGGACCGCCTTGCCGATGGCCGCGCGACCATGATCGACAGCTGCTGCGGCTCGTCGCTCAAGAGCGCGGGCTTCTTCGACCGCGCCGAGGCGCTGTGCGACCGCAACGCCGACGAGCTGGCGGCGGCGGGTGCGCGCGAGCTCGTGTGCGTGTGCCCCGGCTGTGCGAACGACATGCGCAAGGCGCTTGCGGCACGGGGGCTGAACGTCAAGGTGGAGCTTTTGGCCGGCTGGCTGGCGGAGCGCGGCTTTGCACCGAAGCATCCGCTGCCCGAGGGGACGATCTGCCTGTCGAAGTCGTGCCAGGACCGCGACGGCTCGTACGTGGACGAGGTGCGCGCGGTGCTGGGGCTGGCTGGCAGTGCGGACGCGGGCGAGGGCGCGGCCGACGGTGCCGACGCCGGCACCGATGCCGCTGCGCCTGCGCGCGAGGTCGTCATCTACCGTGGCTGCTGCGGCGCGGGCGGCGCGGTGAGCGCGTTCGACCCCGCCCGCCAGGCCGAGCAGGCCGACGGCAAGCTGAGCTTCGCGCCCGACGGCTCCACGGTGGTGTCGATGTGCCCCACCTGCACGTACACCTACGCGTATCGCCTGATGGAGGCGCCGCGCGCCGTGACGAACAAGCACTACTGCGAGCTGTTGTTCGACAGCCAGTTCGACTGGGACAAGACCTTCGCCCAGCTGGGCGGCATGTGGTCGGGCGAGTACGGCCCGTGGCTGGCCCAGGTGTTCGCGTAGGAAGGCGGCGTGATGAGCGAAGAGAAGATGCAGAACGCGGCGGACGCGCAGGTGGCGGGCCAGGGCGCGACGAGCGAGAGTGCGGCGGGCGCCGAGCAGGTTGCCGCCATCGTCGGCTGGGGCACGGCGGGCGTGAATGCGGCCATCGCGCTGCGCGGCGCGGGGTACGCGGGCGTGATTCGCGCGTTCTCCGACACCGACATTCTGCCGTACAGCCCCATCCTCACCTCGTACTACGCGGGCGGTGAGAAGACCTACGAGCAGTGCTTCCCGTGGAGCGCCGAGGCGCTGGCCGAGCTGAACGTCGAGATGGTGCCGAACGCGCGCGTGGCGAAGATCGACGCAGCGGCGCAGCGCGTCGGCACGGAGGCGGGCGCGGAATACGCCTACGACGTGTGCCTCGTGGCGGTGGGCGCGCGCCCGACGACGGCGGGCTTCCCGCAGGACTGCGGCTACGAGCCGCTCGTGCTGCGCACGATGGACGACGCGGCGCGCATGAAAGCGGCGTTCGAGAGCGCGGCCTGCAAGCGTGTGCTCGTGAGCGGCGCGTCGATGATCGCGCTCAAGAGCATGGAAGCGGCGCTGAACTGCGGCTGCGCGGTGTCGCTCGTGGGCGTGAACGACCACATCCTCGACTTCAGCGCGCTGCCCGCCGCAGCCGAGCGCTTCGAGCGCGGCCTGGCGGCGAAGGGCGTGCAGATGCGCTTCGGGCAGCATATCGCCGGCGTGCGTGTGCTCGACGGTGCCGACGCGGAGGGCAGCCGCCTCGAGGTGGCGTTCTCAGGCGGTGACGTGGAACGCTTCGACGAGATCGTCGTGGCGCACGGCGTGCGCTCCGATCTGTCGCTGCTTGAGGGGAGCGGCATCGCGGTCGACCGCGCCATCGTGGTGGACGACTTCATGCGCACGAGCGCGTCGCACGTGTTCGCGGCGGGCGACTGCGCGCAGGCCACTGAGCTCGTCACGGGCGAGAAGCGCGTGCTCGGCATCTGGAAGACGGCCGCGCTGCAGGGTCAGTGCGCCGGCCGCGCCATGGCCGCCGAGCTGGCGGGTGGTGAGCCCGCGCAGGCCGACGCCTACCGCGGCGCCATCATGACGAACACCATCGCGGTGAACGGCACGCTGTTCATCTCGGCGGGTCTCGTGGATCCGCGCGAGGTCCCTGGCTGCGTGGTGGAGACGGAAGAAACCGACGAGATGACGGTCGTGCGCCTCTACGAAACGAAGGGCGGCGCGTCCGAGAAGCGCCTCGTCGGCTTCAACGTGGTCGCCGACAAAGACGAACCCGGCGGCACCGCCTACGACATCGGCGCCATGCTGACCCTGCGTATCGAAGAAGGCTGCCGCGGGTAGGGCGTTTGCCGACAGGCGGGATTTCGCCTGTCGGCAAACGCCTCGTCCGGCGCACGGTGAAGAAAAGCCTACCGTGTCACACCTTCAGTACGCAGGGGGTGTCGTATTCGCCGATGCGCGCGTCGAACAGCTCTTCAATCTCATCATCCCAGGCGTCGAAGTTGTCAGGGATGGTGAACCGTCCTTCAGCGGCACCGATGCGCTTGGTTTTGCGGGACGGGTCGATGAGGGTCATCTGAGCCACGGGGGAGTTGTTCCGCACGATGTAGACGACGTCCTCCTGCCCGGATTCGAGGAGCTTCGCTGGCTTCGAGAGCTCCGTTTTCGCTTCGAACATGCTCACCTGGATCATGCGGCATCACCTTGCTAAATCTAGCTACCTAGCTTAGCTGAGCATGGATTCTCAGGAGCCGTGGCGCAACGTTCCTTGCTGAAAACCGAAAAGGCCACCGGGCGAAAACGCACGATGACCTGGTATTTTAAGTGGTGCCCCCGGCGCGATTCGAACGCGCGGCACCCGCTTTAGGAGAGCGGTGCTCTGTCCCCTGAGCTACGGAGGCGTGCCGTGTATTGTAGCACGAGGGGCGCGCCTCCGCGCGAAATGCGCATCGGCGCGCCCCTCGCAGGTCGCATGGCCCGAAGCTGACGGTTTCGCTACTCTTCCACAGCTTCGCCGTCGCCGCCGGTCGAAGCGCTCTCGGCGTAGATGGTGATGGTGGAGCCTTCGTCCGCCGCGCCAGACGGGGACGTGCTGGTCACGTAATCGCCGTCGGACGCGCCACCTGCCACGTACACCTGGAAGCCCAGGCTCTCAAGCTGGTACTTCGCATCGGACACGCGCCAGCCCACCAGGTTGGGGATGCCCACCTGCTCGGGCTCCTGCGTGGCCGGGTCGGGGCCGTCGCTGATCACCAGGTGCACGGTGCCGCCGTCCTTCAGCTTCTCGCCGGCGCCCGGCGTCTGGCTGAGCACGGTGCCCTTTGCGGCGGTGTCGTCGTACACGCGCTCGGTCGTCACGTTGAACCCGGCATTGGACAGCGTTGTGGTGGCAGCGCCTTCCATGGAGCCCACCACGTTGGGTACCTCGGTGCCCTCGGCGCCCAGCGACAGGTAGTAGGTCACCACGGTGCCCTTGGGCAGCGACGTTCCGGCGGCCGGATCGGTGCGCGCCACGCGATCCTTGTCCACGTCGTCGCTGTACTCGGCCGTGCCCGCCTGCACCTTGAAGCCCAGCTTCTCAAGCTCGCTGCGCGCCTGGTCGGCGGTCATGTTCGTCACGTCCGGCACGCTCACCGACGAGCTTCCGCTGGAAACGACCAGGTTCACGCGAGTGCCCTCTTCCCGCTTGGTGCCGGCGGCGGGGTCCTGGCTTGCCACCTTGCCCTCTTCCACCTTGTCGTCGGAGCGCTGGCTGACGTTGCCCACCTGGAACCCGGCGTCCTCAAGCAGCTGAGTGGCCTCGTCAAGCGTCTTGCCCGTCACGTTCGGAACGGGGTTGCCCGTGCCGGAGCCGCCCAGGGCGAAGAACGCGGCAAGGCCCGCGATGGCGATCACGGCCACGATGGCCACCACGATGCCGATGACCTTCTTGTTCGGCCCCTGCTTGCCGCCATCGGAAGAGCGGTAGTGGCTTGCGCCGTTGCTGCTGCGCGCGCCGCCCATGCCGACGCCGGAAGCGGGCATCACCGACGTGCTGCCGGCACCGCCCATGGCGCCCGCGGCGCCCATCGCGCCCGCGGAGCCGATCACCGCGGTAGGGGCGGCACCCATGCCCACGCCGCCCATGACGGCGGTCTGCGCGCTGGTGAAGCCGCCCAGGTTCACCGGACGGCCGGCCAAAAAGTCGTTCAGCACGTAGCGCATGTCCTGCGCAGTGGCGAAGCGCTCAGCGGGGTTCTTCGCCATGGCCTTCATGATGATGGCCTCAAGGTTGGGATCGATGTCGGGCTTCACCTCGTGCGGCGGCAGGGGCTGCTCGCTCACCTGCTTCATAGCCACGCTCACGGCGTCCGGCCCGTCGAAGGGGAGTTTGCCCGTGGCAGCCTCATACAGCACCACGCCCAGCGAGTAGATGTCGCTGGCGGCGGTGAGGTCTTTGCCCTGCGCCTGCTCGGGCGAGATGTAGTGCGCCGTGCCCAGCACCGAGCCGGTCTTGTCGGCCGTGGAGTTCTTCGCGCGCGCGATGCCGAAGTCCATCACCTTCACGTTGCCGTCAGGCTGCACCATGATGTTCTGCGGCTTCACGTCGCGGTGGATGATGTCCTGCTTGTGCGCCACCGACAGCGCCTGGCACACCTGCGAGCCGATCTCGGCCACCTTGCGCTGGTTGATGGCGCCGCGCTCGTTGATGGCGGTCTTCAGGTCGCTGCCGCGCACGAACTCCATCACGATGTAGTAGGTGCCCTCGTCCTGACCCCAGTCGTACACGTTCACGATGTAGGGGCTCTGCAGGTTCGCTGCGGAGGCGGCCTCCTGGCGGAAGCGCTTGGTGAAGCTCTCGTCGGCAGCGTACTGCGGCAGCATGACCTTCACGGCGACGACGCGTCCCAGCACGTTGTCCTGTGCGCGGTACACCTCCGCCATGCCGCCCACGCCGATGCACTCGGTTATCTGGTACCGATTGTTGAAGACCCTGCCTATCATGCTTCCGGTCACGTTTCTGCTCCTCTAGGCTATGTTCATGCGATTCGGATATGCGGAAACCAATCCAGTCCACAAGCATACCCTATTCGCCCCGGCCCTGCAGGTGCAGAGCCGCTTTCATCATATAATCCTCCGCCGTTCGCCGAATGGTCCGCCGCCTTTCGCGGCCCTTCCGCGTCCGTCGTTTCCCCTTCGCCGGCCGCCGCCGTCTCGCCTGCCGACCGGCTTTTGCCCGCCGCCGCGCCACCCGTCCGCCGGCCGGCCTCCGCCCGCCGCGCCGCGCCTACACGCCGCCGCGCACCGACAGGGCCGCCGACAGCACGCCGGCCGCCTTGCTGGACGCCAGCGTGGATGACGAATCCTCCAGCACGATGGCCACCACCACGCTGGGCGTGTCGGAGTTCGCGTCCGCCATGCCCACGAACCAGCCGTTGTCGCCGTCGCCCGTCTCGGCGGTGCCCGTCTTGCCGGCCACCTGCACGCCCGACACCGCGGCGGCGGTGCCCGTGCCGGAGTTCACGACGTCTTTCAGCACGTCCTTCACGCGGTTGGCGGTCTCGGCGCTGACGGCCTGCAGGTAGGTGCTCGGCTGCGCCTGGTAGCTGCGCTCGCCGTTGGCGTTGTAAACGCTGTCCACCAGGTAGGGCTGCATGATGGTGCCCTGGTTGGCGATGGCGCAGCCCACCATGGCCATCTCAAGCACGCTGGCCTGCGGTCCGGCGGGGCTCTCGTGCTCGCCCACCGGCTCGCCGGCGGCGGCCCAGGCGGTTTCCCATTCGGTCATCTCGTCCGGGTCGGGCATGAGCGAGGTGGCCACCGGCAGCTCGAAGTCCAGGTCTTGGCCGAACCCGAACTTCTCGGCCACTTGCACCAGCAGCTCGGAGCCGATCCTGGTGCCCAGCTGGCCGAACACGGTGTTGGACGAGTAGGCGGTGGCCTGGCGCAGCGTGATGTTGCCGTAGCTTTCGTCGCCGAAGTTCGTCACCTCGGCGTTGCCGATCTCCATCACGCCGGGGGACGAGAACACGTCGTCCTCGTCGGCGATGCCGTTTTCCAGCGCCGCCGCCAGCGAGACGATCTTGAACGTGGAGCCGGGCGCGTAGAGGCCCTGCGTCGCGCGGTTGAACAGCTCGCTGGAAGCCTCCGAGCCGTCGGACGCCTGTGCAAGCAGGTCCTCGATGCTGCCGGCGTCGTAAGTGGGCGACGAGGCCATGGCCAGCACGGCGCCCGTCGAGGGGTCCATCACCACGCAGGCGCCGGTCTGCCCGGCAAGGGCGTCCTGCGCCGCCTGCTGGATGGTGGAGTTCAGCGTCAGCTTCACGTCGTTGCCCGGCGTTTCGATGCCCGCCGCGTCGTTTATCACGTCGGTCCAGCTGGCGAAGTTCTGCTGGCCCTTCAGCGTCTCGTTCTCGCTGGCCTCGATGCCGCTGGCGCCGAAGCGCTCGGAATAGTAGCCCACCACGTGGCTGGCCAGGTCGCCGGCGGGGTAGACGCGCTCGTAGGTGCCGTCCTCGGTCTGCTGGCTCTCGGCCAGCACCACGCCGTCGTAAGTGGATATGGAGCCGCGCTCGGTGTCGGCCTCCTTCGCCATGGTGTGGTTGTTGCCGGGCATGCTCTGGTACGCCTCGGCCTGCACCACCATGATGAGCGTGAGGTTCGCCACCAGCAGAGCGAACAGGATGGAAAAGCCCACCATCGCCACGGTCAGGCGGTGCCCCAGCGACACGCGCCCCAGCACGTTGCCCGCATGCAGCATGGCGGTGCCCGATTTCATTTCCTCACTCACGCCGGTGCCCTCGTCGCCGGCGCGCAGAAGCAGGGCCACCGATATGAAGCTGGCCAGAAGCGACGAGCCGCCCTGGCTTACGAAAGGCAAGGTCAGGCCGGTCAGCGGGATGAGCTTCGTCACGCCGCCCACGATGATGAACGCTTGCAGGATGATGATGGCCGTCAGGCCCACGGCGGTGAACGAGCTCACGTCGCTTTTCGCGCGCGCCGCCGTCACCATGCCGCGGATGGCGAAGCACAGGTACAGGAGCAGCAGCCCGGCCGCGCCCAGAAGCCCCGTCTCTTCACCGATGGCCGCGAAGATGAAGTCGCTTTCCACCACGGGAATCTGCTCTGCCAGCCCGCGCCCGATGCCCACGCCGAACATGCCGCCGTCGGCCAGCGAGTAAAGGGTCTGCACCAGCTGGTAGCCGGTGTTCTGGGCATCGGCGAAGGGGTCGAGCCACGTTGCCACGCGCACCTGCACGTGGTCGAACACGAAGTACAGCCCCACGGCACCCGCCGCCATCAGCGCCACGCCTACGATGACGTAGGTCTTCTTCCCCGTGGCGACGTAGATCATCACCAGGAACACGAAGAAGAACACCAGGGCGCTGCCCAGGTCCTTCTCGAACGCGACGATGCCTAGCGAGATGAGCCACATCACCAGAAGGGGCAGCAGCGTGCGGATGTCGGGCAGGTTCAGCGGGCCCACGCGCCAGGTGAACACCGACAGCATCTCGCGGTTGGCCGCCAGGTAGCCAGCCAGGAACAGCACGATGGCTATCTTGGCGATCTCGCCCGGCTGGAACGAGAACGGGCCGATGAACAGCCAGATGCGGCTGCCGTAGATCTCCTGGCCGATGAACGGGAGCAGCGGCGACACCAGAAGCGCGATGCCCACCAGCATGAGCGTGTACTTGTAGCGCGCCAGCTTGTCCAGGTTGCGGACGAACAGCAGGACCACCACCATGAACGCCACGCCCAAAAACAGCCACATCAGCTGGCCCACGGCAAGCTCGGGCCGCAGGCGCGTGACGAAGGCGATGCCGATGCCCGACAGCGCGAAGGTCAGCGGCAGGATGGCGGGGTCGGCGCCTGGCGCCAGGCGGCGCACGGCGATGTGCGCGAACACGAAGGCGGCGAAGATGCCGATGGGCACGCCGAGGGTGTTCACGTTCAGGGGCTGTCCCTGGTTCGCCACCAGCATGGCGAACATGAGGATGACCAGCGGTGCGGCGATGCACAGCAGCACGAGTTCCAGGTTGCGACGCGTCATGCGCCCTCGCCCCCTCGCGCCACGTCCTGCGGGGTGAGCGCGTTGGAGCCGGAATGTGACGCAGCGCCGTTGCCCGTGCGCGCGCCCGCGTCGGCGCCGTCGGCCGCTTCGTCGTCGGCATCGCGGGCGGACGCGGCTTCGTCAGCGCTTTCGTCTGCAGCGGCATCCGCATCCGCATCGGTGCCCGCGCCCGCGTCGCCCTCGAGCTGCGAGCGGTATTCCTCCACCAACGCCCGGGCGGCTTCCACGTCGTCGACGCGCAGGCCCTCGCGGATGCGGTCGGCCACGCCCGGCGACAGCTCGTCCACGGGGATGTCGGTCTGCTCGTCCAGCTCGGAGTACGAGAAGAAGAGGAACTGCTCGGGCAATCCCTTGTACACCGCCACGCAGCCGTCCTCTTCGGCCAGGTAGGCGGAATGGTGCACGTAAGCGTTCGCAGCCCACAGCGCGCCGGCGACCAGGGCCGCGAAGAGCACCAGCACGGCTGCCACGGTCACCTTCGTCTTCAGCGCCACCTTCTTGCGCTGGGCCTCGCGTTTGCCCGTCACGTCGGCCACCACCACGGTGATGTTGTCGTGCCCGCCGGCGGCGATGGCCTCGTTCACCAGCTGCGACGCGCAGCGCTGCGGGTCGGCGGCGCGGTTCATCACCGCTTCGATGTCGGCGTCCTCCACCATGCCGGAAAGGCCATCGGAGCACAAGAGCAGCCGATCGCCCGTCTCCACGTCAAGCTCGTAGAGGTCGGGGCGGGTGGAGGGGTCGGTGCCCAGCGCGCGGGTTATCACCGAGCGCCGCGGATGTACGCGCGCTTCCTCGGGCGTAAGCTGGCCGGCTTCCACCATCATCTCCACCAGGCTGTGGTCGCGCGTGAGCTGCTGCAGCTTGCCGTGGTGCAGAAGGTAGGCGCGCGAGTCGCCCACCTGGGCGATGACCAGCCGCTCGCCCTCCAGGACGGCGGCGGTGCAGGTGGTTCCCATGCCGGCGCGGCCCTTGCCCTGCTCGGCGGCGTCCAGGATGGCCAGGTTAGCTTCCTCCACGGCGGTGCCCAGCGCTTCGGCGTCGGCGTGCTCGGGCGCGTGCTCGGAAAGCACCGTGGCGGCTATCTCGGAGGCCACCTCGCCGGCGGCGTGCCCTCCCATGCCGTCCGCCACGGCGAACAGCGGGGGCGCCACCACCAGGCTGTCCTCGTTGTGGTCGCGCACGCAGCCCACGTCGGTGCGGCTGCCGAACGTCGTTACGGCGCCGCGGCGGGTGCGCTCGGTGGAGCGGTAGGAGCGTTTCTCGCGGGCCATCAGGAGTACCTAGCCCGAATAGCCACGTCGCCGATGGTCACGGTGTCTCCCGTGCGCAGCGCGGTGGGCGCCGCGATGGCGCGTCCGTTCACCAGCGTGCCGTTCGTGGAACCGAGGTCCTCCACGAACAGGTTCTGCCCCATCAGCGTGAAGCGCGCATGGCGGGCCGACACGTAGCCCGCGCCGATTACGATGTCGGCGCCGGGGCTGCGGCCCACGATCACCGGGCCGCGCACGACGATGGACACGCCGCGCAGCTCCTTCGGACCGCGCTCGACCGAGATGCTCCACGTGCGCTCGCTCTTGCGCTGTCCGCGCACCAGGCCGATGCCCGTCTTCATGATGGCGAACAGGAACAGGTACAAAAGCGCCACGAACAGCAGGCGCCCTATCAGCAACGCGATGTCGATCATGCGCCGTGCACCTTACCCGCGGTAGGTGAACAGGAAGTTCGTGGTGCCGATGGTGATGCGGTCGCCTTCCTCAAGCGGCTGGGACGCCACCTCGAAGCCGTTCACCAGTGTGCCGTTGGTGGATCCCAGGTCAGTGATGTGCCAGATGCCCTGCTGGTCGCAGGAGAGCTCGGCGTGCGAGCGGCTTGCGTTGATGTCGGGCACCACGATGTCGTTGCCCGACTCGCGCCCGACCGTCAGTCGCGCGGCGCCCAGGGCATGGGCGCGGTTGACGGCGGTGTCCACCAGGAATGCGCGGCTCGCCTGGGCGGCGCGCTGCTGGGCGGGGCCGGGCTGCCCGCCGCCGGCGAAGGCGACGGTGTTCGCCACGCGCGGCTGCGCGGCGGCGCCGGCTGCCGCTGCGCCCGCGGCTGCGGCAGCGGCCCCTGCGGCGACGCCTGCGCCGGCTGCGGCCGCGCGGGCGCGCGGCGCGGGGGCGTCGTAGCCGTCATCGTAGCCGGCGTCGAAGTCGCCGGCGAACTCGCTGTCGTAACCGTCGCCGTAGCCGTCGTCATAGGAGTCGGCGTAGCCGTTGTCGGCGGGGTAGACGGGTCGGGCCGCTGCGGCGCGCTGGTTGGGCACGCCCGCGCGGGGGCGACCGGCGCCGCGACGCGGGGCCGGCTCGGGGGCCAGGCCGTAGCGCTGCATCTCCTCGGCGCGCAGCTGCGCCACGATGGGCGCCGCCACGGCCTCGGCTATCACGTCGAACTTCCCGTGCTTCAGATCGTCATCCACGATGAAGCGCACCAGCGGCTGGCCGTCCATCACCAGGCCCTGCTCGGCGGCCTTCGCGGAAAGGTAGGTTTCCGTCTCGCCGGCCAGGGTGGGGTAGTAGCCGAACAGGCGCTCGTCGTCGTCGGGGTTCACCAGGATGGTGTAGAGGGTGGGGGCGTACTGCTTGCCCGCGCCCACCATCTTCTCGCGGCGCATCTGCTTCTCGGCTTTCTTGGCGATCTGCACTGGGGAGAGGGGCGCGCTCGCCATGCGGTCGGCGGCGCCTTCCACCGTGTCTTCCATCTTGCCTTCGAACCTTGAAAGGAAGCCCATCGCCCCTCCTGCTGTCGTTGGGAACACCCGTCCGGCAGGGGTGTCGGGGCGGGTGGCCGTGCGCGTGCATTCTCCCCGCCATCTTGCCACAAATGCGCGTGCGTGCGGGCATTCTATACCCAATCGTCACGTAACGCCGGCCTGCCGCAGGGCGGCTGCGCACCGTATAATGGCCTTCAGAGGAAACGATCGCGCTCCGTGTGCCGACGGACGCGCGGGGAAGGGGGTTTCGGCATGCTCTACGACAACATCATGGTTCCCTACGACGGCTCGCCCTCGGCGCGCGCGGCGTTGGAGGAGGCTGCCAAGTTCGCCCGCGAGGATCCCGGGATGGTGCTGCACATCGTGCAGATCATCGACGTGGAGGCGCGCATGGCGAAGATTCTGGACTCCAAGCCCAGCACCGCCGGCCAGCTTTCCTCGGCGCGGTTGAAGCAGCTGCACGAGCAGGCGGTGGAAGAGGCCGACGCCGCACTGCACCGGCAGATCGACACGATTCTGAGCAGCCTGCTGAACAAGGTGGTCATTGAGTTTCTGGAAGAGGCGTCGCCGGGCGCGCAGATCGTCGCGTATGCCGAGGGGAACGGCTGCGACCTGATCGTGATGGGCTCGCGCGGGCTGGGCGCGCTGCGCGGCATGCTGGGCAGCGTGAGCAACTACGTGCTGCGCGAGGCCGACATCCCCGTGATGGTGGTGAAGGTGGCCGACTAGGGGCGGATGCCGCTGCGCGGGCCGAGTGCGGCGGGCGAGGCGCGCTTGCGTGGGGCGGAGCGGCTTGCACTTGCGGGCGGGGTCGCGCCGGCGCGCCGCCTGACAGCGGAGACGAAAAAGGCCATCGGGCGAGAACCCGATGGCCTGGCGTTTCGTGGAGCCAACGACCGGACTCGAACCGGTGACCTGCTCATTACGAGTGAGCTGCTCTACCAACTGAGCCACGTTGGCGCACGGCTTCATGCGAAGCGCAAGCACGCAGTATATCGAAAACGGCCTCCCTGCGCAAGACTCCGCTTGTGGAGATGTGGCGGTGGCGCGCGGTCGTGCTCGCAGGAGGTTCTGCCCTCCGTCCCACGTTGCGTGCGGAAGCGGTTCCCGCAGCGGTGGGCGGGCGCCGACGCGCCCCCTGTGCTCCTTCGATATAATGGCGCCCATGGCGCGCACTCGTCTCATACTCAACCGGTACCGGCCCCTCTCCGAAGCGGGAGCGGGCGGCTTCGGCACGGTCCAGGTGGCATGGGACACACGCATACAGCGCAAAGTGGCCATCAAGTGCATCGAGCTGGACGAGCTTGACGCCGCGCGGCTGGCTGCGCCTTCCGCAGACGCGCCCTTCGACGCGCAGGCTACGGTGTCGCTTGGCGGCACCGACCCCGATGCGACGGCCGTGCTGGAGGGCCGCGACGGCTTCATCCCCCCGTCGGCGCTCGCGCACGTGCCGGGGCTTGACGAGGCGCGCACGGCTGCCCTGCTCACCGATTCCACCATCGTAGCGGTGTACGACTTCGAGGTGCAGGGGCGCACCGCCTACCTCATCATGGAATATGTGGAGGGCCTCACACTCACCCAGCTGCTCGACGAGCACGGCGACGCCCTCACGCTCGACATCGTGGCCGCCGTGTTCTCCGACGTGGCACACGCGTTGGAGGTGGCGCACGAGAACCGCGTGCTGCATCTGGACATCAAGCCCGACAATATCCTGATAGACGGCAAGGGCCAGGTGAAGGTGACCGACTTCGGCCTGGCGAAGCTGGCGGACGCCTCGGGTTTCGGCGCGGCGGGCGGTGGAACCATCGGCTACATGCCCCTGGAGCAGATGCGGGGCGAAGATCTGGACGCGCGCTGCGACGAGTGGGCACTGGCGTCGGTCGCCTACGAGATGCTGACGGGCGGCAACCCGTTTCTGGCCGAGACGCTCCCTGCGGCCGAGCGCGCGGTGGAAGACGCCGAGCTGGTGCTGCCCTCGCTGTGCTGGGACGGCCTGGATGCCCAGGTGGACGACGTGCTGTTCTACGCGCTCGACCCCGACCGCGACGAGCGCTACGAGACCGTGTCCGATTTCGCAGAGGAGATGGAGAAGTTTTTGGGCAGCGCGAAGCGCGGGCGCCGCCAGCTGGCGGCGCTGGTGAACGACGCGCAGCCCGAGGCAGAGGACGAGCCGGCTGTCGCGCCGGAGCCGCGCGAGCGGATTCCCCTGGCGCAGCGCGTGGGCCCGCTGGCGCGCACGGTGGCGGGCCGCGCGATGGCGGCTGTGGGATCGGCGGCGGTTGCGGCGCTGGGCGCGGCGAACGTTCCCAGCGTGGCGGGCGTGGACAACCCCCTGTTCTGGGGCGTGGTGGCGGTTGCAGCGGCGCTGAGCGCAGCCGTGCCCGCTGTCGGCGCGTTGGCATCCTACCTGGCTCTGGCCGTTGCGTTGGTGGCGCAAGGCGCCCCGGCGGTGGGTCTTGCCCTTGCGGCAGCTGCGGCGGCATGGTGGTGGTTCGCGGGGCGGGGCGGCGCCGCGGCGGCCAACGTCGCCTTCGCCGTGCCGCTTGCCGGAGCCGTCGGGGCGAACGCGCTGGCGCCGCTGGCGGCCGGCGGCGTGCTGCGGCCGGTGCGCGCGCTGGCGACGACGGCGTTTTCGCTGGCGGTCGGGCTGGTGCTCGCCTCGTTCGGATCGGGGAACCTTCTGGGCTGGGATGGCCTGTCGTTCTGGCATTTCGCGGGGCGCGACGTGCAGGCGGCGTTGGGGGGCTTGCTGCTGCTTCCGGAAACCTGGTGCATGGCGGCGGGGTGGCTCGTGGCGGCGGCGGCGTTCGCGCTGTTCCGCCTACGCCGAACGCGCGCCTTCGCTTTGGCGGGCCTTGCGGTTTCCACGGCTGTCCTCATCGCGGCGGCCTGCGCCACGGCGTGGATCGCCTCGGGCGGCGCGACGGCGGCTCCGTCCGCCCAGGCGTTCGCCGCGCTTCTGGCGTGCGCGGCGGTTGCGGGCGTTGGGCTGGTGCTGGAAGCCGATGAGGCCGATGGTGGCTTGCCCGACGAAGCCTCCGCCCGCCGCTAGCGCGCTTTCCGACGTTTGCTTGAAACGAACGCGCCCCCTGCCGCTTTCGCGAGCGGCAAGGGGCGCGAGGGCCTTCCGTTCGGTTTGCCGGCTGCGGCGCGGTTAGCCCAGCAGGTCGCACACCTTCCCCAGCAGAAGCTCGAAGCTGACGCCGCGCTCCTGGAAGTGCGGCTGCTTCGCGCTGACGATCATGGCGTCGTGCACCAGGTCTCCCGCGAAGGTGGCGGCATCGGCCAGGCTGCGCTCGCACATGACGGCTGCCATCAGCGCCGAGCAGTACAAATCGCCCGTGCCGTGCAGCAAGTAGGGCAGATACTCGTTGTGCACTTCGGTCAGGTTGCAGTCGGCGCCGCCCACGTAGTTGCGGATGACGTTCTCGCCCGCGCGTCGGATGCCCTTCAGCACCACGTTCTTCGCGCCCTTTGCCAGAAGAGCCTCCACCAAACGGCCCGCCTCGGCCTCGCTGATGTCCGCGCCGCCCCATGCGTCGCCGATGGGCTCGCCCAGGATGATGGCGGCTTCGGTGAGGTTGGGGGTGAGGATGTCGGCATCGGCGGCAAGCTGCGCCATCGCGTCGCACAGCTCGGGGGTGTAGGTGGGGTACACCTTGCCGTAGTCGGCCATCACGGGGTCGACCACGCGCAGCGCGTGCGGGTACGTCTCGTAGATGCCGCGGATGATGTCCACCTGCTCGGGTGCGCCCAGAAAACCCGAGTACACCGCGTCGATGTCGATGTTGATGCCCTTCCAGGCGTTCAGGTAGTCGGGCAGGATGGCGGTGGTGTCGTGCATGTACCAGCCAGGGAACGCGGTGTGGCTGGAGAACAGCCCAGTGGGCACGGGGCACACATCGCAGCCGGCCGCCGACAGCACGGGGATGGCGACGCCCAGCGAGCATTTGCCGTAGCCGCACAGGTCGTGCACGGCGGCGATGCGGGGGATGTAGGCGCCCTCGCGCGTGTAGAGTTTCGCGGTGGCTTCGGTCATGGCTGCTTCCTTCCCGGCGTCTTTTTGGCGCCACGCATAACGGAAGGCGCGCCACGCGTGGGCGCGCCTTTGCGATCTGAGTATGGGCGCGCGGTGTTGCCGGCGTGTTACGCGTGCGGCAAACGCGCGCTTTGCGGATGGCGGAACGGGCTACTTGCCGGCGTCTTCGTCCTCGTCGTCATCGAACAGCGACCAGTCGTCCTCGCCTTTCGGGCGGTCGACGAACATCTTGCGCGTGCGGCGCTCCATGATGATGCAGGCGATCAGGCAGATGACGATGCCGCCGCCCACCAAACAGCCGATGCCGGGGAACGTTTGGAAAAGGAAATGGTATAGCTGCTCGAAGTCCATGGTTCCCTTCGCTCTCATCGGTGGTGCCGGACGGGGCGCGCCATGCGCGCAACGGGAAGTATACTGCACCCGCGCCCCAACCCGGCGAATACAAGGAATCAACGAACGAAGAGCGGCTGCGCAGAGGACGGCGGAAAGGGCGAGAAGCGCAGCAGGGGTGGTGCCTGCAGCGGCGGGGCGGTGTAGGTCGAAAGAGCCGCGGGCGCAACGGCGAGAGCGGTGCCGCAGACGGCGCGGTGGCCGCGACGGAAGGGGAGGCGGCGAGAACGGTGCCGCAAGGGCTGAAAGGGCCGCGGGCGAGCGGCAAGGACCCGCTGCGGAAGGGGTTGCGGGGCAAGCGGCAGGCGGGTCCTGGGATGGTCGGCTATTCCGCTTCGGGCTCTTCGTCGGGGATGTAGTCGAGGATGTCCCCCGGCTTGCAGCCGAGTTCGCGGCAGAGGGCGTTCAAGGTGGAGAAGCGCATGGCTTTGATGCGTCCCGTCTTGATGCGCGAAAGGTTGTTCTCCGACAGATCGATGCGTTCTGCCAGCTCGATGGACGACAGCTTCCTGTCCACCAGCAGTTTGTCCAGGTTGATGACGATTGCCATGCTGCAGAGCCTTCCCTACACGGTGTCGTCGGAAAGGCTCTGCAGCAGCGAGCCGTACTTGAACACGAACGAAAGCGCGAAGAAGAATATCGAGCAGGACAGGATGAGCGGATTGAACCCGATCATCGTTTCGTCGGCATCGCTTACGTGCAAGTCAGCGTATTGCCCAGATCTGATGACACTCGTTCCTTCTGGAATCACTACGTCAAGCAAAAAGAGAACAAAGAGGCACAGTGCGACGAACCTTAATCGTTTTGCTTGCTTAGGCACAAAAGGTGAACGTCCCTTTGCGATGTCTGCGAACATTCCCGACAAAATGAGGAATGCAAGAGCGAGAACCAGCATGACGAGCGAGGCCAATCCTGCCCGCAGCCCATCGTCTACCCCTGAGCCTCCGACCCCTTTAATCGCTGCCGATATGATTGACGCAATGATCGTCAACCAAGCCATAAAGGCAAGGACGGCCAGGACGAGAAAAAGGAAGCGAAGCGTTGATCCGATTTGCTTGAGTTTGGCTTTGGAAGCCTCAATCTCTTTTATGGAAATTGCGTCTTCCATGAGTTGACCAATCTATCGCAGATGCTTCGTCTTTGCCCAACTTTAGCGCATTTCCGTTGGTCTACCTGCCTATATTCCGATCGAGATACAGATTCCATTTGGAATTCCTACATCAAGGCAAGCCCCTCTCGGCTCCATTTCGCTGACGAACAACATGATGTCCTCCTAACCGATCTTTTCCAACAGGTCATCCATCAATGCGGCGTAGTGTGTCCGCATCAATGTGCAGTAGGGGTCGGGGGCGGTTGCGCCGCGTCCCTCGTTGATGGCGCGGGCTCGGCAGCCGCCCCCGCAGAAGGGGCGGTACGTGCAGTCGCCGCATTCCTCGAAACCGCGCGGGTCGAGCGTTTCAGAAGGAAGCCCGGCTCGGCGTTCCACGATGGCGGGAAGAGGCTCCTCGAACGCGTTGCCCATGAAGAAAGGCGCCCCGTGCAGCAGGTGGCAAGGGTAGACCGATCCATCGGCGGCGATGCTCACCAAGCGCGTTCCCGCTTCGCAGCTGCGCCGGTACGTCAGCCCGGCGCCTATGGGCGCGTCGTGCAGCGCAATGTTGCTTTCGCGCAGGGTGCGCGCCAGCTCGTGCAGGCTTTCGTCCGTGGGCCGCAGGTCGGCCAGATCGGCGTCGCCTGCCGGGCACGACAGAAGACTGAAGCTCAGTCCTGCGCCAAGCCTGGCTGCCAGATCGCGGTAGCGCGGAATGTCGCCCACGTTGCGCGCGTGGATGGTGGGCAGCAGGCTCGTGGGGATGCCCGCCTCCTGCAGCGTGCTGACCGCTTCCATGATCGTGTCGAAGCGCTGGGCGCGGCGGATGGGGGCCGGATCGTCGGGGGAGCAGCCGTCCAGCGACACCGACACCGCGGCAACGTGCGGCGCCAGGGCGTGCGCCGCCGCAGCCGACACGCAGGTTCCGTTGGTGAGCACCGTTACCTGCGCGATGCCTGCGTCGCTTGCAGCGTAGCGCACGATGTCGGGAAGGTCGTCGCGCAAGAAGGGCTCGCCGCCCGAGATGGCCAGCTTCCGCACGCCGCATTTTGCCAGACCGTCGATGGCGAAGCGCACCTGTTCGAACGAGGGGTCGGGAGTGCGGTTGCGCTGCGCATCGAGCGAGTAGCATCCCGCGCAGTCCAGGTTGCAGCGTTGCGTGACGTGCAGATAGGCCGAAGAGAGGCGCGGTCCGCTGTGCGGATCCTCGAAGAACCCGCGCGTTGCAAGCGCTTCGATCAGATCTGGCTCGGCGGAGCGGGCTTGGTCTTCGGCGATGTTGCCCTCGGCAATGAGGCGGCACAGCGCAGCGCCCGAAGGGGTGAGCCCTACGACGCATCCCGTCTCCGCGTTGCCCGCCATCGGCACGCCGCGCACGGAGAACAGCTCTACGGAAGTTCCGAACCGCATCCACGCCTCCTTCGCCCGATTTCGCTCCTCCAATAGAGCAATGGTACGGGCTTCGCAAGCCTTTGATCGACAACTTGCGGTTGCCATCAACAACCGCAAGTTGTCATTTTCCCCTTGCGAAAAAACGTGGGATATGCGCTCAGGTTTTTGGACCGATTGGAGGGGTACTTTCACGGGTCCGCCGTGTTTTCCCGTAGGGAATCAACGATTATCATTGATTCGTCACCGATAAACATTGATTCGAGAAAGGAGCGGGCGCCGTGCAGCTGGCCCAGTTGAACTACCTCCATGCGGTCATCGCCGAAGGCAGTTATGCGGCCGCCGCGCGCGTCCTGTACGTCACGCCCCAGGCGGTGTCGAAGGCGCTGATCGGCCTTGAGCGGGAGTTGGGCCTTCCGCTGTTCGAGAGAACGGGCCGGGCCATGGCGCCGACGGAGTTCGCCCGCGCGCTCGACGAGCAAGCCGAAGAGCTTCGCGACGGCCTGGACGACCTTGCAGCCTTCGTCAGCGGCTACGCGATGCGCCGCAAGGCGTCGGGAAGCCTGCGGCTCGCGCTGACGGAGGCGCCGCATCGCGGGAGGCTCATCTGCGCCGACGACCTTGCGCCGTTCTTGCGCGACAACCCCGCGTTGCACCTCTCGCTTCTCCAGCTGTCGAACGAATCATGCGCGTCGGCGGTGGAGAACGGCATGCTGGACGCGGCTGTCGTGCTGGGGAAGGTGCATCGGACGGGCGTCGTCTGCCGCAGGGTGACGCGGGTGCGTCCTTGCGCCGCGATGGCGCGCCAGCATCCTTTGGCGGGCAAGAGGTGGCTGCGCCTGACCGACCTCGACGGGCAGCGCGTCGCCCGGCCGTTGGATGGACGCTGCGCGTTGTCCCTGCTCACCGAGCGTTGCGTTGCGGCGGGCGTGAAGCCGCGGATCTCGTGGATCGGCGCATCCCTGGACGAGCGCGACGGGTTCCTGCGCGACGGGGGCATCGTGCTGGTGGCGCGCGGCAGCGGGGCGGAGGAGGGGCTCTCCGACGCGGCGGTGCTACCGTTCCATGTTGACGAGCGGTTCACGCTGCCGCTCTACCTGGTCTATCGGGAGGAATGCGCCGCCAATGCCGAAGCGCTGTACGCCTGCTTGGCGCAGGTGGCGAAGCGGGAGCAGGGGCGGTTCTGATGGCGCGCATCGGATGCGCGGCGGGTTCGCGGGAGTGCGGGCGTTGCGGACGCTCTTGGCGGAACGGGCGGCGCGCCCTGCGGCTTTTCGGGGTCGCCGTTCGGCGTCAGCCCCGCCACGCGAAGAACTCTTCAGGCGACATGCCCAGCCCTGAAATGATCTTGCCCAGAGAATTCACCTTCAAATCGACCTCGCCCCGCTCGATACGCGAAAGATGGCTTTTGTCCAGGTTGACCATCAAGGCGAACGTGCGCAGCGAAATGCCCCTCTCCAATCGGAGGGTGCGGATCCTCGAGCCGACGTTCTGAGCGGTGAACTCCATGAACGCCACCCTATTGACACTTGCGCTTTTCCCGTACGGCTTCAGTCGTACACTCCGACGCATTAGGAGAGAAAATGCTTAACTTGACTCCGGAGCACTTCGAGGCCCTGAAGGAATTCCGCCGAGCCGCCGATTGCATGCTTGCCCCGTGCGCGTCGGAGGCCGAGCTGCGCGCCGCCGAGCGCCTTCTGTGCACCGAGGCGTGCATCCGAGCCGAAGAGGCGCGTCGTGCCCTCGCGCGGGCGGATTCCGATGCGGAAGGCTCTGGCGAAGAGGGGCGCGTTGAGGGATCCTCGGAGAAGGGGGAGTGCGGCGTCTCCAGTGCCACCGATTAAGCGTTCGATCGGGCGTTTCGTTGCGCTGTTGGCGAGGTGGGAGGGTTTGCCGGGTTTTCTTTCGTAACGAATGAAATAAAACAAATTTACACGACAGGATGCGCGAAAGATCTTTTCTACCTTGTGTGCGCCTCGCTCAGGCGCGCGGTGCGGCAGGAGAAGGGGGAGCTTGCAGAGGAAGACGCGGCGGCAGTGGCCGAGATCGCTTGGGGCATGGTGAACCACTTGCGCGAAGAGGCGGTGGCGGTGGGCGCCGATCAGGCGGACATGTGGCTGGCCTGCAAGTACCGCAGCGTGCACGAGGACTTCGAGGGCAACCTGGTCATTGCGGCGGCGCAGCGGTCGGGTGCCGCCTACCTGGTCACCAACGACGAGCGGCTTGTCAAGCACGCCCCGGTGCCGGCCCTGGGGCCCGACGATGCGCTGGCGGCTTTGCGGGCGCTGGGATAGAGAGAAGTTCGCTGCGCAAGCGCAAAGGTGGGCAGCCGTCCCCCCCCCCGGCGGGTCCCCGGCGGGCGCGTTGTGGCGCGCACGGCGGCGCGGCGACAGCGTGCCGGATGGCGCGCAGGGCGATGCGACATGCCGGGCGATGCGTTGGGCGGGGTGCGGGATGACGGCCGGCATGCCTGTGCCTGCGAGGGGTGGCCGTCCCCCGGCGGGCGCGTGGCGATGGCGTGCGGAATGCGGCGGAGGCGGAAGAACGTTTGTCCTGCTGCGCTATACTGACAACCCATCCGCCGCAAGGGCGGCACCGATAAGACGTCGAAGGAGCGCGATCATGCTAGACATCCGTTATGTCCGCGAACATCAGGAGGAAGTGGCCCAGGCGATGAAGAATCGCAACGCCTCTTGGGATTCCGCGCGCTTCTCCGAGCTTGACGAGGCGCGCCGTGCGGCCATCGTGGAAGTGGAGGCGCTGCAGCAGGAGCGCAACACGGCGTCGAAGTCCATCGGCAAGATGATGGCCGAGGGCAAGAAGGACGAGGCCGAGGCCGCCAAGGAGCGCGTGCGCGCCATCAACGATCAGATAGCCACGCTCGACGCCCGCCGTGACGAGGTGGAGGCCCAGCTGAACGACCTCCTGGCCCACACTCCCAACCTTCCCGGCGAGAAAACCCCCGTCGGCAAGGACGAGACGGAGAACCCGGAGCTGCGCCGCTGGGGTGTCCCGCGCGATTTCGCGGCTGAGGGCTTCGAGGCCAAGCCGCACTGGGACCTTGGCACCGATCTGGGCATCCTCGACTTCGAGCGCGGCAACAAGCTGTCGGGCAGCCGCTTCACCGTGCTGGCCGGCATGGGCGCTCGCTTGGAGCGCGCGCTCATCAACTTCTTCGTGGACACGCACGCCTCCCGCGGCTTCAAGGAATGGTGGCCGCCGGTGGTGGTGAAGCGCCAGACCATGTTCGGCACGGGCCAGCTGCCCAAGTTCGAGGACGACGCCTATCACGTGAGCGGCGACATGTTCCTCATTCCCACGGCCGAGGTGACGCTGACCAACCTGCACGCCGGCGAGGTGCTGGACGCCGCCGACCTGCCGCTGCGCTACACCGCGTTCACCCCGTGCTTCCGCGAAGAGGCCGGCAGCGCAGGCCGCGACACGCGCGGCATCATCCGCCAGCACGAGTTCGACAAGGTGGAGATGGTGAAGTTCGCCACGCCGGAGCAGTCCGACGAAGAGCTGGAGTCCATGACCGCCGAGGCCGAGTACCTGCTGCAGCAGCTGGGCCTGCCCTACCGCGTCATCGCGCTGTGCACGGGCGATCTGGGCTTTTCCGCGCGGCAGACCTACGACATCGAGGTGTGGCTGCCCAGCTACAATGACTACAAGGAGATCTCGTCGTGCTCGAACTGCGGCGATTTCCAGGCGCGCCGTGCGAGCATCAAGTACCGCGACCCCGAGAACTTCAAGGGATCGCGCTTCCTGCACACGCTGAACGGCAGCGGCCTGCCTGCGGGCCGCACCATGGCGGCCATTATGGAGAACTTCCAGCAGCCCGACGGCACCATCCGCGTGCCCGACGTGCTGGTGCCGTATATGGGCGGCGTTGAGGTCATTGGCGCCGAAGCGTAGACCAGCGCCCAAGAAGGCGAGGACGCCCCTGTCGCAGCGCGCGGCGGAATCCGGCGTGCTTTCGGCGGCGGGCTCGTCCCCCCAGGGGGCGGCTCGTGTCGGGAAGGGCGACGGGGATTCCGCCGTCTCTGCTGGCGGTGCGACTCTTGCCGGCGCTGCGTCCGCCGCCTCGGGAAGCGGCTCCGCTTCTGGCTCCGGCGTGCTTTCGGCGGGTCAGGTGGGCAAGAGCACTGTTTCGGCCGGCGGGGGTGCGGTGCCGGGCGATGCCGCCGTCGCGGGTGCGGCGTCTGGCGGCGTTTCCGGCAAAGGGGTCCGCGCGTCTGCGGCAAGTCCGGCGCCCGGTGCGGCCTCCGCGTCTGGCACGGCTTCCGCTCCTGGTGCGACCTCGGCGTCCGATGCGGCTGCGTCTGTGGCGGTTCCGGCATCTGGCGAGCCTGCAGCCGCTTCGGCCTCCGACGTGGCTTCGGCGCCTACGGCGGCCTCGGCATCTGGCGCGGCTTCATCGTCTGCCGACGCTTCCCGCGTTTCGAGCGCAACCCCGTCGTCTAGCGACCCTTCCCGCGCTTCCCAGGAGGACGACGCCTCCCGCTCCTCCGGCGCAACGGAGCGCGCGCGGCGGCGCTCGTCGGCGGCGCGTGGCGGGAAGCGTGCGGGAAAGGCGCGCATCGCGCTGTGGATCGTCGCGTGCTCGGTGGCGCTTGCCGTGGCTGCTGCGGCGGTGTTCTCGTGGGACCGCTGGCTGCGCTTCGACGACGCCGCGGACCTTCAGGGCGAGTGGGTCGCCGAGGGGAGCGACACCGTTATCCTCATCGACGGGTCGTCCATCCACCTCACCGACGCGGAAGCCTACGACTACGCGATCGACGCTGGCGCCAAGACGCTCTTCCTCTCGTTCGGGGACCTGTCCGGCCAGGCGCGCTACCGCTTCTCGGCCGACCGCAACCAGCTTGCCATCCAGGACGGCTCGTTCGACGCTTTCGGCACCGCGCTTGACGACATCGCCTGGGCGTGGGGCTGCCTCGCCGGCGCGATAAGCGGCCAGCCCGTCTCCACGCCGTCGTTCGGCGAGGGGTCGCTGGTCCTCGTCCGTGTCGGCGCGGCGCAGGACGGCGAAGGCGCCGCAGGTGAAGAGGGGCCGGGCGACGCTGGCGTTTCCGCCGATGCCTCGGGCGGCGCTTCCGCCGACGGCGCGGATGGCGGCTCCGGCTCCGATGCGTCAGCTGATGGCTCGGCGGACGGCGCCGGCGCGTCCTCCGGTTCCGACGCCGCTGGCAGCTCCGACGCTGACGAGGCCCAAAAGGAAGAGAACGCCCAGCGCGCCGAGGACGCCCTTTCCGCATCCGGCGGCTCGGGCGGCACCGGCGACGTGGGATCGAACGCGATTTCGCCCGGTGACCTGCTGTGACCGTGCCGTCCGGCGAGCCCGCGCTGTTCCTAGAGCGCATCGAGGTGGGGGCGGGCCGCCTGTCCTGCGTCGTGCGGCTCGCGCCCGACGCCCCCCGCTTCACCACGCCCAAGCTTGCAGCGCGTCTGCGCGAGGCCTTCCCCGACCTTCCCCGTCACGCCTGTGTGAACGAGGTGGGGCCCTGCTTTGGCGACGTGATGGACCGCACACCGCTTCCCCATGCGCTTGAGCACCTCGTCATCGACCTGCAGACGCGCGCCGCGCCGCATGATGCTGCCGTGTATGCGGGCACCACCGACTGGGTGGACGAAGCGGCGGGAACGGCGCGCGTCCAGGTGAGCTTTACCGACGATTTGGCTGCCTTGCGGGCTTTTCGCGACGCGACGCGGTTTCTTTCCGATTGCGTGGTAGGCTTACGGGATATTCCAACCGAGGAAGAGGGGGTTCAGGATGACGTCCGCCCATCTCACATTCGACAAAACGGACGATAAACACGCACGGCGCATTGAGAAGATGCGCTCGTCTCCCGTGCGCGACCTGTTCTCGGCGGCGGTGCGCCCCGACATCATCTCGCTGTCCGGCGGCATGCCCGACGTGTCGCTGCTTCCGGTCACGGCCATCCGCAAGGCGGTCCGCGCCACGGTGGAGGACCATCGCGCCCAGGCGCTGCAGTACGGCACCACCGACGGCCGCGTCGAGACGAAGAGCGTGTTCTGCGAGCTGATGCGCGACATCGGCGTGCGCTGCAAGCCCGACCAGGTGCTCATCACCAGCGGCGCCCAGGAGGCGCTTGACCTGCTGGGGAAGGTGTTCATCGACCCCGGTGACATCATCCTGGTGGAAGGCCCCACCTACCTGACCGCGCTGCAGGCGTTCTCCACCTACGAGCCGGACGTGCGCGCCATCCCCTTCGACGACCAGGGCATGCGTATGGACCTGCTGGAGGAAGAGCTGAAGCGCATCGGTAAGGGCAACCCGCGCCTGAAGTTCTGCTACACCATCCCGAACTTCCAGAATCCCGGCGGCGTCACCATGACGCAGGAGCGCCGCAAGCGCCTGCTGGAGCTGTCGCACGAGTACGACTTCCTGGTGGTGGAGGACGACCCCTACGGCCGCCTGCGCTACGAGGGCGGGCACCAGATTCCCCTGAAGGCGCAGGACGATCGCGTCATCTACCTGGGCACCATCTCGAAGATCTTCGCCCCCGGCCTGCGCTGCGGCTGGGTGGTGGCACCGCGCTCCATCATCGGCAAGATCAACCTGGTGAAGCAGGGCTCCGATCTGTGCGGCAGCTCGTTCGACCAGATCGTCGTGGAGCACTACTTCACCGACACGCCCTGGCAGCGCACGCTGCAGAAGTTCGTGAAAACCTACCGCATCCGCCGCGACGCCATGCTGGCGGCGTTGGAAGAGCACTTCCCGCCCGAGGCGTCGTGGACGCACCCCGAGGGCGGCTTCTTCGTGTGGGTGACGCTGCCGGAGTACGTGGACACCGGCTCGATGCTGGCCGAGGCGCTGGAAGCGGGCGTGACCTACGTGCCGGGCGACTCGTTCTTCCCCGGCGGAACGAAGGGGAAGAACTGCATGCGCATCAACTTCAGCTACGAGTCGCCTGAGAACATCGAAGAGGCCATCCGCCGCCTGGCAGGCGTCATCGAGGACCGGCTGGAGCTCTACCGCGCCTTCATCGAGGCGGGCGCCATCGGGGAAAACGCTCCCAAACGAGAATCCGAATAGCAACGGAGGGACTACCATGGGATTGAAAGTTGCAGTGCTGATGGGCGGGAGCTCGTTCGAGCGCGAATTCTCGCTGAAGAGCGGCAAGCAGGTGTGCGACGCGCTGGAGGAGGCGGGCCACAAGGTGGTGCCGCTGGACACCACCAAGGACCTGGTGCCCACGCTGCGCAGCGAGCGCCCCGACGTGTGCTACATCGCGGTGCACGGCAAGCACGGCGAGGACGGCACGCTGCAAAGCTTGCTGGAGTTCCTCGACATCCCCTTCGTGGGCTCGTCCGCGTCGGTGTGCCAGCGCGCGTGGAACAAAGACTCGCTCCACTACGAGCTGGCTGCCTACCGCAACATCACGGGCGAGGAGCCGGTGGCGTCGTGGCCGCAGGGCCTCTACATCGCGCGCGACGCGTTCAAGAGCATGGGCGCCGCCACGGCGCTGGACATGGTGAAGGACCGCGTGATCGGCGGCTACCCCGTGGCGGTGAAGCCGGCGCACGGCGGCTCGGCCATGGGCGTGCACCGGGTCGATTGCGTGGAGGATCTGGGCGAAGCGGTGCTGGACGCGCTGTCCTACGACGGCGCCGTGGTCATCGAGCAGTGGATTGAAGGCGTGGAGATGGGCGTGTCCATCCTGGGCACGGGCTGGGACGCCTACGCGCTGCCGCCGGTGGAGATCGTCCCGCGCCAGGGGCTCTACGACACCGCGGCCCGCATGACGGCCGGCGCGGTGGATTTTCACTGCCCCGTGCGCCCTGAGTCGCTGTCGAACGACCCCGCCGACGCCCAGGCCATCCGCGCGGAAATCGAGCGCGCGGCGCTTGAGGTGTACCGCGCCTACAACGTGCGCGACATGGGCCGCGTCGACCTCATCTGGGACGGCGCGCAGGTCCGCGTGCTGGAAATGGACGTGTCGCCCGGCATGACCGAGTACTCCATGTTCCCCGCCGCCTGCAAGGGCGCCGGCCTCTCCATAGCCAAGGTGATGGACGAGCTGGTGCACGCCGCCCTGCAGCATCCCCCCGTCTGGTAATGTTTGGTTGCGGCGTTTTACGAACGCCGCAACTGCTCGACGCTGCGACTCCTCCTGGCACCGGATCTTCGCGCGATCCCCGGGGCTTGCGTACCGAAGTACGCGGCGCCCCGGCGATCCCACGAATCTCCGGCACCAGGAGGCGTCTCGCTGACTGGCATTTGACCTGGGGTAGACAGGATCTTGCTGCGGCCCTCATGTACTTTCCGGGCTTTTCCTATCCGGAGCAAAAGGAATCTCGCCACAACTCCCACCCGCTCGCTGATGTTTCCCCATCCTCCACCCGCTCCATGCAAGACTGCATTCCGGCAACGAAAAGGCAACCGATTAGTGGGGCGCTCGTGTTTTCGGGCGGGGGTGGAAAGCGCGCATCTATAATGGGGGCATGACGATGGGCGCGGCAGGGAAAGCGCCCGGAATGGAGGCTGAAATGAGCAATAAACTGGGAGCTTTCGTCGTCGGTGGTCTGGTGGGCGCTGCCGTGGCGCTGCTGTACGCCCCGCGTGCCGGCGTTGAGACGCGCGCGATGGTTTCCGAGCGCATGGGTGCCGCGTGGGGCGACGCCCAGCAGTTCGGCGCCCAGGCTCAGGCCGGCGCCCAGCAGGCGTACCAGACGGCCGTCGCCCGCGGCCAGGTGGTGGCGCAGGACGTGGCCACTCGCGGCCAGTCGATGGCCCAGAACGTCGCCGCCCGCGGTCAGGAGCTGTACGGCCAGGCGCAGGCGCGCGTGCAGGAGGCCGCCGGCGTGGTGAAGCCCGCCATCGTGGACAAGAACGACCAGCTGCGCGAGAAGATCGAGGCCGCCCGCCAGCGCATCGCCGCCCAGGTGGCGCGCAACGCCGAGGACGCGGCAGAGCCCGCCGAGCCCGTGGAGCCCGTGGCCGAGGCGGTTCCCGCCGAGCAGGTTGCGGCTCAGGCTGCGGCCGAGGATCCGCGCGACTAGCTGCCAGAACGGAAACGGCGCAACCCGGCAGGCCGCCATGGCCCGCCGGGCGGAGCGCGCCCAACGGGCGCGCTGGCGGCACCCCGCGCGCCGTTGAGACGAGAGACGTTGCAACCCATGTCTGAGAACCTGATCACAACCGACGCGCTGCGCGGCGTGCGCGTGTTGGGCGGCAAGAAGGGCACCAAACACATCGGCAAGGTGCGCCGCTTCGTGTTCCATCCGCGCGAGCGCCGCGTGGTGGGCTTCATCGTGAAGCGCCCCGACCTGCTGTGGATGTTCCGCCGCAAAGACCTGTTCGTCTCCGTGAACGGCTACGACATCGTGGACGGGCGCATCGTGGTGCGCAACGCCCCCGACGCCTGCGACAAGGGCGCCTGCAAGGCGCTCGGCATCGACTGGGATTCCTGCGTGCTGTGGGAGGGGCTGCCCCTCATCACCGAGTCGGGCGAGGTGCTGGGCACGGTGGGCACCGTGGAGTTCGACCGGGAAACGGGCGCCATCGCCCGGGTGAAGGCGGATGCGGGCGCCACCGCGAACACGCTTCTGGGCACGCGCCTGATCCCGTCGTCGCTGGTGCGGGGCTTCCGCCGCGGCATCGGCGCGGTTCTGGCCGCACCGGAGGGAGCCGAGGCCGAGCAGGACGACGGCCAAGTGGTGCGCGGCGCCGTGCTGGTGGCCGACGAGGCGCTTGACCTGGCCGCCGAGGGCAGCGTGGCCGAGAAGGCCGGCAGGGCCACCGCCATCGCCGCCGACAAGGTGAACCGCACCGTCAAGCCCGCCGTCAGCAAGGCGGCGAAGACGGCCGGCGAAGCGGTGAACAAGGGCGCCAAGGCCACGGGCAAGCGCATCACCGAGACCAAGGACGCCTTCGTGGAGTTCAAAGAGGAGTATGACAAGGCGCGCGGCCCGAAGGCGAAGGCGGCCCCCTCCGCCCAGAAGGGCACCGCTCCGGTAGCGTCTTCCAAGCCCGTCTCCCGGAAGAACATGTTCGCAGCGTTCAAGGAAGAGTACGACAAGGCGCGCCACGGCGACGAATAGCGCCGTCGCCCTCTGCCGCTGCAACCGCGGAGGGCGCGCCTCGCAGGAAAGGAAGCGACGCACATGCTTGAGAAACGAGCCCGACAGGAAAGCGCGGCGACGGGGCGTGGCTCCGGCACGCGCGGCTCGTCGCATGTGTCGGAGCGCGCCCACGGTCTGAACGAGCGCGCCAAGCAGAAGATGCACCAGGAAGTGGCGCCGCGCGGGCACCGCATGGAGATGGGCGACGTGGTCAAGTTCGTCGGCCTGATCGCGTTCCTGCTCATCATGGCGCTGGTGTGCTTCCTTTTGTGGCCCTATTTCCACGAGCTGTTCGAGCCGGGCGGCATCGATCGCGTCATCGCCGACGTGCGCGCGGCGGGCCCGGTGGGCTTCCTCATCCTGCTGGGGCTCCAGTTCCTGCAGATCGTGGTGGCGTTCATTCCCGGCGAGGTCACCCAAATGGCGGCCGGCCTGCTGTACGGCCCGTGGGTGGGTGCGTTGGTCATCCTGGCCGGCTGCGTGCTGTCCAGCGCGTTCGTCTACCTGGTGGTGAAGCGCCTCGGCGCGCCGTTCGTGCAGAAGATGGTGCCCACGAAGTACCTGGAGAAGTTCCGCGCGTTCGAGGCGTCGGGCAAGCTGAACATCACGGTGTTCATCCTGTTCCTCATCCCCGGCCTGCCCAAGGACGTGTTCACCTACCTGGTGCCCCTTACTGACATGAACATGCGCACCTTCCTGGTGCTGTCGAACGTGGGGCGCATCCCCGGCATCCTGGTGACCACCTACGCTGCCGACGGTCTGGCGGACGGGCGCATTGTGGAAAGCGCGATCATCTTCGCGGTGGCCGCCGTCATCGCCATCGCGGGCGTGCTGCTGCGCGACCGCATCATGGGCCTGTTCTCGGCTCGTCACGGCGGGGAAAAGGACGACGGCGCAGGGAAGCGCGAAGAGTAGCGCGCCGGATCCGCACGGCCGTTCCATCTGGCAGGGGGCCGCAGCGGAGGACGCGCCGTTTCGGGCGGGCCGCCGCCTGGCAGGGCAAGAAGCAACGGAAAGATGCAACGGAGGGAGGAAGCCCATGGAGCCGCGCACTGACGCTTCGCAGAACGAGACGCCGCAGCCGGGTGCGGAACAGCCCGCTGCCGCAGCGGGGGGCGCGGGTTCGTTTCCTCCTCCGACTGGTCAGCAGCCTTCCTTTGACCAGCAGGTCCCGCAACCGGGCCAGCCTCCGTTCGGGGCGCACGCCGCCGGTCAGCCGCCCTTTGGCGCGCCGGGTGCCGGGCAGCCGTTCTACGGCCAGCCGCCATTCGGGCAGGGAAGCGCTGCTCAGGTGTCCGCTGGTCAGCCGCCATTCGGGCAGGCGGGCCCTGCCCAGGCTCCTTACGGCCAGCCGGCTGGTGCGGTGCCGCCGTATGGCCAGCAGCCCTATGGCCAGGCGCAGCGGCCGTTCGGCCAGCAAGCCTACGGCCAGGCCCAACCGCCCTACGGGCAGCAGCCCTACGGCCAAGCCCAACCGCCGTATGCGCAGCAGCCCTACGCCCAGCAGCCTTTCACGCCCCCGTCCTACGCGCGCCAGCCGGTCGTCACGAAGGACCACGTGGCGGCGGGCCTGCTGGCCCTGTTCCTCGGGGTGTTCGGCGTGCACAAGTTCTACCTGGGGTACAACACGGCGGGGTTCGTCATGCTGGCGATCACCATTCTGGGCAGCCTGCTGACCATCGGCATCGCGAGCATCGTGATGTGGGTCATCTCGCTGGTGGAGGGCATCATCTACCTTTCGAAATCCCAGAGCGCGTTCGATCTGATGTACGTCGCGCAGAAGAAGGAGTGGTTCTAGGGCGCGGCGCCCGCCGCTGCGCCGGCCTGCGCTCTGGCCGCTGCGCCAGCCAGCTCGCGTTGCCTCGAGCACCGCGCTCCGACCGCCCTGGCCGTTCCGCGCTCGTTTCGCCCGCTGCGCCCCGCGTCCCGCTTCCGCCTCTTCCCGCTCGTCCGCTTGTTGCCCGTATTCCGCGCGCTGCGCTCCACAGGCCGTGCGGGCGTTGGTAGAATGAAGGATGCATGGCGCATCGCGGGTTTCCCGCGGCGTTTCGACCGATGAATGGAGGAGACATGCCCACTATCACCCATGACGACGTCAAGGTGCCCGTCGACGTTCTGCCGGAGGCGCGCGAGGACTACATCCAGAACTACCTGAAGGCGACGCGCGGCACGGGCCGTCTCATGCTGTTCGCGTGCGACCAGAAGATCGAGCACCTGAACAAGGACTTCTACGGCGAGGGCATCGACATCTCCGACGCGGAGCCCGAGCACCTGTTCAAGATCGGCAGCCAGGGCATCTGCGGCGTGCTGGCGGGCCAGCGCGGCCTGATCGCGCGCTACGCGGCCGACTACCCGGAGATCAACTACCTGGTGAAGATGAACTCCAAGACCAACCTGGTCAAGACCGCCCAGGAGGACCCGTACTCCCCGCAGCTGCACGACCTGGAGGCCGTGCTGGCCATGAAGGCGAACGGCGTGAACATCGTGGGCCTGGGCTACACCATCTACCTGGGCAGCGAGTACGAGGCCACCATGATGGCCGAGGCGGGCGAGCTCATCGCGCAGGCCCATGCCAACGGCCTGCTGGTGGTGCTGTGGATCTACCCGCGCGGCAAGGCCGTCACGGCGGAGAAGGATCCCGACCTCATCGCCGGCGCCGCGGGCGTGGCGCTGTGCCTGGGTGCCGACTTCGTGAAGGTGAACCCGCCCAAGCCTGCTGGCGAGGACACCCGCACTCCCGCCGAGGCGCTGAAGATCGCCTCCATGGCGGCCGGCCGCACCGGCCTGGTGTGCGCGGGCGGCTCCACGGTTGACGCCGAGACCTTCCTCACCCAGCTGTGGGAGCAGATCCACGTGGGCGGCGCGTGCGGCAACGCCACCGGCCGCAACATCCACCAGCGCAGCCTGGACGAGGCGGTGCGCCTGACCAAGGCCATCAGCGCCATCACCCTGGCCGACTACTCCGTGGCCGACGCCCTGGCCGTGTTCAACGGCGAGAAGGAGTTCGCGCTGTAGCGCTTCCGTTTTCCGGAGAGGGTTCGACCGGCCCGCGGCTCGAAGGAGCTGCGGGCCGGTTTTTTATGCGGGAAAGCTTGCGGGGGGGGGGCTTCCGTGGGGAAGCTTGCGGAGCGGAAAAGATCGTGCAGGAAAACTCACGCAGGGAAGCCTTCCAGCACGATGAAAGCGGTGTCGTCGGCCAGCAGTAGCTCGTCGCCCGAGCGCAGGCGCACGGGAACGCGTTCGAAGCCCTCGTCCTGGCCGCGCGGCGGCTCCACCACGGTGAGCGCGCGCGTGGCTCCGCTGCGCACTGCCGTGCCGTTGCGCGATCCCAGCCCCTCGACGAACCAGCGGCCCTGCGCGTCGCAGCGCACGAGCGCGTGGTGGGCGGAAACGCCCGGGCCCACGTCGGTCACGGCGTCTTCCGAGAGGGCAAGGGCGCCTATCTCCGCCCCTTCCTCGGAAGGGGCGATCCAATAGGGCGCCCCCGAAACGCAGCCGCCCGTCACGCGAAGGAGCTGCAGGTGCGGGCGAGCGCCGCGGCTTGCTGCGCGCTCTTCGGCCAGGGTCGCCGAAAGCGGCGAGGCTGTGAGCGGCGTGGCAAGGCGGCCGCCCTGGACCGCCTGGGAGAAGTCGAGCGTGTACTTCACGGCGCGCCGCACGTCGGCGGTGCAGCCCGCGGCGACGAAAAGCACCATGGCCACCTCGGCGCGCTCGTCGGCGGCGAAGCGGCTGCTGTCGCCCAGGCGGTCGAGCACGTTGCGGTAGAGCGTCGTGTCCTGGCGGTGCGCGGCCAGGGCGTCCTGCAGGGGCAGCCCGTCGCGCCCGCATACCAGGTCGAGCACCTGGGCGCTCGTCATGCCGCGGCCCTCCTTCGACTTGAGCCGCGACACCACGCGCAGCGCGCCGATGCCGAAGTCGCAGAAGTAGCGATCTTGCAGCGATCCAACGGGCGCGTGGACGATGAAGCGCGACACCCAGGTGCGGTCGTTCACGCGGCTTACCGGGCTGCGGCCGTCGGAGAGAGGCTTGCCGCTTAAGATGAGGCCGGCGAGCTCTTTATAGCTGATGCCGCCGCGCCGCTTGAGGATGCCGAACATGGCGGAGCAGGGCGTGGTGTCGGAAGGCGTCATGAAGCACCTCCTTCTTCAGGGCGTTTCTCTGGTGCGACGCGCGGTTCTTCGAGGACTGGCGCACCGGCCTGCTCCGGCAGCGCCGCGTTGCAGGCGACAGCGCTTGGGAGGCCTGCGCCGCTTCGCTGCGCGCGGGAGCGGCGGTGCGCAGTCGGGCGATGCGCTGCGTGAGGCGCGGGGGCGGCGAAGTCCATGGCGAAGAAGCACCAGGCGCCGGCGACGGATGACAGAAGCGCCGCCGCCAAGCCCTCCGCAAGCCCGGAGGGCGGAGCAGCGACCGCGCCTGCGGCCAGTGCCGCCGCTGCGCCGAGGGCCGTGCCCGTGGCGGCGCGCGCGAGCCCCAAGACGCCCTGCGCCCGCAGGCGCACGGCAGCTCCGCCGGCGAACGGCAGCGCCATCGCCGCCGCGGCGGCTATCCCTGCCGCTGTGCCGGCAGGGAGCGGCAGGCCGGGAAACGGCGTCGCGGCCATTCCCGCCAGGACGGCAGCAGTGACCAGGGCCACGGCTCCCAGCGCCGCTCCGAGTGCCTTGCCCGCCACGCGCACGACCGTGCGCTTCCGTTGGGCTGCGCCGCCGTAGCCGTCCGCCAAGGTTCCTGGGACCAGGGGAACGGAAGGCTCGCCCCTCAGCGCGCGGCCGATGTTCTCGGCGTAGTGGAAGGAGAACGACCCCAGCGCGTCGCGCATCTGCTTCGCGTCCGGGCGTGCAGCGGGATCGGGGCCAAGGCAGGCCAGCAGGATGCTGCCCAGCTGCGCATCCGCCTTACGCAGGGCGGCGGAGACTTCGTGCGGGGCGGGCGCGGGGGCCAGGTCGGCCGCCGCCTGCTTCACGGCCACGGCCACCTCGGATTCGCGCAGCAGCACGCCGGCGACATCCTCGGCATCGTGGGCCGTCCGCCACGTCGGCGCTTCGCCGCGTTCTTTCGCCTGCTGCAGCTCTTCGGGGTCGGCCGTCGCCGCGGAACCGAAAGGGGCGCTTCCGGTGGCCAGGCGCCACACCACGCCCGCTGCGGCGTAGGCGTCGGCGGCGGCCGTCGCGGGGCCGCCGGCAAGCAGCTCGGGCGCGGCGAAATCGGGCGTCGCGCCGCGTCCCGCCGCAAGGCGGGTGTGCGGGGCCGGCGCGTTGTCGACAGGGCCCAGCGCCAAGGCCGAGCCGAAGTCGATGAGGCACAGGTCGTAAACGCCTTCGTCCACCTGCTCTTCAAGGGCCAGGCGGTCGGTGCGCACCATCACGTTGCCGGTCGAGACGTCGCGGTGGACGATGCCGCCGTGGGCAAGCTCCATGCGCGCCACCAACTCGAACAGATCGCGGCCGATGCGGGCGGTGACCAGCGGCGAGACGCGCCCCTCGTCATCGACGGAAAGCGCTCGCGCCGCCTTTTCCAGGTTCACGCCCTCCACCCATTCCATCACCAGCGCGCAAGAGCCCTCCATGCGTCCGATGCCGTAAACGCGCGGGAACCCCTTGAGTCCCGACAGGGCGCGTTGAAGGCGGTACTCGCTGCGAAAGGCCTCTTCGCGCGCGGCGCGCTGCGCTTCGGGCGATTCGGCGGCCTCCGATCCTTCGGCTGCGCGCTCGCCAGCGCTTGCGGCCCCGGCAGCCGGGGCGTCGCTGAGGACCTTGAGCGCGAACGTCTCGCCCCACAGGTTCGACACGCGCAGCACGGACGCCGAGCCGCCGACGCGCGGCGCGCCCGGCTCCTGCAACAGGGTCACGAAGCGTCGCTCGTAAGCTTCTGCCTCGGCAGGAGGAAGCGCCTCGGCGGGCTCGAACCCGTCAAGGTGCAGCACGCGGCAGCCCGCGGCGCCGCCAAGGGCCGTCGCGTTTCCGCGCCCTTCGGCGTCCGCCTCGCTTGCGACCGGCGTCGCGACGAGCGGCTCCAAGGCCGCGTCGCTTCTCTCCGGCGCGCTCATGGCCGCGCTCCCGGGTAGCGCGCTTCGTAGTCGGCGAAAAACGTCAGCTTTCCGCCTGACGAATTGTCCCGGATGGGGCCCATCCAGTAATACTCGTATGCAGCCGGATCGTCGAACTGCAGATTCGATGCCCAGGCGCGCGCGAGGATGGCCCCGGCGTTCGACAGGTCCTCGTAGAGCGTCTTGATGTTGAGGTAGTCGTTGAAGTAGCGCGAGGCGTCGGGCAGGCGGTTCTCTTCCATGCTCATGAGTGCGATGTCCACGGCGTTGCGCACGTCGATCGCCTGCGCCCAGTAGAGGTTGCGGACGTCGCGCGAGGGTTCGAGCGCCAGCGTCGGGAAGTCGGCGTAGGCCTGCGCGATGCTCTGCTGGTAGGTGGGCAGGGCGTCGTAGCACTGGCGCAGGTAGGCCAGGTACGCCTGCTCGTCCGCTTCGGAAATGCCTGCAGAGCCGTCGTTTTGGCCCCCTTCTGCGCCGGGCGTTTCGCCCGTGGACCCGGAGCCCCCTCCGTTGCCTGCGCCGCTGCCTCCAGAAGAGCCCTGGCCCGACGAGGAGGCGTCTACAAGCGATTCGATGGAAGAGAAGTCCACGGTGGGGAACAGCACCGCGCCGCCACCGGCAGAGTCCGCGCCCGCGGCGTTGCCGGAAGCGTCAACGGAAGCCCCGTCCGCCTCTGCCGCGCCCGGCGCATCAGCGCTGTCCACGTCATCTTCAGCAGCCTGGGCCGCGCCGCCGAACAGCGGGGCGACGGCGGCGTGCCGGGCGAGCATCTCCTGTTGGATGAGCGGCGGGGCTGTCAGCGCCAGCGCGGTTGCGCCGAAAGCGAGGAACGCGGCCGAGAACGCCGCTACGCCCAGCTGCTCGGGCCGAAACGGCCCGCGGCCCAGCGAGCGCGCGAACGCCCTGCGTGCTTTGCGCGACATGCCACCCCTTTCCCTGCGTGCGGACGCCCCTGCTGGGATTTTGCCTGTGGACCAACATTATAGGGCAGGATATTCAGGCGTTGTTGCGCAACAAATCACCGGCGGCGACAGGGGGCGTTTCTCGAACGAAACAGCCCCTTTCCCCCGTCTGAAATGTTGCGCAACAGATTCTTCGAAAACGCGGGGATACTTAAACGGAAGGCGCTCGTTTTGAGGACGAGCGGGAAGGGGGGTCCGCCGCCCGCGAGGAAGCGGACGCCGAAGCGCGCGGGGCGGTTTGGGCGTCCGGGCGCGGAAGGAAAGAACGGTTCCATTTAGAGAGGTTGGAGGTTCGACATGGCGGTGCTCTTCATTCTGTTCGTCATTATGGTGGTGGTGCTCGCCGCGTGGCTTATGGCCATCAACCTGCTCATCAAGGTGGGCGCGGCCAAGGGCTATTCGATGGACAACAAGGGGCTGCTGTGGTTCATCGGCATCTTCGCCACGCCCATCGTCGTGGGGCTCTACGTGGCGGCGCTTCCCGACAACCGCCTGCGGTCGGCGGATGACGCTCCTTTGGCTGCTGCGGCAGCGGAAGAGCTTCCCGAGCTGTAGGCGCACGATCATGGAGAAGAACAGCGCATTCGGGCGCTTTGCGTCGCTGCGGCCGGCGCCGGGCGATGCCGCGTGCGACGTGACGCGTGCCGACTGGGCGCCGTCCGGCCACGCTGCGCCCGCCCCCGGATCGCCCGGCTGGAACCCGCCCGCTGCGAACGCGCCGGCACCGGGGGCTTCCTCGTGGCGCGCCCCTGCCGCGAACGGGCCTGTGCCGGGGTCGCACGCATGGGATGCGTCGCTTGGCGAAGCGGTTCGCGCCCAGCTCAAGCCGAAAGCATCCGTCATCGTTGTGGCTGCGGTCGTTCTTGTTGCCGTGGTGGCCGTCTACTTCGGAGGCGTCGTCTCCACCAGCAGCGAGCTGCAGAGGGGGACGTGGCTCCGCATGAGCGATGGCATCACGGTCACGCTCGACTTCGATGACACCCGCATCGACTACGACGCCGAGGCGTACCTGCCGTTCTACGGCAACTACACGATGGACATCGCCGAGCTGGACTACCGCGTCATCGCGCCGGGCGTCATCCAGGCGCATCTCAACACGTGGGACTCGTGGCGGACCATCTTCGTTTCCGTCGAGGGCGACGCGCTCACCATGTCGCCGGCGTTGACCAGCTCCGGCTCAAACGAGCTTTGGGTGAGGTAAAGGGGGTTCGATGTCGTACAAGATCGTGTTCCGCGCGCACCAGCGCGAAGACGGCGACCATCCGATCACGTGGGAGCCGGGGTGCCCCTTGCTGTTCGAGACGATCCAGATAGCGCGCAGCATCGAGACGGGCAAGGCGTTTCTGCAGGCGAAGCTGCTCAATCTGACGGCGGGCGAAATCGGCTCCTACCACGCGCGCCTCACCGTGGCTTACCGCGACGGAAGCACCCAGAGCTTCGACGTGGAGCCGCTCGACGCCGACGTGGCGCCTGGTGGCAGCCACCAGATAACGCCGCTTGCCCTGGAAAACGGCGATGCGCTCTATGCCGAAGGAGCGGTGCTGAGCGTGCGTGCCGCCGAAGGCGATTGGGAATCGTCCGAAGCTCCGAACCCCTTGCCCGAGCCGTTGCCGCTGGGGCTGTCGGCGACAGCCTTGGGGGAGCGGCGCGTCCAACTTCTCTCAAGCAGCTCGATGGCGTCCGATGATGCCGAAAACGCTTTGCGCGAAGGAGACGGATATTGGATTTGCCCTTGCGGGTGGCCCAACAAAGGAACCGAGCTTTGCGGTGCATGCGGTGCGTCTCTGGAGAAGCTGCGCGGCCTCGAGGACGAGCAGGAGCTCGAACGCATGGCGGCAGAGCGAGCCGCGCGGGAAAAGGAGCGGGCGGAGGAAAAGGCCGCGCAAAACGCGAAGCTGAAGAAGATCGCCATCATCGCCGGCGCAGTGGCGGTCGTTGTCGTTGTTGCAATCGCGCTTTTTATCACGGTGTTTCTTCCCTCGGCGGTCGTTAACGAGGCGAAGAAATTGGCGAGCAATGGGCAATTCGAAGAGGCGATCTCCCTTCTTGAGGAAAACGATGCTTCGGACGAAATTCCCGAGATCATAAGAATGGAGGCCGACGCGGCCATCAGCTCCGGAGATTTCGAAGGGGCGATCCGTTTGTATGAATCTATTGATGACGAAGGCATGGTCACGGACGCCAAGAAGCAGTGGGCGGAAACATCTTACGAATCGGGTTCATACGACGAGGCGCTGGAGTTGTACCAGGAGCTTTCGGATGACGAAGGCGTCTTCAATTGCGCAATGGCGTTTGTCGAGTCTGGCGATTTCGAAAAGGCAGTCGATTCGCTAACCCCGTTGGCAGAAAAAGGGGTGGATGGCGCCCAGGACGCTCTGAACGAAGCGATGTATGGTTACGTGCTTCAGAACAACAATAACGAGGATGAGAGCACCTGCGAGTATCTCATCCTGCTGAAAGATGCTGGGTACAAAGATTCGGCAGAACTATTCGCAAACCTTTACTCGCTCAGCGCAACGCCAGGGGAATTGAAAAACCGGCCAATAAGGCAATACAACAATCTCGAATACCTTTACACGGTAAACGGCATTATGCCCGGCGGTTTGGACGAGAGGACGCTTTCGGTGTTTTGCAGCGCCTCCGATGACGTTCAAACGGTTCAGCTTAAGTATTTCGAACCTGGCCAGAAATTGGCGTGCAGCTTCAGTGAGCGGATTGATGGAGGGGCTCATAGCGCGACGATAAAGGTTGTCGACGATTCAACAGGAAAAACGCTGTTGGAAGAAACCGTTAGCTTTTAGTTAGCGCAAGCATAGGAGGCTGAACTGGTCTGCTTAAGCGCGGAAGTGAGAGTGGGTTCCGGTCCGCTGCGCCTCTGCCGGCCCCGGCACGATGTTCGCCAGTGGTTTTGAACCCGGTGTTTCACCCGTTCAGATTAAACGAGAAAGGAACCATCATGACACAGCCAACCGTTTCCATTCGTCCCCATCGCGTCGCGCTGACGTTCGTGGGCGCTTTGGCTGCGCTTGCGGTCGCGTTCGGGCTTGCCGCGTGCAGCGCGCCCACCCTCGCGCAAGACGAGGTGGTGGGCACCTGGAACGTCACCGATTCGAACGGCACGGCGATGGCCGACATGAACGAGAAGGGCGCCTACGTGCTCTACCAGTTCAACGATGACGGCACGTTCAGCATGATCTCCTATATGCAGGATTCGAGCGTCCAGCGCGACGGCACGTGGGAGATCGATGGCGAGACGGTGCTGGTGGACGTTCCGGCTAGCGAGTCGGAGGTTGCTTCCGGCGACGGCCCCATCGTCTCTCTGAGCGCCGATGCCGTCGAGGATGCCACGGTCACCTTCGAGGACGGGGTTCTTACCGCGGAGGGCATCGGCGTCGGCCCGGTGACGGCCGAGCGCATCGACGAGGCGCGCTACGACGAGATCGTGGCCCATGCCGCTTCGTTCGCGCCGCAGCCTGTTGCCGTGGGCGAGCAGGTTTCCACTGACAACTACACCTTCACCATCGATTCGCTGTCGTACCAGGACTCCATTCTGCCCTCCGACACGTCCGGCTACTACACGTACTATGCCGACCAGCCCGACAGCACTTATCTGGTCGCGCGCGTCAGCTACACGAACAATGCGAGCGACTACGCCGTGATCGGCTATGCGACCGAGGCGCAGTTCGTCGTGGGCGGCAACAATTACCAGGGAAGCGTCGAACTGGACGGCGGCACGCTGTTCGGGAGGGCCTATCGCCTGGAGGCCAAGCAGTCGGGCTCGGCCATCATCTACGCTGCCATCCCCGATTCCGTGAAGGATTCGCCCGACGTGACGCTCACCTGGAGCCTTCCCGACGACGCCTCCCTCATGCAGACGTACTACCAGTCGTCCTTCGACACGACCGACTACGAAGTGACGCTGTAGCCGACGTCGCAGCCGCGCGGGGCGGCACTCAGGCAGTCTCTTCTTGGACGTGGCGTCAATCCGCAAAACGAAAGCGGGCCGCTGGGTGATCCAGCGGCCCGCGGTTTTTCGTGGTGCCCGAGGCGAGAGTCGAACTCGCACGTCTTTCGACAACGGTTTTTGAGACCGCCACGTCTGCCATTCCGTCACTCGGGCGCGACGCCTCATTATACCGGAACCCCCAGCCATCGGCAAACGCGCTCGGCCCATGGCGGCATGAGGTGGGCGGGACGTTCCTGCCTGCGCGGATCTCCAGCCTTGTGCGTCTCTCCTATATGGTCCAAACGGGGATCGCTTGGACGTTTCTCGTCACGTAATACGGTTCTGGCGTCTGGCAGATGACGTGTCCGAAACCGACCTCGTAACCCTCCATGCTTTCCAGGCATTTAAAGTTCTTGATTGCATCGGCCTTGACCGTGGCGGCGGTTTTGACCTCCACGGGGTGAAGGATGCGGCCCTCTTGGATCACGAGGTCTATCTCGCGCTTCTTCGTGTCTCGGTAGAACCATACGTCGCGCAGGTTGGCGCCGGCGTTCATGTAGCTCTTCAGCACCTCGGATACGACGAACGTCTCGAACACATGGCCCGCCACGGCTCCGTTGCGCAGTTGGTCGGGGGTGGTCCATCGGGTGAGATGGCAGATGAGCCCCGTGTCCATGAAGTAGAGCTTGGGCGTTTTGGTGAGGCTCTTGCCGATGTTGGGCCAGAACGGGCGCAGAAGGCGGACGATTCCGCTTGCTTGCAGGATGGAGAGCCACGACTGCACGGTCTTGTAGTCGACGTTTATGGCGTTGGCGATGTCGGAGGCGTTGAAAAGCTGGCCAGAGCAAGCAGCGGCGGCAACCATGAAGTCGTAGAACTTGCTCTCGTTTTTCAGGTTGATAAGGTCGCGCACATCCCGCTCGAGATACGCTTGGGTATAGCTGGTCCAGAAGCGATCCCAGGGTATGTCGCTTGCACAAAGCTCGGGCATCGAGCCGCGCTGAATGCGTTCCCAAAGATCGAAGCTTCCAGGCCGTTCGACTGCGCCGACCGCGTGAGGGATGTAAGGGCCGTTGTTGCGAGTGCTCCCGATGAGCTCTCTTGTGGAAAGCCCGGACATTTCGATGATCCCGATTCTGCCTGCGAGCGATTCGCTGACCCCCTTCATGAGGTGATAGGTTTGCGAGCCGATGAGGACCATCTGCCCGCGATCGCTCGACTGATCGACGATGAATTTCGTCGTCTGAAACAGGGACGGCACTCGTTGGATCTCGTCGATGATGAGCGGCAGGCTGTGTGTTTCGAAAAACAGCAGCGAGTCGTTTTCCGCATTGGCGGCCTCGATGGGGTTCTCCAGAGTCGCATACGAGAAGGTGTCCTTCAGGCAATTCTCCAAGACGGTAGTCTTGCCGACTTGGCGAGCACCCGTGACGAGCACGACTTTGAATTGCCTGAGCATTTCCTGAATGGTGGTTTCGATTTCGCGGTTGATGTACACGAATGCCCCCTATCCGAGTTGGGGGTATTATCCCATACGCGTGAAAAACGGTCAAAATCAGGAGCAACACTCCTAATTTTCACTTCGCAAAAAACGTCCGAGCTTGCGCTGGGTTCGGCAGTCGGCCTTGCTTTGGCAACTGGCCCCGTGTTCGGGCCGATGCGCTCCGCAGCCCCTTACGCCTTTTCCGCCAGGGCGGCCAGTTCAGGGGCGTCTTCGTCCAGCACGCGGATGCCGGCGTCGCGGAACAGCCGCGCTGCCACGCCCCAGCCTTCCGTCAGCGTGCCGCTGAACGTGCCGTCGTAGACGCGCCTGCTGCCGCACGAGGGGCTCTTCGACTTTAGAACCGCCAGCTCGCAGGCGTGCTCCTGCGCGAGCGACAGCGCGACGCGCGCACCCTCGCGGAAGCGCTCCGTGCCGTCGCGGCCCGTTGCATCGACCACGCGCTCGCCGTCGCCATCGCGCACGATCTCGTGGGGCGGGCGCGGCGTGGGCAGTCCGCCCATCGCCTCGGGGCAGACGGCCACCAGCGCGTGCTGCGCCGCCAGCGCTTGGACGGCGGGACAGGGGCGGGCGGTGCCGTCGTAGCGGCATTCCTCGCCCAGCAGGCAGGCGCTCACGGCGATGTTCACGGGCACTCCGATCTTCGTGGCTTTCTGGCGATGCGTGCCGACGCGCTCCGCAATTCTAACCCGGTTGGCGCATAATGGTGCGAATCGAGAACCGGCCGGGCGCGCTGCGGACAGCACGCCGCTGCGGCAGGCCCCGCTCGTCCGCATCCGTGCGCTTCCGCGCAAAGGTGCGCCGCCGGCGGACGCGCCGCGCTTCGCCCGACCGACCGAAGAGACCGAACAGGAGGCAGAGCATGGAGCAAGACCAGATCAACCGCGCTATCGACGGCTACCTGGACGCCCATTGGGACCAGATGGTGGCCGACATCGACGCGCTGGTGCGCATAGAAAGCGTCGAGGACAAGAGCAAGGCCGCCGCAGGCGCTCCCTTCGGCCCCGGCCCGCGCGAGGCGCTTGACACGGCGCTGGGCATGGCGCAGGAAATGGGTTTCGAGACGCACGACGTGGACGGCTACCTGGGCTACGCCGAGCTGCCGGGCGAAACCGACGGGCAGATCGGCATCATCGGCCACATCGACGTGGTGCTCGCCGGCCCGGGCTGGACGTTCCCGCCGTACCAGGTCACGCGCAAGGACGGCTACCTGCTCGGGCGCGGTGTCATCGACGACAAGGGCCCCAGCGTCGTGGCGCTGCACGCCGTGAAGTTCTGGAAGGACCTGCAGGATGCCGGCCGGGCCGAGCGCTTCCCCTACACGGTGCGCTTTCTGTTCGGCGCCAACGAGGAAACGGGCATGGGCGACGTGGAATACTACCGCGAGCGCTTCGCCGACCCGCTGTTCCTGTTCACGCCCGATGCGGAATTCCCCGTGTGCTACGGCGAGAAGGGCCTCTACGACGGCTTCATCGAGGCGCCGGTGCAGCCCGACGGCCGCATCATGGAGTTTGAAGGCGGCGTGGCCACCAACGCGGTGCCCGGCCAGGCGCATGCCATCGTGCGCGCGGACGCTGCGGCGCTGCCGGCGGCTGCGGGCGTGACGGTGAGCGCGGCGGGCGAGGGCCTGGCGCGCATCGAGGGCGCGGGCAAGAACGCGCACGCGTCCACGCCGGAGGCGGGCGTCAACGCTATCGGCGTGGTGGTGGACTACCTGCTGGCAAACGGCCTGTGCACCGATGCCGAGCGCGCGTTTTTGGAGCTGGACCAGCGCCTCATCGCGCATACCGACGGCAGCGGCCTGGGACTGGCCTGCGCCGATGAGCACTTCGGGGCGCTGACCGTGGTGGCGGGCACCATCCGCACCGAAGGCGGGCGCTTCATCCAGTCGCTCGACAGCCGCTTCCCCACCTCCACCACGGCCGACGAGATCACCGCGAAGGTGAGCGCCGCCGCGCAGGAGGCCGGCTGCACCTACCGCGCAGGCCGCATCGACCCGCCGTTCCTCATGGATCCGGAGTCGCCGGTCATCCAGGCGCTGCTGCGCGCCTACAACGAGGCCACCGGCGAGGACGCGAAGCTGTTCACCGAGGGCGGCGGCACCTACGCGCGCCACTTCAGCAATGCCGCCAGCTTCGGCCCCGAGAAGTCGTGGGTGGAAAACCCCGCTTGGGTGGGCGGCATGCACGGCCCCGACGAGGGCGTGGGCGAACAGCTGTTGAAGGATGCGTTCCGCATCTACGTGCTGACGCTCGAGAAGCTGATGCGCATCGAGTTCTAGGCTGACTGCGCAGCGGTGCGGTTTCGGACGGGAAGGGGCGTTGCGCTCCTTCCCGTTTGCGTTTAAGGGGGCGCGACTCGGGCGGCGGCTTGCGGCGTCCGGGGAGCTTCGGCCGGGTGCCGCCTGGGCGGAGCGCGGCTCCTGCGGCGAGCCCCGCCGATGCAGTGGATTCGCCGCTCGCCGTCCCATTCCGACCGCTCGACCCGGCAGGGCGACCGATCGCCGGTTCGCGTTCGGTTAAATCGCGGCAACTAGTTGCCGCTGCGTGCTTCCACGCGCGTCTCCTTGCCGTATAATGGCACCGTTACAGTACCACGGGGTTCGGCACAAGGAGGTTCCCGTGCTTAAAGCGATGATCGTCGACGATGAGGCGCCTGCCCGTTCTGAATTGCGGTTCCTGCTTGACGAGCTGGGCCAGACGGAGGTCGTCGCCGAGGCGGCCAGCGTGCGTGAGGCCATCGAGAAGCTGAAGGAATATCCCTGCGACGTGATGTTCCTGGACATCAACATGCCGGAGGCCACCGGCCTTCAGCTGGCCGACGCGCTGCAGCACCTCAAGTTCCCGCCCGCCGTGGTGTTCGTGACCGCCTACAGCGAGTATGCGCTGGACGCCTTCAAGGTCCATGCCATCGACTACCTGGTGAAGCCCGTGGAAAGCGAGCGGCTGGCCCAGGCCATCACCCGCGTGCGCGAGCACGTGTCGCTGCATCTGCAGGCTCAGAAGTCCGAGCGCATCCCGGTGGAGAAGGGCGGCAAGAAGATCCTCATCGGCATCGACAAGATTCGCTTCGTCATGGCGCGCGACGACTACGCCTACCTGCAGACCGACACCGACCGCTACTTCTCCACGGTCAGTCTGGCCCAGCTGGAGAAGCGCCTGGACGGCCACGGCTTCTTCCGCGTGCACCGCGGCTATTTGGTGAACCTGTCGATGGTGGACGAGGTGGAATCGGTTCCCGGTGGCACGCTGTTGCTCACGCTCAACGGTGTGGAGGACAAGATCCCCGTGTCGCGCCGTCGCGTTTCGGCCCTGAAGAAGGCGCTCGGCATTTAGCCCGCGTTTTCGCCTACCGCGTCGGGTAGCGCCCGCGGGCCCCTGTTGCGCGCCTGCGTTTTCGCCGTGCGCGCCGCCCGCCGCTGGGCGCCGCGCCCGTCCACAACATTGCCATATACGTGCGCCGCGTGCGCGGCCTCTGCATGCCTTTGCTAAAATGGGCGTTACGTGACCCCTACTTTGGCAAAAGAAGGCATCATGCTTACCAACGATACGGAAAAGCTCTACCCCTCGGCCAAGACGTTGGTGAAGGAGTGCATCGCCAGCCGCATCCATGCGAAGGATGCCAGCGTGTACGACTTCTCCGACGAGGCGCGCGCCTGCGCCGAGCACTACATGGGGTGGACCGACCTTGCGTCCAATCCGCCCTACCCGCTGGAAGAGATCCAGGAGTTCGCGGACGAGATCATCGCGCAGGGCCTCAAGACGGTCGTGCTCATCGGTCAGGGCGGCTCTACCCAGGCGCCCATGACCATCACGAAGTACAACAAGGCCGATTCCTCGCTCATCAAGTTCCGCACCATCGATTCCGACTCTCCCGTGCGCGTGCGCGCCATGCTGTCGGAGATCAACCCGAAGACCACCCTGTTCGTCATCTCGTCGAAGAGCGGCGGCACCATCGAGCCGCGGCTGATGCTGCGCGCGGTGCGCGACGCCGTTGCCGAGGAGATGTCCGAAGAGGAATTCGTCAAGCATTTGGTTGCCATCACCGACCCCGGTTCCGACCTGGAGCGGCAGGCCCGCGAAGAGGGCTGGCGCAAGGTGTTTCTGGGCGAGCCGTCTGTCGGCGGTCGCTTCTCGGCGCTCACCGTGTTCGGCCTGGTGCCAGCGGCGCTGGTGGGCATCGACCTGAAGGAGTTCATCGCGCACGGCGCCGAGGCCGAACGCGCCTGCAGCGAGGACGCCATCGACAACCCGGCCATCTGCCTGGCGGCGTTCCTCTACGATAACTACCTGGCGCGCCGCAACAAGTTCTCGTTCCTCACGCAGAAGCGCGGCCGCGTTCTGGGCCTGTGGATCGAGCAGCTGGTGGCCGAGAGCCTGGGCAAACACGGCCAGGGCATCCTGCCCAACATCGAGATCGATTCGCTGCTGCTGACGAAGGACCCCGGCGACCGCACCGTGGTGATGTACCAGACCAAGAACGACCTGTGGGACGAGCGCCACAACTTCGAGATGAGCCTGTCCTACATCGACCCCGCCATTCCGCGCGCGAACTACCGCATCAACTCGGTGGAAGAGCTGCCGGAGCACTTCGTGATGTGGGAGTACGCCATCGCGATGTGCGGCTACCTGATGAAGGTGTGCCCCTTCGACCAGCCCGACGTGGCGTCGGCGAAGGAAGCCGTGCTGGACATCCTGCGCAACGGCCACCCCGAGCCCGACTTCGTGCAGGACTTCTTCGGCGACGTGCACATGGGCCAGGCCGAGGTGCGCCTGTCGCCGTGCTTCAAAGACTGCACCGACATCCTGAGCGCCCTGCGCGCCCTGATGAACAGCATCCAGCCGGGCGACTACTTTGCGCTGAACGCGTTTCTGCCGTTCACGGGCGAGGGGCGCCGCGAGGCGCTGGAGGCCATCCGCCACGGCGTGGCCGACAAGCGCGGCGTGGCGTCGTGTTTGGAAGTGGGGCCGCGCTACCTGCACTCCACCGGCCAGCTGCAGAAGGGCGGGCCGAACTCGGGCGTGTTCCTCATCCTGTCGGCCGACGAGCTGAAGGACATCCCGCTGGGCCAGGAGGCGGAAAGCCTCGGCACGCTGGCGAAGGCCCAGGCGGAGGGCGACCTGCTGACGCTGGCGGCGCGCGGCCGCCGCTGCGTGCACCTGCACCTGCCCGACAACTCCAGCGTTACCATCCGCGCGCTGTCGGAGATCATCAACTCGGTGCTGGAAACCCGCGCCTGACGGCGCGCATCCGCTCGACGCTGCGAAGGGCCCAGGCGCCGAACCTCCGGTGTCTGGGCCCTTCTGGCTGGCGGCGTGTGGACGGCGAAGGCCGGCGAGGGCCGGCGGCCGTGTCGAAAGAAAGGGGAGGCGCATGATCGAGGCGCTGGACATCCATGTGACGGGCGTGGTGCAGGGGGTGGGCTTCCGCCCCTTCGTGTACCGCGCGGCGCGGCGCAACGTGATAAGCGGCTGGGTGCTGAACGCGGTGGACGGCGTGAGCATCCATGCGGAAGGCGAGCCGCAGCTTCTGGACGCCTTCGTCATCGAGCTGTCGGAGAACGCCCCGGCGGCCGCGCAGGTGCGCGAGATCGAGATGAAGGAAGTGCCGCTTGAAGGCTGCGAGGGTTTCGAGATCCGCTTCTCCGACGACGCGGCGCAGAAGGAGACGACGCTTGTCTCGCCCGATCTTGCCACCTGCGACGATTGCCTGCGCGAGCTGTTCGATCCGGCCGACAGGCGCTACCGCTACCCGTTCGTGAACTGCACCAACTGCGGGCCGCGCTTCACCATCATCGACGCACTGCCCTACGACCGTCCCGCCACCTCCATGAAGGGCTTCGCGATGTGCCCGGAGTGCGCAGCCGAGTACGCCGACCCGGCCGACCGCCGCTTCCACGCCCAGCCCGACGCGTGCTTTTCCTGCGGGCCGCACGTTTCGTGGAAGGAGGCGGACGGGGACGCCGTGGAATGGGGCCGCACCCGCGAGGAAAGCGACGCCCTCTTCTCACGCGCGGTGCAGCTGCTGCGCGCGGGCGGCATCGTGGCGGTGAAGGGGCTCGGCGGCTTCCACCTGGTCTGCGACGCGGCGAACGCGCAGGCGGTGGAGCGGCTGCGCGCTCGCAAGCGCCGCGAGGGCAAGGCGTTCGCCGTCATGATGGCCTCCGCCGACGACGCGGCGCAGGTGTGCGAGATGAACGACGCCGAGCGCCGCCTGCTGGAGGGTCCGCAGCGCCCCATCGTGCTGCTGCGGAAGAAGCCCGGCGTCCCGCTGGCCTCCGGCGTGGCCGACCGGCTGCCCGAGCTGGGCGTGATGCTGCCCTGCACGCCCGTGCAGCACCTGCTGCTGCACGACTTCGCCGCCGCGCGCGCCGCGGAGGGCGCGCCCGAGGCGGCGCTGCCGTCCATGCTCGTGATGACCTCGGGCAACCTCCACGACGAGCCCATCGTCACCGACGACGCCGAGGCCTACGCGCGCCTGGGCGCGGTGGCCGATGCGTTTTTGGGCAACGACCGCCCCATCCTGGCGCGCTACGACGACTCGGTGGCGCGCGTCATCCGCGCTGGCTCGGTCGGCGACGCCGTGCAGATGATCCGTCGCGCACGGGGCTTCGCTCCGGCGCCGCTTTCGGTAGGAGGGGCGCTGCCGGACGGGTCGGCCGCCGCTGCGGAAACTCTCGAAGGGGAAGGCAGTCTTGCTCCGGCCCTTTTGGCCGTCGGTCCTGAGCAGAAGAGCACGTTCGCGCTTGTGCGCGCGGGCGGCGGCGGAGCCGAGGCGTTCGTGTCGCAGCACGTTGGCGACTTGGAGAACGCGGATGCGTTTGACGCCTGGCTTGAGGCGAAGCAGCGCTACGCCAAGCTGTTCCAGCTTCGCCCCGTGCGGCTGGCCTGCGATCGGCACCCCGAGTACCTTTCCGCGAAGTGGGCGCGCGAGCAGGCGGAAAAGCACGGGCTGCCGCTGGTCGAGGTGCAGCACCACCATGCGCACATCGCCTCGGTGCTGGGCGAGAACAGCCTGGACGAGGCTGTGTGCGGCATCGCCTTCGACGGTACGGGCTATGGGGCCGACGGCGCCATCTGGGGCGGCGAGGTGCTGCTGGCCAACCGCCAGGCGTTCGAGCGCTTTGCCAACCTGGCCTACGTGCCCATGCCTGGCGGGGCGGCGGCGGTCAAGCACCCGCTGCGCATGGCTTACGGCGTGCTGTGGGAGTTCGACCTGCTGGAGCATCCCGGCGCGGCCGAGGCCCTGGCTGCGCTGGGCGACGAGGCGGCGCAGGTGTGCGACCGCATGATCGACCGCGGCTTGAACACGCCCTACACCTCGTCGGCGGGCCGGCTGTTCGACGCCGCCAGCGCGCTTCTGGGCATCTGCACGCAGGCCGCCTACGAGGGCGAGCCGGCCATCCTGCTGGAGGCGGCGATCACCGACCCCGCGTTCGGCTGCAGCGCCGACGCGGGCACCGCTGCCGAGGTCGATGCGGACGCCGCTGCGCGCTACCGCATCGAGGTGGTCAAGAACACCGCCACGCCCGAAAGCACGGCGCAGGACACCTCGGTGCTGCTGCTGGACGCGGCCCCGGCGTTCACGGCGCTGCTGGACGACAAGGCGGCCGGCGTTCCCGCCGGCGTCATAGCCCGGCGCTTCCATGACGCGTTCGTCCAGGTGATGCTCGATGCGGCCCAGCTGTGCCGCGCGCTGTACGGCATCCAGATAGTGGCGCTGTCCGGCGGCGTGTTCATGAACCGCTACCTTGCAGAGCACGTGCTGGCGGCGCTGGAGGCCGAGGGGTTCACGGTGGCCGTCAACCGCGATCTGCCGCCCAACGATGGCTGCGTTTCCTACGGCCAGGCTGTGGTAGCATGTGCCGCGAGAAACGAGGACGCGTAAAGCCCGTTCGCCTGAAGCCCGCAGGAGGGCCGCGGCGGCGGGCGCGCAGAAGGAGCGTTTGCCATGTGCCTGGCCATTCCCGCCAAGATCACCGAGCTGAAAGAGGACCGTCTGGCGACGGTCGACATCCTGGGCGTGAAGCGCGACATCGCGCTTGACCTGACGCCGCAGGCCCAAGAGGGCGACTTCGTGTTGGTGCACGCCGGATTCGCCATCGAGGTGGTGGACGCGCAGTACGCGCAAGAGACGATCGACCTCATCAAAGAGTTCCCCGAGCTGGCGGGCGACGAGGCGCCCCAGCCCCAGCCTGCTGCCGCGGAGGCGCTGCGATGAGCGCCGACCCTGCGGCGTTGGAAGCCGAGCTGGCCGCGTTCAAAGACCCCGCGCTCGCCCGCGGGCTCATCGAGTCCATCCGCAAGCTGGCGCCCGAAGGCGGGGTCACGCTCATGGAGGTGTGCGGCACCCACACGGTGGCTATCGCGCGCAACGGCATCCGCGCCCTCATGCCCGAGGGCGTGCGCTTGTCGTCGGGCCCGGGCTGCCCGGTGTGCGTCACCTCGAACCGCGACATCGATGCCGTCATCGCGCTCGCGCGCATCCCTGATGTGACCATCGCCACCTTCGGCGACATGACGCGCGTGCCCGGCTCCACGTCCAGCCTGCTGAAGGAGCAGGCGGCGGGCGCCAGCGTGGAGATCGTCTACTCGCCGCTGGACGCGCTGGCCCTGGCGCAGCGCCGCCCCGACCGCCAGATCGTGTTCGTGGGCGTGGGCTTCGAAACCACCACGCCGCTTTCCGCCATGGCCGTGAAGCGCGCCCGCGCGCTGGGGCTGAAGAACTTCAGCGTGGTGGCCATCCACAAGAACATGCCCCATGCGTTGGAGGCCATCGTCAACGACCCGCAGCTGAAGCTGGACGCGCTCATCCTGCCCGGCCACGTGAGCACCATCATCGGCGCTAAGCCGTACCGCTTCCTGGCGCAGAAATACGGCGTGCCGGGCGTCATCACCGGGTTCGAGGCGGTGGACGTGCTGCAGGGCATCGCGATGATCATGCGGCAGCTGCACGAGGGCCGCGCGGAGATCGAGATCGCCTACGCGCGCGGCGTGATGCCCGAGGGCAACCCCGTGGCGCTGGCCGCCATCGACGAGGTGTTCGAAACCTGCCCGGCGGTGTGGCGCGGCCTGGGCGAGATCCCCGGTTCGGGCTACCGCTTCCGCGAAGAGTTCGCGGAATTCGACGCTCTGCGCCGCTTCCAGCCCGAAGTGGAGCTCACGCAGGAGCCGAAGGGCTGTCGCTGCGGCGACGTGCTGCGCGGCATCATGGCGCCAAGCGACTGCCCGCTGTTCCGCACGGTGTGCACGCCGGAGAACCCTGTGGGCCCGTGCATGGTGTCCAGCGAGGGCAGCTGCGCCGCGTACTACCGCTACTACTAAGGCAGGGATGCGCTGAGGGCGCCGCCGGAAAGCATCGTCTCGTTAAAAATGAAACTAAAATAATAGCATTTACGCCCCGCAGTGCGCTGTTGGGTGCTACAATGGCGCAAGACCAGTCCCATTTAAGGCGGGCTGTGCGGCGACGCTTTGGGAGAAGGGGAGCCGCAACCGTCGCGCGCAGGGCGCGGCGGCAGGCAAAGAAGGAGGGGAGCTATGGATTGGCTTGATCCGGTGTTGCTGGGACGCATCCAGTTCACGCTGACCGCGGTCTACCACTTCATCTTCGTGCCGCTCTCGATTGGCATCGGCCTGGTGATGGCCATCTTCGAGACGCGCGCCTTCCGCTCCGGCACCCCCAAGGATGCCGCCGCGGCAAGGTTTTGGGTGAAGCTGTTCACCGTGACGTTCGCCGTGGGCGTTGCCACGGGCATCACCATGGAATTCTCGTTCGGCACGAACTGGGCCGACTACTCGCGCTTCGTGGGCGACATCTTCGGCGCGCCGTTGGCGGCCGAGGCGCTTCTGGCGTTCTTCTTGGAGTCGGTGTTTTTGGGCGTGCTGCTGTTCGGGCGCAACCGTGTGGGGCGCAAGTTCTACCTGGCAAGCGCCTGGCTGGTGTGGTTCGGCTCGTGCCTTTCCGCGCTGTGGATCATCATCGCGAACTCGTGGATGCAGACGCCTGCCGGCGCCGAGCTGGCGGCTGACGGCACCCGCGCCGTCATCACCGACTTCTTCGCCGCGGCGTTCAACCCCTCCACGCTGCCGCGCTACGGGCACACCGTGGCGTCGCTTCTGGTCATGGGCGCGTTCGTGGCCATGGCCATCGGCGGCTACTACTTGCTGAAGAAGCGCCATCAAGACTTCGCCCTGCGCGCCGTGAAGATCGGCTCCGTGGTGGGCATCCTGGCTACCTGCGTGCTGTTGGTGTTCGCGCATTCGTCGGCCGTGGAGGTGTCTGAGGAGCAGCCTACGAAGCTGGCCATGATGGAGGGCATGTACGACTCCGAGGTTCCGCCGCTCTACGCGTTCGGCTGGGTGGACGAGGCCAGCCAGGAGGTCATCTCTCCCATCGCCATCCCCGGCGGCACCAGCTTCCTTGCCAGCGGCACCTGGGACACCGAGTACCCGGGCCTCAACGAGCTTGCCGAAAGCGGCCAGTTCGCCGGCATGGAGGTGGAGGACCTGCCCGTCAACCTGGTGTTCCAGAGCTACCACCTGATGGTCATCATGTTCGGCCTCATCCTGGTCACCGTGGTGCTGGCGCTCATCTTCCAGCGCGGCGGCAAGCTGAAGGACAAGCGCTGGCTGCAGCGCCTGCTGTTCATCAGCCCGCTGTTCCCGTTCGTCGCCATTGTGACGGGCTGGGTGACGGCCGAGATCGGCCGCCAACCGTGGGTGGTGTACCCCTCCGTCTCCGGTCCCGAGGGCGTGAGCCTGCTGACCAGCGACGCCATCTCGCAGTCGGTGTCGCCGGTGGAGGTGCTCATCACCATCGTGCTGTTCACCCTCATCTACCTGTTCATCTTCGTCGCCTACGTGCGCATCGTCGCCCGCTTCATCAAGAAGGGTCCCGACGATGGCGAGGCCGTCGCCCCTGCGGCGGACGAGAAGGCGGCATCCGGCGCGGCGGCCGTCGCCGGCGCCGCGGCTGCGAAAGCGGGTGAGTAAACATGGAGATGTCCATCTTCCAAGCGCTGTGGTTCTTCCTGATCTTCGTCCTGATTGCCGGCTACTTCGTGTTGGACGGCTTCGATCTGGGCTCGGGTATCCTGTACCCCTTCCTTGCGAAGAACGAACGAGAGCGCGCGGTGGTGCGTCGCAGCATCGGGCCGGTGTGGGACGGCAACGAGGTGTGGCTGCTCACGGCGGGCGGCGCGCTGTTCGCGGCGTTCCCGAAAGCCTACGCCACCACGTTCTCCGGCTTCTACCTGGCCATCATGCTGGTGCTGTTCGGGCTGATCGTCCGTGCGGTGTCGCTTGAGTTCCGCGCGCACGACCCGAAGTGGGGCAAGGCGTGGGACGCGTGCTTCTTTTTGGGCTCGCTTCTGCCGGCGCTGCTGTTCGGCGTGGCCGTGGGCAACGTCTACGCGGGCATTCCGATGGACGCCAACGGCGACTACGCCGGCGTACCGCTGCTGGGCCTCGTGACGCCGTTCACGCTGCTCACCGGCCTTCTGGGCTTGGCGATGTTCCTGGCTGCCGGCGCTGCGTGGCTGTCGCTGAAGGCCGCCGAGGGCTCGTCGCTGCGCGCCCGCGCCGCTGCCGCCCGCCTGCCTCTGGGCATTGTGGCGCTGGTGCTGTTCGCGGCGGTGTCGCTGTACGGCCACTTCGGCATCCAGCCGGCCATGGACCCGGCTCTGGGCGCGCTGCGCTGGACGTTCGCCATCCTGTTCGTGGCGGCGATGGTCGCCTCGCTGCTGCTGGGCCGCAAGCCCTCCGGCGACAAGGGCGCGTTTCTGGCCCAGTGCGCCGCTGCGGTGATGCTGGTGGGGCTGCTGGCGGCCTCGATGTTCCCGAACCTGGTGGTGGCCTCGCCGGAGAGCGCAGGCGCCAGCATCACGCTGATGAACGGTTCGGCCACCGACCTGTCGCTGATGTGGATGACCGGCATCACCTGCGTGGGCCTGCCGCTCGTGCTGATCTACCACGTGGTCATCTACCGCACCTTCCGCGGGCGCATTTCCGAGGAAGATGCGGCCGGTCATGCGCCGTCGCTCGTAAACGAAGCGTAAAAGCTCGCAAATACGCTGCGCTCAAGGGCCCGCCATGTGCGGGCCCTTGTGTATACTTAAGGCAACCGCCGCATTTCGGCACAGGGGAGGGCTTGCAGCGCCCTGCCGATCTCATTGCGAAACGAAAGCCGGCGCACGGCGCGGCGTCGCGCGCTGCCCGAGGTAAGGGGGACTGATGGACGATCGTCGTTTGAACAATCCGGAAAGCGAGGGGACAGGCCAGCCGGAGGGCGCGGCCCCGGAAAACGCTTCCGTCACCCCGGCGGCGCAGCCGGCAGGCGAGGCCCAGCAGCCCGCCGATCCGTTCGCCACGCAGGTGCAGCAGCCGGCGGATCCGTTCGCCACGCAGGTGCAACAGCCGGCGGACCCCTTTGCCACGCAGGTGCAGCAGCCTGCTGCCGCGGACCCGTTCACGGCGCAGGCCGCTGAGCCCGCTCCGGCGCAGCAGCCCGCCGACCCGTTCGCGCAGCCGGCCGCCCAGCCCGCCGCGGCAGCCCAACCGATGCCCGGCGCTGCGGCCGCCCAGCCGCAGCAGCCCGGCCAGCCGATGCCCCAGCAGCCCGGCGCCCCGGTCGGCGGCCCCTACTACGGCCAGCCCGGCGCCTATCCGCCGCCCGCTCCGCAGAGCAACGGCAAGGCCACGGCGGCGCTGGTGTGTGGCATCTTGGCCATCGTGATGTGCTGGGCGCCGCTGTTCGGCATCATCCTGGGCGTGGTTGCCCTGGTGATGGCGTCGAAGGCCATCAAGCTGTCGGGCAAGAGCGGCAAAGTCACGGCGGGCAGGATCTGCGGCCTGGCGGGCATCATCCTGTCGGTCATCATGTTCGTGCTGGCGCTTACGGTGAGCTGCGCGGCGGTGAACGCCATCATGGAGGAAACGAACACCACCACGAGCACCGTCGCTCCGGCTCCTTCCACCAGTGACGACTCCGGCTCCACGTCGGATTCGGACATCAACTACACCGCTGATGAGCAGGAGGCCGTCGATGCGCTCACCGCGCGCCTCGACCAGTACAAGAGTGCCAGCGACGAGGCGGTGGCCGAGATCGCCGCGCTGGCCGACAAGGGGTTCCAGGAGCAGACCGGCTTCACCATGGCCGACTGCGGGGTTGACTCCGCCGCCTACGCCCGCGCGGTGCTGGAGGGCTTCGACTACGAGATCAGCCTGGTGAGCGCCTACGAGGGCGACACGGACGGGTTCGTGTCGGCCGATGTGACGTGCCGCGACGCGTGGGGCGTGCTGGACACGTTGAATGCGAAGATCACCGACTACACCTCTTCGGACGAGTACGCTTCCACCACCCAGGAGCAGGACATGGCCAAGATGGGCGAGATGCTCATGGCGGCTGCCCAGGAGGCGCCGTTGAGCGACACTAACTACTTCTCCGTGGACCTGGTGAACAACGGCAGCGGCTGGGAGATCGACCAGACTTCGTGGGACACCGAGATCGACTACCTGTTCGGCCTGGCCTAGCCTGAAGCTAGCACGCCCTTCCCGGTCTGACCGGGGGGGGGGCGTTCACGGTGCAGATTTGACGCGGGCGGTGCGCCGCTCGCTGACCTGGCGCCCCTCCGACCGCGCTTTCCGCTGGTCGGAGGGGCGCTTTGCGTTTTTCTTCGGGAAGCGGGCGCGATCTGTGGGGAAACCGTTGACTGGGGGAGGACGGCGGGGCCGGACCGCTTTGGTATGATGGAGTGGAATGACGAACGGAAAGAAGGGGCCTTTATGAAAGAGCTGCCGGCGAACCAGCTGGATCCGCGGGTGAAGACGGTGTGGCGCATCAACGACGCCATCTGGATCTGCCTGCTGTTCATCTGCGCGGGCATCGCGTTTCCCATCATCGCGCTGACCGACCCCTCGGCGGGGTGGGCGTGGACGGTGACGGCCTGCATCGGCGTGGCGTGGGCGCTGTGCCTGGTGGTGTGGCTGGCGGTGCTGCCGCCCATCCGCTACGCGCGCTGGCGCTACCAGCTCTCCGACGATTATCTGGACATCGCGCGCGGCATCGTGTGGCGCAAGCGCTTCATCATCCCGTTCATCCGCGTGCAGAACACCGACACGCGCCAGGGCCCCATCCAGCGCGCGTTCGGCCTGGCCAGCGCCACGGTCGCCACGGCGGCGGGCGAGCACGAGATCCCCGGCCTGGCGTCCGAGGTGGCCGACCAGCTGCGCGACAAGGCGGCCGAGCTGGCCCGCATCGCCCAGGAGGACGTGTGATGGACGAGCGCATTTCGTCCCAGGCCGCGCCCCAACCGGCGCCGCAGCCCGCTGCAGGCGCGCAGCCGATCCCGCAGCCCGTTCCGGCCCCGCAGCCGCAGCCGACCACATATGCCGCGGCCCCGCAGCCGCAGCCGCAACCGATGCTGGCTCCGCAGCAGTTCGCTCCTGCGCCGGCGGGCGCACCTGTGCTCCAGCCCGCTCCTGCGCCCGTTCCCGCCGCGCAGCCGCAGCGCCATCGCGTGCACCACAGCTACATCTGGCTGGGCACGCTCAAGCTGGCGGGCGTCATCGTGGCGGCCATGGCCGTGTCGTCGTTCTCGTCGTTGGCGGGGCTGTTTTTGGAGGGCGGCTCGGGAAGAGGCTTCGGCGTGCTCATCGCCGGGCTGGTTCTGCTGGCCGTCATCGCGCTGGTGGTGGGCCTGTGCCTGGCCTACCAGTGGTGGTCGTACCGGCATCTGTGGTACGAGATCGGCGACGAGGAATTCAGCTTCTATTCGGGCATCTTCAACAAGAAGCGCGTGCACGTGCCCTACCAGCGCGTGCAGTCGGTCGACCAGCAGGCGTCGCTGCTGCAGCGCGTCTTCGGTGTGTGCACGGTGAGCATCGACACCGCCGGCGGCGCCTCGCATACGGCGGTGCGCGTCCCCTACGTGCGCAAAGATCAGGCCGAGCGCCTGCGCATGGAGCTGTACCTGCGCAAGCGCCGCATCCTGGGGCTGGGCGGCGCTCCTGCTGCGCAGCAGCCGAGCGCGGCCCCGGTGGTTCCTGGCGCTCCCGCCATGCCCGTTGCGCCCGCAATGCTCGGCGCCCCGGTCGCTCCCGGCGCGACCCCGGCTGCGTTCGCGCCCGCTGCGCCTGCGGCGGTTCCCGGCAACGTGCTCGACATCGGCGCCGAGGCGTGGGACGACCTGCGCGGCGTGTTCGCCGGCGACGCGGTGGACATGGGGCGCTCGTCCTACGAATACGGCCTCACCAACAAGGAGCTCGTGTTCACCGGCCTGTCCAACAGCACCGGCCTCGTGCTCATCGTGGTGGGCGCGCTGGCTGCCGTGTTCCAGACCGTGGGCGGCGCGTTGGAGCTGTTCGGCGGCAACGTGAACGACATCGCCGGCACCGCGGTGTCGGTGGGAACCAGCCTGCTTGGCGGCAACCTGGTGCTGTTCGGCATCATCGCCGTGCTGCTGGTGCTGGCCGTCATGTGGGGCGTTTCGGTGCTGGGCACCTGCATCCAGTACGGCGGGTTCAAGGCGCGCCGTCGCGGCAGCCGCATCGAGGTGGAGCACGGGCTTTTGCAGCACCGCATCAGCGGCGTGGACGTGGACCGCGTGCAGTCGGTGGCGGTGAAGCAGAGCGTCATCCGCCGCCTCATCGGCTACTGCGAGCTGTCGCTGGGCAAGATCGACGCCGCCGACGCCTCCCAGGGCGAGCAGGGCCAGGGCGCCGCGCATCCCGGCATCGTCATCCATCCCTTCGTGAAGGTGGACCGCGTGCCGGAGATTTTGGCGGGCCTCGTCCCCGAGTTCGCCGACATGCCGCAGCAGACCACGCCTCTGCCGCGGGTGGCGCTGCGCCGCGCCATCGTGCGGCGCGCCATCCTGCAAGGGGCGGGCTTTTGGCTGGCGGTGGCCGTGGCGCTTGTGCAGATCGGCTTCAACCTCATGGGCGAGCGTTCCATCGCGCAGCTGTTCGACGTTTCCCTGGGCCAGGCGGAAGGTGCGCTCGGCGTCGTCAACACGGGGGCCGTCGCTGCCTACGCGGTGTGCGCCGTCATCTTCGCGCTGGAGGTCGCAGGCGCGGTGCTGTGGGCGCGCGGCAGCGGCTTCTCCTACAACCGCCGCTTCATGAAGGTGGTCAACGGCGGCCTGTCCCGCGAGTCGGTCAGCTTCCCCCGCCGCAAGATCCAGTTCGGCTTCACCAAGACCAACCCCTTCCAGCGCCGCGCCCGCACGGCCACCATCGCTGTGCGCACGGCGGCGGGCACGGGCGGCACCACGGTGCGCCTCGTCGACGTGTATGAAGATGATGCCCGCGCCTGGCTGGAGTGGGTGCGCCCCGGTGGGAATGCGGTATCATAAGCATATGAACGCTCAAGCGACATCCCCTGCCGACGGAGGTGGCCGAAGTAGCCGCCCTGCGGCGTTCTCTGCCCGCAGCGGCGCGGCGAAACGCGACCCTGCCGCCAGCGCCTCGGCGGCGCCGTCAGTGCCGACCGCTTCGGCGCTGGCTGACGGCGAGGCTCCCGTCCACGAATGGACGCCTTCCCAGTTCCGTCCGCGCACGGCGCGTGAGGCCTACGCCCACCGCGACGAGCGCGCCGCCACGCCGGCCAACGCCCGCCAGCGCAAGCGCAACGTGCGCGAGTACACGCTCGGCGAGGAGATAGCCAACTCCGTCACCCACGGCATCGGCGCCGTGCTGGCCCTGGCCGCCATCCCCATCCTGGTGGTGGAGGCGCTGGGGGCCGGCGGCGGCATCTACCTGTTCACCGCGCTGGTGTACGCGCTCACCATGCTGCTGGAGTACCTCATGTCCACCCTGTACCACGCCATCTCGGCCGACAAGGCAAAGCGCGTGTTCAAGGTGCTGGACCACAGCTGCATCTACCTGTTCATCGCCGGAACCTACACGCCGTTCTGCCTGGTCACGCTTGCTCCTTTCGGTGGCGTGTGGCTGGCGGCGTTCGTGTGGGCGGTGGCGTTGGCCGGCGTGGCCACCGAGTCGTTCTGGGTGTTCCGCCCGCGCTGGGTGTCGGCCGTGCTCTACCTGCTGCTGGGTTGGAGCGTCGTGTGGTTTCTGCCCCAGCTCATCGAGGCGCTGCCCGGCCCGGGCATGGCCCTTCTGGCCGCCGGCGGGGCGTGCTACACCATCGGCTGCGTGTTCTACGTGCTGAAGAAGGTTCGCTACATGCACACGTTGTTCCACGTGTGGGTTCTGGCGGGAAGCGTGTGCCACTTCCTCGCCGTGGTTTTGTTCGTCATATAAGGGCGCCGCGTCGCGCGCCTTTGCGGAAAGGGTGATACAACCGCTATGGACATAGGCATAAGCATCGCCGTCACGTTCGTTCTGGTGTTGGTGAACGGCTATTTCTCCATGTCGGAGATGGCCTTGGTGAACGCGAAGCAGGTGATGCTGCAGAAAGACGCCGAGGAAGGCGACCGCCGTGCGAAGCGCGCCTTGGCCCTGGCCTCCGATTCTGGCAACTTCCTGGCCACCATCCAGGTGGCCATCACCCTGGTGGGGTTCTTCGCCTCCGCCGCCGCATCCACGAACCTCTCCGACCCGCTGGCGGGGTGGTTCTCCAGCTTCGGCGTCGATTGGCTCACGTTCATCGCGCCTGCCCTGGCGCCGGTGCTCATCACGTTGGCCGTGTCGTATCTGAGTATCGTGGTGGGCGAGCTGGTGCCCAAGCGCATCGCGCTGTCGGACGCCGAGCGCGTGAGCAAGATGGTGGCCGGCCCGCTGAACGTGTTCCGCAAGATCGCCAAACCGCTCGTGTGGCTTACCTCCGCGTCGGCCAATGCGCTGTCGGCTCTGTTCGGCATCAAGAGCGCTGAGGAGCGCCAGAGCGTGTCGGAAGAGGAGATCAAGTACATCGTTAAAGACAACGACGAGCTGCTTGACGACGAGAAGCGCATGATCCACGACATTCTGGATCTGGGCGACATGACCGTGCGCGAGGTGATGCAGCCCCGCGTGGACATGATCTTCGTGGAGGATGTGGAAACCGTGCGCCAGGCTGTGGACCGCATGCGCGGCACGGGCTACTCGCGCCTGCCGGTCTACCACGAGGACTACGACAGCATTGTGGGCATCGTGCACTACAAGGACCTGGTGGCGCCCATCCTGGACGGCAAGGGCGACGAGCCGGTGGGCCCCTACGCCTACGAGGCGCTGTTCGTGCCCGAGACGAAGGACGTCTACCCGCTGCTGTCGGAGATGCAAACGAATCGGCAACAGATGGCCATCGTGGTTGACGAGTACGGCGGCACCGATGGTTTAATTACGGTCGAGGACATATTGGAGGAGATCGTCGGCGAGATCGGCGACGAGACCGACGTGGAGGACGGCAAGTACGTCTCGACCATCGACGAGGGCGAATGGGTGGTGGACGGCCGCTTGCCGGTGGACGACGCGGCCGAGCTGGGCTGGCCGGTGGCGGAGTCGGACGACTACGAGACCATCGCCGGCTGGCTGATGGACACCATCGACGTGGTGCCGCAGATGGGCGACGAGTTCCAGGTGGACGGCTTCAGCTTCAAGGTGCAGGCCATGCGCCGCCGCCGCATCTCCACCATCCGCGTGAGGCGGCTTGCGCCGTCCGATGAGGCGGATGACAGCCAGGACGCGTCGGCCGAGCAGGGGGTGCAGCCCGCCGCGGAGGACGCCTCCTAGGTTGCAGCAAGCGGGGCAGGGGGGCGCCGTGTCGAACGGGAAAGTGCAGCGGTCGCGCGACGCGCTGGCGGGGGGCGTATGCGCCGGCATTGCCGCGCGCCTGGGCATCGACGCCGTGGTGGCGCGCATCCTGATGGTGCTGGCGTGCCTGCTGACTTTCGGCGCGGGCGTGGTCGTCTACGCGATCCTGTGGGCCGTCCTTCCCTTGGAGCCCGCTTCCGACCATCCGGTCGATGTGGAACCCCGCGAAGTCACCTCTGAAACCTACGGCGAGCGCGGAGCCGGCCCGGCTGCGGCCGCCATGCCGGCGCCCGGCCGCGGGCTGTACGTCGGCGCGGGGCACGAGCCACCGGAGCCCCCGCTTGCCGCGCAGGCTGCTGCTGCCGCCGTGGCGGCGCGCATGGCGGCGGGCGAGGCGCCCTGGGGCGCGGCCGGCGCGGGCGTTGCGGTTCCTGGCCCTGTTGCGGGCACGGGCACGGCCCCCGGCGCCTTCGGTGGCGCTTCCGCGGCAGCTGCGGCTCCCGGCTCCGCCGCAGGCGCGGTTCCCGGTCCCGCCGGCGCAGACCCTGCTGGCGCCGTTCCCGCTTCGGGCGCGTCCGCTGCCGCTTCCGCCGTTGCGCCCGAGGGACGGCGTGCGCAGCGGGGGCGCTCTCCCTTCGCGAAGGCGTGCCTTTCCGTGGTGCGCCCTCTTGTGTTCTGGGCGTGCCTGGCAGCCCTGTTCATCGGCATCCTGCGTCTTGTGGGCGGGTTCGTCCAGGGTGCGTCGTGGTGGCGGCTGTGGCCGCTGTTCTTCACGGTGTCGGGCATCGCCGTCATGGCGGTGCCGGGCAAGTCGGGGCGCCGCATGGCCCATGCGGTGACCGGCTGGTTTTTGCTCGCAGCGGGCAGCGTGGTGCTGCCGATGAGCCTGCGCCTGGTCAGCTGGGCGTCGCTCGTTCCGTGGCTGTGGGCGCTGTGGCCCGTGCTCGTCGCGTCGGCGTGCTGCCTGGCGGTGGGATGGGTGCGGCGCTCGTGGCCGTGGGCGCTGGCGGCGGGCGTGCTGTTCGGGGCGTTCTGTTTCGGCGGGCTGCTGCTGTTCGCCGAGCCCGGGCCGGCCCCCTTCATCCTGGTCGAGCTGCCGTTGGGGCGCGACCTCGTGTTCCGCTTCCCCTTCTAGCCTTGGCGTTGGTTCCGACGCCGGTTTTGGCGCTTGCTCTGCGCCGCCGGCGGGCTGCTTCAGGGCGGCGCGGATGCCGTTCGCGACCCGATAGGCGCCGTTTGCCGCGCGATGGCGGGACGGGTGGGCAAAACGCAGTGGCACGGCGGGTTTTCGCGCCGCTCACCTGCGGCATCGGCGGTTCGCGCGCTGTCAAGCGAACAAAAGATGGAGGCCGTCTCCACAAAACTTTGCGGCCGACGGGCGCCCTACGGTAAAATAACCGTCAGTCACAACAGCATAGCGCACCGTTCTGGCAGCAATCACACCCTCACAACCAAATAGGCTGCTTCGCCCCGCGGGGCTTGGCCGTGCGCGTGCTGCGAAGAAAGGCTGTACCTTTTGGCTATTAAAAGACGATACAAGCAGCGCGCTTCCAGCGTCATCGCACGGACGATGGCGGTGGGCTGCGCGTCGTTGGCGCTGGCCGGCTGCATCGGCTTCGGCGTCGCGTCGGCGGGCAACGCCCCCTCTGAAGAGGGCGCGTTCGGCCTGGACGCGTCGGCCGCGGCTACGTCTGCCGAGCAGCGCCCCGTTTCGATGACGAGCACGAGCGCCGCAGTGGACGACTCTTCGCTGGAGAGCACCTCGCAGCGCGACATCAGCCTGAACGTGGAGGCCATCGACGAGCAGCTTGAGGCGGAGCGCAAGGCCGCCGAAGAGCTGGCCGCCGCCGAGGAAGCGGAGCGCATCGCCGCCGCCGAGGCCGCCAAGGCCGTCCAGCAGCAGGCCGCTTCCCAGGACGCCGCTGCGGCGGAGCTTGCGGCGCTGCCCGACGTGGACTGGAGCGTGGGCGAAGAGGCCTTCGTGGCCGAGTGGACCCAGCGCATCGACGCTTACCTGGCAGGCTCGCCCCTGGCGGGCCAGGGCGCGACGTTCGCCCAGGCGGCGTGGAACAACGGCGTGGACCCGCGCTGGTCGCCCGCCATCGCCAACACCGAAAGCTCGAAGGGCGCGATCTGCTTCCTTCCCTACAACGCCTGGGGCTGGGGTTCCAGCAGCTGGAGCAGCTGGGAAGAGGCCATCAACGCGCACGTGGCCGGTCTGGCGAGCGGCTACGGCTACTCGCTCACCTACGCGGCGGCGCAGAAGTACTGCCCCCCGAACTACGACCACTGGTTCCACAACACCCTGTCGCAGATGATGATCATGTAGCGCAGGGCGCGCAACGCACGGGAAACGCGAAGGGCTGCGGCATCGAGCCGCAGCCCTTTTCTCATCTTGCGGTAGAATTTGCCGTGCGTAAGAGGCGCCCCGTTTTCGGGCGCACGGCGGGAAAGGCAGGGCATGAGCAGCAACGTCATCGTGGTGGGGTGCGGGCGCGTGGGCTCGCAGCTGGCCAACATGCTGTCCGACAACGGCGACAACGTGTGCGTGATCGACCGCAACGCCGACGCGTTCGCCAACCTGGGCCGCAACTTCAACGGCTCCACCGTCCAGGGCCTCGGCACCGACGGCGACACGCTGGAGAAGGCCGGCGTGGAGGAATGCGACGTGCTGGCGGCCGTCACCCAGTTCGACAACACGAACCTGATGGTGGCGCGCGTGGGCGGCCTGCTCTACGACGTGCCGCACGTCATCGCGCGCCTGTACAACCCCGACCACGAGCGCGCCTACATGCAGCTGGGCATCGACTACGTGTGCGGCACGTCGCTGGTGGCCGAGGACGTGTTCGGCAAGATCGTGTCGGGGCACGGCTCACATCTGGACACCTTTGGCGAGTTCGAGGTGCTGCGCTTCTCGCTTGACCTCAGCTGGGCCGAAAAGCGCACGGTGCGCGCGGGCGAGCTGGAGCGCGACCACGACATTCGCATCGTGGCCTTCGAGCGCTCCGACGGCTCGGCCAGCTCCATCCCCACGCGCGATTCCATCCTCTACCACGGCGACTCGCTTTTGGTGTGCATCCGGCACGACCTCATCGACTCGTTCTCGCGCTACATCCAAGAGTAAGGGAGGCCAGCATGTACGTGGTCATCATGGGCGGCGGCAAGGTGGGCGAGTACCTTGCCACGGTGCTTCTGGGCAGCGGCAACGACGTGGCGCTCATCGAGAGCGACCTGGCCACGGCCGACCGGCTTTCCATCGTGCTGCAGGGCAGCTACATGGTCATCCACGGCGACGGCTGCGACTCGAAGTACCAGGAGGACGCCGGCATCCGCCGCGCGGACGTGTTCGTGGCCGCCACTGGCCAGGATGCCAACAACCTCGTGTCGTGCGAGATCGCCCAGCGCGTGTTCAGCGTGCCCCGCTGCATCGCGCGCGTGAACCACCCGAAGAACCTGCGCATCTTCAAGGAGGTGGGCATCGAGTGCGTGTCGTCCACCACGCTCATCGCCAACCTCATCGAGGAGGAGACGCTTCTGGGCAGCGTGAGCGTGGCGTCGTCGCTGACGCACGGCAACGTGGTGTTGACCGAGCTGACCATCCCGCGCATGCGCTACCACTCCAACGACACGGGCATTCTGGCGCAGGATCTGCCCATGCCTGAGAACAGCCTGATCGTGGCCGTGTCCACGGCCGACGACGTGCAGGTGGCGGGGCCCGAGACGGTGCTGATGCCCGGCGACACCGCCATCATCGCCGCCGACAACGAGGTGCTGGACGAGGTGCGCGCCCTCATCCGCGGCCTGTAGGCGCAGCCAGCCCACATGCCGCCGAGCGCCGGCGGCTTCGGCCGCTTCCCGCAGATGGGCGGGACTTCCCCTCAGCTGGGCGCGCTGCGGCAGCGCGCGGGGTATAATCAGCCCAGCAATGCGAGCTCGCGAGGGAAAGGCACGTCGGTGATCAACCGCTACACGCGCCCCGAGATGGGGCACATCTGGACGCTGCAGAACAAGTTCGACATCTGGCAGGAAATCGAGGTGCTGGCCTGCGAGGCCCAGGCCGAGCTGGGCCAGGCGGGCATCACCAAGGAAGAGGCCCAGTGGATCCGCGACCACGCCGACTGCACGGCGGAGCGTATCGCGGAGATCGAGAAGGTGACGAACCACGATGTCATCGCCTTCACCACCGACATGGCTGAGCACATCGACGCCGAGGTGCCCGAGGGCCAGCCCAAGCCGAGCCGCTGGGTGCACTACGGCATGACGTCCTCCGACCTGGGCGACACGGCGCTGTCGTACCAGATCACGCAGGCCATCGACATCATCCTGGCCGACATCAAGCAGCTGGGCGAGACGTGCCGTCGCCGTGCGTTCGAGTTCAAAGACACGCTGTGCGTGGGCCGCACGCACGGCATCCACGCCGAGCCGATGACCTTCGGCATGAAGTTCGGCAGCTGGGCCTGGGCCCTCAAGCGTGCGCAGACCCGCATGGAGCAGGCACGCGAGGTGGCCGCCACGGGCGCCATCAGCGGCGCAGTGGGCACCTACTCCAGCATCGACCCGTTCGTCGAGCAGTACGTGTGCGAGAAGCTGGGCCTCACCCCCGACCCGCTGTCCACCCAGGTGCTCGCGCGCGACCGCCACGCCCAAGTGATGTGCGGCCTGGCCACGGTGGCCGCCACGTTGGAGTCCATCGCGCTGCAGGTGCGCCTGCTGCAGCAGTCCGACGTCATCGAGGCCGAGGAGCCGTTCACGAAGGGCCAGAAGGGCAGCTCGGCCATGCCCCACAAGCGCAACCCCATCACGGCCGAGCGCGTGTGCGGCCTGGCGCGCGTGGTGAAGGCGAACGTCCAGGTGGCGCTTGACAACGTGGCGCTGTGGTTCGAGCGCGACATCAGCCATTCCGGCACCGAGCGCGTGGCGCTGGCCGACAGTTTCACGGCGCTGGACTACATGTTCGGCAAGATGCAGTGGATGCTGGACGGCCTGCAGACCTACCCCGACAAGATGGAGCACAACCTGTGGCGCACGCGCGGCCTTATCTTCAGCTCGAAGGTGCTGCTGGCGCTGGTGCAGACGGGCATCACGCGCGAGGAGGCCTACGTCATCGTGCAGCGCAACGCCATGAAGGTGTGGGAGGACATCCAGAACGCGGTTGACGGCCCCACCTACCGCGAGCGCTTGGAGGCCGACCCCGAGGCCAAGCTGTCGAAGGAGACGCTTGACGAGATCTTCGACCCGTGGGACTTTCTCACCCGCAAGGATGCCGTGTTCGAGCGCCTGGAGGGGCTGGAGTTCTAGCGGAAGCGCCGGCGAAAGGGCGCAGTGTGGCAAAAAAGCAGCGGGCGGGTCTGGCATCGGCGCCGGGCCCGCCCGCTGGCGGTTCAAGGGGGGAGCGCGCGTCGGCGCAGCGCGGCGAAAAGAAACGGGGCGGGCGGGCCGCGATGGAAATCGGCCCGTCCGCCCCGTCGTTCGTTCGGTTGCAGCCAGCTGCAGCCGAACGCGCCTGGCTGCGACCGCGAAACCTACAGGTTGCGCATCTCTTCGTTGGAGATGCCGAACTGCTGGCGCAGCTGGTTGATCTTCTGGCTGGCGCGCGTGAACTTCTGCACGCCCAGACCCAGGATGGCGCACGCCACCACGGCGCTGGCGAAGGTGACGATGCTGACGATCATGTCCCCGTAGGGCAGGATGCCGCTCTGCTGCAGCACCGGTATGCCCATGATCACCAGCACGGCCAGGATGCCGCCGAAGGAGGTCCACACGATGCCGCTGCGGCGTCTCCCTTTCTCGCGCGCGATCTCCATGAGCGCGCGGTCCTTGCGCAGCTTCTTCTTCGACATGCCATCCTCCTTGCCGGGTCGGCTCGGCCGTTGCCGCAAAACCGACCGCATCATCGCGGTTGCTGCTTCCGCCCGGCCGCGTCCCCTTCGCGGCGTGCGGGGCGTGGGGCATTGCTGGCCATTCTAGCGGAAAGCCGCGCCGCTGGTAAGGCGGACGCGGCTTTCCCGAAGCGTCATGCGGAAACGGGCGCGGGGGCCCGGGCAGCGCCTTACGCCTTCGCGTCGGTCAGCTGCGCCTCGTAGCCCAGCTCTTCCAGCGAATGGAGCGCCTGCTGCTTGTGCACCTCGCGCAGCGGGGTGCGTCCGAACTTCCAGTTGTAGATGAAGAAGGTGAACAGCGCCGTGATGGCCAGGCCGGTGACGGCCAAAAGGAACGAGCCCAGGTGCAGAAGCGCCGTGCCCGTGTGACCCAGGAAGAAGTCCAGGCCCACGTTGTACATGTTGTAGCCGCCTACCAGGATCAGCACCGAGAAGCCCTGGCCGGCGAAGTTCGCCAGCGCGGTGGAAATGCCCATGGGGGCCAGGATGCAGCCGATCATCCAGGCAGCGATCAGGATGTGCAGGTGGTTCACCTTCGGCGTGATGCGCTGCACGATCATGAAGATGCACTGGAAGATGGCGGCGAGCAGGCCGCCCACCACGAACGCCCAGAAGAACAGCATGCCGCCTTCGGTCTTGGGCACCTCGATGATGTGGTTGTTCAGGTTCAGGGCGCCGCAGGCGAAGCCGATGACGATGCAGATGGCGGCGAACACCACGTTGAACCACACGACGAACCACACGCAGTTCCACACGCACTTGCCGAACTTCTCGTTCTGCGTGGTCCAAGGACCGACGGCTTTCATTCCCACCGCCATGGCAAAGCCGGAGAACGGCAGCAGGGCGCCGAAATCGCCCCATTCCTCGACGCGCTGGTACACGGCGAAGCCGCCCAGGACGCAGCCGATCACGCCCATGCTCACCAGCGTGGCGCCGCCCATGAAGAACTCCATCGGAGTGCCGGCGAGGGCGAACGTCCAAAAGGCCAGGATGGCCTGTGCGATGAGTGCGAACATGCCGCCGATCAGAAATGCGTACACGATGCTCTTAGGCTGTTTCATACATCTCCTCCCAGATTATGAAGCTGTAGCCACATTGATTCGCGCCGCTCCCGTTCGGCGCGGATACCCATTATAGCGACGCGGTGCATAGCCGCATGCGACCGAAAGGTCAAGATGGGAGGCGGTTTCTCCGCCCCTGGGTATGATATTTTGTCGAAAATGACGTTCAGGGCCGTCTTTAAGGTGCATGATGCACCTTGACGGCACCGGCGAACGCTGCAGCGCGGCGCTAGATGCCGAATGCCAGCCCGTCTGCCGCCACGCGCACGCGCCCGCCGTAGGGGCGCAGCGAATCCTCCAGCTCCACCAGCGTGACCGGTTCGGCGTAGTGCATGCACAGGTGTGTGAGGTACAGCGTGCCCACGTCCAGCGACAGCGCCTCTTCGATGGCCTGCTGCACGCTGTGGTGCTGGTCGGTGGGGCACTCCTTCCAGTAGGTGGCGTCCAATGCCATCACGTCCACCCCGCGCACGCGCTCGGCGGTGGCTTCCGGCAGATGCCCGGTGTCGGAAGCGTAGAACAGGCGCGTCTCGGGCGTTTCGACCAGGTAGCCGTAGGTACCGGGGGCGTGGTGCACGGGCAGCGCGGTGTAGCGCACCCCGTCAAGCTCCACGGCCTCGTTGGGCAGCACCTCGTGGAAGTCCAGGCAGTAGGTCATGTAATGGTATTCAGTGCGCACCGTGTCCAGCGTGCCGGGACTGCCGTAGACGGGCAGCGGGCGCTTGGTCTTCAGCTGCACCATGTACTCCAGCTCCTCCATGCCGCCGATGTGGTCGGAGTGGCCGTGGGTGAGCAGCAGCCGGTCGATGGCGAACACGCCCTCGCGGTTCAGCTGATAGCGCACGTCGGGCGGCGTGTCGATGAGCACCGTCAGCCCGTCCTCGCCGCGCCCCTGCACCATCACGCCGCAGTCGCCGCGCCGGGCGCGCGGGTTGCGCCGCGCCTCCTGGCAGGCTGGACAGTCGCAGAAGAACGCGGGCACGCCGCAGCCGGCCCCCGTGCCCATGAAGGTGAACGTGTGGTTGAGCATCGCATCCTCCTGCCTGCGCGCGCTTGCGCCGTCGGTTTCCGCTCGAATATAGCACAAGCGCCGCCCGGGGATTTTCACCGCAAAAAGGATGGGGCGGGTGGCCCGCCCTTGACGAGGTGGCTATAATCGACTAGCCGACAACATCCAGTATCGGATGCCATCGAAGCATGGGCCGCGCGGCCGCCTTCGGGCGCGGCGCGACCTGTGGGGATTCGAGCGGGGCGGGGGCTTTGGCGGCAGGGGGCGCGCGGGGGTGCGCTTCCGGAACGGGGGACCATGATCGGTGCGCGCCTGCGTGCGACGCGCCGCTTGAACGGCTGCGCCGTCGCGTTGCGGCGGGCGGTGGCCTTTTCGCGGCGTGCGGCGCACCTCGTACCGATGGGTTCACCCGCTCGTGCCATTTAAAGCTCCCAGTGCGATGTGCAAGGTAGAGGCGTTCCTATACACTTGCACCGTTTGCGGGCTGTCTTCCCATCCGACGGCAGCCTTCGTGGCATGCGGTCTATTGAAGACGGCGAAGATTAAGGTAAGACGGACGAGTAGAAGAGGGGAAGGTAGATGGCGGAGATTTCCAAAGAGTCGCACGGCTTGAAGGACCTCGTGTGTCCCGATATCGTGTCGACCGAGGTCGATGTCAATGCTCCTGGCGTGGAAATGGTCAAATCGCTGTGCTATTTCTGCCATGCGAACTGCGGCGTTCTGGCCTACGTCAAAGACGGCGACGTCATCAAGATCAAGGGTGATCCCGACTACAGCAACAAGGGCGGCCTGTGCTGCCGCGGCACCAGCGCCCTGCTGCACGTGAACCACCCGGCCCGCGTCAACCACGTGCTGAAGCGCGTGGGCGAGAAGGGCGAAGGCAAGTGGGAGCAGATTCCCTACGATCAGGGCATCCAGGAGGTCGCTGACCGCCTGAACCAGATCAAGGCCGAATCCGGCGCCGAGGCCGTGGCCTCTGCGGGCGGCACCACGCGCACCGACGACTTCGCGCGTCGCCGCTTCCTGAACCTGTTCGGCACCCCGAACGGCTTCCACAACGCGCTGCTGTGCTGGATTCCCACGTTCATGACCGAGACCTGCGTGTGCGGCTGGTCTCCCTTCGAGACCGACCTGGGCGCGGCGAAGAGCCTGATCCTCTGGGGCATGAACCCCGGTGCGTCCTCGCTGCCCTCCATGAACGGCTACACCGATCTGAAGCTGCAGAACGGCCTGAAGATCATCATGGTGGATCCGCGCTACTCCGAGACGGCCTCCAAGGCCGACCTGTGGCTGCCGCTGCGTCCCGGCTCCGACTCCGCGCTGGCGCTGGCGCTGCTGCATACCATCATCTTCGAGGGTCTCTACGACTGGGAGTTCGTGGAGAAGTGGTGCGACGGCTTCGACGAGCTGCAGAACCGCATGATCGACTACAGCCCGGAGTGGGCCTCCACCATCACCTGGCTTGACCCGGACCAGATCCGCCAGGCGGCGCGCCTGTACGCCATGAACAAGCCCGGCTGCATCCAGTGGGGCTGCACGTGGGACCAGATGGGCCGCGCGTCCACCACGGTGGCCCACGCGCTCACGCTCATCCGCGCCATCTGCGGCAACCTGGACGTGCCCGGCGGCGACGGCATGCCCGGCCCGGCGCTGAACTACCTCACCGACGAGGAGATGGAGCTCAACGAACGCCTGCCCGAGGAGCAGAAGGCCAAGCAGATCGGCTCCAACAAGTTCAAGCTGACCTCCTGGCCCGGCTACCAGCTGATCTCTGACAACGCCAAGCGCACGTGGGGCAAGACCCTGCCGGCCGAGTGGTTCTGCGAGGCCCACGGCCCGAGCGTCTTCAAGGCCATCCTGACGGGCGACCCCTACCAGGTGCGCGCCCTCATCGTGAACGCCACCAACCCGATCAACTCCTACGGCGACTCCAAGATGACGCTCGCCGCCCTGAAGAAGGTCGAGTTCCTGGTGACCGTCGAGTACTGGATCACCCCCACCGCGCTGATGTCCGACTACGTGTTCCCGGCTGCCGGCGCGCTGGAGCGTCCCATCATCGTCACCCACTACGGCGCCACCGACTCCGTCATGGGCGGCCGCCGCGCCATCCAGCCGAAGTACGACCGCCACGACGACTTCACCTTCTGGCGCAAGCTGGGCATCGCCTGCGGCCAGGACGAGGCCGATTGGCCGTGGGAGACCATCGAAGAGGCGTACTCCGCCATCATCGAGCCGCTGGGCCTGCCGGTTGCCGGTTGGGACGAGTTCGTGGACAACTTCCGCATGTACTACCCGCCGCTGCACCAGAGCAAGTTCATCTCCAACAACGGCTTCTGGACGCCGACGGGCAAGATCGAGTGCAACTCCACCATCATGCGCCAGCTGGGCTACGACGGCATGCCCTCCTACACGGGCACGGCCGAGAACCCCGAGGACACGCCTGAGCTGCTGGACGAGTACCCCATCGTGCTGACCACCGGCGGCGGCTTCATGCCCTACCACCACTCCGAGCACTTCAACATGCCCAACATCCGCTACCTGTATCCGGATCCGTACTTCTGCATCAACCCGGAGCTGGCCGAGAAGCTGGGCATCGAGCAGGGCGACTGGTGCTGGATCGAGACCCGCCGCGGCCGCATCAAGATGCGCGCCGACGTGGAGCCCATCGTGGACCCGCGCGTGGTCATGTGCCCGCGTGGCTGGTGGTTCCCCGAGCGCGACGGCTCGGCCAACCTGGACAACCCCTTCGGCTGCCTGGAGTCCAACGTCAACACGCTGACCTCCGTTGACGACGAGGACTGCGACCCCATGGGCGGTTCGTGGTCCAACCGCGGCATGCTGTGCAAGGTGTACAAGTGCGGTGACTTCGACAAGGAGTTCACCGCCGAGGACGCGCAGTTCTCCATTCCCAGCTCTTCGCCCGAGCCCGGCATCCACGTGAAGCCCAGCGAGCAGAAGCTGTGCAAGGAGAAGATCCCCTTCGAGATGCCCGAGTGCACCAAGGACGTCCCCGAGGGCTACTACTGGGTGTGGCAGAACGACGGCATCTACCAGAAGGGCACGCACTTCAAGCTGGACGACTCCGGCTGGCTGATCGACCCGAAGACGAAGTCCTACATCGATCCGCACACCGGCTGGCGCTACGACGCCGCCAGCGAGTGCCTGGTGGACGACGCGACCGGCAAGATGTACACGATGGAGCGCGAGGAGATCGTCTTCGTGGCCGGCGTGCGCACCTATCCCGGCCAGGCCGCGCCCTACGCTGTCCCTGAGCAGCTGACCTGGGATCAGGAGAAGGGCTACGCCGTGCTGGGCGACAAGCCTTACATCTACGACCCGAACAGCGGTTGGATGCTCGACCCGGCCACCAACGCCTACCACGACGCGTACTACGGCTGGCTCTACGACGCCGGCAGCAACTGCCTGGTGGACGAGGCCACGGGCAAGCGCTACGACATGTCGTACAACCCCATTGAACAGTAGGCATTCGAGTAGGAGAAAGGATAGGAAATGACCCGTTACGTCATGGTCATCGACCAGCGTCGCTGCATCGGCTGCCACTCCTGCACGGTTGCCTGCCGTGTGTGGAACAAGCTTCCGCTCGACATCATCTACAACCCGGTGGTTTCCGAGGGCGTGCAGGGCACGTGGCCGAACGTGCACCGCAACTGGACGCCGCTTCTGTGCATGCACTGCGAGAACCCCGAGTGCGTTCCGTGCTGCCCCTCTGGCGCCAGCCAGCAGGACGAGGACGGCACCGTTTGGGTGGATCCGAAGAAGTGCCTGTCGTGCAAGGTGTGCGTGAACGCCTGCCCCTACGGCATGCGCGACGCCTCCCACCTGGAGAACCGCATGCACCGCTTCGTGCGCAAGTGCACCTTCTGCCGCGACAAGCGCCAGCTCGATCCCGACGCGCAGCCGTACTGCGTGGAGACGTGCCACCAGAAGGCGCGCATCTTCGGCGATCTGGACGACCCGAACAGCGAGGTGTCCAAGCTCATCGGATCGGTGAAGACTGATCGCATCTTCACCGAGTTTGGCACCGAGCCGCAGATCTACTACATTCCGTGCTTGGGAGGTCAGGCATAATGAAACATCATTACTGGGAACCGCCTATCGCCCTGTACCTGTTCCTGGGCGGTCTGGCCGGCGGCATTCTGTTCCTTTCCGCCATCTTCAACACGTTCGTGATCCCCGGTTACGGCGAGATCTTCGCCTTCCCGGTGCTCATCTCGCTGATCTGCGTGGCCATCGGCTGCGTGTTCCTGGTCGTCGACCTGGGCCAGCCGGGCGTGTTCTGGCGCGTGTGGACCACGGCTACCTCCATCATCAAGTGGGGCGCCACCTTCCTGGTGATCGCCGCCGTGTTCGCGCTGCTGTACCTGGTCGCCTACCTTGATCAGGCGTGGCCGATCTTCGCGGGGCTCTCGCAGCTTCTGCTCCCGGCCGCCGACTTCTTCCTGATCGTGGCGGGCTTCTTCGGCCTGTGCATCATGATGTACACCGGCATCATGCTGTCCACCCTGAAGGCGCATGCGTTCTGGGCCACCCCGGCGCTGCCCGTGCTGTTCACCATCTCGGCCATCTCGACGGGCTGCGCGGCCATCGTGCTGTCCATCGGCGGCTGGCCGGCGCAGATCACGCTGGAGAGCCTGATCGCCGCCGCGCTGGTGCTGGAGATCCTGCACATCGTGGACATCATCCTGGTGGTGGCCGAGCTCATCGTGCTGCTGACCATGGTGCTGTCGTTCCTGGGCGCCGGCAACGTGACCGCCAAGCAGGCGGCGACCCGCTGGGTGAAGGGCTCCTACGCCCTGCCGTTCTGGGTGGGCATTGTGTTCCTGGGCCTGCTGGTTCCGCTGATGATGTACATCGGCGGCGGCCACTCTGCGGCTTCGCAGATCGTGGCTCCCGTGCTGGTGCTGTGCGGCGGCTGCCTGCTGCGCTTCATGGTGGTCAACACCGACGACCGCGCCGAGATCCCCGGCGAGATCCGCTACTACAACAAGGCTGCGAAGCCCGACGCGGAGTTCGTCCACAAGTGGGAGTACGGCAAGAACCTGTTCTAGTCGAGTTCCGCCGTTCTGCCGAACGGCGGAACGAGCCGACGCTGCGGCCGGCTGTGGTACCCAATCTTCGCACGATCCCGGGGGTTCGCGTACCGAAGTACGCTTCACCCTCGCGATCCCGCGAATCTCGGGCACCACAGCCACCCTCGCTGACGCATGCTCTTGGCCTGAGTCTATCTTGGCTGTAGCGCGTTCAGCTGGGGACGCGACGGTCGGAAGGGAAATAACGGGGGTGCGGCCTGCGGGTCGCGCCCCCGTTTGCTTGGGGCCGCCGCCGTGGCGCGGGCTGCTACGGCGATGGCTGCGACGGCGGCCTCAGGCAAACGGAAAGGGGGAGCGCGTGGACGGCTACGTGTTCGAAGATGCGCTGTCGGGCAGCACGGTGACGTGCGTGAACCCGGCGTTCGGCGCGGCGGTGGAGCCGGGTGCGGGCGCGGCGGAGGGCGCCGCATCGGTGTTCTTCCCGGGTTGCTCGTTCATCAACTACAGCCTGCCGCTCGTGCAGGCGGTCTACGACCTTCTGAAGGGCGCGGGGTGCGTGGACGGCATCTCGCTTCTGTGCTGCGGGAAGATCCTGCAGTTCGAGCCCGACGGCGTGGCGGTGCGCGCGGCGTTCGAAGAGCAGCTGCGCGCGCACATCGCAAGCGCGGGCGTGAAGCGGCTCGTGGCGGCGTGCCCGAACTGCGTGAAGGCGCTGCGCGCGCTTCTGGCGGCCGACGAGCGCACCGCGGCGGTGGAGGTGGTGCCGCTGCCGGTGGAGCTGGCGGAGATGGGGTACCGCATCGACGCCGACACGGCGCGCGGCATGGTGGCCGCCGCCTGCCCGGCCTCCGAGGCGGCGTCGGGCGGGGAGGCGCACCTTGCCCCGCACGATTCCTGCCCCGACCGCGACACGGGCGAGTTCGCCGACGGCCTGCGGGCGCTTCTGCCCGAGGGCATGGTGCGCGAAGCGAAGCACAACCGCCGCAAGTCGTTCTGCTGCGGCAACCTGCTGCGCGCGGCCGGCAAGCCCGAGCGCGCCGCCCAGCAGTCGCGCCGCCATGGCGAAGAGGCGGTGGAGGCGGGCGCCGACGCCATCGTGACCGCGTGCATGAGCTGCGCGTTTCTGCTTTCGCGCGAGCAGCGCGACGTGCCGGTGTTCCACTACCTGGAGCTTCTGTACAACTGGCGCATCGACTGGGACGCCACGCCGCCCTACATGAGCCTGCGCTTTTTGTTCGACGAGCCCGCCCCGGCCGAAGAGTCGCATCGCACGTTCGTGGGGCTGGGTGGCGAGGAGGCGGCGCGATGACGCGCGAGCTGAAACCCACCAACTGCCACTACTGCGGCTACTGCTGCGCCTTCACCGCCACGGTGGAGGACGGCCGCGTGGTGGATTTGGCGCCCGACCCGACGCGCTACCCCTACGACGAGCGCATCCTGGCAGGCTGCCGCCGCTGGCGCATGAACCTGGATGCGCTGGACGGCGCCGACCGCATCAACTACCCGTTGCGCCGCGCTGGCGAGCGCGGCGGCAACCAGTGGGAGCGCGTCAGCTGGGACGAGGCCCTGGACGACATTGCCGCGCGTCTGCGCGCGCTGGCCGACGAGCACGGCCCGGAGACGCTTGCCAGCGCCATCGGCGGGCCGCACGCGTCGTTCTGGCCGCTACATCGCTTCATGAACCTGTTCGGCAGCCCCAACAACATGGGCATCGGGCAGATCTGCTGGAACCCGCGCATCTGGATGGACGCGCTCACCTTCGGCTGGACCGTGGAGGCCGACATCGTGCCGGGCCTCACCGAGTGCCTGTTCATCTGGGGCACCAACCCCGCGCAGTCGGACAACTCGGCGTTCTGGCGCGCCATCATCCAGTTCGCGAAGTCCGGCGCGGCGCTGGTGGTCATCGACCCGCGGCGCACGCAGGCCGCCGCCCTGGCGGACGTGTGGCTGCCGGTGCGCCCCGGCACCGACTGCACCCTGGCCTTGGCGCTTCTGCACGTCATCATAGAGGAAGACCTGGTCGACCGGGAGTTCGTGGACGCGTGGTGCCATGGCTTCGACGAGCTGGCCGCCCATGTGAAGCCCTACACGCCCGCCGCCGCCGCCCGCGAGTGCGGCGTGCCGGAGGCCGACATCGTGCGGGCCGCCCGCCTGTTCGGCGGGGCGCAGGCCGCGGCGCTGGTGTCGGGCCGCGGCATCGACCAGGTGGGGGCCAACGTGGCGCCCACGCACCGCGCCATCTGCTGTCTGCGCGCCGTGACGGGCAACGTGGACAAGCGCGGCGCCTGCGTGCTGGCGGAAGGGGCCGACTTCGTGTCCGAGGTGGACATGGAGATGACCGACGCCCTGGCGCCCGAGCACCGTGCGCGCTGCCTGAACACCCGCCGCACGCCGCTGCAGTGCTACGAGGGCTATGCGAAGGCGCGTGCGCTGACGGAGAAGCTGGGGCGCCGCCTGCCGGAGCGCTACCTTACCTCCGCCGCCCCCGACCTGGTGCTGCGCGCGATGGAGGAGGGCGAGCCCTACCCGGTGCGCGCGCTTGTCGTCAACGCGACGAACCCCCTGCTCACCTACGCCGACACCCACCGCGTGTTCAAGGCATTCATGGGTCTAGACCTTATAGTGGTTCTGGACTACTATATGACGCCGACGGCTAGCATCGCCGACTACGTGCTGCCCATCGCCGGAGCCATCGAGCGCCCCATCTTCCAGGTGCACGGCGGCGTGGCGAACATGGGCTACGGCGGCCCGGCCGCGGTGGCTCCCTACTACGAGCGCCGGACCGACTACGACGTGTTCCGCGGCTTGGGCCTGCGCTTGGGCCAAGAGGCGGCGTGGCCGCAGGAGACGCTGGAAGAGGCGTTTGCGGCGCAGCTGACGCCCACCGGCATGGAATGGGACGCCTACTGCCAGCTGGGCATGTACGCCCAGCCGCCCGCCTACGGCAAGCACGAGCTTCCCGGGCCGGACGGCGCGCCGCGCGGCTTCGCCACGACCACGGGCAAGATCGAGCTGGCGAGCGAGTTCCTTCCCCAGGTGGGCGGAACGCGGCTGCCGCAGCCGGCGGGGCATCCTTCGCTGTGCTCGGCGGAGCTGGTCGCGCGCGCCGAGGCGGCGGGCGGGGCGCACCTGCGCATGATCACCGGATCGCGCAAGCAGCCCTACAACGCCTCGATGTACTTCAACAACCCGGCGTTCCGCGAGAAGTCGCCGGTGCCGGTGGCCGAGGTGAGCCCCGCCACCGCCGAGCGTTTGGGTTGGGAACCGGGCTGCACCGTGGAGGTGGCTACCGACAAGGGCAGCGCGCGCTTCGTGCTGGCGACGGCGCGGATGCGCGACGACCTGGTGAACGTGGACTACGGCTGGTGGCACCCCGAGTGGGAGCCGGGCGCCCCGCGTTTCGGCGGCATGTGGGAGAGCAACGTGAACTGCCTGACCTCCTGCGCGCTGGCCGAGCCGATGATCGGCACGTGGAGCTACAACGACATCGATTGCGTCATCCGGCGCGTCGACGAGCCGCTCAGCTGGCAGGAGGACGCGCCGCGCGCGGACGCTGACCCTGCGGGCGCGACGGCGGAATAGGCAACCATGCGCGGCGACGAGAGGCCGCGATGACGAGAGAAGGAGCGAACCGCATGGCGGAGAAGAAGCAAGCGTTGCTGCTGTTCAGCAAGCCCCCGGTGGCGGGCCGCGTCAAGACGCGCCTGACCATCGAGCACGGCGGGTTCATGACCCCCGAGCAGTCGGCCGATTTCTACAAGCGCTGCCTGTACGACGTGTCGGAGCTGTGCATGCACGCGCTGTACCAGCTGCAGGCGGAAAACGACGCGAAGGTGGCGGCCGACCCCGCCGCCGACAAGGTGACCTACGACTTCTTCGTGTCCACGCCGGCGGCCGACCTGGACATCATGAAGGCCACCTACGACGAGATCGGGCCGTGGCCGATGGAGATCCACTACCTCACCGACAAGGGCGCCACGTTCGACGACCACTTCGACTACGCGTTCAAGCAGATTTTCGACGCGGGCTACGAGGCCATCGTGTCCGTGGGCGGCGACATCCCCACGCTGCCGAAGTCGCACATCACGCAGGCGTTCCAGTGGCTCGACTACTTCCAGTCGCTTGGCACGCCCGGCTTCGTGCAGGCGCCGTGCCAGGAATGCGGCACGTCGCTGGTGGGCTTCAGCTACAACACGCCCATCAACCACCAGGGCATCTACTACAACATGACGGGCCGCCCCGCGCTGGACGGCTACGTGCAGAAGCTCAAGGACGGCAACATCCCCTCGGCGTACCTGTCGCCCATCGCCGACATCGACGAGCGCACCGACCTGGCGCACGCCATCTCGTGCATGCGCGCCATCGCCGAGGCGGGCAAGTACCAGTCCGACGTGTTCATTCCGCAACGCGTGCTGGACTGGGTGGACTGGATGGGCATCACCGTGTCCACGCCGCCCAACGAGGAGCACGACCCGCGCCAGTACCTGGACGAGCAGGAATAGGGAGGCCCATGAACGATTCCGTGAAGGTGGCGCACGTCGCGGCCGGCTCAGCGCCGGAGGCCGCGGGGCACACGGCGCTGCACAAGACGGTGGCGCTGTGCCCGGAGTGCCTGAAGGAGCTGCCGGCGCAGGTGTTCGCCGACGAGGCGGGCACCGTGTGGATGGAGCGCACGTGCCCTGAGCACGGGCCGCTGACCACGCGCGTGTGGCCGGACGCGCAGCACTACGAGTGGCTGCGCTCCGAGGCGTTCCCCAAGACGAAGCCACGCAACACCATTCCTGCGAACGCGCCGTGCCCATTCGGTTGCGGCACGTGCGCGCGCCACGAGCGCCGCGGCACCTTGCTGGAGATCGAGGTGACGAAGAGCTGCAACCTGCACTGCCCCGTGTGCTTCATGAGCGCGGAGAACGGCGACGATGACCCCACGATGGACGAGATCGACGCCATGTACGACGTCATCGCGAACGCGGTGGGCATCGACGGCGCGGTGCAGCTGACCGGCGGCGAGCCCACCTGCCGCAAGGACCTGCCGGAGATCATTTACCGCGGGCGCGAGAAGGGCTTCTGGGGCATCGAGGTGAACACCAACGGGTTGGTGATCGCCTCGCGCAAGGGCTATCTGGAGGACCTGGTGGGTGCGGGTCTGACCGGCGTGTACCTGTCGTTCGACGGCCTGACCGGCGACGTGTACGAGGGCACCTGCGGCCGCGACATCCTGGACGTGAAGCTGCGCGCCATCGAGCGGTGCCGCGAGGTGGGCATCCAGTGCGTGCTGTCGGTGGCCGTGGTGGCGGGCCTCAACGACGGGCAGCTGGGCGACCTTCTGCGCTTCAGCCTGGAGAACTCGGACGTGATCGCGGGTTTGGCGCTGCAGCCGGCCTTCGTGTCGGGACGCTTCGACGCGGAGCGCGCGATGCAGCTGACCTCGGGAGACGTGATCTTCAAGCTGGCCGAGCAGTCCGACGGGCTGCTTGAACCGCGCGACATCTGGCCGCTGGGCTGCTCCAACCCGCTGTGCGACACCGGCGTGTTCCTGGTGAAGAGCGATGACGCCGAGCATCCTTCGGGTTTCTACCCGGCCACGCGCCGCATGACCATGCAGGAGTACGCGGAAGGCTACAGCCCCGATTCGCCGCAGGGCTCGGTGTTCCTGGACATCCTGGCGAAGAAGGGCGTGGAAGTGAAGACGGGGCTGTCCGTCATCATCATGAACTACATGGACGCCTACTCCATGGACGTGCAGCGCCTGCGCGAGTGCTCGATGATGGTGACGGTGCCCGATGGGCGCGCCATTCCGTTCTGCTCGTACCATCTGACGGATGCGAGCGGGCGGCGGGTGTATGCGCCCTGGTGCAAGGAGGAGCTGCGGTAGCTTAGGGGCTTGGGCTTGGGCTGGACTGGGCGCGGGGCCTGCGGAGAGGGGGGTCTCGTGCTCAAACAGTCCTGGGCTCGCGCGAAACGCCCGCTGGGCGTTTCGGCTCGTGCGGAACTGCGCGCGAGACCCCCTCTCCGCAGGCCCCGCGGGCGGCGCTGCCTTGCTCGGGGGAAGAGGTTTTCGCGCTTTGCGCGAATTGGATGATGGTTGCGACCTGGGCAGAGCTGCGGGTGGGCTGTTCGCGCTTTGCGCGAAGGCGCTTGGGGCCTGGGCGACGGGCGAGGCTTTGCAGGAGACGGTGCTTTTCTGCTGGAGGGCTCGCTGGTGGGCTCCGAGTGGGTTTGGCTTTGCGGGGTTTCGCGGTTTTCCGTGGGTTTCCGGATGCCTTCTCCTTCCCTTTGAGGCAAAGTGAAGAATGAACGCTGGGCCGCGAGCAGGTGGTTTGCTGGGCGGGATGAGAGGAATTCGATGGCTGACTACTCTATAACGAACGATCCGAAGCGCTGCGTGCAGTGCGGGTTGTGCGTGGCGTTCTGCCCGTGCGACGTGTTGGAGATGAACGAGGCGGGCTACCCCTACGCGGCGCATCCCGAGGCGTGCGTGGGCTGCACGACGTGCTCGGGCAACTGCCCGCAGCGCGCGCTGCTCGTGGAGGCCACGGGCGATGCGACCTACGACCCGTTCGCGGACGAGCCGCGCGCTGAGCCGCTCGCGGCTGAGCGCCGCGCGCAGTTCGCCGGGTGGCAGCGCATCATCATGGAGAAGCTCGGTCTGCGCTGGCAGCCCGTGGCGGTGGGCCTCATCGACAAGGACGAACTGCTGCCCGACGTGCCCATGCCGCCCGAGAACCTGCGCTTCTGCCAGGCCATGATGGCCGCCCGTCGCGGCGCGAGCATCCTCATGCCGCCGCACAAGCACTCCTGTCCCGACGGCACGTCCATCTTCGGCATGACCGGCGTGCCCGAGAAGCTTGCCACGGGCGAGATCTACGTGCTGTTCCACAAGCTCGACACGGCCGAGGCAGCCGCGCAGATGGTGGCCGAGCGTCCCACGCTGCCGCCGCACAGCCGCCGCGCCACCTACGTGGCGCCGCTCGACAAGACGGTGCGCGAACCCGAGGTGGTGGTGTTCACCGGCACGCCCGAGCAGATGATGTGGCTGTGCATGTCGATGAGCTACTACACGGGGCATCGCTTCGACTTCCACGCGTCGGGCTACAACTCGATGTGCGTGGAGGCCGTGCTCATTCCGCTGCGCGACGGCGAACCGAACATCACGTTCGGCTGCTACGGCTGCCGCGCAGCGAGCGACATCGGCGAGGACATGATGTTCATGGGCATCCCCACCGACAAGCTGCCCACGGTAGTGCAGGGCCTGACCGAGCTGGCGAAGAAGGCCATTCCGCACTCCCGCATGAAGATCTACGTGCCGCCGATCATGTAAGGATTCCCATGCCCGATTTGTTCACCATCCGCGATGCGCGCGAGGACGATCTGCCTACGCTGAACGCGTACAACTACCAGGAGGGGATGGACGCGTTTCCCTCCGTCGAGAACATCCGCGTGGCGGTGAACGCCGATGGCGACATCGTGGGGTACCTGCGCCTGGCGTTCAGCCCGGAGGGCGTCGCGCACGTGAATCCGGTGGTCACCTATCCCACGTGGCGCGGCTTCGGCGTAGGGCGCGCGTTGATGGAAGAGGCGCTTGCCCGCCACGGCGAGCTGCGCTTCGTGGCGCGCGGTGCGTCGGTGGGCTTCTACGAACGGCTGGGCTACCGGCGCATCCCCTGGGAGGACGTGTGTCTGGACGTGGCCGAGGACTGCCGCATCTGCCAGCTGGTAGACGAGTGCAACCCCGTCCCCATGGGCAAGAAGCTGGGCGAGTAGCCGGGTCCGACCCGTTCGAGCGCCTCGGCGGGTGCGTCGCCGCCTCGCTCCAGCCGGCGACGATCAGATGCGCGTCTGTTCGAAGATCTCGGTTCGTCTCAGCGTATCCGGCAGTAGGGCTGCCAGTGGCGGCTCTGTTTCTCCAGCACGGTGCGGAAGCGCTCGATAACGGCAGGATACGATGCAGCATGTGGATCGTCGCTGCGGTAGGCGAATCCGACGGCGAGGTCGGGCGCGTCGGCGAAGGGCGTGAACGTCAGCTTGTCGGGACGCGGCGTGCGGACGGCGAACGAGAACCCGTCCAAGAACATCCCCGCATCGGCGTGCTGTTCGACATACGACGTGAGCGCATGCCTATCGGACACCTTGAACGTGACGTTCGCGAAGCAGCCCGCTCCCAGCACCTCTTCCAAGGTCTGCTGGTAGTCGTGCCCGTTGAAGCTTACCAAGCGTATGCTACGAGCACGCTCGACGGAAATCGCCTCCGATTGCGCGAAGGGAGGCGCGTCTTGGTGCATGACGCCGAACTTCGTGGTGAACAACGGATCGAACACGATCCCGCCCAGGTTTCCCAGTCGCTCGTCGCCTAGGTCCGCCGCATCGGGCGAGATCGTCCAATCGTAGAGGAACAGCTTCGCCTGCCGCGCGTTTCTCAGGGAGTTGCGGATCTGGGCCTTGCTCCATTCGTCGGTGGCGAGCAGCCTCAAATGAGGCAGCTGCTCCATGAGCCTGCCAAGGAGCGTGATGCTTGCATAGGGCGACACCACGAGTTCGGCGGCGCCTTCCGCGCTCTCAGCGGAGATCCGGTCGAGCTGCCGCCTCATCTCATCGATTTCGGCGCAGATGGACTTGGCATGCTCGAGAACGATACGTCCCGCTTCAGTGAATCCGGTTCCGCTGCGGTTGCGCTCGACGAGCTGAACGCCCATATCGCGCTCCATCGATGCGAGCGTCTTAGAAAGCCCTTGCTGCGAGATGAAGAGGTTTTTCGCAGCAGCATTGATCGAACCGGCGCGTTCCAGCTCGATCAAATAGGAGAAGCTCTCGACGCGCATTGTCCACCCCCCCCCTGGGACGCAAAGCACATGCCGACCGCTTGCACTGCAGGGTAGCAGGTACAACCAGAAGTTGCAAACCATAGGTTGAAACCGTTCGTTTCCAGAATCCCGCTCGGCGTGTATCGTGGATGAAGGGGGAAAGCAAGCGCTTGCGGAACATCCCGAATCGGACGTTGCCGCGCGAAACGCCAGCAGGCACCTTCGCGCGGCCTATGATGCGAGGGGGTTTCGAGATGTCCAATGTGGATTCGCGTCGCGATGGCTTGACTGCGCGCCATGTGCTCGTGGTCGTCACCATGAGCCTCATGTGCTTCACATCATGCTGCCTGCCGCTCTCCTGCGCAGGCGTGTACTATCCGTCGCTCGTCTCCTATCTGGGGCTTTCTTCGACGGCGGCACTTTCGGTGTACCAGACTTTCATGAGCGTCACGATGATCGTGGTGCTGCCGTTCGCGGGGAAGATCCTTGCGAAGGCTGACGCGCGCATCGTCCTTTCCGCGTCGTCTGCGCTCATAGGCCTTGCATTTCTTGCCATGACCCAGTTCGATGCCGTGTGGCAGTGGTATGCGGCGGGCGTCGTCCAGGGCATGGGCCTTGCATTCAACCTGTATGTGGCCATCCCCACCATGATCAACCGCTGGTTCGCGCAGCGCATCGGCTTCTTCGTGGGCCTGTGCCTGGCGTTTTCGGGGATAGGCGGCATCGTGTTCAACCAGCTTGCGGGCATCCTCATCGCCTCGGGGCCCGAGGGTTGGCGAACGGGCTACGCGGTGTTCGGCGCGCTGTGCCTGGCGTGCACTCTCCCGTTCACCGCTTTGGCGCTGAAGAACAAGCCAGCGGACGTCGGGCTCGCCCCCTACGGCGCGGGCACCGGGCCGACGGATGCCGCCGCACCTGCTGCCGTGCGGGGCATCTCCGCTGCGAAGGCGATGCGCAGCCCGGTGTTCTACGTGCTCGCCCTCTATGCGGGCTTGGCGACGTTCGGCTCCATTTCCATGACCATGTTCCCCACTTTCGCGCAATCGCTTTCGGGGTCGTTCCCGGCAACTGCCGCGGTTGCCGCCACGGTGGTTTCCGTCGCATCGGCAGGCGGTTTGCTCGGTAAGATCGCCCTTGGTGCGATATGCGACAGGAGCGCATTTGCCGGCCTGCTCACGGGATCGGTTTGCGGCATCGCGGGCTTCCTTCTCATCTGGCTCGGGGCTTCGAGCGTGCCGGCGTTTTTGGCAGGCGGCTTCCTTTTCGGCGTGTTTTTCGCCACGGCGACGGTGATCCCGCCGCTGTTCGCCCGGCGAAGCTTCGGCAACCTCGACTACAGCAACATCTATTCGCGCATTTCGACCGCCGCCGCCCTGTGCTCGGCGATCGCCAACCCGGTATGGGGCTTGCTCGCTACCGGTGACTTCGTGCCGTTCTTCTCCGTGGCGCTGGCATGCGTCATCGGTGCGTTCCTTGCCGGATCGTATGTGGTGCGCGTATCTTCCGATGCCTCTTCCCGTTTCGAGGAAGCACCGGTCGGTATCGAGTGAAACGATAGGAAAGACGAGAGAGGGGGAAGCATGAGAACCAAGGACAAGACCGTCAACAAGTCGCTTGCCTGGCTCGGCAGCGGAGGGGGGTCGAACGCCGCCCACGTTGATGTGATGGATGGTGAAATCGTTCGCATCAGGCCCATCCACTTCGACGAGTGCTACACGCCCGAGGAGCTGAACGCCTGGCGTTTCGAGAAGGACGGGCATGTGTTCGAAGCGGGCGACAAAACGTTCCTGCCGCCGCTGTCCCTGGCGTACAAGCGCCGCGCGACCTCGCCGAACCGCATCCCGTATCCGCTGATCCGCGTGGATTGGGATCCGAACGGCAATCGCAACCCGCAAAACCGCGGCGCCTCGAAGTACCGCCGCATCAGCTGGGATGAGGCAACCGACATCATCGCGGCGGAGATCATGCGCATCCACGACACGTACGGCCCGCGCTCCATCTACTGCGAAGGCGATGGGCATGGCGAGGGCAACTGCTATGCCGGAGGCCACGGCTGCATGATCAACCTGTTCCACATGGCGGATGGCTGCACGCTGCAAGCGCGCCAGCCCGATAGCTGGGAAGGCTGGGTGTGGGGCGCCAAGCACGTGTGGGGCATGGAGCCGGTGGGGTCGTCCACTTCGCAGGTGAACGCTTTCCATGACATCACGCAAAACGGCGACGCCATCCTGTTCTGGGGCTGCGATCCCGAGACGGCACCGTGGGGCTGGGGAGGCCAGCAGCCCTCGCGCCTGTGCTACTGGTTCAGCGAGATCGGCATCAAATCCATCTACGTGTGCCCCGACGTCAACTACGGCGCGGCGGTGCATGCCGACAAGTGGATTCCCGTGCTGCCCAATACCGACTCCGCGCTGCAGCTTGCCATCGCCTACACATGGATCAGCGAGGGCACCTACGAAGAGGAGTTCCTGAAGACGCACGCAGTGGGTTTCGACGTGTTCCGCGATTACGTGATGGGTGTCACCGACGGCGTGCCGAAGTCTCCGGAGTGGGCCAGCCCCAAATGCGGCGTGCCGATCTACAAGATCAAGGCGCTCGCGCGCTACTGGGCCAAGCATGCGGTGTCCATCGCGCACTGCAACGGCGGCAGCTACATCCGCTCGGCGTTCAGCCACGAGCCTGCGCGCTTGGAAGTGGTGCTGCTCGCCATGCAGGGCCTCGATAAGCCCGGGGCGCACCAGGCAACGTTCACCGACATGGGCGTGATGGGCGAGAGCTGCAACCCCCTTCCGCCATCGAAGGTGACAGCGAACCAGCGCGCATGTTATCACGGATGGGCCTACAACGTGGGCGACAGCTTCATCATCAAGACGCTTCTGCCCGACGCCATCATCTCGGACAAGGTCGACTGGTACAGCCTGGGCGTGTTCCTTGCCCCGCGCGAGACCCAGTTCCAGCCCTTCGAGTATCCGCGCCCCGGCGAGGCGGGCATCAAGATGATCTGGTCGGACGCCCCTTGCTGGTCGACCTGCTGGAATTGCGGCGGGCGCGACCAGGATGCCCTGCGCAGCGAAAACCTGGAGTTCGTGCTGGTGCAGCATCCGTGGTTCGAGAACGATTGCAAGTTCGCCGACATCATCCTGCCCATCACCACCACGTTCGAATGCGACGATTTCGGCACCGACAACAACAACGGCCAGTACTCGATGTTCTACTACGAGAAGCAGGCCATCGAGCCGGTGGGCGAGGCGCGTACCGATTACGAGGCGGTGCTGTCGGTGTTCCGCAAGCTGGATAAGCCGGGCAGCCCCTACGAGGGCGTGGTGGAAAAATACACGCAGGGCATGGGCTACGAAGGATGGATGCGCCGCGCTTGGGAAACCTCCGGCGTCACCCAGACCGACAAGTACGGCAGCTTCAAAGAGCTGTTCGAGTCCGATGACAAGTTCTGGATGGGCCCCACGCTCGAGAACTGGGAGGATCGCAAGACCCCGCTCGAGCTGTTCTGCGAGAATCCCGAGATGTTCCCGCTCAACACGCCCACGGGCAAGCTGGAGATCTACTCCCAGGAGCTGGCCGACCACTTCCCCGATGACGACATCCGCGGGCCGTTCCCCAAATGGATCGAGGAGAGCGACGAGCACAAGGAGCGCTACACCTCCGAGCGCGCGAAGCTCTACCCGTTCCTCATGGTGAGCAACCATCCGCATTGGCGCGTGCATGCCCAGCATGACGACCTTCCCTGGCTGCGCGAGATCGAGACCTGCAAGGTGAAAGGCCCCGACGGATACGCCTACGAGCCGCTGTGGATCCATCCCCGGGATGCCGAGAAGCTGGGCGTGAAGAACGGCGATGTGGCGAAGATCTTCAACGAGCGCGGAGCGGTGCTGGGCGGCGTGCGCGTGACGGAGCGCATCATGCCCGGCGTGGTGTACCAGGACCACGGCGCGCGCGTGGATTCCATCGTGCCCGGTTACGGCGGGCTCGACCGCGGCGGCGCGAACAACCTCATCTGCCCGTCGGCGGTGACGTCGCCCAACTGCGCCGGCGAGGTGACCAGCAGCTTCTTGGTGGGCGTTGAGAAGGTGGACGTGTTCGAGCTGGCGAAGCGGTATCCGGAGGCGTTCGGGCGCACGTTCGACCCGGCTGCCGGCCAGGTAGCGTCCGATTTCATCGTGGAGGGGGAATAACCATGGCGAAGGCCTTCCTTATCGACGTGGCGCGCTGCAACGGCTGCCACAACTGCCAGATCGCCTGCAAAGACGAGCATTGCGGGCACGCGTGGCTGCCCTATGCGCAGGCGCAGCCGGAGATTGGCCAGTTCTGGATGAAGGTGAACGAGAAGGAGCGCGGACAGGTGCCCGTGGTGCGCGTGTCGTACATGCCCACGCTGTGCGCCCATTGCGCCGGTGCTCCCTGCGCGGCGGCATGCCCTTCGGGAGCGTTCCAGCGGCGCGATGACGGGCTGCTGCTCATCGACCCTGAAACGTGCACGGGGTGCGGGTCGTGCGTCGAGGCGTGTCCCATCGGCGCGGTGTACTTCAACGACGAGCTGGGCATTGCCCAGAAGTGCACGGGCTGCGCGCATCTGCTGGACGACGGCTGGAAGGTTCCGCGCTGCGTGGATTCGTGCGCGACGGGCGCCCTGCAGTTCGGCGAAGAGGCGGAGCTCGACCTGGACGGGGCCGTGACGCTGCCGGGCCTGGAGGGCGCGGGCGCGCGGGCGTACTACCGCAACCTGCCCAAGCGCTTCGTGGCCGGCTGCGTGTACGACGCTGACGCGAACGACGTGCTCATCGGCGCGACGGTGGAGCTGCTTGACGCGGTGGGCGCCGTGGTGGCCCAGGTGGAGACCGATGAGTTCGGCGATTGGGAGTTCGACCAGATAGAGCCGGGAGCCTACACGGTCGTCGTGCGGGCGGAAGGTTATCCCGAAGCGCGCGTGGCTGCCGACGTGACGGAGAAGGATCTGTTCACGGGCGACTTGGGCGTGCGCAAGGCGTAGCGGAGCTCACGAGGCGGCGGGTGCTGAGCGCCTGCCGCCCTTCTTCGATTGCCGTCAAGACGAGGAAAGCCCGGAGGCTGGCGGATTGCCGCTTCGCCTCTGGGCTTTTCGTTCGCGGTTCTGGGCCGTAGCCTGTCGGGTGCGTTGCGCCTACTCGTGCGAGCAGATGGGGGTGTCGGGCAGGTCGATGCCGAGGGCCTGGGCGGCGTCGCCGCGCAGCTCTTCCAGGGTCAGCTCGTAGCAGGCCAGCGCGTCGATCCAGCGGCGCAGGCAGCGGCGGCCCTTGTCGGTGAGGGTGAACAGGCGCTTAGCCGAGCCCTCCTCCGGCGTCTCCCATTCAGAAGTGACCAGCTCGGATTCCTCCATGCGCTTCAGCGCGCGGTAGATGCCGGTGGCGTCGGGCTTCTTGCCGCCGAACATGGGGGAGTGCGCTGCCTGCTGCACGATCACGTAGCCGTGCAGGGGCTTGTCGGAGGCCGCTAGCAGCGTGAGGATGGTGGGCTGGGACAGGCGGTTCAGCGACTTCCCCAGCTCGGCGCATTCTTTCAGGTCCTCGTCGGATTTGGGGTGGCAGGTGCTCCACATGGACGTATCTCTCCCTCGCATGCGCGGCGGCCAAGCGCGGCGCGTATCAACAATGGTTGCAATCAGCGCATACCATCATCCCATAATTAGTTGCAAAGCGCCATTATTTTCTTCCCTGCGGGGCGCGGGAAGAAGAGGAGGGCGGCGGGTCGGCAGCCTTTTGTGGAGCGGCTATTCGGCGAAGTAGCGCCGCACGCCGCTCTCGTCCTCTTCCATGCGGATCTGGCCTTCCAGCACGAGGTGGCGCAGGAACGCCGCGCCGATCTCCATCAGGCTGAGGCGCTGCACGCGCGAGATGTCCTCCCAGCAGTCGAAGGGCACGTTGAAGTCCATCCGCTTCGTCACTTCCAGGCCGTTGATGCCGGGATGCTGCTCCACGATGCTGCGTACCTGCGCGGCGCGCTCGGTGCTGTGGCCTATCAGCCACTCGATGCGCGCTTCGAAGTCGGGGCGGATGTCGCCGTGCGAGTGGAACAGGTGCTTCACGCCCAGCTGCTGCACCTTGCGCAGGTTGTCCAGGTAGGTGCGTACGCTGTCGCCCTCGGGCAGGAACAGGCCCACGCCGGGCGAGAGCGTGAACAGGATGTGGTCGCCGCTGAACAGGATGCCCGAGGTCGGCTCGAACAGCGTTTGGTGCCCCGGCGTGTGCCCGGCGGTGTTCAGCACCTGAAAGGCAAAGCGGCCCACGGGGATGACGTCGCCCTCCTTCACGAACACGAGCTTGTGGTCTCCGGTGAAGATGCCTGCGCGGCTGCGGCGGCGCGAGATCAGCTCGTGCGCCTGGTCGGCATCGACGCCTTCGGCTGCCAACGCCTGCTCCAGGTCGGCGAAGCGCAGCTCGGGTGCATCGGGGTGCGCGTCGCGGTAGTCGCGCTCGTTCAGGTAGACGGGCGCCTGCGGCGGCGCCAGCGGGTCGATGAGCCCGGCGTGGTCCATGTGCAGGTGCGTGAGGAAGAAGCCGACCTGCGCCGTATCCACTCCCAGCTCATCCAGCGCAGCGGCCAGGTAGTCGCGGCTCTTTTCGGCGGGAGCGCCGGTGTCCACGATCAGTACGTCGCCGCCGTCGCGGATGACGTAGCAGTTCGTGGAGTCGAGCTTGTGGTTCTTGAACGGCACCTTGATGTGGAACACATCGGGTGCGCTGTGGACTTGCGTAGCGAGCATGACAGGTTGCCTCCGCGGAATCGTCGAGTTGTTTTTCACGGGTGATTCTACCCTTTGAAACCGCACGCGGGTATCAACAGGCGGGTTACGGTCTCCGTGCGGCCCTGTTGCGGCAGCGATGCGGCTTTGCGGCGGCTTCGGGTGCGCTCTTTCGCGGCTCCTTGCGACGCTTCCGGTCTCTTTCGACCCCAACAAACAGCTTTTTCGCTGTTTGAGCTCATTTTTCACGAATGTTGGGGTCGCGTTCCTTTCCGAGTCGTGCTTATTGGGGAAAAGTTGCCAGAAAAGAACCCCGTTCAAGCGGATTTCCCCGTTTGGCGCTCAAAACGAGCGAATGTTGGGGTCGAAGCGCCTCTGAGAACCCCAACTTTCGTAAAAACCTATCCAAAAGAGCGAAAAAGCTGTTTGTTGGGGTTTGGACATATGCAACCTCCCGATTGGGGTTTGAATGCGGAAAGCGCTATAGTACGAGGCCACCGTTAGTTCCGCTGAAGAAGGGGGGTGCGCCGTGCCGCTGCAGGGATTGCTGCTCAACTGCGTCGTGGTGGGCGCGGGCGGCTTCGTTGGCGCCGTCGCCCGCTACCTGATGGGGCTGCTCGTCCCGGCGCACCAGTCGGGCTTCCCGTTGGGGACCTTCGCCGTCAACGCCATCGGCGCATTCGCCATCGCGTTCGTCGCCACATGGTTCCTGCGCCAGGCGGGGCTGGACGGCCGCTGGCTGCTTTTCGCCATGACGGGCATCTGCGGCGGCTTCACCACGTTCTCGTCGTTCACGTGGGAATCGCTGCAGCTCATCCAGCGCGGCGACGTTCTGGTCGCGGGCGGTTACATCTTGGCGAGCGTGGCCGTGTGCCTGGTGGCGGCGCTTGCCGGCCAGCAGCTGGCGGCGCGTCTGGCGGGGTAGCGCCGGCGATTAGCGCCGCTGCTGGCGCACCGCCCTCCCCTCGCTGCTGCCGTCGCCTCCTGGTTTTCCGCTGCGGTTCGCCGAAGCGGGGCGCGGCGCGAGGCTGCTTCGCCTACAATAGCGGACGGCGCGGCGGCTGCGGCTGCCGTGCGGCCGTACGCGGCGGACGCGTGCGGCGGGCTTGTCATCGAGCGTCGCGAAGGAGAAGCGCCTATGTGCGGCATCGTCGGCTATACCGGAACGCAGTCCGTCAAGGACATCCTCATCGAAGGGCTCAAGCGCCTGGAGTACCGCGGCTACGACTCCGCCGGCATCGCCGTCGAGCAGGACGGCGGGCTTGAGGTGCTGCACCGCAAGGGCAAGGTGGAAAGCCTGGCCCACACCGCCGGCCATTTCGACTTCACCGGCACCTGCGGCATCGGGCACACGCGTTGGGCCACGCACGGCCGCCCGAGCGAGGCGAACGCGCATCCGCACGTGTCGTGCGACGGACGCATCGCCGTGGTGCACAACGGCATCATCGAGAACTTCGCCGAGCTGCGCGAAGAGCTGCAGGGGCTCGGCCACCACTTCAAAAGCGACACCGATACGGAGGTGTTCGCCCACCTCATCGAGGAAGCCATCCACCGCTACGAGGGCGGCGTGGGTGCGCGCTGCGACCTGCTGACGGCGGTGCGCGAGGCGTGCAGCCACGTGGTGGGCGCCTACGGCCTGGCCGTGGTGAGCGCCGACGAGCCGGGCGCCATCGTGGTGGCGCGCAAGGACAGCCCCATCGTCATCGGCCGCGGCCAGCACGGCAGCTACGTGGCCTCGGACATCATCGCGCTCATCGACGCCACGCGCGACGTGGTGATGCTGGGCGACGGCCAGTTCGCGCGCCTGACGCCCGACGCCATCGAGTACTTCGACGCGGCCGGTCAGCCGTTCGAGCCGCACGTCACCCACATCGACTGGGACATGGACGTCGCCGAGAAGGGCGGCTACCCCGACTTCATGCTGAAGGAGATCCACGAGCAGCCGCGCGTCATCCGCGACACGCTGGCCGGGCGCCTGGTGAACGGCGCGCTGGCCATCGACGAGCTGGACCTGTCCTCCGAAGAGCTTAACCTCATCGATCGCGTGTACGTGATCGCGTGCGGCACGTCCTACCACGCGGGCCTCATCGCGAAGAATCTCATCGAGGGCTGGGCGCGCATCCCCTGCGAGGTGGAGGTGGCCAGCGAATTCCGCTACCGCAACCCCATCATCACGCCGACGACGCTGGTGGTGGCCGTGTCGCAGTCCGGCGAGACGGCCGACACGCTGGCGGCCATCCGCGACGCCCGCGTGCGCGGTGCCAAGGTGTTCGGCATCACCAACGTGGTGGGCAGCCCCGTGGCGCGCGAGAGCGATGGCGTCATCTACACGAAGGCGAACAAAGAGATTGCGGTTGCGTCCACGAAATCGTTCTTGGGCCAGGTGGTGTCGCTGACGCTGCTGGCGCTGTTGTTGGCCCAGGTGAAGGGAAAGCTGCGCATGAACCAGGTGCGCCTTCTGTTCCGCGAGCTGGCCGACACGGCCGAGCAGGTGGAGCGCATCCTGTCCGAGTGCGAACCCGCCGTGGACGAGGCGGCCGCCGCTTGCAAAGACGCCGCCAGCGCGCTGTTCATCGGGCGCGGCATGGGGGCGGCCATCGCGAAGGAGGGCGCGCTGAAGCTGAAGGAGATCAGCTACCTGCACGCCGAGGCGTACCCCGCCGGCGAGATGAAGCACGGCCCCATCGCCCTGCTTGACGAGGGGTTCCCGGTCATCGCCATCGCCACGGCCAGCCCGGTGTACGACAAGGTGGTGTCGAACCTGCAGGAGAGCAAGGCGCGTGGCGCGATGGTGGTGGCCGTTGCCACCGAGGGCGACGAGGACATCCGCAAGCACGCCGACCACGTGATCTACATTCCCAAGGCGCGCGACGCGTTCTCGGCCATCACGGCCAGCGTGCCGCTGCAGCTGCTTGCGCGCTCCATCGCCGTGATGCGCGGGTGCGACGTGGACCAGCCGCGCAACCTGGCGAAAAGCGTGACGGTGGAGTAGGCGGAGCAGGAGGGCGCCATGGGCGAGGGCATCGAAGGCCAGGTAGGGCTGGGGGTCGACATCGTGGAGATCGCGCGGATGAAGCGCATCTTGGACCGCACGCCGCGCTTCCGCGAGCGCCTGTTCTCCGAGGACGAGCGCGCCTACTGCGACGCGAAGCCGGCGCCCGAGGTGCACTACGCCACGCGCTTCGCCGCGAAGGAAGCGGTGGTGAAGGCGCTGGGCACGGGGTTCGCGCGCGGCATCAATCCGCGCGACATCGAGGTGAAGCGCTCATCGAAGGGCCGTCCCTACGTGGCGCTGACCGGGCGCGCCCGCGAGGTGGCGCGTGAGCTGGGGGTGCGCGAGCTGCCGCTGTCGCTGTCGTTCACGCACACCGAGGCGGTGGCGTGCGCCATGGCCATCACCGAGAACAGCGTTCGCGCGGCCGAGCAGCGCGTGGACCCGGTGGCCGAGCTGGCGCAGCAGTTCAAGGAAGCGCGCGCCCTGCTGGACGAGATGCCCGGCCCGTCAGCGGAGGAGCCGAAGCAGGGCGACGCCCGGTAGCGGCCGACGCTGGCGCGCGGCGGGCTGGTGCGCGTGTGGCCGGCGTGGCCGGTGCGCTGGTGCGAGCGCGGTTGGCGCTCTCTCGTGGTGCGTTTCATTTCGCTGCGTTTTCGAAACCCCAGGTCATCTTGCTGTTGTGACGAGTTCTTTCAGCTGTCCCGAAAAGCGCCTTGCGGAAGGGGTGCTTTCCAGACTCTTCGAAACCCCAAGATTCGGCAAAACCTATCCAAAATATCAAAAAAGCTGTTTGTTGGGGTGCCTGCGGAAGGCGCTGGGCTGCCGCATGGGGGGCGCAGCGCGTAATCGCGGCAGCGCGGTTGGATCTTCGTTCCAAGAAGCTGCGCGGTTGCCTTGGCCAGGGCGGAAAGGGCTCCAAAGCTGTTGTGCCGCCGGCGGGGCCGTGGTTCGCGAAGGTGAGCGAGTTGCGGCGCGCCGCGTCAGCGGCTATCCGGTCGGACCCGGTGTGCACCGCGTCGCTGTCGTACTCGATGCCCAGGCGCTGCTCGGGCCAGTAGAGGTCGCATTTGACGAAGCGCTTCCCGCTGAGGGCCTTTTCGGACTTCGATAGATCGATGCGCTGGTCATCAGGGGTTTCGGGAGGCCGAAGCCGCCGAGCCTGCAGGGAAGCGAAAGCAGCATGGCAAGGCGCGTCTCGGCTGGCGAGGCGGAGCCGGGAAGCACGTGCTGCAGCGCCCGCAGCACGTGCTTGCGTCCCTTCAAATGCGGAGAGGCCTCGGCGAACGATCTGATCTTGCGCGGGTCGGTGAGGGGAGCGCGATCGAAGAAGCTGCCTTCTGCGCGAGCGTCGAGCGAGTACGAGCCGCAGAGCTCGAAGCCGAGCCGAACGAGATCGAGGAAGTCAAGCTCGCGCGCCATCTGAAGGAATGCAAGCTCCGGCGAGGCGACGTGCAGTCCGTCAGCGATGCGGCGGAACGAACGCGACGGGGTTGGCGTGGCGAGCACGTGGTGAACGAGCCGTTCGGGGCGAGCGGAAAGCGATGCGGCGCAGGGTTCCCGTTGCAAGCGCGGGCGGCGCTTCGGCAGCTTCTTCGGCTCGAAGCGGGGCCTCACGCTTTCGCAGGTCGTTACGTGCTTCGGGGCGGAGGGGCCGTCTGTGCGTGTTTGGAAGCGCATCGCACGTGGGTGCTGTGCGCGCTGCCAGCAGGCTGCGCATGGCGAGTGCTGTGTGCTAGCGTCGCGCCGGGGGCTGATGTGCGTCGCGAGCGCGGCCGGCGTTTTGGTGGCTGGAGCCGTATACTGAAGCGGTACGGAAGGTGCGGCGGAAGGCGGCGAAGATGGTGCAGGGACGCAGCGGGCGGAAGCGCGCGGGGGAGAACCGGTACGCGGCGTTTTGGGAGCGTGTGACCCGTGAGGACCGCGCGGCCGCTTCTTCCCGCAGCGGTGCGGCGTCCGCGCGCCCGGGCGCGGCTGGGCCCGCGCATTCGAGCGCATCCGCGTCTGCGCAACCGAATGCGGTAGTGCCTGCGCAGCCAGACGCAGGCGCACCCGTGCGGCCGAATGCGTCCGCACCCGCGCAGTCGAGCGCTGCAGCACCGACGCCGGCCTTCGACGCCGCCTTCCCGTCTGTGCGCCGTGCGATGGATCGCGGGCTCATCGCTGTGCGCGCCTACGGCGCCGACGAGCTGGCGGCGCTGCTGCCCATGCCCGACGCTCGCGCGCACAAGTACTCGCGCGGCAAGCTGACTCTCATCGGAGGCGCGGCCGCCTATCCGGGCGCCGTCTGCTTGGCCGCCGCTGCGTCGCAGCGCATGGGCGCGGGCTACACGGAGGTCTGTTGCGCCGAGGAGTCGGTGGCCGTCGTGCGGGCGTTCCGTCCGTCGCTGGTGGTGCGCGCGTGGGATGGTCTCGAAGCGGACGACTTCGCTCCGGCCCGCATCGGCCGACCCGCCGCCTATGCCGTCGGCAGCGGCATGGACGCCGCCTCGAAGCAGGGTGCGGAAGAGGCGAAGCGCCTGGTGCACGCCGCGCTCAAGCACGCGCATGCTCCGGTGCTGGTGGACGGCGGCGGCCTTTCCGCCCTCGCCTCCAGCAAAGGCCGTCGCCTGCTCCGCCGTCGTTTCGTGAACGGGTGGCCCACCGTCATCACGCCGCACGCGGGCGAGGCGGCGCGGCTGGCGGCGCCCTTGGGCCTGCCCACCGACGACCCTGGTCGCCTGGCCTGCCTGCTGGCGCTCGCCTACGGCGTGGTGGCGGTGGTGAAGGGCCCTGACACCTTCATCTCCGACGGCGACGAGGTGGTGCGCGTGGCCGAAGGCACGCCTGCTCTGGCGAAGGCGGGGACGGGCGACGTGCTGGCCGGCATGCTGGGCGCCCTGCTGGCCCAGGGCAGGGCGCCGCTCGACGCGGCGGTCCTTGCCGTCACGCTGCATGCGCGCGCTGGCCGCCTGGCCGCCCAGCGCCTTACCGACATCGGCGTTGCCGCAGAGGACGTGGTGGAGTTCCTGCCCGCCGCCATCGTGGACGTGGCAGAGGCCCCGTCGCGCTCCGATGCCGCCGCGCAGCAGCCCGGCCTTCTGCGCCGACTGAGCCGCCGGTAGCCTGGGTCCGCGCCCGCCCTGCGCTCACCTCATTTGTTTTCGATACGGTAACATTCCTTTCCCCGTGCCGCAGCAGCTCATCGACGCTGCGGCGCCTCCGTATAATGAAGCTAAAAGAAGCGCTGCTCCACAACGGAGCCGCGGCCGCGGGCGGCGGCATTCCGCCTCAGAAAAAGGGAGGGTTCCATGAACGGCTACCCCATGAACGGCTACCAAGGCTACCAAGAGGAAAAGCACCGGGACTGGCCCATCATCATCGCCGGGGCGCTGCTGATCGTGTGCGCGCTCGCCTGCCTGCTGATGCCGGGCATCACGTTGGTCACCATCACCCTGTTCGCGGGCGCGGCGTTCCTCGTCTCGGGCATCATGGACATCATCGAATACGTCCGCTTCCGCCGCGTGATGGCGCTGTCCGGCTGGGCGCTGGCCTACGCCATCCTCGACGTGGTGGTGGGCGTCATGTTCCTGGTGCACCCGTTGGCCTTCTCCGTGGTGCTGCCGTGGCTTATCGGCGCGTTCTGCCTGGTGTTCGGCGTGTTCGAAATCGCAGCGGCGCTGAAGGGGCGCGCGGTGGGCATGCCGCTGTGGGGCTGGGCGGTGTTCTCGGGCGCGATGGGCGTCCTGTGCGGCATCGCGTTCTTCGTTAGCCCGGCCACGCTGGCTGTCTTCGTTGCGCTGTTCATGGTGATGCGCGGCGCCACGCTGCTGGTGTTCGGCTGGAACGCCGGGCGCATGCTCGTGTAGCGAAGACGCGTCCGGCCTGGGCGCGGCATGCTACAATCCATCAACGAGAGACATCGGAAGGCCCCGCAGCAGGGGCCTTCCGGCTGCATGAGCCACGGCGCCGCCATGCGGGCGCGGGCGCGATCGAAGGAGGACCGATGACCGAAGGGCGCAACCCCGAACAGGGCAGCCTGCTGGACGCGCAGGCGCTTGCCGCGACTGCCGCCGACCCGCGCACGCGCATTGAGGAGTTGCGCCGCGAGATCGAGCACCACAGCTACCTGTACTACGCCAAGGACGCGCCCGCCATCTCCGACGGCGCGTTCGACTCGCTTGTGCACGAGCTGCGCGCGCTCGAAGCGGCGCACCCTGAGTTCTACGATCCCAACTCGCCCACCCAGCGCGTGGGCGGCTACGTGGGCGAGCAGTTCGCGCCCATCCGCCACGAGCGCCGCATGTACTCGCTTGACGACGCGATGGACGAGGGCGAGCTGGACGCCTGGCTCGACCGCGTGGAAGAGGCCTTCGGCGGCATGGTGGACGTGGTGTGCGAGCTGAAGATCGACGGCAGCTCCATCGCGCTCACCTACGAGGACGGCAACCTCGTGCGCGGCGCCACGCGCGGCGACGGCACCACGGGCGAGGACGTGACCGCCAACGTCCGCACGGTGAAGGACCTGCCGCTGCGCCTGCGCCCCGACGCGCGTGCGGGCCTGGCCGACCCTACCCGCGCCATCGAGTTGCGCGGCGAGGTGTACATGCCCAAGAGCAGCTTCAACGCGCTGAACGCCGCCGCCGAGGCCAACGGCAAGCAGCCCTTCGCCAACCCGCGCAACGCCGCCGCCGGCAGCCTGCGCCAGAAGGACCCTGCCGTCACGGCGGGCCGCGACCTGTCCACCTTCCTCTACGCCGTCGCCGACGAGCGCGCGCTGTCGTTCGGCACGCAGTGGGAGCTGCTCCAGTGGCTTTCCGAGGCGGGCTTCCACGTGAACCCCGACGTGGAGCTGTGCCGCACGCGCGCCGATGTGCACGACTTCTGCCGCCGCGCGGTGGAGCGCCGCGACAGCCTGCCGTACGAGATCGACGGTGTGGTGGTGAAGGTGAACTCGTTCTCGCGCCAGGAGGAGATGGGCTACACCGCCCGCGCGCCGCGCTGGGCCATCGCGTTCAAGTTCCCGCCCGAGGAGAAGACGACCCTTCTGCGCGACATCACCGTGCAGGTGGGCCGCACGGGCAAGCTGACGCCCGTGGCCGAACTGGAACCCGTGCGCGTAGCGGGCTCCACCGTGGCACGCGCCACGCTGCACAACGAAGACGAGGTGCAGCGCAAGGACGTGCGCGTGGGCGACACGGTGATCGTGCGGAAGGCGGGCGACGTGATCCCCGAGGTGCTCGGCCCCGTGGAGGCGCTGCGTCCCGCCGACGCCGAGCCGTGGGCGATGCCCGCGACCTGCCCGAGCTGCGGCAGCCCCGTCATCCGCGAGGAGGGCGAGGCCGACTACCGCTGCATTTCCATCGACTGCCCGGCCCAGGCGCTCGAGCGTCTGCTGCACTGGGCCAGCCGCGGAGCGATGGACATCGACGGCATGGGCGAGGAGATCGTCTCGCGCCTCGTGGAAGCGGGCCGCGTGACCGACGTGGCCGACTACTACACGCTCGATGCGGTGGAGCTGTCGTTGCTCGACATGGGCCGCGTGAACAAGGACGGCGAGCCCATCCGCCTGGGCGAGACGGTGGCGAAGAAGCTCGTGGCCGCCATCGACGCCAGCCGCACGCGCCCGCTCGCGCGCACCCTGTTCGGCCTGGGCATGCGGCACGTGGGCAAGACGACGGCCGAGGCGCTGGCGGCCCGCTACCCCTCGATGGACGCGCTCGTGGCTGCCACCGAGGAGGACCTGGCGGCGGTGGAGGGCGTGGGCCCGAAGATCGCGCACAGCGTGCACCTGTTCCTGCGCACGCCCGACAACGTGGCCGTGATCGAGCGGTTGCGCAAGCACGGTGTGAGCCTGGCCGACGCGGCGCCCGACGAAGCCGACGAGCTGCCGCAGGCGCTTGCGGGCCTCACCTTCGTGCTGACGGGCACGCTCGTGCAGAGCGGCATGACGCGCGACGAGGCGGGCGCGGCGCTGAAGGCGCGCGGTGCGAAGGTGAGCGGCAGCGTGTCGAAGAAGACGAGCTTCGTGGTGGCGGGCGAGGCGGCTGGCAGCAAGTACGACAAGGCCGTGGCGCTCGGCGTGCCCGTGCTGGACGAGGCCGCCCTGCTGCGCATCATCGAGACGGGCGAGGCGCCCGTGGCGGAGGGGGACGCGGAGGCGTAAGCGGAGGGCGACGCGGAGGCGTAGGCGTTTTCCCTTGGAAGGCGATCCCGAGAGGCGGGGCGGCGCACGGTGCCGCCCCGCCTCTTTGCTGTGCGGCCGGGTTTGGTGGCAAAGGTGGTGGCAAAGGGAAGGGTGGCAAAGGGACACGTCTAATGGCACGCTTGGGTGGCAAAGGGACACGTCTGGTGGCACGCTTGCGTGCCACCAGACGTGTCCCTTTGCCATCAACAGAGGCGTTTGCGCCGGGCGCGGAGTCGTAGCCGTAGACCTTCGGAGCCTTCCTTAACTTATCCTGTGCATCGAATAGCCGGATAGGCGAATATTTATTCTTGACTATATAACTATTCAAGAATAATATCCTTGTTCGAAGACCTTGCGAGCTGCGCCATAGGGCGGGACTGGGCAAGGGGGGCGCCGCGTCCGCGCGGCGTCCGGGATGGGATAACGAGGGAAGGGACATCATGAAGAAACGTTCGCGCATGTTGTTCGCCGGCGTGTGCGCTTTTGCGCTGGCCGGGTCGCTTGCCATGTTCGGCTGCTCGTCGGGCACGCAGACCGAAGAGCCGCAGTCCGAAGAGCCTGCCGCCGCTGAGTCGTCGGAGCAGGTGGAGCTGCAGATCTTCGCGGCGAACTCGCTGGAGAAGGCGCTTGACGAGGTGCAGGCGCTCTACACCGAGCAGACCGGCGTGACCTTCGCCGACACGCAGTACGAGGCCTCGGGCACGCTCAACGAGATGCTCGGCGGCGGCGCTGCTGCCGACATCGAGATCACCGCTTCCAAGGGCACGATGGACACCGCCGTGGAAGAAGGCTACGTTGACGAGGGCACCCGCTTCGACATGTTCACCAACGACCTGGTGATCGTGGCGGGCATCGATTCCGACATCGACGAGATCACCCTTGAGGAAGCCGCTTCCGGCGACTACAAGATCGCCGTGGGCGACGACAACGTTCCCGCTGGCAACTACGCCAAGCAGGCGCTGTCCACCGTGGGCGCATGGGTTGACGACGAGGGCACCGTGGGCTCCGAGTCCGACGGCAAGGGCGGCACCTTCGAGGGCACCCCGCTCGAGGGCATGGTGACCGAGGGCAAGTCCGTGGGCGACGTGTGCTCCTACGCCAACACCGGCGACGTTGACCTGGCGTTCGTGTACAGCTCCGACGTGTACCGCTTCGGCAACGTGAAGATCGTGGGCACCGTGCCCGCCGACGCCTGCAAGGCCATCGTGTATCCCGCCGCCGTGTGCGCCGACACCGAAAACGCCGACGCCGCCCAGGCGTTCCTGGACTGGGCCGTCAGCGATGAGGACGCGCTGAAGATCTGGCAGGAATGGGGCTTCGAGCTGGCGTAATCACGCATGATCGTATGATGCGGCAGGTGGTGCAAGCGTCCCGCCTGCAGAAGGAGGATGGGCGAGCGTGCGTCCATCCTCCTTCGCGTATAATGGGAGGGCTTTTCGCGTCGGGCGCCTCGCCGAGAAGCTTTCGGCGGGAAAACGCGTCGCGGCGCGTCAGGCGCAGCGAGCGCGGCAGCGGGGAAGCGGGCCGGCACGCGGGCGCCTTGGAGGGGAATGGGAGAGAGAATGACGGACGAAAGAGGGGCAAGGACCTGCAAGGCGGTGCGGGCGTGCATGGCGGCCTTTCTTGCGGTGCTGCTTTTCGGCGCGGCGCTTCTGACGCCGGTTCGCTCGTTCGCTGCCGAGCCTGATGAAGGGGATGCGGCTGCTTCTTCGGGCGTGTCGGTGTCTGCCGAGGCCGATGCTGCCCTTGCGGATGGCGCGTCGTTCGCCCTCGCCGACTTCTCCCGTGCCCAGAAGGGCTCCAACCGCGATGTTGCCGGCGCCTACATCGGCTACAGCTACTACCAGGGATCCAGCGACGATTACCTGGCCATGGTGGCCACCGACGACTATGTGGTGGTGCACGTGCCCGAAAGCGCCGCAGCCCTGTTGGACGCCTCCGACCCCGCCGCGCAGGATCTGCTGAAGCGCTGCCTGACTGCGCTGGACGAGGCGTCGGTCAACGGAGGCGTGGTCGTCGGAGACGACGTGCCGTGGATCTTCACGACCGAGCGCTCATGGGAAAGCGATGGCGTCGTGTACTCCTTCGGCGTCGAGGCGGATGAAGGCAGGTACTACGTTGCGGTGGCGGGGGTCGACGGCAGCGACATCGTGAGCGCTACCGGCAACGAGGCGCGTCCCGAATACGTGGATTTCGCTCACATCGTGGCGCCGGACGCGGTGGAAATCGTGCCCGAGGCTACGGGCTTGGCAGCGTTCGGCGAGTTTCTGGCCGGCGTCGATTTCAGCCCGCTTTGGGTGACGCTGCGCACCACGGGCGTTGCTATCGTGTTCATCTTCATTCTGGGGCTGGCGGCGGCTTACTTCAGCCTGCGCATCCCCAAGCGCGCGCAGGACATCGCGGATGCCATCTTCACCATCCCCATGGTGCTGCCGCCCACGGTGTGCGGCTTCCTGCTGCTTCTGACGCTGGGGAACAACTCGGCGCTGGGCCGCTGGTTCATCGACATCGGGTTCCCGCTGATCTTCAGCTGGCCGGCCACGGTCATCGCGGCCGTGGTGGTGGCGTTCCCGCTGATGTACCGCAACGCGCGCGGTGCGTTCGAAGGGCTTGACCCGAACATGCTGGATGCGGCGCGCACGCTGGGGTGGAGCAATCGGCGCATCTTCTTCAAGCTGATGCTGCCGCTGTCGTGGAGCTCCATCGCGGCGGGCACGGTGCTGTCGTTCGCCCGCGCGCTGGGCGAGTTCGGCTGCACGCTGTTCCTGGCGGGCAACTACGTGGGCGTCACGCGCACGATCCCCATCGCCATCTACTTCGAGTGGATGAGCGGCAACATCAGCGAGGCGCTGTTCTGGACGGTCATCGTGATGATCTTCAGCTTCGTGGTGATACTGTTCATCAACCTCTGGAGCAGGCGCACGACGAAGTACCGCCGGCGGGAGGGATGACGATGCTTGGGGGCCGGGGAGGCGGGGCGGGGCTCCGTGCTCAAACAGTCCTGGGCTCGCGCGAACCGTCCGCTGGACGGTTCGGCTCGTGCGGAACTGCGCGCGGAGCCCCCGCCCCGCCTCCCCGACAGGATGATGAATGTCCCTCCCGAAGGCGGTATTCACGTGCTGGAAGGGGGGAGCGGGCTGCGGGTGGCGTTGTGGTTGGACGGTTGCGAGTTAGGGTGCGGGTATGAGTTTGGAAGTGGACATCAGGAAGGCCTTCAAGGGGTTCACGTTGGAGGTGGCGTTTTCCGCAGGCGACGAGACGCTGGGGTTTCTCGGCGAATCGGGGTGCGGAAAGAGCCTGACCATGCGCTGCGTTGCGGGCATCGAGACGCCGGACGAGGGGCGCATCGTGGTGAACGGGAAGGTGTTCTTCGACTCGGCGGCCCGCATCAACCTTACGCCGCAGGAGCGCAAGACGGCGCTGCTGTTCCAGAACTACATGCTGTTCCCCAACCTGACGGTGGCGCAGAACGTGGCGGCGGGCATCGGGCGCGACGCGTCGAAGGCCGATCGCGACGCCATCGTGCAGCGCGAGCTGAAGCGCTTCGGCTTGCAGGGCTTCGACGAGCGTTACCCCAGCCAGCTGTCGGGCGGCCAGCAGCAGCGCGTGGCGCTGGCGCGCATGTTGGCGGCGAAGCCCGGCATCCTCATGCTGGACGAGCCGTTCTCCGCTTTGGACGCGCATCTAAAAGAGGTGCTGGAGCAGAACCTCGTGAGCCTGTTCAGCGCCTTCGACGGCACCGTGCTGTACGTGAGCCACGACATCGACGAGGCGCTGCGGTTCTGCGACCGCATCGCGGTGGTGGACTCCGGGCGCATCATGGAGATCGATACCGGCGACGAGCTGGTGAACAGCCCGAAGTCCGTGGCGGCGCTGAAGCTGTCCGGCTGCAAGAACGCCACGCCCGTCGTGCGCGCGGATGCGAAGAGCGTGTGGTCGGCGAAGTGGGGCGTGACGGTGGAGGTGGACGATCCGGTGGCCGACGACGCGGCGTACCTGGGCGTGCGCGCCCGCTACCTGGAGCGCGTGGACGGGCCGGGGCGCAACTGCTTCCGCGTGCGCGTGGACCGCACGAGCGATTCGCGTTTCGAGCGCACCGTGCTGCTGGGTTTCCTCGACCGCGACGAGCGCGAGGTGCCCACGGTGCAGCCCGACGAGGACGAGATGAAGTACCTGCACCAGCATCTGTTTTGGCGCGTCCCCAAGACGGAAGGCCCCGATGCGCTGCCGCAGGTGGGCGACGAGCTGTGGATTCGCATCCCCTCCGACAAAGTGTACCTGGTTGCCCGCTAGCGCTCAGCGGCGCCCGCCGCGCAACGGGTTCCCGCGGCGCGCCGCTTCCGCTTTTCGTCCCTTGGCGGCCTGCGGGGCATCTTTTGTTCTCGCGCGCAAACAATTTCGTTTGGGAATGAATCGCCTTCGCCTATAATGGATTGCGGAAATCGACGAAACCGCGACGCCGCATCGGCTGCACGCCGCATGCCGTAAGGGCGCCGCTGCGACAAGGAGACGTCCATGAAAGACGGGTTGGGGCGCACCATCGAGTACCTGCGCATCTCGCTGACCGACCGCTGCAACTTCCGCTGCATCTACTGCATGCCGGAAGAGGGCGTGTGCAGCCTGCCGCACGACGAGATCCTGCGCATCGAGGAAATGGCCCATCTGGTGCGCATCGCCGCCGGCATGGGCATCAAGAGCGTGCGCCTCACCGGCGGCGAGCCGCTCGTGCGCCTGGGTGTGGTCGACCTGGTGCACGAGATCGCGCACACGCCCGGCATCGAGAACGTGTCGATGACCACCAACGGCGTGTTGCTGCCGAAGATGGTCGACGATCTGAAGCGCGCGGGCCTCTCGCGCGTGAACATCTCGCTGGACACGCTCGACCCCGCCCAGTTCGAATACATCACGCGCCGCGGCAAGCTGCAGCAGACGCTTGACGGCATCGAGGCGGCCCTGGAGGCGGGCTTCGACCCGGTGAAGATCAACGCCGTCACCGTGCGCAGCCTGAACCAGGATTACCTGGCCTTCGCGCGCCTGTCGGTTGACCGTCCGCTGCACGTGCGCTTCATCGAGTACATGCCGGTGGGCGAAAGCTCCGGCGTGGACGGCTGCGGCTGGGGCCCCCAGGACGTGGTTCCCAACGAAGAGGTGCTTGCCGCCATCAATGCGCAAGCGCGTGAGCAGGGCATGTCCGAGCTCGTGCCCGCCGACGACGACAAGCCGCTCGGCTGGGGTCCGGCGCGCTACTGGGAGTTCCCCGGCGCGCAGGGAACGGTGGGCTTCATCTCGGCGCTGTCGAACCACTTCTGCGCGCAATGCAACCGCGTGCGCCTTACCGCCGACGGCAAGCTGCGCCCGTGCCTGTTCTCCGACCTGGAGTTCGACGTGCGCACTCCGTTGCGCTCTGGCGACGACGACGCGGTGCGCGACGTGTTCGCCACCACGCTGCGGGCCAAGCCCGACGAGCATCACAATAAGGTGGGGACGGAGCGTGGCATGAGCCAGATCGGCGGTTAGGGGCTTGCGACCGCGCGCCGTTCCGCTTCGCCGCGCCGCACCGCACCGTATTGCTCCGCACCGCTGACGTTTTCCGAATCGAGCCATTCGATCAGCAGAAAGGCAACCAACATGACCGACCAGAAACTCACCCACATCGACGAAAAGGGCGACGTCCGCATGGTGGACGTGTCCGCCAAACCCGACACGGAGCGCATTGCGGTGGCGGAAGGCTCCATCCTCATGCACCCCGAGACGCTGGCGCTCATCGTGGAGGGCAAGGCCGCCAAGGGCGACGTGCTGGCGTGCGCGCGCGTGGCCGGCGTGATGGGGGCCAAGCAGACCAGCAGCCTCATCCCCATGTGCCATCCGCTCAACATCACCAAGGCGAAGGTCGAATGCGATCCCATCCAGCCGGGCGACCGTGAAGACGGCCGCGTGGGCATTCACGTGACGTGCACCTGCGGCGTCACCGGCAAGACGGGCATCGAGATGGAGGCGCTCACCGCAGCGTCCATCGCCTGCCTGACCGTCTACGACATGTGCAAGGCGGTGGACCGCGGCATGGAGATCGTGGACGTGCGCCTGCTGAAGAAGGACGGCGGCAAGACCGGCCTGTGGCTGCGCGACGAGCAGGCGTAGGCTTCGCCGCTCGCGCGGGAGGCTGCGGGCGATTGCGGGCAGCTTCCCGTTCCGATTTCGCGTCTTGGCTTTGGGCCCCGCTTTCCGGCCGGCTCCGTATAATGGGGCAGGGCAGGAAAGCGGGGCCGTTTCGTTGGAAGGGGATGCGATGGCGCGTCGCACGAAGATCGTATGCACGTTGGGGCCGGCGGTGGACGGCGACGATGCGCTGCGCGACCTGCTTGACGCCGGGATGAACGTGGCGCGACTCAACTTCAGCCACGGCAGCCACGAAGAGCACGCCCGCCGGATCGCGGCGGTGCGCCGCCAAAGCGCGCAGACGGGTATCCCCTGCGCCATCATGCTGGACACCAAAGGGCCCGAGATCCGTACCGGCATGCTGGCCGAAGGGCGCCCGCTGACGCTGCGGGCAGGGCAAACGCTCGTGCTCACGTCCGATGCCGGCGCGGACGGCAGCGACGGGCGTGTATGGCAGAGCTGCGCCGATCTGGCCGACAGCCTTGCGCTGGGCGCGCTCCTGCTTTTGGACGACGGGCTGATAGAGCTTGTCGTCACGCGCCTTTCCGGCGCCGACATCGAGTGCCAGGTGCAAAACGACGGCGTGCTGGGACAGCGCAAGTCCATCAACGTCCCGGGCGTGCAGCTGCCGCTTCCGGCGGTGACCGACCAAGATCGCGCCGACCTGCTGTTCGGCATCGAGCAGGGCGTCGACGTGGTGGCCGCGTCGTTCGTTCGCGACGGGGCGGGGGTGCGCGAGATCAAGCGCTTTTTGGCCGAGCACGGCGGCGCGGGCATCGGCGTCATCGCCAAGATAGAGGCGGCGGGCGCGCTGGACAACATCCGCGACATCGTGCTGGAGGCCGACGGCATCATGGTGGCCCGCGGCGATTTGGGCGTGGAGGTGCCGGCGTACCGCGTGCCGTACCTGCAGAAAGAGATCATCCACCTGTGCAACCGCGAATCGAAGCCGGTCATCACGGCCACGCAGATGCTCGATTCGATGATCCGCAATCCGCGCCCCACGCGCGCGGAGGTGGCCGACGTCGCCAACGCCATCTACGATGGCACCGACTGCGTAATGCTTTCGGGCGAGACGGCCTCGGGGCGCCATCCGGTGGAGGCCGTGCGCACGATGGCGCGCATCGCGGCCGAAACCGAGCCGCACCTGTTCGACGACGCCCTGCCCGACCGGCGCCGCACACATGCCCGCGCCTCGCTTGCGGTGGGCATAGCCGCAGTTCAGACGGCGGAAACGCTGGACGCCGCGTGCATCATCGCCCCCACGGTGTCGGGGCGCACGGCGCGGCTCATCTCGAACCTGCGACCGCGCATGCCCATCTACGCTGTCACGCCCGATGCGCGCGTCATGCGCCAGATGATGCTGAGTTGGGGCGTTACTCCGCTGCTTGACGACATGCAGGGCGGCATGCGGGAGGTGCTGGGCAACGCCGTGGAGAAGGTGCGCGCGTGCGGCTTCGCGAAGCCCGGCGATCTGGCGGTGGTGACGGCGGGCGACCCGGAAACCGCTCCCTGCGAGGACCTGCGCTCGGGGTACCAGGGCGTGTCGGCCACCAACGTCATGCAGGTGGTCCAGGTGCGCTAGGGCTGGCGTTCGTGCCTGCTTCGGCGCCTGCGCTCGTTCTTCGCGCCCGCGTTGCGTTCGCCCTGTTCTGCAGTTCCTACGAAGGATGCCCCTGGTCTGTTCCGCAGCTGTTGGCGCGTGTGATAGAATGCGCCGTTGGCAACAGCAACATCGAAAGGTACGGTTATGTCTGGGCATTCAAAATGGGCTACCACGAAGCATCGTAAGGCGGCGCAGGACGCGAAGCGTTCGGCCTTGTTCTCCAAGCTGTCCCGCAACATCACGGTGGCGGCGAAGGAGGGCGGTGACCCGAATCCCGAGAACAACGCCTCCCTGGCGGCCGCTATCGAGAAGGCGAAGGGTTACTCCCTGCCGAAGGACAAGATCAAGACCGCTATCGACAAGGCGTTCGGCAGCGGCAAGGACGCGGCCAACTACGAGACGGTGGTCTACGAGGGCTACGGCCCGGCCGGCATCGCCGTGTACTGCGAGGCGCTGACCGACAACCGCAACCGCACCGCCGCTGACGTGCGCAGCGCGTTCACCCATGCGGGCGGCAGCCTGGGCACCTCCGGCTCCGTGGCGTTCCAGTTCGAGCGCAAGGGCCAGATCATGGTCCCGAAGGAGATCGAGGGCGAAGGCAAGAAGGCGGGCATGGAGCCCAACGGCGCCGCCGCCGACGAGGAAGAGTTCATGATGGCCGTGGCCGAGGCTGGCGGCGATGACTACGAGGACGCCGAGGACGAGTGGATCGTCTACACCGGCCCCACCGACCTGATGGCCGTGAAGAAGGGCATCGAAGAGCAGGGTATCCAGGTGAAGGGCGCCGAGCTGACCATGGAGGCCACCACCCCCACCGCGGTGAGCGTGGCCGACGCGAAGAAGGTCATGCGCCTCATCGACAAGCTGGAGGAGCTTGAGGACCTGCAGAACGTCTACCACACCATGGACATCACCGACGAGATCGCCGCAGCGCTCGACGAGGAGTAGCACCTGCGACGACAACGGGTTCGGCAGGAGGGCGGACCTGCGACGACAACGTGATTTTGGAAAGCCGGGACGGTCCGCCGTCCCGGCTTTTTGCGTGTTGGGAGGGGGTGAAGGTGCTCCCGACCCCCAACGTTCTTTCCTCTTGCTTTTGCGCATTCCCGAGCATTCGGGGCCCGGTTTTGGCGAGAAAAGTACCCGCCGAGAGGAAGCTGCGCGCGAATCGGGAATCGAATGGCGGCGTTTTCCCAGGTCGCGCGATTTCCCTTGTTCTTCCGGCGCCGTTGATTCCGTTCGCTGACGTACTTTTCTCTGCCTTTTCCGCATTTCGAGGTGCGAAGCGTCTGGTTTTCGGAAGAAAAGAACGTCTTGCGCGGAAAGAGGGAGGATGCCCGTCTCGTCCGTGCACGGTATGCTATTATTGCGAACATGCGTTTGGTATAAAGCAAGGGCCGAAACAGGCGCGGCGCCGAAGCGAAAGGCCGAAGCGGGACTCCGCTGAGGCGAGGAGCGAAGCGGGGCAAGCCGGCGTCTGCGTGCCGCTGGAAACGCGAAGGGGCGAAGCGGCGTCGTGGGTGCCGCTGCTGCAAAGACTGGCGAAGAGGGGAGGGCGATGTCGTCCAAAGAGCGCATCGTGTTGGGCATCGACCCCGGCCTGGCTAACACGGGCTGGGGCGTCGTGCTGCAGCGCGGGTCGCGCCTTTCGTGCGTCGCGTATGGCTGCATCTCCACCGACACCTCCCAGCCGCTGGCGCAGCGCCTCAAGCTGATTCACGAGCAGATGGGTGCCGTCATCGAGCGTTTCGCGCCGACGTGCGTGGGCATCGAGACAGTGTGGTTCGGGCAGAACATCACCGCCGCGTTCGCCACCGGGCAGGCGCGCGGCGCGGCGCTGGTGGCCTGCGCGGAAGGCGGGCTGGACGTGGGCGAGTTCACGCCGCGCCAGATAAAGCTGGCGGTGGTGGGAACCGGCTCTGCGGAGAAGGAGCAGGTGCAGTACATGGTGCGCAAGCTGCTCTCGCTCGATCACGAGCCGAAGCCCGACCACGCCTCCGACGCGCTGGCAGCCGCCATCTGCTACACGACGCACGACGGGCCGGCAAGCGCGGGCGGCGCGGGCGCAGGCGGGCTCGACGCGCTGGTGGCCGCGGCGTTGGCGCGGGACGAGGCACAGGCGGCCGCGCGGCGCGCGAGGGCGGATGGCGGCATCGCTGCAGACGGAGCGCATTCGGCAGCGGCGCAGGATGACGGAGCGTCGGGCGCGGCTGCAGCATCGGGTGCCGCATCGGCGGCGCACCGCGGTTCGGCGGCGCGCGCGGAGCTGTTGGCACGGGTTCGGGAAGGACGGGCATGATCGCGTTTTTGAAGGGCGTTTTGGCGGGCAAGACCGCCGACACCGCATTCGTCGAGGTGAACGGCGTGGGTTTCGCCGTCGGCATGTCCCAGGCAAGTCTGGCGAAGCTGCCGGAGGCGGGCCAGCCGGTGCAGGTGCACACGCATCTGCAGGTGCGCGAGGACGGCATGGCGCTGTTCGGCTTCCTTTCGATGGAAGAGCAGGCGCTGTTCGAGCAGCTGATCGGCGTCAGCGGCGTCGGTCCGAAGGTGGCGCTGGCGGCGCTTTCCACGTTCCCGTCGCCGCAGGCGCTGGCCTCCGCCATCGCCGCGCAGGACGTGGCGGCGGTGCAGCGCGTTCCCGGCGTGGGGAAGAAGATGGCGTCGCGCATCATCCTGGAGTTGAAGGGCTCGCTCGACCACGGCATCGGCCAGCTGTTCGACGCCCAGGGCGCCGCACCGGCCGCCGGCGCTTCGTCTGCCGGGATGCAGGGCGCGCGCGAGGCGCTGCTGTCGATGGGGTTCACCTCCGCCGAAGTCGATTTGTCGCTGAAGGGAGCGCCGGAGGATGCCGATGCGGAAGCGCTGCTAAAATACGCGTTGAAACGATTAGGATCCGCATCGTAGGTGTGCGGCGAAAGCGTGTAGGGAGCCATGGCTGAAAACGGCGTGAAACTGGAAGGGGTCGTGTTCGAAGCGGCCGGCGGCGCATCGGGCGCCGGCAGCGCGGGATGGGGCGCGGGCGGCGCGCGCGCCGATGCGCGCCAGCGCACGGTGTCTGCCGAGCTGCAAGAGGACGACCTTGCGTTCGACCGCAGCCTGCGGCCGAAGCGCTTGGGTGACTACCTGGGCCAGACGAAGATCAAAGAGTCGCTGGCCATCCTCATCGAGGCGGCGCAGGAGCGCGGCGAGACGGTGGACCACATCCTGTTCTCCGGCCCTCCGGGCCTGGGCAAGACGACGCTCGCCCAGGTGGTGGCGAACGAGCTGGGCGCGAACATCCGCACCACCAGCGGCCCGGCCATCGAGCGCACGGGCGATCTGGCGGCCATCCTCACCAACCTCGAGGAAGGCGACGTGCTGTTCATCGACGAGATCCACCGCCTCAACCGCATGGTGGAGGAAGTGCTGTATCCGGCGCTGGAGGATTTCGCGCTGGACATCGTGGTGGGCAAAGGGCCGGCGGCGCGCTCCATCAGGCTCGATCTGCCGCACTTCACGCTCATCGGCGCGACGACGCGCACCGGCTTGCTCACCGGGCCGCTGCGCGACCGCTTCGGCATTGCGTTCCGCCTGCAGTACTACACGCCCGACGAGCTGGCGAACATCGTCTGCCGCTCGGCTTCCATCCTGGGCGTGGAGGTGTGCCAGGACGGCGCCCTGGAAATCGCGCGCCGCAGCAGGGGCACTCCGCGTTTGGCGAACCGCCTGCTCAAGCGCGTGCGCGACTGGGCGCAGGTGCGTGGGGACGGCGTGATAGACGAGGATGTGGCCGCGCAGGCGCTCAGCTTCTTCGAGGTGGACGCGCTGGGCCTTGACGCGGTGGACAATCGCTTGCTGGAAATCCTGGCCGTGCAGTTCTCCGGCCGCCCAGTGGGCCTGACCACGCTGGCCTCGGCGCTGTCGGAGGACACCGACACGGTGGAGGACGTGTACGAGCCGTACCTGATGCAGCAGGGCCTGATGATCCGCACGCCGAAGGGACGCCAGGCCACTGAGCGCACCTACGAGCATTTGGGCCTCACGCCCCCGAAGGGGTTCGGGGCGTAGGGCGCAGCGCGCGCCTTGCGATGCGGGACGTTTTACGTCGGGCGCTGGTTGCGGCGGACGCTGCGTGGTGGGGTCAGACGTGGCGTGCCCCGTGGGGCGTGCGAGCAACGGGGGGCGGCTCGCCGTCTGTCGCGCGAGGGTGCGGTGCGCCGGCATGCTGCATCGGACGAGATCGCACGTTGCGCGCCTTGCCGCTGCGCATCGTTTGTGGATCGCGGCGCGACGGGAGGGCGCCCCGGCCCGTCCAGCGTCCGGCGCCCGATCGGAAAGGATGATTCGATGTTTGAACGCGACTACCTTATGAGGCTCATCCTGGGCTTCTTCCAGACGGTGTGCATCGTCGTGCGCCGCGCGGAGAAGGAGAAGGACCCCGAAGGCGCGGCCGACCTGCTGGAGCGCGCCATCGGCGACGCGACCGAGCTGGACGGCGACGTGCTGCTGTCGCTGTCGCCTGATTCCATCGCCAGCATCCTGCAGGTGTCGGGAACCGACCCGAAGGTGGTGGGCTTCGTGGCGCACGCGCTGCTGCTTGAGTCCCACTACCTCATGATGGCGTGCGACTTCGCCCGCGCCGAGCTGCGCGAGCAGCAAGCGCGCGCGTTGGCGGAAGCCTACGGAGTCGATCTTCCCGACGACCCGGCGGAGGCCGAGGGCCTGCTGCTCGACGCGGCAGAGCAGGGCTTGGCGGCAGATGGTGCTGCGGAAGACGGCTCGGATGCGGTAGGTGGTGCGGCGGCGGGCGAGGGCGCGCTGCTGGATGCCGTCGGCCAGGCGCATGCGACGGCGTACTACGACGAAGAGGACGTGTCCGCCCGCTTCGACCCCGATGCGCCGCTCATGCCGAACGCCCTGCGCGAAGAGGGTCGCTTCGGCTGGGACGGCGGCAAGTAGCCGCACGGGGCCGAACGGACTGGTTGGCGCCAAGCGGAGCAGAGGCTTTGCCAGCTTCCGCCAAGTGCCGCCTGGCGGGTGCTTCGCGCAGAGAAGCCGGGCTGTTTCGAACCGCACCAAAGGGCTGAGATTAATTCCTACGAAATGGCAAACCTCCCCGGAAAACGCGGGCGAATAGCGTATAGTATGCCTCGTGCTCTCGAGGTGAGGGCAGTGTTGCCGCCATGCAGCACGAAGCGTTAATCCCCCGGGCGAATGCTTGGGGAAGGAAAGAGGATGTAAAATGGCGGAAGGCGTTGTGAAGTGGTTTAACCCGGAGAAGGGCTACGGTTTCATCTCCCAGAACGACGGCGAGGATCTGTTCGTTCACTTCTCCGAGATCAAGATGGACGGGTTCAAGACCCTCGACGAGGGTCAGCGCGTGTCGTTCGACGTGACCACCGGTCAGAACGGCAAGCTGCAGGCGAGCAACGTGGTGAAGCTGTAACCCCGGCTCGCATACGGATGAATGCCGATGGCCCCGCGGTTCCGCGGGGCCATTTTTGTGCCACGGCGAAGCGCTATAATTCCCCAGAATCCAACGCGCGGGAAGAAGGAGCCTCATGAGAACCGACGATTTCGACTACGACCTGCCGCAGGAGCTCATCGCGCAGGAGCCTTCCGCCGTGCGCGACGCCTGCCGCCTGCTGAAGATGGACCGCCGCACCGGCGCATGGGAGGACCGCATCTTCCACGACATCGGCGACTACCTGCGTCCTGGCGATTTGCTGGTGGCGAACGAGACGCGCGTGATGCCCGCCCGCCTGCTGGGCGCGAAGCGCGGAACGGGCGGGGCCGCCGAGGTGTTCCTGCTGCGCGAGGTGTTCGGGCGCGAACCTAAGACGAACGCCTCGGCGCTGTGGGAGGCGCTCGTGCGTCCGGGACGCCGCCTGAAGCCGGGTGCCGTGGTGGACTTCCTCGACGCCTCGGGCGCGGTGGCGCTTTCCGCCGAGGTGGTGGACTGGGTGGAAGAGAAAGGCGACGGCGGCAAGGGCGAGCGCCTGGTGCGCTTGTCCACAACGCTCGGGTCGCTGGACGAGGCGCTGCACGCGGTGGGGCACACGCCGCTGCCGCCCTACATCAAAGACTACGCGGGTGACGAAGAGCTGTACCAGACCGTTTACTCCACGCGCGAGCGCTCCGCGGCAGCGCCGACGGCCGGGCTGCACTTCACGCCGGAGCTCATCGCGCGCCTGAAGGAGCAGGGCGTCCGTTGGGAGACGGTGGAGCTGGAGGTGGGCCTGGACACGTTCCGCCTGGTGGACGAGGACGACCCGGAGCAGCATCGCATCCACACCGAGTTCTACACGGTTCCGCAGCGCACTGTGGACGCCGTGCGGGAGACGAAGGGGCGCGGCGGCCGCGTGGTGGCTGTGGGCACCACCAGCGTGCGCAGTCTCGAAAGCGCCTGGGATGCCGAGGCCGGCACGCTGCGGGTGCGCGACCGCGAGGCCACCTCGCTCTACATCCTTCCCGGTTACGAGTACAAGGTGGTGGACGGTCTCATCACGAACTTCCACGTGCCCCGTTCCACCCTCATGATGCTGGTCAGCGCCTTCTCCACGCGCGAGAACGTGATGGCGGCCTACCGCCACGCCGTGGAAGAGCGCTACCGCTTCTTCTCCTTCGGCGATGCGATGCTGATCATTTAGATTGCGCCGTTCTGCCGAACGGCGCAACGGGCCGACGCTGCGCAGGGCCCTGGCGGCACAGCTGGCGCTCCAAGGTTTCCTCACGGCCCGAAGGCCGCTTCGGAAACCTTTCACGCCATCTGCACTCGCCAGGGCCCCGCTCGCTGACTTTGGTTCGACCTGGGATGTTTTGATTTCGCTCTGCGGCGTACGCTGGGGTCTCTGCGAGTCATCGCGTTCCGAGCGCCGCTTCCCAGCAACGCGGAAGCGCAGCTACTCCGTGATGCTCCGTCCTTCGCGCAGGGCTTTCAGGACGGCTCGTTTGCGGGCTTGTTTGGCGTCGTAGGCGGCGCGTTCGGCTTTGCGTTCTTGGCGGGCGGCTTCTTGGGCGGCGCGCTCGTGGGCGCGGGCGGCCAGCTCGGCGGCGCGTTCGGCCTTGCGCTCCGCTTTGCGCTCGGCGCGCTCGGCGGCGGCTTCCAGATCGGACAGGGCGCAGCCGCAGTAGTTCTGGCGGTACATGCCCAAATCGCGGCTGCGGCGCGTCGCTTCAGGGTAGAAGGGGCGGAAGTCCTCGAACACGGCGGCCACGCCCGCTTGGGCTGCAGCGCGCTCGAGCTCTTCGCGGATGATGTCGGTGTATTGGTAGGGGCTAACCGACAGCGTGGTGCCGATGCCGTCGAACCCCTGCTCCGCCGCCCTTCGCGCCGTTTCCTCCAAGCGCAGCCGGTAGCAGGCGCGGCAGCGCGCCGCGCGCCTGGCGGGGTCTACGGCAAGCGACGCCGCCTCGTCGAGCGACAGCTCGCCGTGCGCGCCGAAGCCGCGTTTCGGCGCGGCGGCATCATCTTCGTCAGCATGCGATTCGGCGGGGGAGTCCGCGTCGCGCTCCGCCCGCGCGCCCGTCGCCGCCGATCCGGCGCTCTTTTCCGCGGCGCTTTCGCCCGCCTCCGCTGTATCGCCCGTGCCCTTCGCGTCCAGCAGTTGTTCGCGCGCTTCGGCCAGCGCTGCGTCTCCGATGCGCCCCGCGCTGGCCTGCCAGGCCTCGGGGTCGTATCTCCCCTCTTCAACGGAAAGGCCTTCGCTGCCCGCCCAGGCGCGCAGCGTTTCCAATCGGTGTGCGTACTCGTCGGCCGGCGCGATGTTGGAGTTCGCGTAGTAGATGGTGATGCGGTGCCCCGCGTCGCGCAGCAGGCGCACGGGTTCCAGCGAGCAGGGTCCGCAGCAGGCGTGCAGCAGCAGTTTCATGCCGAAAGCGCTCCTTCGTCGTGGTCGTCCGCCCCACTATAGCACCTGCGCCGCCGCCCGCGCCTGGGCGCGCCGGGGCGCTGCGGTGCCGCGTGTGACCGGCATCTGGCACCGCGTGCGGCCGGCGCCTGCAAAACCAAGGCACGCCGAGATCGGATCTTCGTCCGTTTCGCGCGCCTGCGGGGCGCATTGGCGCGCGAAACGGACGAAGATCGGAAAAGGCCACCCCCCCCCCTCCGCCGCGGCGGCGGAGCGAGCGCATCCGTCCCGCGATGCCCCCGCCCCGCGCCCCGCCCGCGCCTGCTCGGCGTTTCCGGGCGTTTTCCGCACGTTGGCGCGCCGCCGTCCGCCATGCGGCCAACTCATCTATACTGGCAGGCGGCAAAAGCAAACGCGAGAGCGGCCCTTCGCGGGCCGATGGAGGTATTCGGATGAGCTGCAACGGCGCCCCCGCAGCGCCGCGCGCCTACCGCGCGGTGTTCTTCGACCTTGACGGCACGCTGCTTCCCATGGAAGTGGACGACTTCATGACCCGCTATTTCACGGCGCTGGGCGGCTTCATCGCCGCGCGCGGCCTGGACGTGCAGGCGTTCACCGCGGGCTTGAAGTCCGGCATCAAGGCCATGGCGCTACACGGGCCGGAGATCACCAACGAGCAGGCGTTCTTCCAGGAGTTCTTCCGCCACGCCGACCAAAGCGCTGCGGATTGGGACCGGCTGCTCGCGGAATTCTACGGGGGCCCGTTCGGGCAGGTGGGCGATGGCGTGGTGCCCGATCCCGCCGCCGCTCGCGCCGTGGACGCGCTGGCTGCGAAGGGCTACCCGCTCGTGCTGGCCACCATGCCCATGTTCCCGCGCGCCGCGGTGGAGTGGCGCCTGCGCTGGGCGGGCGTCGACCCGTCCCGCTTCGCGCGCATCACCACCTTCGACAACTCCACCAGCGTGAAGCCCAAGCTGCCCTACTTCGCCGAGAACCTGGCGGCCGCCGGCGTGCGCGGCTCCGACGTGCTGATGGTGGGGAACAACACCGTGGAGGACCTGGCCATCCTCGACGCCGGCGCCGACGCGTTCCTCGTGACCGACCACCTGATCGACGCGGAAGGCTACGACCTGTCCACGGTGAAGCACGGCAGCCTGGCGGCGTTCGCGGCATGGGTTGACCAGCTTCCCGCCTGCGCGCAGCCGGCGGACACCATCGAGCCGGGCGCAGTGGACGGCGAGGCTGCGCAGCGCGCCTACGAGGCCAACGTCGTGCTGCGCCGCACCGACGAGGAGGCCATGCGCGTCGCTGCCCGCGCCTATCCCGGCGCCGGCCAACACGTGGCGGACGCCTCCAACGCGACGGAGAGGGGCTAGCCATGGCGCTGTTCGATTGCACCTGCGAAGCCACCAGCGGAAACGCCCGCGCGCTCAGCTACGAGACGGCGCACGGCACCTTCCGCACCCCCATGTTCATGCCGGTGGGCACCAGCGCCACCGTGAAGGGCGTCACCGTGCGCCAGCTGCGCGACCTGCAAAGCCAGGTGGTGCTGGCGAACACCTACCACCTGTCGCTGCGCCCCGGAGCCGACGTGGTGGCCGAGGCTGGCGGCGTGCACGCGTTCATGAACTACGACGGCCCCATGCTCACCGACTCCGGCGGTTTCCAGGTGTTCAGCCTGGCCGACACGCTGAAGCTCGACGAGGACGGCCTGTCGTTCAGCAGCATCTACGACGGCGCGAAGGTGCGCTGGACGCCCGAAGAGAACATGCGCATCCAGGAGCAGTTGGGCGCCGACATCGCCATGCAACTTGACCAGTGCACGCCGTATCCGGCCGAGCGCGACTTCGTGGCGCGCGCGGTGGATCTGTCGGCAAACTGGGCGAAGCGCTGCCTGGCGGCGCACAAGCGCCCCGACCAGACGCTGTTCGGCATCGTGCAGGGCGGCATGGAGCTGGACCTGCGGTTGGAGTCCATCCGCCGCCTGCGCGAGATCGAAGAGGAAAGCCTGGCGGCCGGCGGGCGCCGCTTCGGCGGCTTCGGCATCGGCGGCTACTCGGTGGGCGAAGAGCACGAGGTCATGTTCCAGACCCTCGGTCCGGTGGCCCGCGCGCTGCCGGAGGATCGCCCGCGCTACCTGATGGGCGTGGGCAACCCCACCACGCTCGTGCGCGCTGTGCGCGAGGGCGTGGACATGTTCGACTGCGTGCTGCCCACGCGCACGGCTCGCATGGGCACGGCGTTCTCCAGCCAGGGCCGCATGAACCTGCGCAACGCGAAGTACACGCGCGACTTCACGCCGCTCGATCCCGCCTGCAACTGCCCCACGTGCCGCAACCACACGCGCGCCTACCTTCGCCACCTGGTGAAGCAGAACGAGATGCTCGGCGGCATCCTACTGTCCATCCACAACCTGCACTTCCTTTTGGACCTCATGCGCCGCGCGCGCGAAGCGGTTCTGGCCGACGCCTACGAGGACTTCTACGCCGAATGGATGGCCAGCCCGGCTGCGCAGGACTACTAGGACGTTCGGCTGCGCCTGTCCGCCGGCAAGCGCGAAGCCGGCGCCGCGCGCGGCTGTGTTAGAATCCCATTCCGTTGCACCTATATATAAGAAAGAGGCCATCGATGCTTTCAGCCGAAGAACAACTGCACATCATCAAATCGGGCGCGGCGAACATCGTGCCCGAGGAAGAGCTGCTGAAGAAGCTCCGCCGCGGCACGCCGCTCAACATCAAGCTGGGTGTCGATCCCACCAGCCCCGATTTGCACCTGGGCCATGCGGTGCCGCTGCGCAAGATGCGCCAGTTCCAGGATCTGGGCCACAAGGTCACGCTCATCATCGGCGGCGGCACGGCCATCATCGGCGACCCGTCGGGCAAGAACACCACGCGCCCCCAGCTCACCTCCGAGCAGGTGGCGGCGAACGCGAAGACCTACGTCGAGCAGGCGTTCAACGTGCTCGATCCTGAAAAGACCACCGTCGTGAACAACGCCGACTGGATCCTCTCGCTGGACCTGAAGGGGCTGCTGGACCTGTGCGCCAAGTTCACGGTGGCGCGCATCCTGGAGCGCGACGACTTCACGAAGCGCTATCAGAACCACACGCCCATCGCGCTGCACGAGTTCCTCTACCCGGTCATGCAGGCCTACGACTCGGTGGTCATCAAGGCCGACGTGGAGATGGGCGGCACCGACCAGCTGTTCAACCTGCTGGCCGGCCGCGAGCTGATGGAGAAGATGGGCATGGAGCCCCAGGTGGCGCTTACCATGCCGCTTCTGGAGGGCACCGACGGCGTGCAGAAGATGTCGAAGAGCTACGGCAACTACGTGGGCCTGACCGACGAGCCGTCCGACATGTTCGGCAAGCTGATGTCCATCCCCGACGAGCTGATGGTGAAGTACTACCGCCTGGCGTCCACCGTGGACGTGGCCGAGGTTGACGAGATCGAGCGCGCCCTGGCCGACGGCTCGCTGCATCCGAACAAGGCCAAGCGCGCCCTGGCCCGCAACATCGTGGAGCTCTACCACGATGCGGCGGCGGCCGAGGCGGCCGAGGCGACGTTCGACCGCATGTTCAAGGAGCATGCGGCGCCCGACGTGGTGCCGGAGTTCCACGCGGACCTCACGCCCAACGACGAGGGCCTGGTGTATCTGGCGAAGCTTCTGCACGAGGCCGGCCTGGCGTCGGGCACCGGCGAGGCGCGCCGCCTCATCGACGGCGGCGGCGTGAAGGTGAACGGCGAGCCCGTTCCCGCCAAGAGCTACAACGTCGATCCGTCCCTGCTTGCGGGCGCCACCATCCAGGTGGGCAAGCGCAAGTTCGTGAAGCTGGTGTAGCGCCGGCTGCGAAACGGGTTCGATGCGGGGCGTCGCGAAAGCGGCGCCCTTTTTTCGTGTTGGGGCGGATTGCTGGGTGCGGGGGGCGGCAGGGCAGCGGAGCCGGGCGGCGCGACTGGGAGGCGCGGCAGAGCGGCGAAGCCGGGCGGCGTCGCTCAGGCAGCGCGTCCGAGCAATGTGCCCGACGCCGCGTCCGACAACGCACCTGTGGCCCCTTCGTGGAGCGCAAAGCGCACATGAGAAAGCCCTTCGGAAATTTTTTTCAAATTCGTTGAAAGGATCTCCCCTTCCCAAACGTGTTCAAGGTGAACCGGAAAAGCAAAGCTGCTGGAGCGGTGGCAAAGGAAAGGAGCCCATGATGGCGCAGAAGCAGACGAAGACGTGGGGCAGCAAGGTCCTGTACGGAGGAATGGGGGCGCTCGCGGCGCTGGCGCTCGTAGCGGCAGTCGCGGTGGGAGCAGGCAGCGCGCTTGCCGCTTCGGGGTCGGCGGCGGATGCCGTCGCGGCGCCGCAGGGAATGGGCGCGGCCGTTTCGCGGGTTGCCCAGGACGCTTCGGCGACGGCAGCGGCATGCCCCGGCTACGTGGATGCCGACGGCGACGGCGTGTGCGACAACCGCGGAACGGGCCAGGACGCCGCAGCGGGCCTCGGCGCAAGCGGGAACGCCGCCTGCGCCGGCTTCATCGACGCGGACGGCGATGGCGTGTGCGATAATCGCGCTGACGGCGCGTCCGCCTGCCCCGGCTACGCCGATGCCGACGGCGATGGCCTCTGCGACAACTGCGCAGCGGCCTACGGCGCCGGCTGCGGCGTGCAGCAGGGGAGCGGCCAGGGCGCTGGTTACGGCAACGGGTACGGCCAGGGCGCCGGTTGCGGCTACGGCAGCGGCGGCCATCACGGCGCCGGCCACGGATGCCGCGCCGCATAGCAGGCGGAAGGTGAAACAGCAGGAAGGGGAGCGGTGCGCTCGCAAGAGGACATCGAGTCCGCCATGGGCAAGCACGCAGACGCCGTGTGGCGCGTCTGCGTGCTGCACTTCTCTGAGCGCCAGGACGCGCAGGACGCTTTCCAGGACGCGTTCCTGAAGTACGCGCTGGCCGACGGCGCCGCGTTCAACGACGAAGAGCACCGCAAGGCATGGCTTCTGCGCACCGCCTCCAACGCCTGCAAGGACCTCTGGCGCGCCTCTTCGCGCCGTGCCGCTCGCCAGGAGGCGCCTGAACGCTTGGAGACGGTGGCGGCTGCGGACTCCGCCGGCCAGCCCGGCTCGTTCGAGCGCGAGGTGGTGGACGCGATGCGCGCCCTGGACGACCCGCCGCGCACCCCGCTGTACCTTTCCCTTTACGAGGGCTACACCGCCCCGGAGATCGCGCGGCTTCTGGAGGCGCCGGTGAACACCGTGTACACCTGGATAGCGCGCGGCAAGGCGAAGCTGAGGGAGCAGCTGCGATGAGCGATACCGTGGACAACAGGGACAAGCTGCCAACGCGGCGCGAAGCGGCGGATGGGCTGGATGACGGGCAGCTCGGCCAGGCGGTTGCGTCCGCGTTCGACGGCATTGCGGCTCCTGACGAAGTGAAGCGCGCAACGCTGCAGGCCATCGCCGAGCGGCGCGCAGCCGATCAGGGGCGCGATGCGGAAGGCGCAGAGATGCCGGCCCCTGGGAATGCCGCACGGAAAGTTGCGGAACGGACGGCTGCGCTTTCTGGCGCTCGCTCGGAAGCCGGCTCGGCTGCGGCGGCGGCTGTCGCGGCTCCTGCTCCCCGTCGGCGCACGCGCTTCGTCGCGGTGCGCCGCGCCTTGGCGGCGGCAGCCTGCGTGGCCGTTGCGGCCCTGTGCGTGCTGGGTGCTCGGCTGTACTTCACACCGGCCGCGTACGTGGGGATCGACGTGAACCCCTCGCTGGAGCTTTCCGTCAACACGTTCGGCCTGGTGGTGGACGCCCAGCCCCTCAACGACGACGCGGGCGCCGTGCTGGAAGGCCTGGCGCTGGAGGGAAAGCCCTACGACCAGGCGCTGGATCAGCTGGCGAACGAGGGCCTCTCCTCTTATTTAAGCGAAGACGCGTATCTGGAAGTAAGCGTAACCTCGTCGGACGAGGGCTTGGCCCAGCGTCTGCAGGGGGAAAGCGATGCGTGGCTGCAAACGACAGGCTGCTCCGGCGCCTGCAGCCGCGTGGACGAGGCGACGCGCGAGCAGGCCCACCATGCGGGCATGGGCGTGGGGAAGTACCGTGCGGCGTGCGAGCTTGCGAAGTTGGATCCCACGGTGGAGCCGGAGGACTGCGCGCATATGTCGATGCGCGAGCTGCGCGACCGCATAGCCGCCTGCCATGAGGGCGGCGCGGAAGAAGGCGGGCATGAAGGCGAAGGGCACCATGGGCACGGCTGGCAAGGCGGCCGGCGCTAGCCGTTGCGCTTGCGCTCTCCTGCGGCCGGCGGCGCGCGGACGCGGCGCCGTCCTTGGCCCGGCGCCCTGTGTGCGCTGTTTGTGAAGCGGGGGATTCCCGCTTCCCGCGGGCGAAAAAGAGGCGTACTATACTCCAGCTGCATTCGCCGGCCCCGTATGAGAGAGCGGGGCCTTCGCTTGAGGCAAGGGCTTTCGGCATTTGGAGCAGAACCCCGGAAGGGAAGCGCTTCAAAAATTTCTGAAAAAAGTTCTTGACAGCAAGGGCGGGTGCGGGTAAAGTATTCTCTTGCGCCGCGCGGGAGCGCGGAGCGGCCGGCGGGCCCGGAAGGGCGCCGGCGGGACCTTGAGAACCGGATACTGCGAGAGAGACTTTTTCGGATTTTCGTTTACGCGCTTCATGGGGCGCCCTTGGAAAA
>DVIW01000030.1 GCA_018710945.1 Candidatus Aphodovivens avistercoris | reverse complement strand
CCGCAGCTGCGATCGCCGCGTCGATGCGCGCACTGTTCGCGCCGCGGGTTACGGCCCCGACGGCCGCCTTCCCCGCGTCGACGATGCCCCAGGGGCCTCCCAGGGACTCCATCATCTTCAGCCAATGGGGGTCCGCCAGGTCGGCTAGGGCCTCGAATGCCGGGCAGCTTTCCAGGAGGATGCTCCGAAGCCTGTTCTTGTCGCGGGTGGAGCAGGTGACCATGTGGTTCCTCTGCGCCGCCATCGACCTTGCGGCCTCGAGCCTTTCGTCGTGCCTCGGCACGGGCAGGGCGAGTCCGGGATGCCGAGGGCCGTCTTGGCGATGACGGCGGCGTCCCGCTCGTCCGTCTTCGCGTCGCCTGCGAACAGCTTGGCCGCGCCGTGGGCGGCGATCCCGGGCAGGTAGGCGACCGGCAGGCCGGCGAGCCCGGCCCTCGATATCGCGAGCGAGCCGATGTTGCGGACCCGGTCGACGACGACCAGCGTCCCGGCTTCGGCCTGGGAAAACAGGCCGTCCAGGCCATGCTCGGTGTTGGCTGCGGGCTCGCTTCTCGGCACCTCGCCCTGCCTGGTCACGCGGCATGCCCGATGGGAGAACTTCCCGACGTCTAGCCCTATGACGGCTGCGCAGGTGGCGGCTCCGGTCAGCATGGTGGTATCCTTCCGATCGTCGGTCGATCGGAATGCCGCCTCGCGCGACACCCGCATTACCTGGCCGTGGCGCTCTTTGGTCGGAGGAGCCCGGCAGTTTCCTATCAGTCGTCACAAGCAGCGGCGCCCGCGTCGGCAACACCCCCCGGGCCCTCGAGGGGCAGGGGCAAAAGGCCGTCCGCGGGCGCCCGATCGGCAGTCCCTCGGGACATATGTCGATCGTAGTCCGACTGTCCAAGCAGATGGCTCGGACGGTCGACCAACTACGCTTCAAAACTGTAATGGGGCGGCTGTTAAGGATCTTTTTACAAGTGCCGCATCCCCTTGTGCGGTAGAATCGCGTGAAGCTGTGTTTTCCGGGCTGGCAGCTAGGGCGCTCATCCGGGGGATCGAAGCAAAACGCCAGATGAGCGATGCGTAGTGCCGAGTCTGTGGGGTTTCGCCGATCATGCGCCTCGCATGATCGGGGCGGTTCGAGGGGGGGGTTCGGGCTATGGTGAAACGGGTTTCTGCGTTTGCGTTATCGGTCATCTTGGCGGCGGGGCTGCTGCCGCTGTCGGCTTTTGCCGAGGAGCCTGCTGCCGAGGAGACGCAGTGGGAACCCGGCACCTATGTGGAGCACGAGGCGATCGCGTACGTGGTGGATGACGGCTCGCAGGCGAGGGCGTTCTCGCTGGGCGGCGACCTGCTCGATGGCGCCGAGACGCTGGTGACGGTGGACGCCGAGGCGGCCGCGGAGGCGCTGGGCGACGATGCGGAGGCTGGTGGCGGGGCGGAGCCGGCGGCGCATGCCCGCACGTTGGCGCTTGACGGCGCCTCCGACGAGCCCGCCGGACGCTTGGTGCTGGTGCGCGACGAGTCCAAGACCACCGAAGAGCTCATCGCGGAGCTGGAAGCCGACGAGCGCGTGCTGTTCGCCGAACCCAACGGCTACGTGGAGTCCTTCGACGAAGAGCCGGAAGGCTTTTCCGGTATCGGAGAGGGTGCCTCGTCAGCCGGGCTTGCCACCGGGGATGGTGCGGGGGCGCTCGAGGGCGAGACGTCCAACGATGCGGCGTTGTCGCAAGGGGAAAAGACCGGGGACTCCTCCGACGATCCTTCCGAATCAGAAGATCCTGCGGCAGGGTCCGAGCCGGTGACGTTCGGCTCCGACGACGAAGAGCCTGCCGCCGACATGACGGAATTCCAATGGGGGATGTCCAACGACGGAGCGATGGGCGGCGTCTCCGCCGATGAAGCGGTCGATATCGACTACGATGTTTGGAACGACGCCGTTGCGGCGGGCGGCCTCGATGACGTGGTTGTGGCCGTCATCGATTCCGGCGTCGACGAAACCAACCCCGATCTTGCCGGCGTTCTGTGGGACGAGGGCGAAGAATATTCCGAGCTCACCGTTCTCGGCGGCGATGCGCATGGCTTCTCGACGGTTTCCGACACTACCTCGACGAGCCCGATTTCCGTAGACCAGTCGCACGGCACGCATGTTGCCGGCATTATTGCGGCCGAGTGGAACGACGAGGGCGTGTCGGGCGTCGCTCCCAACGTCGAGATCATGTCGGTGCGCAGCGAGGTGGATGCCGCCTCCGATATGCTGCGCTGCATCAACTACGTGACCGAAGCGGCGAAGGCGGGCGTTAACGTGCGCGTGGCGAACTGCTCGTGGGGCATGGGATCCAACGCCTCGCGCGCGTTCGATGTGGCGTTTACCCAGATGGGCAAAGCAGGCGTGATGGCGGTATTCGCCTCTGGCAATTCCGACAGCGATATGGATGCCACGTTGAACACGATCTCGACGTTGCGCGACAACCCGTATGTTGTGGTTACGGACTCTATCGACGCATCGGGCGAGCTGTCGATGTTCAGCTGCTACGGCCAGGCGACGACCGACGTCGTGGCGCCCGGCTCTACCATCTTGTCGACCTGGCCGACGTCGGATCCGCAATATTTGGGCGAAGAGGACGATGCCGCCGCGCTCTACGAGAGTTTCGATAGCAAGACACGCGTTGCTGATGGCGTCTTAGACGAGGGCAGTCCGGTTGCTGGCGGCAATGCCGTGCTTTCGTTCCGGTACCCGAGTGGGGAGAGCGCTTCTGTTGTGCCAGACGAAAAGCGCTTCGACGGCGATGCGTCTTTGGAGCTGTCCTACAATGCTGAAGAGGCGATTTCACTGGGTGCGGACGGCCTTATGGCAGTGAGGAGCAACGAGCTGGATCTGTCTGATCTTCCCGAAAAGCCTCGCTATCTCAGCATTCGCATGACCAGCGAATGCGCGAATGGCGGTTCGGGCTATCCTCAGGTGATGGTAAGCGTGAATACGACGGACGGCTCTCAAAGCGCTCCGCTGTCTGTTGTTTCTGAATTCGGGATAGGCGGCGATTCGTGGACGGGGTACTTCGTCGAGCTGCCCGAGAACACCGATTTCGAGAATTTCGGCATAACCATTTTGTATCTCAACCTTCAGATAAGTGTTTTGGGCGGCCAGCGTCCAGCACAGGTTGCAGACGGCACGATCTACATCGACAGCATCGGCTTGGGCAGCGACCTTGTTCCCTACAAGTACAGCCAGGGAACCTCGATGGCGGCGCCGGCAGTGACAGGCGCTGCGGCGGTGATTGCGGGAATGCATTCAGAAGACTCCGCTGCGCAGCTGGCGGCATACGTGAAGGGCGCCGCTGCGGGCGATGCCTACGAGGAGTCCTGCTCGACGGGCGGCTACGCTACGGTCGACGGTGCTGCGAACCCGTCTCCGGTGCCCGTTGAGGCGGAGCTCGCCGAAGACGGTGCAACTGCCACGGTGCGCGGCTATTTCGTGCCGGACGATGTTCAGGTGAGCATAGGCGGGACGTCGTGTGCGGTGGTGTCGCGCGACAGTGCCGTAGGCGGTTCGGGCGACAGCGAGCTGACCGAACTCACGGTTCAAGCTCCTGAGGGCTTCGCCGGTGGCGAGGCGTGGGTCGAGCTTGCGGGAAGCAACGGCAGCGGCCGGATGCTGGTTCAGTTCGAGACGATTGCGCAGGAAGAGCCGACCGAGCCCCACGTTGCCTATTACGACGAAATGAACCTTCCCGTACCGGAAGAGCTGAACGATTGGGGAGGCTGGCAGCTCGTCGGCTTTGCCGGCGATGTGTATGCGCTTCCCCAGGAAAACGAGATGAACTACAACGCCGAGCATAGCTTCATGATGAAGTACGACCCGCAGCTGCGGGAATGGAGCCGTGTGGCCACTCCCTCCTCCGAGCAGCTTGCTGCTACGGGCGTGCGCAACGTAACGAGCATGACGGGCGCCACCTACCAGGGATCGCTGATTGTGCAGATCACCAGCAACGCGTACACAGAAGGCAGCGAGTTCTACACGGCGGGCAGTTTCTGGCGCTACACCGTAGAGGGAACATGGGAGCATATCTCTGTTCCGTCCCTTGACGGCGTGGCGTTGTCGCTGTCGGCCTTGGGAAGCGACGGCGAAAGCCTCTACGTGTTTGGCGGCAAGGGGTCTTACGGCTATCCTGACGCGAGCGGCGCGGCAGGCGGCGAGGTGAAGACCATCTTCCGCGTAGACCTTGAAACGGGGGCGGCCGTTGAGGTGGGTGAGATGGTGCGCGAGCGCCATAACGCGCAGGTTGCCTACCGCGACGGCGTCTTTTTGGTGGGCGGCGGTCAGAACACGTCTGCGCAGGAAGCCAGCAGCATGGGCGTCGAGCGCTTCCGCGTGCTCAGCGAGGCCGAGACGCTCCCCTCGCCGACAACGGGCGAGATGACGGAGTATCCTGCCGGATCGCTCGTGAACGGCGCCGTGCGCATGTCGTCCCTGGTCACCGAAACAGGCGAGCTGGCGTTTGCGCCGGCAGCGGTTGCCGACGGGTTCATGATTGTGGGCGCGCGCTGCGACGAGGACAAAGGGGTTGCCGATACCTATACCGTGTCCAGCGAAGACGGCGCACTGCCCCAGGTCTATGGCAAGCTCGCTTCCAGCCAGCGCCTTTTGGCTCCTTCGGCGCTTGCCTACGAGGGGAAGCTCTACGTTCTGGCGGCAACCACGTCGGCTCCGTACCGCGTGTTCAGCGCGACGGCGGTCGAGACGGTCGCGCAGCCGGGCGACTATGTGGCGCCCCAGGACGGCGACGCCGGCGATCAGGGCGGCTCCCTGAAGCAGCTTGCCTCCACGGGCGATCCGCTGGGGCCGCTGGCTGTCGGAGCCGTCATTGCCGCGGCGGCGGGCGGTGCCTGCCTCATCCGCTCTCGCGTATTGGAGGGGCGCGTCTGATGGCGCGCTGAGCGCTCTATCCTCGCCGCCGTCGTGCGCGCCGCAGGCAATGCCGTTTGAGGATGGATTTGCGTGTCCGTCCCGTGTGGAGCGGGCATCATCCCGTGCGGGGCGGATAGAATGAATCCGTATGCGCACGGTGCCGTTCGCCTTGCGCGGGGTTGCCTGTTCTGTTCGGAGGTCTGCCATGTTGCGCAAACTCGTTTCCGTCCTGTCGGCTGCCGCGCTGGCGTGCGGCTTGATGCCCGTGGCGGCAGGGGCCGAAGAACCGACGGAGGACGCGCCGTCGCTTCAACTTGAAGCCGGCACTTATGTGGAGCACGAGGCAATTGCCTACGTGGTTGACGGCGCAGCGAACGGCATCATGCCCTTCTCGCTGGGCGGCGACATCCTGTCGGGCGCCCAGGACCTGATGACGATCGATGCGGGCGTCGCCGAAGAAGCGCTGGGCGTCGATGCGGATGGGGCGGACGCGGACGAGGCCGCTGCCGTTTCCGCTCTGTCGCGAACGCGCTCCAATGCAGCCGCCGATGCCGCGGAAACGGGCCGTCTGGTTTTGGTGCGCGACGAATCGAAGACCGTCGAAGAACTTGTCGCCGCGTTGGAAGACGATCCGCGCGTGGTGTTCGCGGAGCCGAATTACCTGGTGGAAAGCGAAGATGAGGGCGACGATGCCGCTGCGGCAACCCAAGTGCCGACGGACTCAGCAGGCACGTCGGCGGGTCTTGCCGATACGGACGGAACGGGCGATGGGGGCGCCGAGGACGGCTCCGCCGACGCGGACGCAGGCAGCGGAGATGCCGACGGCTCCGCCCGGAACGGCGATGGCGGCTCCGATGATGGAGCGTCCGGCACCGATTCCCAAACCGGCAGCGGCATGGATGCCGGCAGCGGCTCCGATGTCGATGCGGCATTCGGCCAGGATGATCCGAGCGCTCCTGTCGAAGACCTCACCTTGTTGCAGTGGGGCTTCGGCAACGACGGCTCGATGGACGGCATCTCGTCCGATGAAGCGGTCGATATGGGTTACGACGATTGGAATAACGCCGATGCTGCGGCTGTGGCGAACCTCGAGGACGTCGTGGTGGCAGTCATCGACTCGGGCGTGGACGCTTCCAACCCCGACTTGGAATCGGTGATGTGGGACGACGGCGATACCATCGACGCGCTCGTCGCGCTTGATGGAGACGAACACGGCTTGTCCACCGCGTCCGGCACCACCTCCACCACCGGCTTGGTCAACTACCACGGCACGCATGTAGCGGGCATTATCGCCGCGGCTTGGGACGATCAGGGCATTTCCGGAATGGCGCCCAACGTCCAGATCATGTCGCTGCGCCACTCCGATACGCTGTCGAGCCTGCTTGCGTGCCTCAACTATGCGAAAGTCGCCTGCGACGAGGGCGTGAACGTGCGCGTGGCCAACAACTCGTGGGGGCTGGGGCAGTGCGCGAGCCGTTCCATCGACCTCGCCGTCACCGCGTTGGGCGAACGGGGTGTGGTAAGCGTGTTCGGCTCCGGCAACTCCACTGCCGACAACGATGCCGCCTCTTCGCTGTCCACCACGTTGGCCGACAACCCCTACGTTGTGGTGGTGGATGCTATCGAGCCGAGCGGCGAAGTGGCGGGCTACTCGCAGTACGGCCAGACGACCACCGATGTGATGGCGCCCGGCTCGGTGATCCTGTCCACGTGGGCAACCGGGGAGAACAACGGGCAAGGCTCTGCCGAAGGCCAGAAATACTTGGGCGAGGCCGATAGCGACCCTGTGCTGTACGAGAGCTTCGACGGGGAAAGCGCCTTCGATGCCGATGTCGCCCTTGAGGACGGAACGAAGCCCGCGCGGGGCGAGCAGGCGTTGAGCTTCTCCGCCTACGGAAACTCCGGTGTGGGCGAGCCCGTCGGCAGGACGCAAGAAGGCGTTTCCTTCGAGGGCGATGCCGCCTATGCGATCCCCTACGACCCCGCGTCCGGCTCCCTCCTTCAGAGCGTGGTCACGAATGTCGTCGATCTGGCGCAGGTGGAAGGCAAGCCCCGCTACCTGAGCATGCGCTATTCGTTCAGGGGTGCCATAGGGTTGCAGGATGGCCAGCTGCCCTATGGCCAGGTGGCGGTTGCGGTGAGGCTGAAGGAGGATTCCGGCTACACGTGGGCGCAGCTTGACGCCCAAGGGGCCTCTGGCGTTGTGGACTGGCAGGGGGCGTACTACGACTTGGGCGGAACCGCCATCCCGGTGGGCGGCAGCCGCCAGCAGGAGCGGATCCAGCTTACCGCCGATATGATCGACTGGGAGAATTTCCAGCTTCAGATCACCTTCGTGGTGGTTCCCGTGTCCACGACGGGCGGCGTTCAGACGCCGGAGCAGACTCCCGTTCCGTGCACCATCCTGCTCGACAGCATCGGGCTGGGCAGCGACGTGGTGCCGTACCAGTACGAGCAGGGCACGTCGATGGCCACGCCGGCCGTGACGGGCGCAGCGGCCATCATCGCTGGCGAAGGCATGGCGGATGTCGAGGGCGATGCGGCGAAGTCGGCCGAAAAGCTGGCGGCGCTGGTTCGCGGCGCGGCGCAGCCCGACGAGCGCTACGAGGGCCTGTGCTCAACGGGCGGCTATGCCACGATCGACGGCGCGGAAAACCCTGGTCCGGCCATCACCAAGGTGGTGGACGAGGGCGAAACCGTCAAGGTGCAAGGCTACTTCATGTCCGAGGATGCCCACGTGCAGCTTGACGGCATGTCGGCCCACGTGACATCTTGGGCCGATCTCGGCGATGGGAAGGCGGAGCTTGCCGTGGCCAAGCCCGACGCGTTCGCGGGAGGCCAGGTGACGGTGCGCGTCACCGAGGGCGACAAGCAATCCAACCAGCGTGCCGACCTTGGCCAATCGACCAGTGCGACGTACTACGACCAGACGAGCCTGCCTGTGCCCGCCGAGCTGTCGGAATGGGGCGCGTGGCAGCTTGTGGGCTTCAACGGCGACCTGTACTGCCTGCCGCGCACCACGATGGTGGAGAGCAACGAAGACGGATTCGAATTCATGTTGCGCTACGATCCCGCCACGCAGGAGTGGGCACGCGTGGAGCTTCCGAGCGCGGATGCCCTCGTCCAGGCGGGGCTTGCCTCCGCGTCGGTGGTGGACGTCACGGCGGCCACGTTCGGCGGCGACTTGGTGGCGATGCTTTCCGATGCCGGGGGAGCGGGCGTCCTGTTCCGCTACACGGCGCAAGGGGCGTGGGAGCCCTTGGGGTACGGCACCTCCGTCAGCTGGCAGACGCCCGGCTTCGGCACGTTGGGCAGCGATGGCGAAGCGCTGTACCTGTTCGGCGGCGTAATGGGCGATATGGCCCAAGGTGCGGTGCAGGAGAGCCCCTATATCTTCCGCCTCGATGCCGACGCGCAGTCGATGACCCCCATCGGCCAGCTGGCGACGGCGCGCATCCGCCCGCAGGTGTCGTACGGCAACGGCGCCTTCGTGGTGTCGGGAGGCATCGGCGTCTCCATTGCCGTCCAGATGGGAGGCCTTGCCGGTGCCGAGATGGTGACATGGGGCACCGATCAGGATGGCCCGGCGCTTCTGGGCTCGTCGCTGGACCTCGCGCAGTTCTCCACGCAGACGGGCCAGCTTTCCTATGCGTCCGGCGCAACGGCGGACGGGTTCATGCTCGCCGGCGCCGCGAACGACGCGAACACGGCCGACACCTACGAGCTGGGGCTTGACGGGTCGCTTTCCGCCTACGGCAAGCGCGCATCCCAGCAGACGCTCCTGGCGCCGGCGGCGACCGCCTACGATGACTGGTTCTATGTGCTGGCTGCCTCGGAGAACGAGCCGTACCGCGTGTTCAGCGCCACAAGGGTGGACACGGCTCCGCAGCCGGGCGACTACGTTGCCCCGGATCCCGGCCCCGACCCCGATCCTGAGGGCGAGAACGAGGACCAGAGCCTGAGGAAGCTTGCCACGACGGGCGATCCGCACGGCGTGGCATGGGCGCTGGGCGCCATCGGCGTTGCGGGCGGGGCGGCTGCCCTCGTCGCGGCGCGCCGACGCGTCAGGTAGCGCGGCGCGGCAGGCGCTCCCGGCAACTGAGGCGGTTGCCGGCAAGACGGGAAAGGGGCTTGCGGGCTCTCTTTCCCGTTTTCGCATGGGAGGCGAAATGCTAGAAAGGCAGGAGCGACCTTTTGGGCAGAGTGCGAACGGCGAAGGCGGCAAGGGAGCCGAAGCAGAGCAAGGCGGCGTGCGTTTCGAGGGCGATTCTCGCGACGTTGCTGACTGCGGCCTCGGTTCCGGTTGGCGGGCTCGCCGCTTTTGCGGAGCCTTCTGAGGACGCGCCCTACAGCGAGGCGGTCGAGCGGCTCGCCGATCAGCTTCAAGCTGCGTCCGATCTCGACGATTCGCTTACCTATGTGAACGAGAGCGGCTACGAGGTGCGCCTGGATGGCGACGATGCCGCCTTGCCGGACGATGCGGCGCAAGAGGCGGCTCGGCAGAGCCTTCCCGAAAGCTACATCGCCCCCTACACCTCGGTGAAGGATCAAGGCGTGCTTGAATCGTGCTGGGCGTTCTCCGCCATCGCGTCGTTCGAATCGGCGTATTTGAAGCAGCGGGGCATGGACGAGCAGGGCACGGATGCCGTCGATTTCTCCGAGGCACAGGCGGTGTACGGCACCTTCAACGGGAAAACGGGCGACGGCACGGTCCTGGGCGCGGAGCTGGCGGACTCCGACAACGACCATCTTGTCGCAAGCGATGGGATCTACGGGTTCGGTACCCCCCTGAACTGGCTATACGTTGCCGGAACGCTGGCTGCGGGACGTGGGGTGTCCTATGAAGGGGATATCCCGCTTTCCGTGCCGGAGGAGTTCTGGGAGCTGCGGGAGTGCGCAGATGAAATGGCGCAGGCGGCGGCGGCTTCCTACGATCTGACGCGTGTGCGCCTCGATTCCGTCGAGAAGGCTTCCGAGGTCGTCACGACCCGTGCGAGCGGGTTCGACATCGAGCGAATATGGAACGAGTCGGCGCTTGCGGAGGTCAAGCAGCTGCTCTTCGACAAGGGCGCGTTGAGCGCTCTATGCTACCTGAGCTCCGACCCCTCTTCTCCCTACTACCATCAGGCACCCGATGCCTCCGGCTTACCGGATGCCGCCTCGTCGGGGGAGGTTCCATCTGGCGGCGGATCGCCGGATGCCGCAGCGGATGTCCGGGGGTACTCGCCGAACTACTGGGTCTTCGATGCCGACAGCCCGGGCGGGACCGGCGATGCGCTCGATACCAACCACGTGGTGACCATCGTGGGATGGGATGACGCCTGCTCGCGCTGGAACTTCGCCACGCCGCTGGTTGCCGAGGACGGATCGCGTCGAGCCTACGATCCCGACATCGCCGAGGTGGCGGAGGGTTCTGACGGCATGCTCTACATCGTGCCTTTGATCGATGGCGCCTGGGTGGTCAAGAACTCTTGGGGCACCGGCGGGCTGTCCGAGGACGGAACCGTGCAGACCGTTATGGGCGAGGAGGGGATGTTCTACCTCTCGTACTGCGAGAAGACGATGGCCAACCCCGCAGCGTTCGTTCCCGATTCCGGCGAAAGCGGCAGTTCGTATGCCATCGTGCAGCAGTACGATGGCATGTCGCCGGATACGCTGGGGCTCCAGAGCGATGCGAAGGATTGCGCGAACGTGTTCGCGGCGGAGGAGGACCAGCGTATCGAGGCGGTGGGCGCGTGGGTGATGCAGGAGAACATGCGGGTGTCCGTGCGCGTGTACACCGATCTTGCCGACCCGGCGGATCCGGAAAGCGGGACGCTTGCCTCCGAGTGCACCGGGCTGTATCCGAACGAGGGCTGGTACACCATCGAGCTGGACGAGCCGGTGCCGGTGGATGAGGGCGGAACGTACAGCGTGGTGATGACGTTCGAGGTGGAGGCGTCGGACGGGTCGCTGTGGTACTACCTGCCGGTGGAGCACGCCTCCTATCGGTATCCTTCGCAAGGGTACCGCGGGACGGGTGAGAGCTTCATGGAAAGCCGGGATGCCGAGGGCAACGTCGAGTGGGTGGATACCCGGGACGTGTCGGTTTCGTGGGGAGATTGGGTGGGCAACGTGTGCATCAAGGCATTCGCCAACCCTGCGGACAGCGGCGATTCCGGTGACGGTGGGGATGAGGACGGAGGCGAGTCCGGAGATTCGGGCGCTGCGGGCGCGGGCGATGGGGCGGGAGGCAGCGCGGGCGATCCCGGCGGCTCCGGCGAGCCGGGAGGGTCGAAGGACGGCGCTGGCGTGTCCCCGCTTGCCGGCACGGGGGATGCGGCCCATCCGTTCGCTGTGCTTGCAGCGAACGCTTGCGCTGCTGCGGCGGCGATGGGCGCGGCGGCATTCGCGCGCATTGCACCGGAGCCTGCCGGCGATCGCACCCGGCGATCGGGCCGCCGCATCGGGCTGGCTGACGATGGCGGCGCCGAGCAGGCGGAAAGCCGTGGTGGGCGATAGGAAACGGGCTCGCTTTCCCGCATTTGCGGGATGCGGAAAGCTGCGGAAGGGCGCGGAGGGGGAAGATGCCATGGCGTCTGAAAGAAGAAGGGCGAGTCAGCCCAGCTTCATGCAGGTGCGCGGGGCGCGCGTGCACAATCTGAAGAACGTGAACGTCGACATCCCGCTGGGGAAGCTGGTGGGGATCGCCGGCGTGTCGGGCTCGGGGAAAAGCTCGTTGGCACTCGGCGTGCTGTATGCCGAGGGCAGCCGCCGATACCTGGATGCGCTGTCCACGTACACGCGTCGACGCATCTCGCAGGCAGCGCGTGCATCGGTGGACGAGGTGCTGCACGTTCCCGCCGCGCTTGCGCTGCGGCAGCGTCCGGGCGTCCCCAGCGTGCACTCCACGTTCGGCACCTCCACCGAGCTGCTGAACTACCTGCGGCTTCTGTTCTCGCGCGTGGGCAGCCATGTGTGCCCCAACGGCCATCGTGTGCCTCCTTCGCCCAACGTGGCGTTGGAGCTTCCCCTTGTCTGCCCCGTATGCGGTGCGGAGTTTTTCGGCCCAGGGGCGGAGGATCTCGCCTTCAACAGCGGCGGCGCCTGTGCGACCTGCGGCGGCACGGGCATCGTGCGCACGGTCGACGAGTCGTCGCTGGTGCCTGACGAATCGCTTTCCATCGACGAGGGCGCCGTGCTGCCATGGGGCACGCTGATGTGGGACCTCATGAAGCAGGTGTGCGGAGCGATGGGGGTGCGCACCGACGTGCCGTTCCGCGAGCTTTCGCCCGAAGAGCGCGAGATCGTGTTCCATGGCCCCATGGAAAAGAAGCACATCCTGTACAAGGCGAAGAAGGGCGAGAATTTCGCCGAACTCGATTTCACCTATTACAGTGCCGTGAACACAGTGAAAAACGCGCTGTCGAAGGTGAAGGACGAGAAGGGCCTGGCACGCGTGGCGCGGTTCCTTAAGGAAGGGGAGTGCCCCGATTGCGGAGGCACGCGGCTTTCCGCAGCGGCGCGCGCCCCGATGATCGACGGGATGGGCTTGGCCGATGCGACCGCGCTCACGCTCGACGAGCTGGCGCAGTGGGCGCCGTCGCTCCCCGCCAGGGTGCCCGAAGGCGAGGTGCGTGCCATGGCTCAGGCGATCGTCGCCGAGGTGGCGGAGCCGATCGCACGGCTGCAGCAGCTGGGCGTGGGCTACCTGGCGCTCGACCGCGCCAGCTCGACGCTTTCGACGGGCGAGCGGCAGCGCGTGCAGCTTGCGCGCGCGGTGCGCAACCGCACGACGGGCGTGCTGTACGTGCTGGACGAGCCGTCGATCGGCCTGCACCCTTCGAACGTCGAAGGGCTGTTGGGCGTGATGGACGATTTACTGGCGGACGGCAACTCCGTGGTGATGGTCGATCACGACGTGCGCGCGCTGTGCCATGCCGAGCACCTCGTCGAGCTGGGCCCCGCCTCCGGAGCCGACGGCGGGCGCATCATCGCCCAAGGCAGCGTGGCCGAGGTGGCGGCGAACCCGGAATCGCGCATCGGACCGTTCCTGAGCGGCGTGCGCAAGGTGCGCGTGAGGGCGCGCGCATCCGAAAGCGAGCTGTTCGAGCGCGGCACGATCCATATGGAGACGGGCGCGATCCATACCGTGAAGCCCCTTTCGGTCGACGTCCCGCGCGGACGCTTGACGGTGGTGACCGGCGTGTCGGGTTCGGGTAAGACGACGCTGGTGCTCGAGAGCCTGATGCCGGCGCTTGCGGCGCGGGCTGCGGAGCGTGCCGGCGATGAGCCGCGCTCCGGCTCCGAAGAGGCGGCGGAGTCCGCCCGATCGCTTCCGTCGCACGTGCGCAAGATCGAGGCGGAGGGCATCCGCCGCGCCAACCTGATAGATGCGAAGCCCATCGGCGTGAACGTGCGCTCGACGGTTGCGACGTATTCGGGCGTGATGGACGACCTCCGCCGCGCGTTTGCGGCGATGCCCGAGGCGAAAGGGCGTGGGCTCAAGGCGGGAGCGTTCTCGTACAACACGGGATCGTTGCGCTGCCCCACGTGCGACGGGACGGGGCAAGTGTCGCTTGACGTGCAGTTTCTTCCCGATGTCGACATCCCGTGCCCGGACTGCGGCGGGTCCCGCTACAGCAGGGATGCGTATGCCATCGCCTTGCAGGTTCTGCCGGAGCGGGGCGTTGATCTGGGCGCCGCAAGGGACGGCGCGGACTCGTGCGACGGCTGCGAGGAAAGCCGGAGCCGGGCTGGCGAAGGGGAAGGCCGCTCGATTGATGCGCTTCCCTTGCCGGACGTGCTTGCGCTTACGGTCAGCCAGGCGCTCGAGCGGCTCGTCCCGCAAGGCGCCGGCATCAAGCGCGTGCGCGCCAAGCTGCAGGTACTGCGCGATCTGGGGCTTGGCTATCTGACGCTGGGCGAGGCGACGCCGGCTCTTTCCGGCGGCGAAGCGCAGCGTCTCAAGCTCGCAAGCGAGCTTACCCGCAAGCAGGACGATGCGCTGTTCGCATTCGACGAGCCCACCATCGGACTGCATCCGCTTGACGTGGAGACGCTGCTCGGCGTGCTGCAGCGCCTCTTGGACAACGGCGCCACGGTGGTGGTGATAGAGCACGATCTGGATATGATCGCCAATGCTGACTACGTGATCGACATGGGCCCGGGCGGCGGCGAGGGCGGCGGACGCATCGTGGCGGTCGGCACTCCGGAGCAGGTGGCGGCCTGCCCCGAGAGCGCCACCGGCCGCTACATCGCCGAGGAGCTGGCGGAGCGGCCGAAGGGCTGATGGCTGCGGCGGCGCATGCGGCGCGAACGCCGATGCGCCGAAAATCGAGCGCGTTGCGGAGAGCATGCGCCCGGCGCTATTCGGCGTATTTCTCCATCAGGCTCCCGCCGCAGGAGCTGCCGCATCCGGCGGCGCAGCTGTAGCAGATCGGGTTGACGGCGATGCGGCGCCGCGGCAGGGGATGCGTGCTCAGGTCGCGCACGGTGAGCGCGCGGTCTTCCTCGCCCTCGACAGCCGAACCGTTCTCGTCGACCAGCGCGGATTTCCGGATAGGCAGTCCCAGCACGTGATTTGCTTCGCAGTCGTACAGGCGTCCATCCCAGTCGACGTTCACCTGGCTGCGGCACATGATGCGCGCCACCACGGCGCCGTTGTAGTTGTCAGTTAGCAGCTTCAGGTAGCGATCGAACTTGCCTTCGTATTTCAGCTGGTTGGCGAAGCGCCCCAGCGCGTAGTTATTGAAGGCGTACAGGTTGTCGAAGACCACGCCCTGCTCGCGCTTCAGCTCGTAGGCGTAGTAGTCCTCCAGTTCGTGCTGGTCGGGCGGCAGGAAGGGCCCGGAGACGTTGTAGGCGAGGTCGAGTTTCAGTTCGGGGTCGGTGCCGTAGCCCAGCTCGTTCAGCGCGCGGATCTGCTTGACGATGCGCTCGAACACGTTGCGCCCGCGCTGCAGGTCGCAGCCCTTGCCGTTGAAATAGGGCAGCGACGTGATGACGTGCGCCTTGTTGGCGGCGTACACCTTGGCGAACCGGGCGTAGTCCGGGTCGTCCAAGATAGCCAGGTTGCTGCGAACGATCACCTCGTCGGCGATCTTGGCGGACTCCCCGACGAACCATTCGAGATGAGGGTTCATCTCGGGAGATCCGCCGGTGATGTCCATGGTCCTGTAGCCGCCTGCGGTGAACGCCGCCAGCACGTCCTCCATGGTCTCGCGCGACATCGCCTCGGTGCGCTTCGGGCCGCACTCCAGGTAGCAGTGCGTGCAGGCGAGGTTGCAGCGATAGCACACGTTCACCTGCATGGTGGAAAGCGCGGGCGCGGTGACCAGGAAGTCCTTGTCGTGGACGCGGTCGGCGAACGGCTCGATGCCCAGCGCCTCGCACGACCCTTCAAGCTTGCGCAGCCCCACACGCGCTTTGCCCCGCATGAGGTCGAGCGCCTCCTGCGCCTGATCGAAACGGTAGACGCCATGGTGGCGCGTGCGGTCGCCCGTGATGGCGAAGTGGGGCGCGTAGCGCGACCCGGCCAGCATCGACGCCATGTTCCCGCTGATGGCGGTGGGCTTTCCTTTGATAAGGCGCACGTCTTCGGTGAGGTCGAAGTATCGCGCGTTCTCGGGCATGGTGCCCAGGTAGGTGGCCGTTTGCCCGTAGTTCTCCTCGCGGTCCTCGAGGTCGGGGCATTTGATGGCGCGCACGGTATGGGAGGCGAAGCCGATGCAGCCCAGCTTCGTCTCGATTTGGAAATCGCCCACGTGCAGTTCGGAGGTCTCCACATCGTAGACCGCGCCCAAACCGTGCTTTGCCAGGATGCGGCGGAAGTCCTCGAAGTACAGCGCGCCGGAAAGGCACTCCCCGCGCAGCACGGGGTCGTCGTAGAACTTCGGCGGCACGCGCCTATCGGAGAAGATGTCCGAGAAATAAAGCTCGCCGCCGGGCTTCAGCACGCGTGCGATCTCCTTGAACACCTGGTCTTTGAACGGCGAGAGGTTGATCACGCAGTTGGAAATGACCACGTCGACCGATTCGTTCTCGATGCCCAGCGACTCAAGGTCCTCTATGTAGCCCTGGAGGAAGGTGACGTTGGATTCGGCGAACCCGAAGCGCTCCATCTGCGCCGCCTCGTGCCCGCGCGCGAAGTCGAGCTGCTGAGCGGTCATGTCCACGCCGATCACGTGGCCGGTCGGCCCTGTCAGCTTCGAGCAGATGTACACGTCGCGCCCGGTGCGGCACCCCAGATCCAGCACCGTGGCGCCTTCCAACGCCGGCGGGATGGGCGAGCCGCATCCGTAGAAGCGCGCCATGATCTCGTCGTCTATGTCCGCCATCGCATCGATGACGTATTTCGGCGGCGCCGCCGTAGCACAGCAGCAGGCATCGGTCTTCAGGTCATCCGACCCCTGCAGCGTCTTCTCGTAGTACTCGCGAACGATCTCGCGAATGTCCTTGCCTTCGTTCGGTTCCATTACCTGCCCTCATCCGTCATTCCGAAGCATTCGGTGAAAAACACCTGGCAATCCAGATCGTGCTTCTCGCACACTTCGTCCAGCGCGTCGTCCATGAGGCGCGCCAGCGGGCGCGATTCGCACACCGCGCGCGCATTGATGATCATGCGCAGGTTCTTGTGCGGGCGCAGCATCTTCTGGGCGTACTCGATGTCGTAGTCGACGCCGATGAGCGACGCCTTGTTGAAGTCGCCCTCGCCGGAGGTGGCGAAGGTCTTCAAATGGGGCACGTTGCGCTTGCGCTCGATCAACCCCATGCGGATGCCTTCGATGAGGTCGTCGACCACTTCGTTCATGTCGATTTTCGCACTGCTGTTGGTTTTGAGGTACAGGCGGCGGTTGTACCAGGTCAGCTTCGCCTCGGCGTCCTCGAACTCCTTGTTGTTGCGCACCGAGAAGTTCTTCAGCGCCGTTTCGTGCGTGGTGATGAAGTCGGCGAGTTCCGCGATGTTGTCCTTCTTCAGCGCGCTGATGACGATCACGGGGATGTCGGGGCAGGCGGTCTTCAGGAAGTCGACGTAGCGGGCGATGTCCTCTTGGGAAAGCAGGTCGGCCTTGTTCAGCACCACCAGGTCGGCTTCCTCAAGCTGCAACTTCAGCAGGTACACCAGCTCGTCGGGCAGGTTGATGTCGGCCTTCTCCGGCATGATCATGCGCAGCCGTTCCGGATCCACGATGACGGAGAACGGCGAGAGGATGAACTCGTCGGCGTTCTCCTCGGCAAGGCGGTGGTACACATGGTCGAGCGCGCCCACGCCGCAGCCGGGGATGTCGCTCATCACGAACACGGCGCCTTCCTTGTCGCGCAGGCGGCGGATCTGGTCGACGGTGTTGTCCATCTGGTAGCAGATGCAGCCCGAGGCGATCTCTGCAACCGTGCAGCCGGAGGTTTGGGTGAGGTTGGTGTCCACCAGGTTGGCGTCCAAGTCGTTGGCGATGATGGCCGTTTCGCCGTAGGTGGCGTTCATGTGCTCGGCGAGCGCGATCATCGTGGTGGTCTTGCCGGCTCCCAGAAAGCCGCTCACCACCATGAAGCGAATCTTGTCCACGGGGTCCTTCTTTCGGTGCGAGGGAAAACGGATCGGCCATGCGGGCCGTGCTTCAGGCGGTACGCACGGCTTGCGCGCAAGGGCGGCGACGGGCTAGCAGCAGCTTGCCTGGATGGGACGGTCATCCTCGTCCACTACGCCCTCGAAGTCGGGCGCGCACGCGATGATGTGGTCGCCGTGCGTGTCGCCGATGTGCTGGCTGCGGTCGCCCGTCATTTCGAACGCGGCAGCGTAGCGGCTGCCGTAGCCCACCGTGCCGGAGACGTTTCCGCAGACGGCGCAGGCTTTGCCGGTGGGGAACTTGATGTCCTTGTCGAACAGGAAGTAGTCCGGGTAGTCCGGCAGCGTGCCCTTGTAGGTGACGGTTTCGCCGTAGCTTTCGCACACGTCCTCGGTCATGTCGGTCGCCATCAGGCGCGAGGTGATGGTGGCGAAGGCGATGCCGGGGTAGTGCGCCTGCTCCGCCTCGGTCAGCGGCGTCTTCCAGGTGAACAAGTGGCGCGGATCGGCGAACCCGGCGGCCTGGGCGAGACGGCGGAAGTCGTTGATGTAGAGCGCCCCGCCCAGCCGCTCGGCCACGCGCGCGATGTCATCGGAGGTTTCCTGCGGGATGCGCCGGTCGGTGAACACGTCGGTGAAGTACCATTCGCCGCCGTCCTTCAGCACGCGGCGCACCTTGGCGATGTAGGCGGCTTTGTCGGGCGAGAGGTTGAACGTGCAGTTGGAGATGACCACGTCGATGGAGCCGTCGGCGAGGAAGGGCGGGTTCTCGGGCGCGCCCTGCACGAACTCAACGTTTCCTTCGCCGTAGCCGAACTGCTTGATTTCTTTGGCCAGGTACTTCTTGGCGATCGCCAGGCGTTCGACGTTGGGCTCGACGCCGATCATCTTGCCGGCGGCACCCGTCAACTGGGCAGCCAGGTAGGTGTCGCGGCCCGACCCGCAGCACAGATCCAGCACCGTGCAGCCTTCCAGCAGGGGAGGCAGGGGCGCGCCGAACTCGTGGAAGGTGTTCTTGATCTCGGCGGCGATGTTGAACAGCTTCTCGCGCGCCTCGCCGGGAATGGTTCCCTCGGCATCGCGCGTGCGTGCGGTCGCCTGCGGATCGATGCCCTGCGCGGCCGCGATGGCGTCGCAGTAGTCCTGGAAGCTCATTTGCGGGGCTTTGCGGTAGTAGGCGCGGTAATCCATGGACGGTTCCTTCCTCTCGATTCGACCCATGCCTATATAAGATCACGTCCTATACAAATAGTAGACCTATGCCAATACAAGAGGGAAGCCATCATATGAGGCGTGGTTGCGGAAGGAAAGGCACGCGAGACCGGGATCCTGCAGCTTGGCGGCGCGTCTTGGGACGGAAACGCCGCCGGCTCGGTCTTCTGTTCTGGGGCGGGGGCGTCGCTGCCGACGCCTGAGCCTTTTGCCGACTATTGGCGCTTTCCGACCCTTTCGCTTCGTATTGCGGTTTTCGACGCGAAACCGCAACTACCGCTTGTCTCGCGTGTGATTCTGGTTGCCTCCCTTGTGCGCTCCGATCCGCGGAACCTACACTGATGGCGCCCCATATCTTCGAGCAAGGAGGATCGGATGAAAACGGTCGCGATCATCGGCACGTTCGACACGAAAGGCGAGGAGTTCGCCTACGTGAAGAAGAGGTTCGAAGAGCTGGGGGTGGGCACGCTCACCATCCACTGCGGGGTGTTCGACCCGCAGACCAAACCCGATGTGACCAATGCGGAGGTCGCCGCCGCCATCGACGTGGAGATGTCGGTGGTGGCAGAGAAGAAGGACCGCGCCTTCGCCACCGAAACCATGACGCGCGGCATCGAGAAGCTGCTGCCCAGCCTGTACGCGAACGGCCGCTTTGACGGCGTGTTCTCCATGGGCGGTTCGGGCGGCACCACCATCGCCACGGCGGGCATGCGCGCGCTGCCCATCGGCGTCCCGAAGGTAATGGTGTCCACCATGGCTTCGGGCGACACCTCGCCCTACATCGGCGCGTCCGACATCGCGCTGTTCCCGTCCATCGTGGACGTGGCGGGCATCAACAGCTTCTCGTCCACCATCTTCGACAACGCCGTCGCGGCCATGGCGGGCATGCTGGAGCACCCGCACGTGGAGGCTGGCGACCACAAGCCGCTGGTGGCGGCCACCATGTTTGGCGTCACCACGCCGGCGGTGCAGAAGGCGCAGGACTACCTGCAGTCCAAGGGCTACGAGGTGCTGGTGTTCCACGCCACGGGCACGGGCGGGAAGTGCATGGAAGCCTTGGTGAACGGCGGGTTCATCAAGGGCGTCCTGGACCTCACCACCACCGAATGGTGCGACGAGATCGTCGGCGGCGTGCTGGCCGCCGGCTCCGACCGCTGCTCTGCGGCCGCCCTCAACGGCGTGCCGACGGTCATCAGCGTGGGTGCGCTGGACATGGTGAACTTCGGCCCGTGGGACACCGTGCCGCCGCAGTTCGCCAGCCGCAACCTGTACAAGCACAACCCCACCGTCACCCTCATGCGCACCACCGTGGACGAGAACCGCAAGATCGGCGCGGCCATCGCTTCGAAGATCAACCTGTCCACGGGGCCGTGCACGCTGATGCTGCCGCTGCGCGGCGTGTCGATGATCGATGCCGAGGGGCAGCCGTTCTGGGGGCCCGAGGAGGATGCGGCGCTGTTCGAGACGCTGAAGGCCGACATCCAGCCGGGTCGCGCCGACGTCGTGGAGATGGACGCGCACATCAACGACGACGAGTTCGCCATCGCCGCTGCCCAGAAGCTCATCGACCTCATGGAGGGCCGGGCGTAGCATTGGTCCCATCAAGCGGTTTCCGCGCGCTGGCCGACGCGGCGCGGCGCGCGGCGCTCGCATAGAAGCCGTACAAGCACGTACCAGGAGAAAGGAAGTACCATCATGCTCGATCTGTCCCGCAAGGAGATCCTCGAACGCTTCCGCGCGTCCCTCGCCGAGGGCAACATCCTGCTGGGCGTGGGTGCCGGCACCGGCATCACCGCCAAGTCGGCCGAGGCCGGCGGCGCCGACATCTTCGTCATCTACAACTCCGGCCGCTTCCGCATGGCCGGCCGCGGCTCGCTGGCGGGCCTTCTGTCCTACGGCGACGCGAATCAGATCGTGGTGGAGATGGGCGCTGAGGTGCTGCCCGTCGTCAAGGACACCCCGGTGCTGGCGGGCGTGTGCGGCACCGACCCGTTCCGCGTGATGCCCAAGTTCCTGCAGCAGCTGAAGGACCAGGGCTTCAACGGCGTGCAGAACTTCCCGACCGTCGGCCTGATCGACGGCGTGTTCCGCAAGAACCTGGAAGAGACGGGCATGGGCTACGGCCTCGAGGTGGACATGATCGCCGAAGCGCACAAGCTGGACATGCTCACCTGCCCCTACGTGTTCGACGAGGAGCAGGCCCTTGCCATGACCAAGGCCGGCGCCGACATCGTGGTGGCGCACATGGGCCTGACCACCGGCGGCACCATCGGCGCCGAGACCGCGCGCACGCTGGACGACTGCGTGGAGATCATCAAGGGCATCGCCAAGGTAGTCAAGGACGAGAACCCCGAGGCGCTGGTCATCTGCCACGGCGGTCCCATCTCCGAGCCGAAGGACGCGGCCTACATCATCGAGCACGTGCCGCAGGTCGACGGCTTCTTCGGCGCCACCTCCATCGAGCGCCTGGCGGCCGAGCGCGGCATCAGGGCGCAGACCGAGGCGTTCAAGTCCATTAAGAAGTAGCAGGCGGATTCGCACAGGCGCCGTGCCGTTTCAGCGGCGCAGGCCTGCCGGAAAACGCAGGGAAACGCGGGGCGAACGGGACGGCTTTGCAGGTCGGCCCGCTTGCCCCGTTTCTTGCGATGGGGAGGTGCTGGCTGGAAGCACACGGTATGACCGATCGTTCGTGCAGAGAAGCGAGAAGGAGGACGCTGCGGTGAGGCTTGTGATGCTGGGGACGGGTCATGCGCTGGTGACGCGCCGCTACAACACGTGCTTCGTGCTGGATGACGCGCAGGGCTGCGCTTTGGTGGACGCAGGCGGCGGCAACGGCGTTTTGGGCAGGCTGGAGGACGCCGGCATCGACTGGCGCCGCATCCGCCATCTGTTCGTCTCGCACACGCACATCGACCACCTGCTCGGCGCGGTGTGGGTGCTGCGCCTGTTCTGCCATCACCTGAACGAAGGCTCCTTCGACGGGAGCCTTGCCGTGCATGGCAACGGCGAGGTCGTCCGCACGCTGCGCGGCGTGGCCGGCCAGCTGCTGCGTCCGCAGGAGACGCGCTTCTTCGACGGACGGGTGGCCTTCGACGCGGTGGAGGATGGCGATCGCCGCATGATCCTGGGCCACGAGACGGCGTTCTTCGACATCCGCTCTTCGGGCGCGCGGCAGTTCGGCTTCGTTTGCGAACACGAGCCGGGGCGCCTGCTGGCGTTCTGCGGCGACGAGCCGTACCGCGCGGGCGCCTGCCCGCAGCTTGAGGCGGCGGCGTTGGAGGGCGGGGTCGACTGGCTGCTCCACGAGGCGTTCTGTCTGGCGCGCGACGAGGCGCGCTACGACCCGCACCCCATCAACCACGGCACGGTGGCCGAGGCCTGCTGCACAGCGGAGCGGCTGCGCGCCTGCAACCTGGTGCTGTTCCACACCGAGGACGACACCGGGGCCGACCGCGCGCGCCTGTACCGTCAGGAGGGCGGCCGCTTCTTCTCCGGCAACCTGTTCGTGCCGGAGGACGGCGAGGCACTGGAGCTGTGAGGGTCGGCCGGGGGCAGGGATTGATTGGGTTGTCAAGGTTCGTGCGCCAGGTCCAAGGAGCCCCTGAAACATATGGCGGACGATGGGGCCGCTCTGAAACAGGGCATGATGACCTGGCTGGAGCGGAGCGCGTCGCGTTTGCTGGTTGCGTTGTCCCTATCCGAGTTTTTGGCAGGTAGTGGCGCTCCGCTCTCTGCGGACAATGTTAAAGCGAAGATGCCCTACCCACTGACAACCAATGGTTGGTCGCGACAACCATTGGTTGCAGGCGAAGGACTCAGCGAGAACTATCCTATATAAAAGAAAAGAAGAACGGTGCGCAGTGCAGTGCGGTAGAGGGGTGCGTGGCATGCAGCGAGCAGCGCGCATAAGGGCGAAGGGGCAGGGTGAAGCGCGAAGCGCCAACGCAAGGGACAGGGACAGGGACAGGGCAGGCGGTTTCTGGGCTGGCATTCAGGTGGGCGTTCGATGCGGAGAAAAAAATTTCCTCGATTTCTAAAATTACCCCTTGACGGTGGTGCGGGAGGCGCGTACTATACTCGCTTGCGCCGCGCGGGAGCGCGGAGCGGCCGGCGGGCCCGGAAGGGCGCCGGCGGGACCTTGAGAACCGGATACTGCGAGAGAGACTTTTTCGGATTTTCGTTTACGCGCTTCATGGGGCGCCCTTGGAAAA
>DVIW01000029.1 GCA_018710945.1 Candidatus Aphodovivens avistercoris | reverse complement strand
GCCGGGCTCGCCGATGAGCACCGGGTTGTTCTTCGTGCGGCGCGACAGCACCTGGATGGTGCGGCGGATCTCCTCCGAGCGGCCGATCACCGGGTCCAGCTTGCCCTCGCGCGCCTGCTGGGTGAGGTTCTGCCCGTAGCGCTCCAGCGCCTCAAACTGGGCTTTCTCCTGCGGATCGGTCACGCGGGTGTCGCCGCGCAGCTCTTCGTAGGCGGCCTCGATGTTCTTGCGGGTCATGCCGGCCGCGTTCATGATGCGCCCGGCCTCGCCCTTGTCTTCGGACAGCGCGATGAGCAGGTGCTCACTGGTGGCGTAGCTGTCGCCCAGCTTCTCGGCTATCTTCACGGCGTTGTCCAGCAGGCCCAGCAGCGCCTGGCCGGGGATGCCGGTCATGCCGAAGGGAGCAGAGCCGCCGTTGACCTTGGGCATCTGCTCGATGTGCGCGTCAACGCTCGCGCGCAGCTGCGACGGGTCGGCGCCGATGCGCTTCACGATGGCCGACAGGTTGTTCTCTTTCGATTCAAGCAGGGCCTTCAGAAGATGGATGGGCTCCGCTTGGGACGCCTGCGCGTCGGAGGCGATGGACAGCGTCTGCTGCAGGGCCTCCTGCGCGGTAAGCGCCAGCTTGTTCAGGTTACCCATGTTCATGATTCGTTCCTCCTAGCAGCGAAACGGTGGCGGGAAGGGGCGCAGGCCCTCTTCTCAGGGAAGGCGGGGCAGGTCCGACACGCGCACGAGCGCGGTGACGCTGGCCCGCGTCTCCAGCTCGTGCACGCGGTCGGCCAAGCGCCGCACCCGTTTGTGCAGGTCGTCTATTTCGGAGTCGCGCTCGTCAAGGCGCCCCTTCAGATCGAGGATGCGGATGACGCCGGCCAGGTTGATGCCCTCGTCGGTGAGCTCGTTGATGAGCTCCAGCCGCTCGATGTCGGCCTGCGAGTACATGCGGGTGTTGCCGCTCGTGCGCTGGGGCGTCACCAGGCCCTTCTGCTCGTAGGAGCGGAGGGTCTGCGGATGGACGCCCGCCAGCTGCGCCGCCACGCTGATCATGTACAGCGGTCGGTTGCGATCGTTCGCGTCGTTTCTCACCAGGTCCTCACTTCCTCGGTCGTCGCGGCTTGGAATTCCTCAAGCGCGCGCTTCTGGGCTTCGTTGAGATGCTGCGGCACCTTCACCCGCACGGTGATGCGCACGTCGCCCACGCCGCCGCCCTTCACGTTCGGGGCGCCCTTGCCGCGGATGGAAAGCGTGGTGCCGTCCTGCGTTCCGGCGGGAATCTTCACCCGCACCTTCGTGCCGTCGGGCACGGGCACCACCACGCTGGCCCCCAGCGCGGCCTCCGCCACCGTCACCGGCACGTCCATCAGCACGTCGGCGCCCTTGCGCGCGTAGTACGGATGCGGCTCGATGCGCGTGGTGACAAGCAGGTCGCCCGCCGGGCCGCCCGCCTCGCCCGCGCCGCCCTTGCCGCGGAAGCGCAGCCGGCCGCCGTCCACCGCGCCCGCCGGCACCTTCACGTCCAGCGTCTCGGCCTCGGTGCGTCCCGGCACGCGCACGGTCACGTGCTTCACCGTGCCGCGGAACGCCTCGTCGAACGTGACGTTCAGCGTCACGTTCATGTCCTGGCCCTTGCGCGGCTGCGGCTGGCGGTTCCCGCCGAACCCGGAGAAGTTGCCGAAGTCCCAGTTGGTGCCGAAGGCGCCCTCACCGCGGCGGATGCTCTCCAGGATCTCGGCCCAGCTGCCGAACCCGCCGGCGCCGCCCTGGCCGAAGATGTCGTCCATGTTCACGGTCCCGCCGCCCCAGCCGTGCGGGATGCGGTTCTCGTTCGCGGTGCCGTACTGATCGTACAGCTTGCGCTTCTTGTCGTCGGACAGCACCTCGTAGGCCTCGTTGATCTCCTTGAACTTGGCCTCGTCGCCGCCGGCGTCGGGGTGGTGCTTCCGCGCGAGCTTGCGGTACGCTTTCTTTATCTCGTCGGCCGTGGCAGTACGTGGCACGCCGAGCGTCTTGTAATAATCCGGAGCAGCCCCCATACCCTCCACCACCTTTCTCTCAAACCCTCTTTACAACGAGGGCGGGCCCTTGGAAAAGCCCGCCCGGATGCTTCCGTTATGAGATATGCAACGACCCGGAGGGGCGCTGGAGCGCCTCCACCAAGCGAGTTCCGCACGAGCCGAAACGTCCTGTGGACGTTTCGCGCGAGCTCAGGACTGCCGAGCGACTGGAGGTGCCCCAGCGCCCCAACATCCCAGGTCCGCTACTCTTCCTCGGCGGGCTTTTCCCGCTTCGGCCCGCCCGTCGTGACCGTCACCATGGCCGGTCGCAGAACCTTCTCGCCCAGCTTGTAGCCCTTCTGGTACACCTCGTGCACCGTCTCGTCGGGCACGCTGGCGTCGTCCACGGTGGCCACCGCCTGGTGCTGCAGCGCGTCGAAGGCGTCGCCCGCCGGGTCGATCACTTCCACGCCGTCCTTCACCAGCACGTCCACCAGCTTCGTGTGGACGGCCACCACGCCGTCGAGCAGCTGCGCCTCGCCGTTGCCCTTGGCGTAGTCGATCGTGCGCTCGAAGTCGTCGATGACCGGCAGCAGGCTGGTGATCAGCTTCTCCGCGGCACGCTTTTTCTCGGCTTCGCGCTGCTCGGACGTGCGGCGGCGGTAGGTGTCCCACTCGGCGTGCAGGCGCAGGAACTTGTCGTGCCAGTCGGCCGCCTCAGCCTTGGCCTTGGCGATCGCGTCAGCAGCGCTCTCCTGCGGCTCCGCGGACGCCTCGGCAGCCTCCGCCTCGCCCTCGGCGGGCGCCTCTTCCGGTTCCTCGGCGGAAGCGGGTTCGGGTTCGCTTGCGGGCTCGGCCTGCGCGGCCGCGCCGTCGGCGGCGGGCTGGGCGCCCGCCGCAGCGGTCTCGTCGGCTTCGGCGGCCTTCTTGGCCTCGTCGCCGTCTTCTATCTCAATGACCATCTCTTCCCTTTCGGCCTCATCAGGCGCAGTGCGCTCGGTGGGAGCCGGCTTCGGCTCGGCAGGCATGATTACTTGCCTTCCTTCTTGTCGTCATCGACGACCTCGTAGTCGGCCTCGATGGTGTCGTCGTTGTTCACGCCGCTCGCCGCACCGGAGCCCGGCTGCTGCGCGCCGGCCGCCGCGTCAGCGCCCTGGGCGGAGTACACGACCTCGGCCAGCTTGTACCCGGCCTGCTGCAGCTTCTCCGTGGCCGCCTTGATGGCCTCGGTGTCGGTGCCGGACAGCGCGCTCTTCGCCTCGCTGATGGCCTGCTCGGCCTGGCTCTTCACGTCGGCCGGAGCCTTGTCGCCCACCTCGGCCAGCGTCTGCTCGGTGGCGTTCACCAGCGCGTCGCAGTTGTTGCGAACCTCGGCCTCTTCCTTGCGGCGCTTGTCCTCGTCGGCATGGGCCTCGGCGTCCTTCACCATGCGGTCCACTTCGTCATCGGACAGCGCGGTGGAGCCGCTGATGGTGATCTGCTGCTGCTTGCCGGTGCCCAGGTCCTTCGCCGACACGTTCACGATGCCGTTGGCGTCGATGTCGAAGGTCACCTCGATCTGCGGCACGCCGCGGCGGGCAGCCGGGATGCCGGTCAGCTGGAAGCGGCCCAGCGTCTTGTTGTCGGCGGCCATCTGGCGCTCGCCCTGCAGGACGTGGATCTCGACCGACGTCTGGTTGTCCGACGCGGTGGAGTAGATCTCGGTCTTGCGGGTCGGGATGGTGGTGTTGCGGTCGATCATCTTGGTCATCACGCCGCCCATGGTCTCAACGCCCAGCGACAGCGGGGTGACGTCCAGAAGCAGGATGCCCTCGACGTCGCCGGCCAGCACGCCGCCCTGGACGGCTGCGCCCATGGCCACGCACTCATCGGGGTTCACCGACATGTTCGGCGTCTTGCCCGTCAGCTGCTTCACCAGCTCCTGCACGGCGGGCATGCGGGTGGAGCCGCCCACCAGGATGACCTCGTCGATGCTGCCCAGCGACAGACCGGCGTCGCGCAGCGCCTGCTCGACGGGCTTTTTGCAGCGGTCCAGCAGGTCCTTCGTGATGCGCTCGAACTCGGCGCGGGACAGCGTGTAGTCCAGGTGCTTCGGGCCGGAGGCGTCGGCGGTGATGAAGGGCAGGTTGATGTTGGCCTGCGTGGTGGAGGACAGCTCCATCTTCGCCTTCTCCGCGGCCTCCTTCAGGCGCTGCAGGGCCATCTTGTCCTGGCGCAGGTCGATGTTGTTGTCGGCCTGGAACTTGTCAGCCAGCCAGTCGATGACGCGCTGGTCCCAGTCGTCGCCGCCCAGGTGGTTGTCGCCGGCAGTGGAGGCAACCTCGAACACGCCGTCGCCCAGCTCCAGGATAGACACATCGAAGGTG
>DVIW01000028.1 GCA_018710945.1 Candidatus Aphodovivens avistercoris | reverse complement strand
TGGGCGCGACCATGGAGGCGGGGATCACCCGGTCCCATTCCGAACCCGGCAGTTAAGCCCGCCGTCGCCGAGAGTACTGCGGATGAGTCCGTGGGAGGGTAGGGAGTCGCGCCCATGGGGGATGCTTCTTTTGTTGCCGGATCCTCCAAGCCCTTCGGGGCTTTTTCCTTTTTTGGGTGCCATGCTGTTCATAGTTTCTCCTGCCAAAAAGACGGTTGATGCGAGCGACGCGTTTGCGTGGCGCGATGCGCCGCGCTTCTTGCCGCAAGCGTGCGAGCTCTTGGATGCGTTGCGTGCCATGCCGTACGCTGAGCTCAAGAGCTTGTGGGCTTGCAGCGATGCATTGGCCGAGCTCAACTATGCTCGCGTGCAGCGCATGGACCCGCGCGACGAACGCTTGCTTGCTCCTGCCGTGTTTTCCTACGAGGGCATCCAGTATCAAAACCTGACGCCGCAGGTTATGACGGATGCGCAGCTGGATTACCTGCAATCTCACCTGCGCATCCTTTCCGGCTTTTATGGCGTGCTGCGTCCGTTCGACGGCGTTGTGCCGTATCGCCTGGAGATGCAGGCGAAGCTTGCGATGCCTGCGGGAGCAAACGGTGGGCCAACGCGCAATTTGTACGAATTCTGGGGGCCTCGCCTCTTCGATGAGCTTTGCTCTGACATGGACGAGTGCGGCGAGCAAATCATCGTGAACCTTGCCTCGGTCGAGTACGCCAAGGCAGTGGAGCCTTACGCGAAGGGTGCTGCCAAAGCAGGAGGGCCGCGCTACATCACCTGTCTGTTCGGCAGCATGAAAAACGGGAAGTTCGTGCAGCGCTCCACCGAGGCGAAAGCTGCTCGCGGCACGTTCGTGCGCTGGTGCGCGGAACATGCCATAGAGCACGTGGCCGATTTCTCTCGTTTCAACGTGGGCGGGTATTCGCTGAATGAAGAGCTTTCCACGGAACATAAGTTTGTGTTCGTTCATTAAGGGCGCGGGCTGATCTCGGTGCAGTGTGCGCCGAAGAAGCTGTCGGATTCCGCGAAGCGCTGCTGCGCTTTATCGACCTGCGGAGCGCTGCGGCTGAGGGGCGAATGCAAGTGTGCTCCTGACCTTGCGACTTCCTTCTGCATGGAGCAATCCGTCGTTTGCGAACGGAACAGTTCCAGCGCGTGCGGAGCTGTTCCGGTAGGCCCCGTTGGGCTTTCGGCCTTTTCCGCTCCAGGCCCGGATCCTTCCTCCGCATCGGGGCTTCCGCACCTTCCCGCGTTCCGAGATCGCTCGCTTTTCGGACCCTGGTTCCCGTTCCGGCTGCGGGCGGTGGATGTTAATTCCCGGCAACGGTTCGGGATGGGGGAGCGCCAACCGTTATAATCGGCTTAAAGCGGCGTCGCTCGACGCGCGCGCGAGGGAACGGAGGATGCCACGGTGAGCGAGAAAACGCAGGAGACGCACGAGGCTGCCGTTACGGCGATGAAGGATCCGAAGCTGATCGAGAAGGTGGCGGAGGCGCTGGGAGGCGGCTCGCGCCGTGGACGCCAGAACGCGGCCGCCATCATGAGCGCCATCGCCAAGGAGAAGCCGGAACTGGTGGTTCCCTACCTCGACCAGCTGATCGACGCGCTGAACCGTCCCGAGGCGCGCACGCGCTGGGAGTGCCTGGATGCGCTTACCGTGCTGGTGGAGAAGGATTCGCGTGCGTGCGACAAGGCTATTTCCGATGCAGAGGCCTCGCTGTTCGATGAGGAAAGCGGACCGGTGCGCCTTGCCGCCCTGCGCTTCCTGTGCAAGATCGGGTCCACCACGGAGGCGCGTTCCGAAAAGACGTGGCCGCTCATCGACGAGGCGATCCAGTGCTACCACGGTGACCTGGAGTTCGGCGACATGCTGACGGCGGTGGTGGAGTACTCCCAGGGCAAGCTTTCGGCCTCGGTGAAGGAGCAGCTGGCGGCGCGCATGTCGTTCGACGCGGCGAACAGCAAGGGTTCGCTGCAGCGTCGGGCCCAGCAGATCGTGGACAACCTCAAGGCGGGCGCTTTGAAGTAGCTCTGCCGCCGCAGATCCCAGCGGTTTTCGACAGCAGGCGCGCCGCTCCTTCGGCAAACGGGGCGAAGGAGCGGCGCGGCGTTTTTGGAGCGGGTTTTTCTAAGACGATAGGAGCATGAAGATGGCACAGCATACCGTTACCCTCATTCCCGGGGACGGCATCGGAATCGAGACGTCGGCTGCCATGCAGCGCGTGGTGGCGGCGAGCGGTGCCGACATCGAGTGGGAGGTGGCGGAAGCGGGTGCGGCATGCATCGACCAGCATGGTACGCCGCTGCCCGAGAGCACCATCGAGGCGGTGAAGCGCAACAAGGTCGCCATCAAGGGCCCCATCACCACGCCCGTGGGCACGGGCTTCCGCAGCGTGAACGTGGCGCTGCGCAAGACGCTCGATCTGTACGTGTGCCTGCGTCCCGTGCTGTCGATCCCCGGCGCGGGCGGGCGCTACGAGGACATGGACCTCGTCATCGTGCGTGAGAACTCCGAGGACCTCTACGCCGGCATCGAGTTCGAAGAGGGCACCGAGGCTGCCGAGCGCCTCATCCGTTTCTGCGCGGACGAGGGCGCGGGCACCATCCGCCCCGACTCGGGCATCTCCATCAAGCCCATCTCGGTGACGGCGACGCGAAACATCGTGCGTTACGCGTTCGAGTACGCGCTTGCGCAGGGGCGCAAGAAGGTGACGGCGGCGCACAAGGCCAACATCATGAAGCATTCCGACGGCCTGTTTCTGCGCGTTGCGCGCGAGGTGGCGCAGGAGTACGAGGGCCGCGTGGCATTTGATGAGCGCATCATCGACGCGTTCTGCATGAATCTGGTGATGGACCCGTCGCAGTTCGACGTGGTGGTGTTCCCGAACCTGTACGGCGACATCGCGAGCGACCTGGCCGCCGGCATGGCGGGTGGGCTCGGCATCGCGCCGGGCGCGAACATCGGCGCCGACTACGCGGTGTTCGAGGCTGTGCACGGCTCGGCGCCCGACATCGCGGGGCAGGACAAGGCGAACCCCACGGCGGAGATCCTGTCCGCGGCGATGATGCTTGACCACCTGGGCGAGCAGGAGGCGGCGGCACGCATCCGCGCAGCCGTGCGCGCGGTGTACGCGGAGGGCGCGCACCTCACGGGCGACATCCGCCGCGCCACCGGGGCCGATGCGCCGGCGGCAAGCTGCACCGAGTTCACCGACGCGCTGGTTCGGGCGCTCGGCTAGGAGGGCTCCACGGCGCCCCGCGCGATGCGGGGCGCTTTCCGTTCGAGGATGAAAGCAGGCCGGAGCAAACGTGCGCCTGCCGGTTGACGAGGGAAGAGAGGTCATCCCCATGGATCAGAAGCAGGATCGCACGCACGGCCGTTTCGCCGACACGCTGGAGGTGGGCGGGAAGCGCTACACGTACTTCCCCGTCTCGCGCGTGCCGGGCGTGGAGAAGCTGCCGTACTCGCTGACCGTGCTGCTGGAGAACGTGCTGCGCAACGCCGCCACCGACGACGAGGCCGAGCTGATGGCGCGCCGCATCGTGGAGGCGGGCTGCGCAGGCCAGGTGGGCGAGGAGGTGGAGTTCTCGCCGGCGCGCGTGCTGTTCCAGGACTTCACGGGCGTGCCGGTGTTCGTGGACTTCGCGGCCATGCGCGAGGGCTGCAAGAACCTCGGTGGTGACCCGAAGAGGATTAACCCGCAGATCCCGTGCAACCTCGTGATCGACCACTCGGTGATCGCCGACTCGTCGGGCGAGGCCGCGTCGATGGACGCCAACCTGAAGCTCGAGTTCGAGCGCAACGAGGAGCGCTACCGCTTCCTGCGCTGGGCGCAGGGCTCGTTCGACAACGTGGGCATCACCCCGCCGGCCACGGGCATCTGCCACCAGCTTAATGTGGAGAAGATCGCGCAGGTGGTGGGGGCTTCCGAGGAGGCGGGTAACGACGTGCCGACGGCCTGCTTCGACACGGTGGTGGGCACCGACAGCCACACGCCCACGGTGAACGGCATCGGCGTGCTCGGCTGGGGCGTGGGCGGCATCGAGGCCGAGGCTGCGGCGCTCGGCCAGCCGATCACCACGCTCGTGCCGCGCGTGGTGGGCGTGCACGTGACGGGCGCCTGCCGCCCGGGCGTCGCGGCGATGGACGTGTCGCTGACGTTCGCCGAGATGCTGCGCGCGAAGGGCGTGGTGGGCTGCTTCGTCGAGTGCTTCGGTGCGGGGCTGGGCAGCCTGAGCGCCACGGCGCGTGCCTGCATCGCCAACATGTCGCCCGAGTACGGCTGCACCTGCACGCTGTTTCCCGTGGATGCGCGCACCTGCGACTTCCTGGAACTGACGGGGCGTCCGGCCGAGCAGCGCGCGCTTGTGGAGGCGTACGCGAAGGCGCAGGGCTTCTGGCACGACCCTGCGGCGGCGCCGCGCGTGTACGCTGAGGTGATTGAGTTCGACCTGGGGGCGGTGGAGCCCTCCATCGCCGGCCCGTCGCGCCCGCACGACCGCATTCCGCTGAGCGCGGCGAAGGAGCGCTTCCGCGCGCTGTGCGTTGAACGCCGGCTCAACCTGGACGCGCGCGTCGAGATCGACCTCGGTGACGGCTGCTTTGAGGCGACGCCGGGCGCGCGCATGTGCACGACGGCGCACGGTTGCGCGGACCTGTGCGGCGCGGCGGAGGTGGGGCAGGGCGCCATCGCTATCGCGGCCATCACGAGCTGCACTACCACGGCTGACCCTGCCATGATGGTGACGGCGGGCCTGCTGGCGCGCAAGGCTCGCGCTGCCGGGCTGCTGCCGAAGCCGTGGGTGAAGTGCATCCTGGCGCCGGGCAGCCAGAGCGCCTACGGGCTGCTCGAGGGCGCCGGGCTGCTCGACGACCTGGCGGCGCTGTCGTTTGCTTCCTGTGGCTTCGGCTGCATGAGCTGCATCGGCAACTCCGGTTCCATCATCCCGGCGCTGCGCGAGACGACGGATCGGCTGGAGCTGGCGAGCGTGCTTTCGGGCAACCGCAACTTCGAAGGCCGCATCTCGCCTGATGTGTCGCAGAACTACCTCATGGCGCCGGCGCTCGTGGTGGCCTATGCCTTGGCGGGCACCGTTGACGTGGATTTTGCGTGCGAACCGCTGGGCGAGAACGCGGAGGGTGCGCCGGTGTTCCTGCGCGACATCTGGCCCGACGAGGCCGAGGTGGACGCCATGGTGGCGGCGCAGGTGGACGCCGAGCTGTACCGCACCGACGCCATGGCCGCCAAGCGCGCGGAGAAGTGGGACGTGCTCGGCAGCGCGTCGAGCGACCTGTTCGCCTGGGACGATGCGTCTACCTACGTGCGCCACGCCCCGTATTTCGACGGCGTGGCCCGCACGGCGGCCGCGCCCGAGCCGGTGCGCGACGCGCGCGTGCTCGCGCTGCTCGGCGACTTCATCACGACCGACCACATCTCGCCGGCGGGCAGCATCGCGGCGGACTCTCCTGCGGCGCGCTATCTGGAGGAGCGCGGCGTGGCGCTGGCCGACTTCAACACTTACGGAAGCCGCCGCGGCAATCATGAGGTGATGGCGCGCGGCACCTTCGCCAACGTGAAGCTGCGCAACGTGCTGGCTGACGGCCGCCGCGGCGGTTGGACGCGCAACTTCCTGACGGACGAGATCGACACGATCTACGACACCGCGTGCGCCTACACCGAGGCGGGCGACGCGATGGTGGTGATCGCCGGCAAGATGTACGGCAGCGGCTCGTCGCGCGACTGGGCGGCGAAGGGCCCCATGCTGCTGGGCGTGCGCGCGGTGATCGCCGAGAGCTTCGAGCGCATCCACCGCTCGAACCTCATCGGCATGGGCATCCTGCCGCTGCAGTTCGCCGTCGGCCAGAACGCCGAGACGCTCGGGCTCGACGGCAGCGAGCGCATCAGCGTGGGGGAGATCGACTTCTCAGCAGGTTTGCCGAACCCGCAGGTCGTGCGTGTGACGGCGCGCAAGGCCGACGGCACGGAAGTCGCCTTCGACGCCACGGTGCGCATCGACACGCCCACCGAGGGCTCCTACTTCGCCAACGGAGGCATCCTGCAGTACGTGCTGCGTCAGCTCTCTTAGTTACGCCGGCCTGCCGGCCGGCGTAACAGGTCGACGCTGCGGCGCCGCCTGGTGCCCGATCTTTGCGCGATCCCCGGGGCTTGCGTACCAAAGTACGCGGCGCCCCGGCGATCCCGCGAATCTCGGGCACCAGGCGGTGCCTCGCTGACCGGCATTGGACCGGGGATGCTTCTCTAGTTCGCGCGAAGGACGCTGGGGCCTCAAAACGGAGGTTTCTCTGGCTCGTTGCGAACGCCAAAAGCAAGCAAACGCGCGGCACCCGGAACAGAACAGTAACGGAATGCCCGTTGGCTTAGGGGCGGCGGGCGTTTTCGTGTATAGTAAATCGGACTTGGCTGCATTGGCAGCCTGTGCGAGCGGGGCGCGGGACGCCCCATGGACCATTCAGGAGAGGCAACGTGAAACAATCATCTGGTTTGGACGCCTTGCTGGAGGCGCTGAAGCAGTCGGGCATGAACATGGACGGCTCCTTCGGCGGCGGAAACGCGGCGGGCGGCGGGGGCTCGTCCTCGTCGGGCTCCGACGCCGGTTCCGGCTCGGGCTCCGGCGGCGGCGCGCACCGCAGCCCCTTCGGCTTCGGAGGCTTCGGCGGGTTCGGCGGCGGGCGCGGCTCGGGCCCGGAGGTGAGCAACCCCTTCGAAGGGGCCAGCATGCCGCAGCTCAGCAAGAAGGCCATCGTCATCTTGGTCATCCTGGTGCTGCTGGTGCTGGCGGCGGCGTACTGGTGGTTCCACCCGCCCATCAACATCCACAGCGTTGACACGTGGGTGTTCGTGGCCATCTTCATCCTGCTGCCGGTGTTCCTGATCTTCCGCACGAAGTCGCGCAACTACCGCGTGGGCACCGAGAAGGTGGACAAGAGCGAGGGCAAGGCGAAGACGTTCAAGGTGCTGTCGTTCATCCCCGTGGTCATCGCGCTGGTGGGCGTGCTGGGCGGCGTGGCGTCGCTGTCGCTGTTCCCCGGCAACGCGGAGAAGTACGCCACCGTGCTGGAGACCACCACCGAGGACTTCGCCAGCGACATCCCCGAGGTTGACTACTCGCAGATCCCCGTCATCGACCGCGACTCGGCCGTGCTGCTGGGCGACCGCGAGATGGGCTCCATCCCCGAGTACGTCAGCCAGTTCGAGATCTCCGGCATCTACAGCCAGATCAACTACCAGGACGCCCCGGTGCGCGTGAGCCCGCTGGTGTACGCCGACCTGTTCAAGTGGTTCACGAACCGCGACGGCGGCATTCCGGCGTATTCGCTGGTGAACATGACGACGCAGGACGCCGAGATCGTGCGGCTGGACGACAGCCCCATCTACTACTCGGAGTCCGAGCCGCTGGCGCGCAACATCGACCGCTACGTGCAGCTGAAGTACCCCTTCTACATGTTCGACCAGAAGTCGTTCGAGATCGACGATGACGGGCATCCGTGGTGGATCTGCCCGGTGCAGACGCGCACCATCGGTCTGTTCGGCGGCACCGACATCGCGCGCGTGGTGATGGTGGACGCCACCACCGGCGAGTGCACCGACCTGGCCATCGAGGACGTGCCGCAGTGGGTGGACCACGCCTATCCCACCGAGCTGCTCATCGAGCAGTACAACTGGTCGGGCGCTTACAAGGACGGCTGGCTGAACTCGTGGCTGGGCCAGCAGGGCGTGGTGCAGACGACGCCGGGCACTGACGGCATGGCGGGCTACAACTACATCGCCAAGGACGACGACGTGTGGGTGTACACGGGCGTGACCTCGGCCACCGCCGACAACTCCATCGTGGGCTTCGTGCTGATCAACCAGCGCACGGCCGAGTCGCACTTCTACTCCGTGTCGGGCGCCACCGAGGCGTCGGCCATGCAGTCGGCCGAGGGCCAGGTGCAGAACCTGCGCTACCAGGCCACCTTCCCGCTGCTCATCAACGTGGGCGGGCAGCCGACCTACTTCATGGCGCTGAAGGATGACGCGGGCTTGGTGAAGCAGTTCGCCATGCTGGACATCCAGCGCTATCAGAACGTGGCGGTGGGCGACACCGTGGCGGGGTGCCAGGAGGCCTACGAGGCGCTGCTTGCCACCAACGGCGTGGAGCTTGAAGGCTCGTCAGCGGATTCCGTGGGCGTGAAGACGGCCACGGGCACCATCGTGCGCATCACCGACGCGGTGATGGACGGCAACACGCACTTCTACGTGCAGCTGGACGGCAGCGAGACGATCTACGACTTCGCGCTGCCCAACATGCTGGGCATCGTGGCCTACGAGGTGGGCGATTCCATCACGTTCACCTACGTGGAAGGCGACCCGGTGGCCACGGCGCAGGCGCTTGACGGCGAAGGGACGACGCAGGACGAGGCGCCGGCCTCCGACGCGTCCGTCGACGGCGGTGCAGCAACGGGCGACGCGGCGACGGGCGGCCAGACGGCCTAACCGAGTTCGGCTTGCGCCCGCGCGCGGAGCAGTGGTTCCTAAGAAGGGGATGCGGAACGAACCGCATCCCCTTTTCGTTGGAACAGCTTCCGCGTGCCGCCCCGCGCCGTTTTGTGCGGCTTGCGTGGCGGCGGAAGGCGGCGGCTTGACAAGGCGGCGGAACCTGTCAAAATGTAACGGCTGCCTTTTCGAAGGCGGCGTTTGGCAATAGATCGTTCCGCTGCCGAAGACAGCAGGTACCGCAAGGTTCAATCGCGCGTGAGCGCGGCCCGCCGAGGTGGTTGTCAGTTTCGCGCTTGGCGACCCCCGCTGTCTGAGACGGCGGGGGTCGTTTCCGTTTCCGGGCACGATCCCACCCGTACGAGGGGCGGAACCCGAGTTCGGGAAAAGGAGGTGCAATAGATGCCCAACGCTCAGAACAAGGAGATGCTTGCTGCCCTCAAGGAGGACCTCGATGGCGTGAGCGCTGTGTGGGTGGTGGACTACCGCGGCCTGACCGTGAAGGAGATCCAGAACCTGCGCAAGAGCATCCGCGAGGCCGATGCCAGCATGAAGGTGTACAAGAACACGCTCATGCGCATCGCCCTGAAGGAGCTCGACATGGCCGACATGGACGAGATCCTGGAGGGTCCGTCCGCGTTCGTGTTCGCCGGGGCCGACCCGGTGGCGTCCGCCAAGGCCATCAAGGAGTTCGCCAAGAGCAACGAGAACCTGACCGTCAAGGGCGGCATCATGGACGGCGCGTTCGTGGACGCCGAGGGGGTCAAGGCGATCGCCGACCTGCCCAGCCGCGAGCAGCTGCTCGGCCAGCTGGCCGGCCTCATCAACGGCTTCGCCCGTCGTCTGGCTGTCTCCATCAACGGCGTGCCGAGCGGTCTCGCCCGCGCGCTCAACCAGGTTGCGGAGCAGAAGGACGCTGCGTAGCCACCCGTCGCGCGCACGAGCGCGCGGCATAGGCGCGCAGAGGCGCGCCGCCTGAAGAACAAGCAATGCCTGCGCAAAGACGCAGGGGACCGAAAGGAAGAAGAACAATGGCCAAGCTGACCACTGAAGAGATCGTTGACGCTCTGAAAGAGATGACCCTGCTGGAGGCCAAGGAGCTCGTGGACGCCATCTGCGAGACCTTCGGCGTTTCCGCCGACGCTCCGGCCGCCGTGGCCGTGGCCGCTCCCGCCGAGGGTGGCGCTGCCGCTGAGGAGAAGTCCGACTTCGATATCGTGCTCGAGGGCTTCGGCGACAACAAGATCGCCGTCATCAAGGTCGTCCGCGAGATCACGGGCCTGGGCCTGAAGGAGGCCAAGGCTGCCGTCGAGGGCGCTCCGAACACCCTGCAGGAGGGCGTCGCCAAGGACAAGGCCGAGGAGATCAAGGCGAAGCTGGAAGAGGCCGGCGCCGCCGTCACCCTCAAGTAACTTCGATTTTCGCTGCCGGGCGCTGCGCCCGAAACGAATCGATTCTGCGGAAGGCCCCGCTGCCGCCTGCGCGGCGCGGGGCCTTCCCGTTTTCCGGCGGCTGCTGACGCGCTGAAGGGGTGCGTCGAAGGGGAGCGCCAGCCCGATGCCCTCGTGCGTTCCGTGCGTCTCCGGTGACGGGTCGGAAACGAAAGCCCCGTGCGTTGGGCAAGGCGCGTATAGTTCTACCTGCGGGTTCCCTGGACGCATCGCGTCTTGCAGCCGGCCCGCCCCTTTGTGTTCCCACGCTGCAGAAGCGGCGCCCGTGCAGGATGGAGGCATCATGCGAATCGGATACTTCAGCGCCGCCTGGCAGGACATCCGCAACTCGCCGGGCTGGGTAGGCAAGATGCTGCTGATGTCGCTTCTGATGCTCATCCCGGTGTTCGGGTGGATCGTCGTGTACGGCTACCTGCTGGGATGGGCGCGCGACATCGCGTGGGGCGTTCACGCGCCGCTGCCGGCGCGCCTGTTCGGCAACGAGGACGGCAAGCTGTACAGCAGGGGTTTCTTCGCTGGGGTCATCTCGCTGGTGTGCAACGCCGTGCCGTTCATCGTGGAGATGGTGGGCGGCGTTGTGCTGGGCGTGGGTACGGTCGGGCTGTTTCTGTGGGGCTGGAACGACGGGTCGCTGATGCCGGCGGGAGCGACCTCGGCGGTGGCTGCCGTTGTCCTTCCCCTCGTCGTGTTCGCGCTCTCCCTGTTCGTCGGATTCTTCCGCTGGGTGGGCTGGATGCGCATGGCGGTGTACGGGCGGCTTTCCGCGGGGTTCCAGGTCGGGCGCATCTGGGCGATGATGCGGCACGACTTCGGCGGGATCATGCGCATCTTCGGCATGTCGCTGATCCTGGGCGCGGCGCTGATCCTGGGCGCGCTGGTGCTGGGGATCGTCCTGTGCGTCATCCTGTTCTTGGTCATCTTCGTCGGCGCGTGGCTTTCGGTGCTGCTCGTCTCGCTGGGTGCGATGGTGGCGATCATCGCGTTCATGACGGTGCTTTTGGCTTACGGCTACGCGGTGGGTGCGATGGCCACGTTCTCGACGATGGTGATCGTGCGCGCGCTGGGCTACTGGACGCGCCAGTTCGACGTGCCTGCGTGGCGCGGCCAGGATGACCCCATGCCCTTCGAGCTGGCAGGCGCTCCCGTGCGGTAGGCCCGGTCTGTCCGGCTGCTCGAACGCATGGCGCGGCCCCGTCGCTTCGACTGCGAGGATCGAGGCGGCGGGGCCGCTTTGCGCAGGGAGGGTGCGGCTGGGCCGTACGTGCCGGTTGGCTGGTTGGTCGCCGCGCGTGCCGACGGGCGGAGGGCGCTACTCCACGCCCATCATCACGTCGGTGGACTTCACGATGGCGATGGCGGGTAGGCCCACCTCAAGCCCCAAATCGGCGATGGAGGCGTTGGTGATGGACCCGGTGATGATGTTGCCGTCGGGAAGCTCCAGGCTCACTTGGCCGTTCACGGCGCCCTTCTTGATGGTGGAGACAGTGCCGGCCAGCTGGTTGCGCGCGGAGATGCCCGCAAGGGGCGCCTCTCCGGCGGCGAACATCACGTTGGACGCCTTGATGATGGCGACGGCCTCGGTGCCCTCGGCCAGGCCGAGCTCCTTGATGGCTTCCATGGTGATGTCGGCCTTGATGGCGCTGTCGCCCACTTGAAGGGACACGATGCCGTTCACGGCGCCTGCCTGCACAGCGGAGACGGTGCCCTTCAGCTGGTTGCGTGCGGAGATCTTCATGTCGTTCCTTTCGTTTGCGGCGCAGCGGCGCGGCACGGGCGGCGACGATGCCGCACGGGCGCAGCGGTTCGGCGGGCGGCGCGGCGTGCGCGCGGGGCGCAGGTTCCCGCTGCGCGCACTGCGCGCCCTCGTTGCTGCGTGCATTGTATCCCAAATGATCTGAATAGAGAATAATAATTTTCAGAAGCGGATAAGCGGCGTGTCGTCTTCCCGCCACGCCCCCGCGTGTGTCTATCGAAGCAGGTCAATCCGGGGGCAAACGGCCGATCCCGCGCCGCAGACGGCGCGGTTGCGATAAACTGAGGGGCAACGTTTTCACAGCACGATCCCGCCGCGCGCAGGGGATGCGGGCGCGGGGCGGGGCGTGGCAAGGGGAACGAGGAATGCTCGTTTGGCTTGCGCTCCGCAACCGGGGCCTCCCGCCTGCATGGCGGCGGACGCGGGTGCACGGCGCGGCGGTGCGCGGGCCACGCAACAGGAAAGTTGGTGGTTGACATGGCAGCTCCTGCTACCGAACACGTGCGCAACATTGTGCTGGTAGGCCAAGACGGCGCCGGCAAGACCTCGCTCGCCGAGGCGATGCTGCACGTCTCGGGCCGCACGCCCCGCATGGGCACGACCCACGACGGGAAATCCTACCTTGATTACGATCAGGAGGAGATCCGGCGCCGCTTCACCATCGGCACCTCCATCGCCCCCATCCCCTACAAGGACTTCAAGATCAACCTGCTGGACACATCGGGCCACCCCGACTTCATCGGCGACACGCTGGCGTCCATGAACGCGGCCGAGATGGCGCTGTTCGTGGTCGACGCCGTGGCCGGCCCGCAGGTGATGACCACGAAGCTGTGGCGCGAGGCCGAGGGCATGCGCCTGTCGCGCGCCGTGTTCATCAACCACATCGACCGCGAGAACGCCGACTTCGACACTGCCATGGCGCTTCTGCACGCGCGCTTCGGCTCGCGTTTGGGCCCGGTGACCATCCCCATGGGCGTTGACAAGGATTTCAAGGGCGTCATCGACATCCTGCGCATGAAGGCGCGCTACTTCGACCAGGGCGACGCCAACGCCGAGCGCGTGGAGGACATTCCGCCCGAGTACGCCGATGCGGCGCAGGCGGCCCGCGACAAGCTGTGCGATCTGGTGGCCGAGGCCGACGACGAGCTGATGATGAAGTACCTGGAAGGCGACGAGCAGCTGACCCAGGAAGAGCTGGAGAGCCTGCTTGACAAGGCCATCACGCAGGAGCTGTTCATTCCCGTGTTCGTGGGCTCCACCATCATCGAGCAGGGCATCAAGGCCGTCATGGACGACATCACCACCTACTTCCCCAGCCCGCGCGACCACGGCAAGTTCTCGGCCGGCGGTCAGGAGGTCAACATCGACGTGGCCGGGCGTCCCGCCGCGTTCGTGTTCAAGACGCTGTCTGACCCGTTCGTGGGCCGCTTGAGCTTCCTGAAGGTGTTCTCCGGCATCTTGGAACCCGGCATGGAGCTGGTGAACGCGCGCACGGGCAAGAAGGAGCGCCTGGGGCATCTGTACGTGATGATGGGCAAGGAGACCGTGGACGTGAAGAGCGCCAAGGCCGGCGACATCATCGTGGTGCCGAAGCTGTCCGAGACGCGCACCGGCGACACGCTGTCGCAGACCGGCGAGATCGCCATCGATCCGCTGCCCATGCCGCAGCCGCAGTACCCCGTGGCCATCGAGGCCGTGAACAAGAAGGACGAGGACAAGCTGGGCTCGTTCCTGGCGCGTTCGGCCGAGAACGACCCCACGCTGCGCATCGAGCGCAACGACGAGACGCATCAGACCGTCGTGAAGGCCATGGGCGACGCCCAGGTGGAGACGCTGCTGGCGCGCTGCAAGGAGCAGACCGGCGTGGAGACGAAGCTGGTTCCCGTGCGCATTCCGTACCGCGAGACCATCCGCAAGTCCGCCGAGGCGCAGGGCCGTCACAAGAAGCAGACCGGCGGCGCGGGCCAGTTCGGCGACTGCTGGCTGCGGCTTGAGCCCAACCCCGGCGCGGGCTACGAGTTCGTGGACGCCATCAAGGGCGGCGCCATCCCGGGCGGCTTGATCCCCGCGGTGGACAAGGGCGTGCAGGATGCCATGGCCGAAGGCTTCCTGGCGGGCTACCCCATGGTGGACATCAAGTGCACGGTGTTCGACGGCAGCTACCACTCGGTCGACTCGAACGAGATGGCGTTCAAGACCGCCGCGCGCATCGGCTTCCGCGCTGCGTGCGAGAAGGCCGACCCCATCCTGCTTGAGCCCATGGCGGCCATGGACGTGGCGGTGACCGAGGAGTACGCCGGCCCGGTGATGGGCGACATCTCCACGCGCCGCGGCCGCATCATCGGCACCGACTCCAACGACCAGGGCGAGACCATCATCATGGTGCGCGTGCCGTACGCCGAGGTGATCAACTACACGAAGGACCTGCGCGCCATCACGCGCGGCAGCGGTTCCTACTCGCTGACGCTGGAGGGCTACGAGCCCGCTCCGGCCGACGTGACGAAGAAGCTGGTGGAGGCCTACCAGGCCAGCAAGAACGCGTAAGCGTGAACGGCCTGCGCCTCCGGGCGCGGTGAGCGCAGCGAGCGCAACGAAGCCCGTGCGGACAACGAGCCGCACGGGCTTTTCGTTGTTGAGGGCATTCCGGTAGGTGAAAAGGTTTTGCCGATGTTTCTTCCCCGTAGTCCGATACAGCTGCGCAGCGAGGGAAATTCAGTTGGCAACTGATGAAATGGCTACGGACCATCTCCACAATCGTTTCAGGCCGGCCAAAGGGCTGGGCAAAGCAAGAGCGAAAGAGAGGGATGGGAAGATGCTGCTGGAGAAGAGACTTGCGCTTGCCGCATGCGGCGCCTGCCTTGCGCTGACGCTTGCGGCGTGTTCGACGTCGGCAACGGGGGGTTCGACGGAGGGTGCGGGTGCTGGCGGTGCGTCGGCTGGTGCTGCACAGACAGAGGAAGCGTCGTCGGGGCAGCTGGCCTCGACTGCGGGAACGCCTGAAGAGATGATCGCCGTCATAGAGGGCGACTTCTCGGCGACAAGCGAGAAGCTGCAAACCGAGCTGGATGCTGCGTTCGCCTCCCTTGGCGATACCTACGATGGTTACGTGGCGAACAGCGATGCGCTTTTGAGCTGGTACGACCTTTCGTTGAGTGAAACTGAGTCCTTGATGGCGCGCACCATCGAGAACGGCAGAAGCTACTACCGGATGATCGTGTCCACCTATGGTGCGGAAGACTATGACGCGCTTGACGACGCGATGGACGACTTCTACGACGTCGTGTACGACGACGCGTTCTCCGACTACTACGACACGGTTTACGAGGATCAGTTCGAGCTGGTGTACGACACGTATTACGACAGCGTGCTCAAAGACGCATACGACACAGTGCCGTATTCAGATTGGTACGACGTGAGAAGCGATTGCTACGATGACTGGTACGATTACCGCTTGGACATCTATGATGCCTGGTACGATGGGAAGTCCGACGTATACGATGAGTGGTACGACGTCAACAGCGCTTTCTACAACAGGGAATACGACATCGACGAGATCCTGCGTCTCGACAAGGAGTAAGCCCTGCCTGCTGGCTCGCGCTTCGAGCGCGGGCCAGCTCCTTCACCGTTTCTACCGCTCCTACCAATATTGCGCGTAGGCGTCGTAGGAGGCGTGGTCGGGGGCGTCGTAGAGGCTTGCCTCGAAGGGCGAAGAGCCGCCCTCGGGTGGCAGCGAAGCGAACGTCGGCATGCCGAAGACAGGGTTTCCGTCGGCGTCGCGCAGCACGACGGTTACAGCGATCCGCGATGTGAGCGAGGGCTGCTCGCCTGCCGATGCGCTCACCTCTCCCGTATAGCTTGCGGCGCCGAAGGAGCCGGGTATCTCGGACAGGTTCGTCACCGACAGCTCGGACAGCGGGGAGACGGACTCTTCGACGTTGTAGGCCTCTGGTTCGACCGGCGTGAACTCGACCGTTGCGGGAGTCTCTTCGCTTTTGGCGACGCTTCCGAAGTACGTCGTCTGGCCTGGTCCGAGGTAGTTCAGGACCGCCTCGGTGGAGAAAAGGATGGTGCCGTCGGCGGCCCGTCCGGTGATCTTGACGGTTGGGTAGCGTATCGCGTGGTCGTCGCTGGGATTTTTCAGGCCGAATACGAAATTGACGAAGCCGTTCGAGACGGGCGACCAGCCGGATTCGACCACTTCGGGAACGGGAACGTTCGCTGCGGAAGATGCGCCGGGCAACGAGGACGATGATCCGTTCAGCACTGAGTTGGCGATGTTGCGGGCGGTCTCATCGGCCCAAGACCCGCTTGCGGCATCCGGGTCGTCTGACGAGCTGGACGTGGGCGCGGGGTCGGCTGCGGGAAGAAGCTGCGTGGCCAGCGCGATGCCGCCGATCAGCACACCGACGGCGCAGAGGCCGGCAAGCGCGATGACGAGGGCGCGCTTGCGGCGGGGCGATCTGCGGGACGCGTGCGCGCTTGTTTCGGCTGGGCTGGGAGCGGGATGCGCTTCGGCGGCGGTTGGCGGCATCGCGGGGGCGCTGCCGGATGCCTGGCTCCCTTGCAGGGGGCTGCGGTCGGGCGCGAAGATGGGCGCCGTTTCGGCGATGGGGCGGGGTTCCTCCGTTGGGGAGCCGCCCGGTCTGCCGCCGTCGGTTTCGCGGCCAGCCAGCGCGTCGGCGAATTCCGCAACGTTTTGGAAGCGGGCGCTCGGCTCGAAGGCGCACGCGCGCTCGATGACGGCGCGCAGGGCAGGCGGCACCGTGCGCGGATCGCGCAGTAGCGTTGCATAGCGTTCGTCGTCGGAATTGGGATGGATGCCCGTCAGCGCGAAGCCTAGCAGGCGCCCGATGGAGTACACGTCGGAGCGGGCGTCGGTCCCCTTTCCCTCGAAGCCGAACTGCTCGGGCGCGGCGAAGCCCCAGGTGCCCAGCGGCGTGGTGACGCAGGAAGCGGCTTCGTGGGTCATGCGGGCTATCCCCAGGTCGATGAGGTGAGCGCCGTCGTGCGCCAGAATGACGTTGGCCGGGGTGAGGTCGCGGTGGATGACGCCGTGCGCGTGCAGCTCGCCGACGGCGCCGCACACGTTCGACGCCATGCGCGCGGCGTTGTCGGGGAGAAGCGGGCCGTGCTGCATCACGTGCTGCTCGAGCGTGACGCCGGGCACGTAGTCATGCACGATGACGAATGCGTCGGGCATCTCGTACGTGGCGCGCACGGTGGGGAGGTAGGGGCTGCGGCAGTCGCCAAGCGCCGCCCACACGCTGCGCCGTGCCTGGTCGCGCGGTATCTTCTTGCGCACGAACGGCCCGGCTCCGTCGATGGTGACCAGCTCGGTGACGCCCCCGACGCCTTGGGCCAGCACGTGTTCGACGTGGTAGGCGTCATCAACGCTCATGGCATGCATGACCTGGGCGTCGCCCCGTCCGTCTGTGCCGTTGCCATGCATGGTGGGAGAAGCCGCCTTCCTTATGGAGCCGTTGTTGCCAGACCGTGCCGACGCTAGCGGAGACGGCCCGTTCCGAACAGGGTCTTTTCGCCGAACTCCCACAGCTTGTCGTCGCACTCCTGCCGCGAGAGCCCTTCTTTGATGCACCAGATGATTATCGCATCGCGGCGTACTTTCGGCCAGAGCTCGGCAACGCCGGCCAGGCGCAGCACGCGCTGGGCCTCCTTCACGCTGCAGCCCAGGCCGAACGCCAGCATGATGGCGTGGTCGCGGCCGGGCAGGCTCTTGCCGCCAAAGATGTCGTAGACCACCGTGGGATGGAGGCCGGAGGCGCGCACCACCTCGGCGCGCTTGATGCCGCGCTCGTCCAGCAGCTCGTAGAGGTAGGCGGGCAGCGTGCGGTCGATCAGGCTTTCGTGGTCGAGGTACGCTTCGGGGCTCGAAGCGTTCAGCAGTCGTTTGAGCAGGTCTTCGGTGAGGCATTCGGTGGGCATAGTTCTCCTATCGTCCGATGCGGAGGCGCGGGTGGACGGTTTCGCGTGCCGCTTCCCAAAGGGTAGCGCATCCCGTGTTGCGAGGATTCAGTTGCCAACTGAAGAATTGCAAAATCGGCGGTGCTAAAGTTGCCGGCGCGGAGGGTTTCGAGCTGAGGGAGGCCGCTGGCTGATGCGGCGGCACGGTGCGGCTTGGGCAGCCGTGATGGGTCGGCGTGGTTTTTTCGGCGCGGCAGGCGTTCCGTGTGGACGTTGCAGCGGGTGCGCCGTGCGAACGCGTCGGCGATGCGCCGGCGCGGCGGCGGGTTGCCGCTTGGCGGGTGGCGCAGCGCTAGAAGTCGATGAAATCCGCGACGTTCGCGTCGAGCGCGCGGGCGATGCGGCAGAGGACGTCGATGCCCACGTCGGCGGCGCCCGTCTCGATCTTCCACAGATACGAGCGGCTCGTGCCCGTCATCAGGGCAAGCTGGCGCTGCGAGACGCCCTGCGCCTCCCGCACGGCCCTGACATGCGCGCCCAAGCTCCTCTTTTCCCGCTCGTTCTCCATCTGACCAGTGTATGTTTGCTATCATTTGTAGTGGCTCTTTGTAGAGAGCATACTGGGGAGACCGAGGAGGTTGCTGGTGGTGGCTCGGAAGAAGTCAGAGCAGGATTTGCTCGCTAGGCTGAAGTTTCTTCTCGCCGGGCTGCTGGTCGGTCTGCTAGCCGGCATCGGCGGCGTGCTGTTCTTCCAGAACTACAATCCGAAAGATGACGAGGGTGTTGCCGCGACCACCGTGTTCGAACGCATGGTGGAGAGGAACGAGCTGGTCAGCGTTTCGCTGGACTATTCTCTCGTGGAGAAAACGACCGACATCAACCGCTTGTTTGACGTGATAGACATTCCATTCACCGACAACAGCTTCTGGTATCGCTACGCAGGAACGCTGAAAGCTGGCGTGGATCTTGGGTCGGCTGAGATTTCGACGCAAGAGAACGTCATCACCATTTCGCTTCACGATCCGTATGTCATCTCCAACACGCCCGACATGGAAAAGACCGGAGTTCTAGAAGAGCGCAACAACATCTTCAACCCCATCCATGTGGAGGACATCGATGCGCTTCAGCGCGCGTGTGTTGAGAAAAGCCAGGAAGAGGCGATTGCTGGCGGTTTGCTGGAAGAGGCGCGCGCAAATGCGGAGGAGGATATTCGCAACACGTTCTTCGCTGCGTTGGGCGACAGCTATTCCGTCGAGTTCGAGTGGCAGGGGGAGGATGCTGCTGCCGAAGGGGATGCGACTGATGAAGGTTAGCGGGAAGCTGGTGGCAGTTGTGCCGATTGCCGCAGCCGTGGTGGTTGCGTTCGCCGTCGCCAACAACGTCTGGCTTTCCTGGGGTTAGCTCGGACGAATGCAGGCGGCTCTCTGCCGCACGGTCGGGTGTTTGCTTTCGCCATCGACCGTTGCCGGCTGAAAGTTCCGCGTGTTTTGAAGGGAGCGGGAAATGGCAGAAGATTCCGAGATCGTCGTGGCAGATTCGGATGAGATCAGTGTGAAGTCTGCAAAGGCTCGCACGGCGGACGACTACATCAATGCGGCAAACGCCGTGATAGATATTGCCGAGATAGCCGTTTCCCTCATTCCCGGAGGCGGGACCGCCGCCGCGGTCGCCAGCAAGGTGAGGAAGTACGCGCCAATCGCTAAGCAGGTGCTCGACAAGGCTCCCAATGCGATGCCCGTGGCGAAGCAGGCGGTCGACGCGCTGCAGGCAAAGGCCCCGAACGCCGTCAGCCAGGGCGCCGGCAAGGTCTTTGGCGTCGTCAAAGGGGCTGCAAGCTCTGTTGGGGAGCGCGGAAGCAGGGTTGGCGAGGCGATCAAAAACAAGGCGGACGCCCGTGCGGAGGAAAAGGCGCGAAGGGAAGCGCGCCGGGCGCTGCTGGATGGCGCGGGCATCCGCATGTCGGTCGAGCAGTTCTTGGAAAACCGGCGGATGCAGGAGAAAGTCGCCGGCCAGGAAGTCGACGGGTATCTGGCATACAGCGGTTGCTACGCCATCGCCACGTATTCGTCGCAGGTGAAGAAAGACGACTACGGGGCTTTCCGCGACATTTACGTTGGGAAGTCCGACAACATAGGGGAAAGCATCTACGAAGACATCTGCGGCAAGGGCAACGTCGATGTCTATGCGGACGTGAAGTACAAGCAGCCCGTGCACGTGCTGCTCTATCCGTGCGCTGTCGAGAAGATGAATCGCTTGGAGGAGTCCCTCATCACCGCCCTCGATGCCGACGAATCGTACAATGCCGCCTCTCCGTCGTTTCCGGCAGGGGAATAGGCGGCGCAAGGGTGCGCCTTCTCCGGTTTGCAGCGGAGCGGGCTGGTTCTGCTCGGGAGCTTCGATGCGGGGATGCTGCCGGGAAGCGGTCCGCTTGCGCTGCGCTTGCCCTTCGCTTTACCCCACGGGCTGCCAGACGCTGACGCGGCAGCACTTCACGGCTTCGCCGTTCAGTGGTTGGTGGTCGATGTTGGAGTAGGTGACCACGCGGTCGTTCGATCCGGAAGAGGCCAGGTAGTCGCCGTAGTCGTCGGTGCCGCTTTCCACGCCGAGCGAGAACCACGCGCCGGCTTGCAGGTCGATGCCGCACACCGACGTGGTGGACTTCACCATGAGGTAGCCGCCGCACCAGGCGGGCGCGGCGGAGGGCGTGCGGCTGAAGCGGAACCACGGCGCGGCGCTGTAGTCGCCCTGGCGCGCGTCCTGCGCGGGCACGTAGGTGCCCAGGTTCGCGATGCCGTCGCCGTAGTCGTAGATGGCGTCGAAGGAGAACATGAAGCCCGTCTCGCCGTAGCCTATCTCGAACGGCGCCATGCCCTGTGGCAGCACAAGCTCGTCAAGCATCGAGCCGGAGGCCGCGTCGAGGCAGGTGAGGTTGTAGTACACGCCGGACGCGTCCAGCCGCGGCGCGATGACGACCGCATCCCCGGCGGCGTAGGGCGGTGCGGCCAGCCGTCCGACCGAAGTCCAGGCGGTTTGGACGTCCGAGCCGCCGTAGGCGACGGACTTCACGAGCGACGATTCGGTGGAGGCGTCGGTGTCGGGCTTGGGCATGACCTGCCACCATGCGCGCGCAGCCGTGGCCGCGATGGAGGGCGTCTCCCAGTCGCCGCCGCCCTCGTCGGCCAGCGCGGGCGCGCCCAGGGTGCCGCTGGAGGACAGCGTGGCGGTGTAGACGCGCCATAGCCCTTCAAGGATGTCCTCTTCGACCCACACCACACCGCTCGAGACGGCGCGCACGTCGTAGATCTGGAACCCCTCGTCGGCGCCCACCGCCTCTTCCAGCACGGTGGTCAGCGTGCCGCTGGAAAGCGAGAGGATGCCCGCCTGGCACAGCGGGTTGGCCGTCTCGCCGGGAACGAGGCAGGCCGCCACCTGGTCGTCCGACGCCCACAGCAGCGTGCCGTAGGGCAAATCGAAGCTGCCGACGCGCGTCATGCTCTCTTCCACCGGCTGGGCGTCGCCCAGATCGTCAGAGGACGTGACGGCGCTTTCGGGCACTTCCAGAACCGTTATCTCGTCTTGGTCGGCGCTCTGCTGCGACAGCAGGGCCGCGCCCGTGCCCAAGGCGGCCAGCGCGCCGATGCCCACCGCGCCCGCGATGAGGTGGCGCCGCGTGAGGGCGAACCCGCCGCTAGCGCCTCCGGAACCCCCGGAGCCGCCGGCGCCGACGCTCCCGCCGCGCCCAGCTGCCGCTCCGATGCCGCCCAGCGGCGCAGCGGCCCCCTGCGCGTTGCGGCGGGCGTGCGCGGCGGCCGCGCGCTGGCGGCGGCGTCCCGACGGCGCGCTGCCGATGCCGGCCACGTTGCCTATCTGCCCGCCGGCGCCCAGCGAGCGCCCGGCGCGGCCCGCGCGCTGCGAGGCGCGCTGCATGCTGCGACGCGTTGCTGACGAGGCGCGATGCGAATGCCGCGCTGATGTGGGTTTACGGGTAGCCATGGTGTTAATTGTGTCATTTCACTTACGGGCGGCGGCGCGCTTGGGGCCAATTGCTACAATAAACCCAAAGACGAGGGCTGAAGCCCGTTCGGCATGCGCTCGGCGCGGCAAGGCGCCGCAGGACATGCCGAATGCGGAGGTCATCGACGATTTTTCGAGGTGAGATCATGAGCAGCAACGAAACGCGGCGCATTCTTTTGGTTGAGGACGAGAAGAAGATCCGCGAGGCGGTGACGGCCTACCTGGAGCGCGAGAACTACTGGGTGACCGCCGTGGGCGATGGCCAGGAGGCGCTGGAGGAGTTCAGCAAGCACCACTTCGACCTGGTGATCTTGGACCTCATGCTGCCCCGCGTACCCGGCGAGCGCGTCTGCCGCGCCATCCGCGACAACTCCGACGTGCCCATCATCATGCTCACCGCCAAGGGCGAGGTGGAGGACCGCATCATCGGCCTGGAGCTGGGCGCCGATGACTACCTGGTGAAGCCGTTCAGCCCCCGCGAGCTGGTCGCCCGCGTGCGCGCCCTGCTGCGCCGCGTGCATGCCGATTCCGAGCCCCAGCGCGAGGTGCTGGAGTTCGGCGAGCTGACCATCGACGTGTCGGGCCACAAGGTGATGGTGTCCGGCAAGGAGATCGACCTCACCGCCAGCGAGTTCAAGCTGCTCACCACGCTGTCGCGCTACCCCGGTCGCGTGTACTCGCGCATGGAGCTGGTGGAGAAGGTGCTGGGCTACGACTTCGAGGGCTACGAGCGCACCATCGACAGCCACGTGAAGAACCTCCGCGCGAAGATCGGCGACAACCCGCGCAACCCCAAGTGGCTGCACACCGTGCACGGCGTGGGCTACCGTTTTGAAGACCCCACGAAAAACGGCCAGTAGCCGCGCCGCGCGCTCGGCTGACGGAGGTTCCGCACGATGATGGCGCAGAACAACGAATCGGTGGAACGCATCACCGTCCCGTTTTCCGACAAGAAGCAGGGGAGCCGCAAGGGCGCCGAAGAGAAGCCCGAAGACCGCGGCGCCCCGCGCAAGAAGCGCTCCTGGCGCAACCTGTCCTACACCACGCGGCTGACGCTGACGTTCGCGTTCATCGCCGCCATGACGGCGCTGGTGGCCATCGGCGTGGTGTCGTTCGTGTGGGAGCAGCACTTCCAAACCTACACGCGCGACAACATGGAGTCGGTCGCCACCATCACGGCCGACCAGATAGCCGACCGCTACGACGAGTCGGGCTCGTTCAACGGCGAAACGCTGCTGCCGGCGCGCACGATGCTGGCCATGACGCCGGGCATCGGTATCCGCGTGGTGGACAACACGGTGCCCTACGACGCCTCCAGCTCCACGTCGGTGCCGTTCGACTCCACGCGCATGTCGTCGGACTCGTCGGGGCTGGGCAGCACCTCGCTGGCGCCGAAGGACCCCTCGCCCGACCAGATGGCGACCGCCGCCATCGAGGTTGACGGCCAGGCCGTGGGCTCGGTGAACGTGTGGGTGCTGGGCTCCGACACGCTGCTGCGCTCGGCTGACGAGGAATTCCGCAACAAGTCCTACCAGGCCATGGCGCTTGCCACGGTGGTGGCCATCGCGCTGGCGTCGTGCTGCGGCTTCCTGTTCGCGCGCGGCCTGGTGAACCCCATCAACCGCATCACGAAAACGGCGAAAGCCATCAAAGAGGGCGACCTGTCGGCCCGCACCGACTTGCGCGGCGATGACGAGATCGCCGAGTTGGGCAAGACCTTTGACGAGATGGCCGAGTCCATCGAGAAGGACCGCGAGCTGGAGCGCCGCCTTACCACCGACGTGGCGCACGAGCTGCGCACGCCGCTGATGGCCATCCAGTCCACCGTCGAGGCGATGGTGGACGGCGTGTTCGAGGCCGACCAGGAGCACCTGGAGACGGTAGACTCCGAGGTGCAGCGCCTGGGGCGCCTGGTCAGCGCGCTGCTTTCGCTGTCGCGGCTGGAGAACCGCTCCACTCCCATGAAGGAGGAAGTGGTGGACGTGGGCGAGCTGATCTCGTCCATCGTTGCCACGCACGAGGCGTTCGTGGCTGACTCGGGCCTGTCGCTGGTGTACGAGATGGAGAAGAACGTCCTGGTGAAGGGCGATGCCGACATGATCCGTCAGGCCACGGCTAACCTGATCTCCAACGCGGTGCGCTACACGCCCGAGGGCGGGCGCATCACGGTGAAGGTGTCGCGCGGCGACATCATGGCGGCCATCGCGGTGCGCGACGCGGGCATCGGGCTGTCGCCGGAGGAACGCAAGATGGTGTTCTCGCGCTTCTGGCGCGCCGACGCGGGCCGGGCGCGCGCGAGCGGCGGTTTGGGCATCGGCCTGGCCGTGGTGAAGGAGATCGTGGACCGGCACCGCGGCTGGGTGCAGGTGGAGGGCAAGAAGGGCGAAGGCTCCTGCTTCACCATCCACCTTCCGCTGTACGACCCGGTGGAAGAGGCGCGGCAGTCCAAGCAGGCGGCGCGCCAGAACGCCAAGGCGAACCGCTCCGGCAAGTCGAAGGCCGCCAAAGCGAAGGAAAGCAGGAAAACGCGCGAACCCAAGCGCGAAACGCGCGAACATGAGGGATAATGAAGAGCGCTGCGCCCGCCTGCCGCAAGGCGGCGCGCGTTTCAAGGGGGCCGGTCCCGCCGCGCCGCACGCGATGCGTCGGCGCGGCGGACGGTTTTGAAGACGCGGCCACTGCGTGGGAAGTGGCGATGATACGCGAAGGAAGTGCAGAGGCATGGCTGCCATTGACATCAAGCCCGATGCGCAGGGCAAGGTGCGCGACCTGTACGATCTGGGCGACAAGCTGCTGCTGGTCGCGACGGACCGCATCTCGGCGTTCGACTACATCCTGGAAGACGAGATCCCGCACAAGGGCGAGGTGCTCACGCGCCTGTCGTGCTTCTGGTTCGAGCTGCTTGACGGCGTGGTGGACAACCACCTGATCTCCGCCGACGTGGCCGATTTGCCCGAGCAGTTCCAGCCCTACGCCGACTACCTGCGCGGCCGCTTCATGCTGGTGAAGAAGGCCGAGATGTTCCCCGTGGAGTGCATCGTGCGCGGGTATCTGGCCGGCAGCGGCCTGAAGGAGTACCGCAAGCAGGGCACTGTGTGCGGCATCGAGCTGCCGGCGGGCCTGGACAACTCGTCCAAGCTGCCCGAGCCCATCTTCACGCCGTCCACCAAGGCCGAGATCGGCGACCACGACGAGAACATCAGCTTCGAGCGCTGCTGCGAGGTCATCGGGCCCGAGGCCGCCGAGAAGCTGCGTGACCTGTCGCTGGCGGTGTACACCACCGCGCGCGACCACGCGGCCGAGCGCGGCGTGATCATCGCCGACACGAAGTTCGAGTTCGGCATGATCGACGGCAAGGTCATCCTGGCCGACGAGGTGCTGACGCCCGACAGCTCGCGCTTCTGGCCGGGCGACGCCTACGCGCCGGGCAAGGACCAGCCCAGCTTCGACAAGCAGTTCGTGCGCGACTGGCTGACCGCCAACTGGGACCGCACCGGCAACCCGCCGCGTCTGCCCCAGGAGATCATCGAGAAGACCAGCCAGAAGTATGTGCAGGCCTACGAGCTGATCACGGGCAGGAAGTTCTAGAGTCCCCCTTCGCGGGCGCCCGGGCGTGCCTCGCCGCCGCTGCGGGCGCTGGGCGCTTGCGACCGGCGCTGCGCCCTTCGTCGCGCCCGTCCATCGTTCCATCGTAGCTAGAAAGAAGACCATGTCCCAACGCAACCCCATGAACGACCGGTACCAGAAGGAAGAGCACCGCGGCAAGTCGCGGCGCAGCGCGGCCTCGGCCAAGCCGAAGACCCAGGCGGCGGCATCGGTCCACGTGAAGCCGAAGACCAAGACAAAGGCCGAGAAGAAGGCCATCCGCCGCGCCGAGCGCCAGAAGCAGGCGGATCTGGACCGCAAGTACGCCAACCCGCCCACTCCGGAGTACAGGCGCCTGCGCAAGATCTGGTGGGCGCTGCTCATCGCGGCCATCGTGTGCCTGGCGCTGTCGTTCTTCCTGCGCGACTACCTGGGCGAGTTCGCATGGATGGTCATCCTGGTGCTGTCCTACGTGTTCATCATCGGCGCGCTGTGGCTTGAGTTCTCGAAGATGAAGAAGGTCCGCCGCGCGTACCAGGAGCAGATGGAGGCCAAGAAGACGAAGAGCCAGCGCGCCCAGGAGCGCCGCGAGAAGGCTGCCGCGAAGGCGGCTGCGGCCGAGGCGGCGTCGAAGGCGGCCGAAGAGAAGCCTGCGGAGAAGAAGGGCTTTTTGGGCGGGTTGTTCGGCGGCAAGAAGAAGGCTGCGGATGCGGCTGCGGACGAGCCGGCCAAGGACGGCGCGGAAGGGGACGCGAAAGCGGCTTCCTAGGACGGCGCGGCGGCTGCGCGGCCGGACGGGCTTGGGCCTGGACTGCGGGTTCGGGCTGCGGCGCGCGAAGCGCCGTGCGGGCCGGCGGTGCTGGCGGCACGCGGCAGCCCGGGCGCGCAGCCGCCCGAAGGCGATCGTCCCTGCATTCGGATTCGACAGGCGGCTGCCCTGCGTTTCGGCGCGGGGCCGCCGCCTTTTTTCGTGGCGAGAGGCCGAGGCGCGGGCCTTCCTCTGCGCAACGTGTCGTATCATGGTGCCATCAGGGAAAAACGCCCCAGGCACGGAGTTTCGGGCCGTGCGCGGCCGCGCAGGCGCGCGGGCGTTCCGGCGTCGGCACGACGGCGGGAGCGGGTGGGATCGGATGCGACGGAAGGCTGCCCCATGGTTTTGCGCGTGTATGTTGAGAAGAAGCCCGGATTCGACGTGGAGGCGCGGCAGCTGCTCGCCGAGCTGCGCACCGTCATCGCGGACGGCCTGCCGGCGACGGCGGGGCTGCGCATCATCAACGTCTACGATGTGGAGGGCATCTCGGAAGAGCTGTTCGAGAGCTGCATCCCCACGGTGTTCTCCGAGCCGCAGTCCGACGACGCCGCCCGCGAGCTGCCGGTTGCGGGCGTGCGCATGGGCGCGGCGGGCAGCGGCCAGGGCATTATCGCGTGCCCGGACGGCTCCTTCCTGTTCGCCGTCGAGGCGCTGCCCGGCCAGTTCGACCAGCGCGCCGACTCCGCCGCCGAGTGCGTGCAGCTCATCTCTCAGGGCGAGCGCCCCGCGGTGCGCTGCGCGAAGCTCTACGTGTTCGATTGCGCGCTTGCGCCCGAGACGCAGGACGCCATCAAGCACTACGTGATCAACCCCGTAGAAGCGCGCGAGACCGACCTTGCGCTGCACGACACGCTGGCCGCGGTGTACCCCGAGCCGCCCGCGGTCGAGGTGCTCGACGGCTTCCGCGAACTGGACGAGGCGGGCCTGGCGGCGTTCATTGCCGAGCGCGGGCTGGCCATGGACCTCGCCGACATCGTGTTCTTCCAGAAGTACTTCAGCGACGAAGAGCAGCGCGACCCCACCATCACCGAGGTGAAGGTGGTGGACACCTACTGGTCGGACCACTGCCGCCACACCACGTTCGGCACGGTGCTGGACGAGGTGACCATCGATGACGAAGTAGTGCAGGCTGCGTTCGACCGCTACCTGGAGATGCGCCACGAGCTCGGTCGCGACGAGAAGCCCGTCTGCCTCATGGATATGGGCACCATCGGCGCGAAGTGGCTCAAGGCGCAGGGCATCCTGAAGAACCTTGATGAGTCCGAGGAGATCAACGCGTGCACCGTGAAGGTGACGGTCGACGTTGACGGGCAGGACGAGGACTGGTTGTTCCTGTTCAAGAACGAGACGCACAACCATCCCACCGAGATCGAGCCGTTCGGCGGCGCGGCCACCTGCGTGGGCGGCGCCATCCGCGACCCGCTTTCCGGCCGCAGCTACGTGTACCAGGCCATGCGCGTGACGGGTGCGGGCGACCCGACGGTGCCGGTGGAGCAGACGCTTCCCGGCAAGCTGCCGCAGCGCAAGATCGTCACCGAGGCCGCGGCGGGCTACTCGAGCTACGGCAACCAGATCGGCCTGGCAACCGGCCAGGTGAGCGAGATCTACCACCCCGGCTACGTGGCCAAGCGCATGGAGGTGGGCGCCGTCGTGGGCGCCGCGCCGGCGAAGAACGTGCGCCGCGAGTGCCCCGCGCCGGGCGACGTGGTGGTGCTGCTGGGCGGCCGCACGGGCCGCGACGGCATCGGCGGCGCCACGGGTTCGTCCAAGGCCCAGAGCACGGCGAGCGTGGAGGAATGCGGTGCCGAAGTGCAGAAGGGCAACGCGCCGGTCGAGCGCAAGCTGCAGCGCCTGTTCCGCCGCACCGACGCGTGCCGCCTGATCAAGCGCTGCAACGACTTCGGCGCAGGCGGCGTGAGCGTGGCCATCGGCGAGCTGTGCGACGGCATCGCCGTGAACCTGGACGTGGTTCCCAAGAAGTACGACGGCCTGGACGGCACGGAGCTTGCCATCGCCGAGAGCCAGGAGCGCATGGCGGTGGCGCTGTCCGCCGCCGACGTGGACGAGTTCATGGGCTATGCGCGCGAAGAGAACCTGGAAGCCACCGTGGTGGCCGAGGTCACCGAAGAGCCGCGCATGCGTATGACGTGGCGCGGCGACGCCATCGTGGATCTGTCGCGCGCCTTCCTCGCCAGCAACGGCGCGCCGAAGCACCAGAAGGCGCACGTGGGGCTGCAGGGCATGGCGCCCATCGACCCCGACAGCGAGATGGCCGAGCTCGTCAAGAAGGAGCTCGGCACGCTGGAGGACGTGTACGAGAGCACGGTGCCGCTCGTGCCGGGCGCCGACGAGGAAGATTCCTTCGCGGACGCCATGCGCGCGCTCGTGGGCGATCTGAACGTGTGCTCGAACAAGGGTCTCTCCGAGCGCTTCGACTCCACCATCGGTGCGGCCACGGTGCTCATGCCCTTCGGCGGCAAGACGCAGCTCGCGCCCGCACAGGCCATGGTGGCGAAGTTCCCCGTGTTCGGCGAGACCACCACGTGCTCGGCGATGGCCTGGGGCTTCAACCCCTACATCATGGAGGCCGACCAGTTCCGCGGCGCGTACCTCTCCGTGGTGGAAAGCGTAGCGAAGCTCATCGCCACGGGCTTCGCGCGCGAGACCATGTACCTGAGCTTCCAGGAGTACTTCGAGAAGCTGCGCAACGAGGCCGACCGCTGGGGCAAGCCGGTGGCGGCGGTGCTTGGCGCGCTCATGGCGCAGGTCGATTTGGGCGTGGGCGCCATCGGCGGCAAGGACTCCATGTCGGGCTCGTTCGAGGATCTGGATGTGCCGCCCACGCTCATCTCGTTCGCCGTGGCCACGGGCAAGGTGGGCAACGTGGTATCGCCCGAGTTCAAGGGCGCGAGGCACCGCGTGAAGCTCATCGAGCCGGCGTACCGTGAGGACGGGCTGCTGCCTGAGGCGGAATCGCTGATCGCGGTGTTCGACGCGGTGGAGAAGCTCGTGCGCGAGGGCGCCGTGCTGTCGGCGTCCACGGCGGGCTTCGGCGGCCTGGCCGAGGCGGTGTTCAAGGCGTGTCTCGGCAACCGCATCGGCTTCGCGGTGTCCGACGAATACTACGAGGGCGGCTGCCGCGACCTGTTCGACCGCGCCTACGGCAGCTTCGTCGTGGAGCTGGCCGACGGGTTCGACCTGCCTGCGGTGGCGGGCGCGACCGTCACCGACCTCGGCACGACCACCGAGGCGTACGAGCTCGCGGCCTACGACGAGGTGATCGACCTCGCCGAGCTGCAGGAGGTGTGGGAGAGCGGCATCGAGGGCATCTTCCCGTACCGCACGCCCGCCGAGGAGCGCGCCACGGCGCCGGAGGTCGAGCCGCTCTCGTTCACCATGGTCAAGCCCCACATCTACGAGGGCCCGCTTGCGAAGGCGAAGCCGCGCGTGGTCATCCCGGTGTTTCCCGGCAACAACTGCGAGTACGACACGGCGCGCGCGTTCGAGCGTGCGGGCGCGGTGGCCGACGTGTTCGTCATCAACAACCTCACGCCCGCGGCCGTGGCCGAGAGCACGCGCGAGCTGGCGCGCCGCATCCGTGAGAGCCAGATCGTCATGATCCCCGGCGGCTTCTCGGGCGGCGACGAGCCCGACGGCTCGGCGAAGTTTATCACGGCGTTCTTCCGCGCGCCCGAGGTGTCCGAGGCGGTGCACGAGCTGCTGCAGAAGCGCGACGGCCTCATGCTGGGCATCTGCAACGGCTTCCAGGCGCTCGTGAAGCTGGGGCTTGTGCCCTATGGCGAGATTCGCCCGATGGACGCCGACTGCGCCACGCTCACGTTCAACACGGTGGGCCGCCACCAGAGCCGCCTCGTGCGCACGCGTGTGGCGTCAAGCCTGTCGCCGTGGCTGTCCGAGTGCAAGGTGGGCGACGTGCACACCGTGGCGATCAGCCACGGCGAGGGCCGTTTCGTGGCGCCGCAGGAGCTGCTGGACAGGCTGGTGGCGAACGGCCAGGTGGCGACGCAGTACGTGGACGCCGACGGCGTGCCGAGCATGGACCTGGACGTGAACCCGAACGGGTCGCTTTTGGCCATCGAGGGTATCACGAGCCCCGACGGCCGCGTGTTCGGCAAGATGGGCCACTCCGAGCGCTCGGGCGCGGGTCTGTACAAGAACGTGCCCGGCAACCTCTACCAGCCCATCTTCGAAGGCGGCGTGAAGTACTTCGGGTAACGGTCGCGAAGCGGGAAAGGGGGAGCTATGGGGCTCGGGCAGGGCTTTCGACGCGGGGTGGACGGCGACGGCACCTATGAGGTCGCCGGCATGCCGGTACGGTGCTCCCACTGCGGTGGCACCCGCTTCGACGAGCGCGAAGGGAAGATCAACACCACTGGCATGAGCCTGCTCGACCTGGATTGGATGAACCGCAGCGCTACTGTGCTGGTTTGCCAGCAGTGCGGCCATCTGGAATGGTTCCTGGAATAGCCTGAAAAACGAAACGGCCGGAGGGGGATCCTCCGGCCGTTCTCGCTTCTGGGCTGTGTCAGCCGATGCGGGCTAGGCGAAGATCTCCTTCTCCACCACGAGCTCGTTTTTGATTTTGCCGACGAGCTTCTGCAACGCGTCGATGCAGTTCGGGCGGATGTCGGCGCCGATGAGCACGTACATCAGCGAGTCGCCCACGTTGCACGTGCCCTCGTTCAGCCACGTGCGCACGTAGTACACGCCCGGCCACGTGAGCGCCTCGGCCTCGGCGGCCGCCAGGCCCTCGGCGTCGTAGGAGAACTCGACCTGCTTCACCTCGCCCAGGCCCTCGACGCCCTCGCGCACCTGCTTCTTGGGCGTGATGCGCACGACGCCGTTGTGCGTGAGGAACATGCCGCACTGGGCGGCCTTCGGGTCCTGCTTCGCTTCCTTGAGCCACTGGTCGATGGACGGTTCCTGTTTTGCCATGCGTAACTCCTTTCACCTGTATGGCAACGATGGTGCCGGAGAAACGTTCGCGCGCGGTCCGGCGGGCCGGCGGCGCAAGGGCGCGGGCCCGCATGCGGAGAGGCGCTTGAACCTGCCATCCGCAGCGGGCGGCGCAGGTATTATCCCCAAACGAGCTATATTATAGCCGATGCCGAATGGTTTCGAGATGCGATAATGGAAGCGGAAACCAAGCGGAAAAGGAAGGCGGAGCGAAATGGCGACCATAGCGGACTACGTGGCGGCCGAGTTCGCCACCTTCCACGAGAAGCCCCTGTGCGAGGTTGACGCGCTGGTGTTCTCGCAGCTTGCGATGGTGCGCATGGCGGGCATGGTGCCGCTGCACGAGGAACGCGAAGGGTGGGGCGGGCGCGTGCGGCGCCTGCTGGGCCGCGATGGCACGCGGCGGGGCGGCCGCCTGGGCGACCTGCTGCGCGCCGAGCGCTACGGCGACATGTTCACCGGGCTGGTGCCTGACGAGGTGAAGGCGCTGCTTCTGGATGCCGCGGCCAGCCCGCGCTTCCGCGACCTGGTTCTTCACGACTACGCCAGCGCGTTCAGCGAGACGGAGCGCACCCAGTTCGCCGCTGTGGCTTTCACGTGCCCGGGTCAGTTCACCTACCTGGCCTTTCGCGGGACCGACCGCTCGTGGACGGGCTGGAAGGAGGACTTCGACATGGCCTACGCCGCGCCCGTGCCGGCGCAGGAGGCCGCGCGGCGCTATGTGGAGGCGGTCGGCGCGCGGACGCGCGAGCCGCTGGTGCTGGGCGGGCACTCGAAGGGCGGCAACCTGGCCGTGTACGCGGCGGCGAAGGCATCGTCGCGGGCGGCGCGGCGCATCGCGGCGGTGTACGACCACGACGGGCCGGGCTTTCCCGAAGGGGTGCTTGCGCCGGCCGAGGTGGAGGCGGTGCGCCCTCTGGTTCGCAAGACGGTGCCGCAGGAATCGCTGGTGGGGCTGCTGATGGAGGACGCGTTTTCCTTCCGCGTGGTGAAGAGCGAAGGGCGCGGGATCGAGCAGCACAGCCCGTTTCGGTGGCAGGTGGAGGACGGGGCGCTGGCAGAAGCGCCCGGGCTGGCCCTTGGGGCGCGTTTCGTCGCCGAGGTGCTGAACGAGTGGATTGCCGGGATGGGCGCGCTTGAGCGGCGCCGTGCGGTGGACGCCCTGTTCGAGGCGCTGCGCGCATCGGGGGCGAAGGATGCCGGCGAGCTTCTGCAGGGCGGTCCGAAAGCCCTGGGGCTTTTGGTGGAAGCGGCGCGCAAGATGCGCCCGGAGGCGCGCGAGGTGATCGCCGGCGAGATGAGGGCGCTGTCCGAGCGGGCCGCGCGCAAGCTGGGCGGCAACGTGGGCTCGCTGTTCGGGCGTGGCTGAGCGAGGGGCGGGCGCGGGCAGCGCGGCTGTTGGGGGACTCCGGGCGCTCGTCCGCGCTGCGTCGAGGCTTCGGACCGTGCTCCGCGGGCGGCACGCTACGGGAGGGTGCTCGTCCGCGCTGCGTCGGGTCGTCTGCCGCCCGCCAGCCGCTTCCGCGGCGCCTATGTGAATCGTATCGTTTTACCTGCGGGAAACCGAGGGCGCGGGGGGCGATGATAGACTGGTCGGACATTCTCGAAGGAAGGACGACCGATGGCTTTGCCCGCATCCGATTTGACCAAGCAGCCCGACAACCGCACCACCCTGGATCTGGGCGCCGTGCTGCCGCGCACGGCGGAGGTGCGCGACGACCACCTGTTCGTGGGCGGCGTTGACATGGTCGAGCTGGCTCACGAGCAGGGCACCGCGCTGTACGTGATGGACGAGGCCGACATGCGCAGCCGCATGGAGGAGTACCGCGAGGCGTTCCGCGCGCTGTACCCGAACTCCGACGTGATCTACGCCAGCAAGGCGTTTTTGAACAAGGAGATGGCGCGCATCGTGGCTGACGAGGGGCTGTGCCTGGACGTGTCGGGCGGCGGCGAGCTGGCCTGCGCCCAGGCGGTGGGCTTCCCCGCCGAGCGCGTGTTCGTGCACGGCAACAACAAGACGCCCCAGGAGCTGCGCGAGGCCATTTCCGCCGGCGTGGGGCGCATCGTGGTGGACAGCCGCATCGAGCTGGGGCGCGTGTCGCAGATCGCCGGCGAGCTGGGCGTGGTCCAGCCCATCTACATGCGCATCACCCCTGGCGTGGAGGCCGATACGCACGAGTACATCCGCACCGGCTGCGAGGACTCCAAGTTCGGCTTCACCATGCTGGACGACTTCGCCTTCCGCTGCGTGAAGGACGCGCTGGCCGCGCCGAACGTGAAGCTGGTGGGCCTGCACTGCCACATCGGGTCGCAGATCTTCGCGCTGCACTCGTTCGGCGAGGCGGTGGCGGTGATGGTGGAGCTGATGGCGCGCATCCGCAGCGAGTACGGCCACGTCATCGAAGAGCTGGATCTGGGCGGCGGCTTGGGCATCGCCTACACGGCGGACGACAAGCCCTCCAGCATCGAGGCCTTCGCCGCCTGCACGGTGGATGCGGTGAAGGAGTGCTGCGCGCGGTTCGACGTGCCGCTGCCACGCCTTCTGGTGGAGCCCGGGCGCAGCCTGGTGGCCAGCGCCGGCCTGACGCTGTACACGGTGGGCATCCTGAAAACGCTGCCGAACATCCGCAAATACGTGGCGGTGGACGGCGGCATGTCCGACAACATCCGCACGGCGCTCTATCATGCGGAGTACGAGCCGACCATCGCGAACAAGGCCGGTCAGCCGCGCACCGAGATCGTGACGCTGTGCGGCAAGCATTGCGAGAGCGGCGACGCCGTGGTGGTGGACATGTCCCTGCAGCATCCCGAGCTGGGCGATGTGGTGGCCGTGTTCGGAACCGGCGCGTACTGCTATTCTATGTCCAGTACGTACAACGGCCAGCCGCGCCCCGCCATCGTGTTCGTGAAGGATGGCGAAGCGCGCGTGACGACGCGCCGCGAGACGTACGCGGACCTGATGGCACGGGACGTGTAGTTTCCCATCCGCCCGTTTTTGCGGTGCGGTTGGCCCGCCACGGTTCCGCATACCGGTGCGGCGGGCAAAGCGCATGACGAAGGAGAGCCCCATGACGGTAAAGATCGGGTTGGTGGGCACGGGCACCGTGGGGTGCGGGTGCCTGGAGGTGCTGCAAGCGCACCGCGACGAGTTCAAACGCCACTTCGGCGTGGACGTGGAGCTGGCGCGCGTGTGCTCGCGCCGGCCGGTGCAGGCGGAGGCGTTCGGCTTGGCCGACATCTACACGCCCGACTTCCACGACGTGGTGTCCGACCCGTCCATCGATATCGTCATCGAGCTGATCGGCGGCACCACGGTCGCCCGCGAGGTGGTGCTGGAGGCGCTGCGCGCCGGCAAGCACGTGGTGACGGCGAACAAGGCGCTCATGGCGACGCACGGCGAGGAGATCATGGGGCTGGCCGACCAGATGGGCTGCGAGATCGCCTTCGAGGCCAGCGTGGGCGGCGGCATTCCCATCATCGCGCCGCTGAAGCACTCGCTCATCGCGAACCGCATCGACTCGGTGATGGGCATCGTGAACGGCACCACCAACTACATGCTCACGCAGATGGTCGACGAGGGCTTGAGCTACGAGGAAGCGCTGGCCGAGGCGCAGGAGAAGGGCTACGCCGAGGCCGATCCGTCCGCCGACGTGGACGGGCTGGACGCGGCGGCCAAGATAGCCATCTTGGCGTCCATCGCCTTCAACTCGCGCGTGACCTTGAGCGACGTGCATGCCGAGGGCATCCGCCGCATCACCACCACCGATCTGGACGCTGCGCACGACATGGGCTACTGCGTGAAGCTGCTGGCCATCGCGCATCGCACCGAGGCGGGCGTGGACGTGCGCGTGCATCCCACGATGATCCCCGCGTCGCACCAGCTGTCGGCGGTGAACGGGGCGTTCAACGCCATCTACGTGACCGGCGACGCCGTGGGGGAGACGATGTTCTTCGGCCAGGGTGCCGGCAGCGGCCCCACCGCCAGCGCGGTGATGGGCGACGTGCTGGAGGTGGCGCGCCACGTGGAGCTGGGCTGCGGGCCCATCGTGGGCTGCACCTGCACCGATGACCTGCCCATCATCCCCATGGAGCAGCTGCGCACCAAGTACTACATCCGCTTCACCGTGGCCGACCGCGCCGGCGTGCTGGCGGCGATGGCCACCAAGTTCGCCGACCACAACGTCAGCGTGCACTCGGTGGTGCAGCGCGGCGTGCGCAACAGCGACGAGGTGTACATCGTCTACGTGACGCACACGGCGTGCGAGAAGGACATTCGGGAAGTGCTGGCCGACATCGCGAACCTGGACGACGTGCTGCGCGACGAGCCCAACGTCATCCGCGTGGAGGATTAGGCGCAGGCGTTTTCCCCGCTTTTACAAGGGCTTTTCCCGCGCTTGACGATTGCGGGGTACCATGGGACTCGGCCGGCTGCCGCGCGCGGCGGGCGGGTTTCCGCTGCAAGATGACGAGAGGGGCTTTTGTGAAGCGTATCGGCGTGATTTTCGACTGCGATGGGACGCTCATCGACTCGATGGGCGTGTGGCGCGAGCTCGAGAGCGAGCTGGGGCGCCGGGCCGGCAGGGCGGTGACGCCGGAGGAGACCGAGATCCTGTGCACGCTGACCATCCCCGAGACGGGCCGGTTCTTCCACGAGCGCTTCGGGCTGGGCTCATCCGATGCCGAAGTGGTGGACATGATCAACGAGTACCTGCTGGGCTACTACCGCGAGCGCGCCGTGGCGCGTCCGGGAGCGTTGGCGTTCGTGGAGGCGCTGGCTGAGCGCGGGGTGGCGCTGAGCGTAGCGTCGGCCAGCCCGCAGGCGTACCTGCAGGCGGGGCTGGCGTGCGCGGGGTTCTCGCCGTACCTGGAGGCCGTCGTGTCGGTGGACGACGTGGCGTCGTCCAAGCGCGAGCCGGCGGTGTACCACCATGCGCGCGCCCTCATGGGCACGGATCTAGCGGCTACCTGGGGTTTCGAGGACTCCATCTACGCCGTGCGCACGCTGGCGCGCGCCGGCTACGGCGTCGTGGGCGTGTACGACCGCGACGACTCGGCCACGTGGGAGCAGCTGTCTGCCGAGTCGGACTGGGCGATCCGCAGCTTCGAGGAGTTTGACCCCGACGCGTTCTGCGAAGCCGTCCGCACCCGCGCCATGCGCGTGGCGTAGCGGCTGCTGGCTTTCTGGCGCAATCCCTTATTCGCCGTCTGCTGGCCGTCTGCTAGTTCCAGGGGTCGCTTTCGAACAGCGGGCGTTCTTCGCGGCGGTCGGAGTAGGGGTCGTAGCCGTCGTCGTCCTCGTTCTCGGCGCGGATGGCGGGGTCGGCCGTGCAGCCTGCGGTCGTGGGGCCGGGCACCCTGCCAGCGTTTTCGCGCTGCGTCTTCGCGTCAGCGTCCGAATGCTCGCTCGGCAGGGGCGTTGCGACCGGCTTGAGCGTGTAGTGCTTGGCGGGCACGGCTTCTCCTTGCTATGCAGGCTACGCCTCGGGGCGCTCGTCGTTTCCTTCGGTGGCTTCCTCGCCCGCGCGGTTGATGTCGTAGGGCGTGGTCTGGTACACGTAGTAGTTCAGCCAGTTGGTGTAGAGCAGCTGGGCCTCGGCGCGCCAGGTGCTGTAGGGCTGGCGCGCGGGGTCGTCGTCGGGGAAGTAGTGGCGTGGCAGCGGCATGTCCATGCCCTTGGCGATGTCGCGGTTGTACTCAGCCATCAGGGTGTCGGTGTCGTACTCGGGGTGGCCGAACACGAAGAAGTTGCGGCTGTCGGTGCTCTTGGCAATGTAGACGCCCGCCTCGTCCGACACGGCGATCAGCTCCAGGTCGGGGTGCTTCTCGATGTCCTCCGCATGCACCTCGGTGTGGCGCGAGTGCGGCGCCATGAAGCGGTCGTTGAACCCGCGCACCAAAGGCGACGAGGGCTTCACCAGCTCATGCTCGAACACGCCGAAGATCTTCTGCGGCAGCTCGAACTTCGGCACGCCGTAGTGGTGGTAGATGCCCGCCTGCGCGCCCCAGCAGATGTGCAGCGTGGAGTGGACGTTCGCAGCGGCCCAGTCCATGATGCGGCAGAGCTCGTCCCAGTAGTCCACGTCCTCGAAGTCCAGCAGCTCCACCGGCGCGCCGGTGATGATCATGCCGTCGTAGTGGCGGTCTTTGATCTGGTCGAAGGTGGTGTAGAACGTCTCCAGGTGCTGCTCGGACACGTTCTTCGCCGTGTGGCTGGCGGTCTGCAGCAGCTCCAAGTCCACCTGCAGCGGCGTGTTCGACAGCTTCCGCATGATCTGCGTCTCGGTGGCGATCTTGGTGGGCATGAGGTTGAGCAGCAGCACATGCAGCGGGCGGATGTCCTGGTGCATGGCGCGGTACTCGGTCATCACGAAGATGTTCTCGCCCTGCAGCACCTCGGTGGCGGGCAGCGCGTCGGGGATCTTGATGGGCATGGCAGGCGTCCTTCCAAATTGCGCGCGGGTTGCTCCCGCGCATGCTGGTTCGTCCGCCATGATAGCAAAAGGGCGCCGATCCCGATCACGCGCGCCGCTCCTCCGGCGAATCTTCGGCAAAAACGCGCGTTCAGCAGGCCCCGCAGCGCGCGAAATTGACGAAGATTCGCCGGAGGGGGTGCTCCGTTTTTTGCGCAAGGCCGCTGGAAGAGGGGGAAGGGGTCGTTGCCCGCTGCGCTCTGCGCCCCCCGATTGCGTTCGCCGCCGTGTTGCGACGGCGTGAAATCTCGCAATGCGCCCGAAGCGCCGCAAGGGCGGCACGCGCCGCGCCGTATAATGGAGCGGTTGCATGCCGAAGGCGGCGAGCGTCCCGCGAAGGGACGGGCGCGCCGCCGGCGAACCGCGAGCAAGGAGCGCATCCATGAGCCAATCCATCGATACCATCTGTGTGCAGGGCGGCTACCATCCCGGCGACGGAGAGCCGCGCCAGGTGCCCATCTACCAGTCCACCACGTGGAAATACGATACGTCCGAGCACATGGGGCGCCTGTTCGACTTGGAGGAGGCGGGTTATTTCTACACGCGTCTTCAAAACCCCACCAACGACGCCGTCGCCGCGAAGATCGCCGAGCTCGAGGGCGGCACGGCGGCCATGCTCACCAGCTCGGGCCAAGCGGCGAACTTCTTCGCGGTGTTCAACATCGCGGGTGCGGGCGATCACGTGGTGGCGAGCTCGGCCATCTACGGCGGCACGTACAACCTGTTCGCGCACACTATGGCGCGCATGGGGCTGGAGTGCACGTTCGTCGAACCCGACTGCACCGACGACGAGCTTGAAGCGGCGTTCCGTCCCAATACCAAGTGCGTTTTCGGTGAGACGATCGCCAACCCGGCGCTGTCCGTGCTCGATATCGAGCGTTTCGCCGCCGCTGCGCACGCACACGGCGTGCCGCTGATCGTGGAC